>NZ_JBEOOU010000001.1:0-687525 GCF_040309405.1 Psychrobacter sp. W2-37-MNA-CIBAN-0211
GCTTTCATTTTGCTCATGTTGGTCATCATGGCTTTCATAGCAGGATCGTTCATATCCATTTTGCTATGATCCATTTTGCCCATCATATCCATGTGTTTTTCCATCTTTTCGCAGTTCATCTGATCTTTCTGCGCATGCATTTTTGGGTCATGCGCCAAAGCTGACGTTGAAACGACCAAGGCTATAGCAGTGGCTACGATTGATTTAGATAGTGATATTGATTTGAATAATGACATGGTAAATCCTTATTTGATTTGGTATAAAGTCAAAAAATATTTGGGATGTTAAGTTATTTTAAAGCATACTTCATTGATTCTGACAGAGAGATGACAGCAAGATTACAATATTGTCATCTTGCTGTTTTTAGTTTTTAATGTTGTCATCAATCCTTTAGTATAACATCAGAGCTAATGTTACTTATCGCTACCATATTTGTTGATGAAGTATTTTTCAGACTGTAGATGTTGATCTTTGTGTTCGATCTCACAAGCCACTCTCGCATCGATATAACTTTTCATTTGTGAATTTGAGAGCTGAGCATCGTTGTGATCCAAGTTTTTTGCAAATTCAGTAACCGCATCACAGTTATTGATGATTGAAGTACTTAGCTCGGTAGTGTGCGCATTAGCCGCAGTAATACCAATAAGTACAGAAGCCGATAGCAGTACTGCTTTTTTGAATGAACCATATGTTTTCATGTAAAACCTCTTTTGTAAGTTGTTAGATATTTAAGTTGTTAGATATTTGAATTGATTACCTGAGAAAATAATTCATAGTCGCTAGGTATGAACAACTATGTTTCATTCATACAGATTAGCAAAAGAAGACTGACAATCTGATTACGAGCAGATGACATCTTTGTCAGCTACCAGTCAATTTTGTCATCTGTGTGGGTTAAAACGTTAAATAATTATAATCGTACTGAGGAATTACCATGAAAGTACTGCTGGTAGAAGACGAGTTGAAGCTTGGCGAGTACATAAAAAAAGGCTTAACGGAAGCTGGGTTTATTGTGGATCATCACATAACAGGTTTAGATGGCTATCATGCATTGATGACGGAAGAATTTAGCGTGATACTGATGGATGTCATGCTACCTGATGTTAGTGGCTTTGAGCTGGTGCGCAATTACCGAGCGGCAGGTAAGCGTACCCCCGTGCTGTTTTTGACGGCAAAAGATGACTTAAGTGACAAGATAAAAGGGATTGAAATTGGGGGCGATGATTATTTAACCAAGCCTTTTGCGTTTGCAGAATTGATCGTCAGAATAAAGAGTCTATTACGACGCGCCAATCAATCCGATTATCAAAGTACGATTATGCAAATAGCGGATCTCAAGATGGACATTGCCAAGCGCACTGTGCATAGAAAAGACAGGGCTATTAAGCTCACGGCAAAAGAGTTTTCTTTATTACAGTTTCTATTAGAGCGCCGAGGCGAAGTGCTACCACGCTCAGTCATTGCCTCTCAAGTATGGGATATGAATTTTGAAAATGATACCAATGTGATTGATGTGGCGATAAGGCGTCTTCGCATAAAAATAGATGATGAGCATGAGGCAAAGCTGATTCATACTGTGCGTGGTATGGGGTACCGATTGGAGGCTGTCGATACAGTGCTTGATAATAATCCGTCTCACGAAGCTGGCAATATCTAATATGAAACACAGGTTGGACAATCGACGCTTGCCACTATTGTGGCGTACTGTGTTGCTGCTCACGATATTTGTCGTTATGTCACAGATTATTATTTATATTTGGGTACAGCACTCTGTTAAGGGCCATTTTGAACAAATGGATGCTGAGATTATGACTCATGCCGCGTTTAACTTACGTAAGCAAGTGGCAGAACCTAACAGCCATACAACCTCTCAAATGCTAACAAATTCTCAAGGTCTATTAAATAACCAGCCACCGTTAAGCTTGTCATCTGACACAACGTCATTTTCTGCAGAAGCATCAGAGGAGGCTGGTCATCTACATTCTTCTTGGCTAGATTACGATCTAAAAACCGTCATTGCTAACAAAGAGGGACAGATACTGTCTAGTACCCCCAACAACTTTACTCAAGAGCTAGGGGAAGCATTTAATCTGCTGTCACTGCGACAAGATAACGATAAGCAACAGTTTGTGATGAGTATTAACAGCAGATATTATCGAGCGATGGTCGTTGAAGACGACAAAATGCTCGCGCTTATCGCGTTACCTATAGATGTACATCATCAGTATTTATTACAGTTCAATCGTCAGCTTAGTATGATTTTATTCGCTATTACACTATTACTCGTCTCAATCGCCGCATTGAGCGTGTATTGGGGTTTTGCGCCTTTGGCCACTATCGTACAAAAAATGAAAAGAATCAATCCTGAAAGGTTGGATGAAAGAGTAACTGTCAGTGACATGCCATTAGAACTGCGACCGCTAGCAGAATCTTACAACTCAATGATGGTCAAGCTTGAAAGAAATTTTGAATCTTTGTCACGATTTTCAGACAATATCGCCCACGAGCTCCGCACCCCAATAGCGACGCTTAGTACACAAACGCAGGTCATGTTAACTAAGCCAAGAGAAGGCGACGAATACATTGAGCAACTGCATCATCAGCATGATACGTTAGAGCAGTTATCGGTGTTGATTAATAATATGTTGCTGTTGGCAAAAACTCAGAAAGGATTAAGTGACTCGCAAATTAGTCACGTAGATACTGAAAACTTAATCACCAAGCTCGTTGATTACTATGAAATGATTGCAGAGGATCGAGGGATAACTTTTGAAAAAATGGGCGAATTTAAGACAGTATTAGGTGATGAAGGTTTACTGCAACGGTTATTTGCCAACCTGATGTCAAATGCCATTTACTATGCCGCTAGTGACAGTATTATCACAATATCAGCTACCATTATTACCTCAGGCAGCACCCTTGATACGGCAAAGGAAGAGGCTCTATCCTCAAAACAGTCGTTATTAATAACAGTGACCAATCGCTTAGACAAGATGCTCAATCAGAGTGAAGCTGATAAATTGTTTGAGCGATTCTATCGTCATGATAAGACTAGCCATCAGCATTCAGGCACAGGATTGGGGTTATCTATCGTTCAGGCTATCGCTAATGCTCATAAAGGCAAGGTTGGCATTACGATTAAGGATGACTATTATTTTCAAGTCAGTGTAGAATTATTGACTGAGAATTGATCTCAGCCTTCAATATTTAAAGATGTAAATTTGATCTGAATAGATATAGCTTTATCAGCCAATGACTTGAAAAGAAATTTACTATGACCAAGTAAATGCATATCTACCATTTTTCTTATATCTCATCATATTTTTTAAAACACAACTATAAAAAACAATTAAGGAGCGATTATGCATATCACAGCGAATTTTGACGCAGGAAATATTGACGTTATCAATGTAGAAAACAAAAACGACATTCAATTAGCCATTCGTCCAGACGTTGGCGAAGCGTTTTTTCAATGGTTTAACTTTCGCCTATCTGGCGAGGTTGGAGAGCAGTATATTCTCAATATTATGAATGCAGGGGAAGCGTCTTATCTGGAAGGGTGGGAGGATTACCAAGCGGTTGCTTCTTATGATCGTCAGCATTGGTTTCGTCTGCCAACGGCTTATAAAGATGGAAAATTAACCATCGTGGCAGAGTTAGAATGCGAAACCATGCAAATTGCTTATTTTGCGCCTTATAGCTATGGGCGTCACCAAGATTTATTGGCGGCCGTGCAGATGCACTCGTTAGTAACTTTGGAGCATCTAGGCGAAACGCTTGATAAGCGCGATTTAACTTTGGTTAAGATTGGCGATGGTGCTGCCCACAAGCGCAATATATGGATTACTGCCCGTCAGCATCCAGGTGAAACGATGGCTGAATGGCTCATCGAGGGCTTATTGTATAGCTTGCTAGATAGCGATAACGCGACCGCAAAACAGTTATTAGACAAAGCCAACTTTTATATTGTGCCCAATATGAATCCCGATGGTAGTGTACGTGGTCACTTGCGTACTAATGCTGTCGGAACCAACCTAAATCGTGAATGGCAAAGTCCAAGCTTAGACAAAAGCCCTGAAGTATTTCATGTGATTAATAAAATGGAAGCGACAGGCGTGGATCTATTTTATGATGTGCATGGCGATGAAGCATTGCCATACGTATTCCTTGCTGGCTCTCAAGGGACGCCAAGTTATAGTGACCGTCTCGCCCAGCTACGCGATAGATTTTCAGACGTATTAAAATTAGCCAGTGCCGATTTTCAGTCCGAAGTTGGCTATGAGATTGATGCACCGAATGCTGCCAATATGACCGTTGCAACCAACTGGGTGGCAGAACGTTTTGATTGCCTTGCTAATACGTTAGAGATGCCATTTAAAGATAATAATAATTTGCCTGACGAAGAGATGGGTTGGTCACCAGAGCGTTCTATCAAATTAGGAGAAGCATCACTAATTGCAATGCTAGCTGTCGTCGATGATTTACGGTAGTTAGTGATTCAATAGGAGAGAGAAAATAATAGATAACCCAATTACAGTAAATAGTGCTCTTGAACATACGCAACACAGAGATCATAAAAAGCTTGGGCTGGGGGAGAGATAGATTTATTAGCAAGTTTAAAAATTCCGATCTGCCGGTTTAAAGAAGGGTCAACTAAATCTATCCAAACCAGCTCGGGTTCATTAGCAGGGAAGGCAAGCTTAGGTAACGTGGTGATACCCAGATCATTACGCAATAATGAGAATAGCGATGTAATGTTTTCTACCGTATATCTTGCTCTGCGATTGAGCGCCTCGGCTGGTGTGTTTTCGAGCAATCTGCAAGTACCGTTATAAATAAATGGCTGTGACATAAGTTGCTGCCATGTTAGCCCTTGCGCCTGATTTAACTCATCGTTCAGCTCATTGCTTTTAAGACAGACCACGCCAATCGGGTCTGATATGAGTAGGGTGAAATTTATATTCGTTTGATCAATACTGGTGCAATTGCCTAGTGCCAAATCTATCTCACCTGCCAACAATCGATTGGCCACACCAACAGAATTGTCATCTATCAATACAATCTCGATATCAGGATATTTTTTTGAGTATTCGACTAACACGCTAGGTAATAATTTAGTCACTAGCGACGGCACGCTTGCAATCCTGATTTTACCTTTATCACCAGATGCGGATGCTTTTAAGTCATCTTCTAGCGCTTGATAAACGGTAAGAAACTGCTCCATTTTTGGTAAGCAGGTTTCACCAAAGGGCGTCAATATGGCTTTGTTGCCCACTTCAAATAAACGCTGACCTAAGGTTTTTTCTAATTCCTTTATCGAGGCTGATAACGCGGCTTGCGAACGGTTAGCGCGATCAGCCGCCGCACGAAAGCCTCCTTCTTCTACCACAAATAAAAAATGACGCAGTTGCTGTAGCTTCATATCCATACCGTCCAAGGCTATTTTTCAATGATTTATTTAAACGATAGATTAAATCTATCATATTTCAAATTTAATTAGTTAGATTTATCGTTAGTACTTGAGTAGGATACGTCTATAGCAATCGCTGCCCAATCATTGATCAAAGGATATGACGACATGACGACTCATTCAACCAAACAAGCCATCAAAACCTCACTTTATGCGTCTAAAGCCCCTTTAGAGTGGGCAATCACCAGCAATGGTACGTTGTACACTGCGCAGATTCCTATCGATGGAAATGGTGATGTGGTTGCAGGTGGTATCGAAGCGCAAACCCGCCAAACGCTAGACAATCTCAAGCACACACTAGAATGTGCCAATGTCGGCATGGATTCGGTACTACAGGTCATGATCTATGTGACTGATCGCGACTATCTAAAAACCGTCAATCAAGTCTATGCTGAATACTTTGAAGCACCCTATCCAAATCGTGCGGCGCTGGTGATAGCAGGACTGGCTCGTGAAGAAATGCTGGTTGAGCTGGTCGTATATGCCGCTGTGCCTTAAAACTAATTTTAATACTCCATCTTTTAATACTTTATCAAGGAAGCTCTTATGTCAGCTCACACCGCCCAACAGATATTGCAGCAAGACCCAACCAAATCACTTTACATCAATGGTGAATGGCAGGCAGGCGTAAATACCGTTGCCAATATTAACCCATCTGATATCACTGAAACTATCGGTGAGTTCGCACAAGCGAGTAGCGATCAAGTCAAAGATGCCATCGCTGCAGCGCGCCAAGCTCAACCAAAGTGGGAAGCGACTCCTTTAGAAAAAAAGCAGTCTATCCTACAAGCGATTGGCGATGAAATGATTGCTCGCTGTGATGAGCTAGGTACGCTGTTGTCTCTTGAAGAAGGTAAGCCGTTTGCGGAAGGTCGCGGTGAGATTTACCGCGCAGGCCAGTTCTTCCATTACTATGCGGCGGAAGTGTTGCGTCAAATGGGTGATACGGCTGATTCAGTGCGCCCTGGGGTTAAAGTCGAAGTGACTCGCGAAGCAGTCGGAGTGGTCGCCATTATCTCACCTTGGAACTTTCCAACTGCCACCGCTGTGTGGAAGATCGCGCCAGCGCTAGCATTTGGTAACACAGTCATTTGGAAGCCTGCGAACTTAACACCTGCCAGCGCAGTGGCATTGGCCGAAATCATCCATCGTCAAGGCATGCCAGAAGGGACGTTTAACCTGCTACTGGGTGGCGGCTCGTCAGTCGGTGATGCACTCATCAATTCTACAGATATCGATGCCGTTAGTTTTACGGGCTCTGTACCAACAGGTCGCAAAGTTGCTGCTGCGACGGCACCAAACTTTATCCGTTGCCAGCTTGAGATGGGCAGCAAAAATGCCTTGGTCATCGCTGACGATGCTGATCTACAAGTCGCTATCGATGCGGCAGTGGCTGGTGCGTTTGGTGGTTCGGGACAGAAATGTACCGCTTCTTCACGACTCATCGTAATGGACAGTATTCATGATGCCTTCGTCGAAGGTGTGGTCGCAAAAATGAAAACCTTAAAAGTCGGCCATGCGCTTGATGACGGTATCTTTATGGGACCTGTCGCCGATGACAAGCAGCTGGCATCAAACATGGACTGGATCGAAAAAGCCAAACAATCTGGTGCCAATTTAGCCTTTGGTGGTGAGCGTTTAGAGATGCCGCATGACGGCTACTATATGTCGCCTACGTTATTTACCGAGACGGACAACAGCTGGGATATCAACCAAGAAGAGGTGTTTGCTCCGCTGGCTTGTGTCATGCGTGTCAAGGATTTGGACGAAGCGATCGCCATGACCAATGACACGCGCTTTGGTCTGACGGGCGGCATCATCACCCAAAGCTTGCGTAGCAGTGCGATGTTCAAAGAGCAAGTACAAGCAGGTTGCGTCATGGTCAATCTAGCGACGGCAGGTACGGACTATCATGTACCGTTTGGTGGCCGTAAACAGTCAAGCTTTGGCCCGCGTGAGCAAGGTCAATATGCCAAAGAGTTCTATACCATCGTCAAGACCGCTTATCAAAAAGCGTACTAGAAATGTCTTAATAAGAATACTCGCCGCTATCGAAGCGACACGGTGTGAAAAAGCACTTAATAGCCAATGATAGCGGCTACTGATAAAAGTATTAAAGGGAATTGATATGTACCAAGATCATATCGTCATTGACGGATTACAGTATAGCCATTGGGATCGTGACTACTTTAAGATGCTACAAGCCAGTGGTATCAATGCGGTACATGCCACCTTGGTCTATCACGAAGATGCTCGCCAAACCATGACCCGCTTTAGCGAGTGGCACACACGCTTTGAGCAAAACTCAGATCTTATCTTGCCCGTGTACTCAGTGGCTGATGTCAAGATGGCAAAAGAGCAAGGCAAAGTTGGCATCTTCTTTGGCGCGCAAAACTGCTCACCAATCGATGATGAGATTGGCCTAATTAGTGTGATGCGCCGTTTGGGTCTATTGATTATGCAGCTGACTTACAATAACCAGAGCTTACTAGCCACTGGTTGTTATGAGCAGAATGACAGCGGCATCACCCGATTTGGTCAGCAGGCCATCAAAGAGATGAACCGTGTCGGTATGATTATCGATATGTCACACAGCGCAGAACGTTCAACGCTTGAGGCGATAGAAGCATCATCGCGCCCGATATGTATCAGTCATGCCAATCCAACCACAGCACACGATGCCCTGCGTAATAAGTCAGACACGGTTATCAGTGCCTTGACCCAAGCAGGCGGGTTGTTAGGTTTCAGCTTATATCCGTTTCATTTGCCAAATGGCAGCGACTGTACGCTTGATGACTTCTGTACGATGATTGCCACTTGTGCTGACAAATATGGTGTCGAGCATTTATCCATTGGTAGTGACTTGTGTCTCAATCAACCCCAAGCCGTGCTTGAATGGATGCGTAATGGGCGCTGGTCAAAAGCAATGGATTATGGTGAAGGCAATGCCAATAACTCAGGTTGGCCAGATACCTTGCCATGGTTCGCTGGTAAAGACGGTATGGAAAACATCTATAACGGTTTGCTCAAGCATGGTTTTAATGAAAGCGATGCTGGGAAAGTCATCGGTCAAAACTGGTTTGATTTTTTAGAGCAGGGCATAAAGCCTTTGGCTTGAACAGTCAATTCTAAATATTTGTTAACCAGTTATTATGCGAAACCGCTATAAGACGACAGACGTTTTATAGCGCATCCCCATTTGAAATAGACCGCTTTAATATGGTGAGGTTATCTGGTTATATCCTCATTGCGATACCTCTGATTTAGAACGCAACATTAGCCTTAGCATATGGAGCCACATCATGGCCGATTTAAAGGGATTTAACCAAGATGAGCAAGGACGCTCAGCGCCTGTTAATCAAGGAGCAAATGACACCAAAGCCGCCGCTATCTCTACCGATACATTAGGTCTCAAAAATCCCGCGTTTTGGTACAGTGGCGGGTTTATTGTGGCCTTTGTTTTGATGGCGATTTTTGCAGAAGCGCGCTTAGCAAAAATTGTCGAAGTGGGCTTCTCGTGGTCCGTCAAAATATTTGGGCCTTTTTGGCAAATTTTGCTTCTTGCCACTTTTGTTATCGCGTTAGCCGTCGGTGCTGGTCGTACAGGACGTGTGATTTTAGGCAATTTACCCGTACCTGAGATAGACAGTTTCAAATGGATGGCCATTCTTTTCTGCACACTACTGGCCGGTGGTGGTGTTTTTTGGGCTGCCGCTGAACCCATCGCTCATTTTGTCTCAGCGCCTCCTTTATATGGTGAGTCAGCCGATTTACAACAACGCGCTTTTAATGCTTTGTCTCAATCATTTATGCATTGGGGGTTTTTGGCGTGGGCGATTGTCGGTAGTTTGACCGCGATTGTGATCATGCATTTGCATTATGACAAAGGGCTGCCATTGAAGCCGCGCACCTTACTCTATCCTATGTTTGGTGAGCGTGTACTCACAGGTCAAACGGGCGCAATCATCGATGCTTGTTGTATCGTGGCAGTTGCTGCCGGCACGATCGGTCCTATTGGTTTCTTGGGTTTGCAAACCAGCTATGCACTGAATGAACTGTTCGGTATTCCCGATACGTTTACCACTCAGCTAATCATCATTGTCTTTGCTATCGTACTCTATACGTTGTCTGCGATTAGTGGACTGACTCGCGGCATGCAGCTGCTCAGTCGCTTCAACGTCATTTTGGCTTTTGGATTGATGGTCTTTATCTTAGTATTTGGTCCGACCAACTTTATTGTCAACGGCTACATTCAGGGCGTCGGCACCATGATTGACAATTTTGTCCCGATGGCGACGTATCGCGGTGATGAAGGTTGGCTGAGTTGGTGGACGGTATTCTTTTGGGGTTGGTTCTTAGGTTACGGCCCTATGATGGCCATCTTTATCGCTCGTATTTCACGCGGTCGTACGATTCGCCAGTTGATTACCACCGTATGTATTATTGCACCGCTCGTGACGTGCTTTTGGTTCACCGTCGTCGGTGGTTCTGGCCTAGCGTTTGAGATTGCCAATCCAGGGAGTGTCAGTAGTGCCTTTGAGGGCTTTAACTTACCAGGCGCGCTATTGGCCGTCACGCAGCAACTACCATTTCCTTTGATTACCTCGATACTATTCTTGATTCTGACCACCGTCTTTATCGTTACGACGGGCGATTCGATGACCTATACCATTAGTGTGGTCATCAGTGGCGAGCGTGAGCCAAACGCCATGATTCGTACCTTTTGGGGCATTATGATGGGGGTGACAGCGATTGTTTTAATCTCGCTTGGCTCAGGTGGCGTGACCGCATTACAGTCCTTTATTGTGATTACCGCCGTGCCCGTCTCTTTTGTGCTGTTACCATCGTTATGGAATGGCCCGCAAATCGCGCAACAAATGGCGAGAGAGCAAGACTTGTATCGTCCTAATCAGGTAGAAGTGAGACACAAAATCAGTGAAGCTGAAAACGCTCAAACGTCTAAAGAAAGCATGACGCAAAAAACTGATTGAAGTGTTAGATCACCAAACGGTAAGTAATGAACCAACCACCATCTATAGCGTTGGTTTGTTATTTACCGATAGAGATCCTCATTGAGATTATTAACGAAGCTGCTGGTTCAATATATTAGGTAAGGTAGTGACATTATGAATATGGTTTATGAAAATAATGCAAATAAGAAAGATATTGACGTAAAGCCGCCTTTACTTAGTAATGGTTTTCGTACTCGCGATGTGATTATGGACGCCCAAAGACTCGGTGCCATGCACCAAACCCGCGTTAGCTTTGTGCGTACGTTACTGCGTAAGATTGATAGAGAGAAATGGACGCTCAGCACTCATTTGTGGGACTTGGATGAGCAAGGCTATGGCAAGGTTATCTATCGTCTACATACCCCAGAACATCTATATCATCTGGTGGTGTTCTGCAATGAGCTGGCTGATGACGAGCGCAACGATAGGGTGATTGCCCAAAAATGGGATGTCACCTTTGGGCTGGTGTTTGGCGAGATAAGCGAAGAATTGCTGAGTAATCTACAAGCCAACGTACCGCTACAAGAAGCTGGTCGCAACTCCAATATGATGATGGTGCTGGCACGAGCAAACAAGAGCGTGCGGGTCTTTGATCATATCGTCAGCTCACTTGCGGCTGGCAAGCAGCCTGATATTGATGTACTCGCGCAAGTCGGCTATATCCTGCGTACCACGGCGGTCTATGGCAATGGTAAGTTTGGTATTTATGATTTTAAGCCGTTAGATCATAGCGAGGACTTTAATCAGTCGTTTCGAGCGCAGATGTGTGCGGTGTACTTGCTGCGTGAGTTCAGCCTCGATTGGGTCGATTATTTAGCAAAACAAAAAGGCGGTAGCAAAGCCGCGGTTCTGCATCCAGAAATCAAGCGTTATCTGGGGATTGGTAATGCCACCGGTCTGGGTATGGCGCCTTACCTAATCAATCATCCATGCGTCGTTGATCAATGGCTGACCACCCGTGAGGAAGCGCTGCAAACGACATTGGTTTGTCAGATTGAGCCCAAAGAATCGGCGCATTTTGCCAGTCTAATCAAACGTGCTATTCAGCATTTTAACGAGATTGTCACTATCAATGAGCAGCAAATTAAACGCAATGAAACGGTTGTTAGAGAATTAATTGTTTTACAAAATAACTTGATGACGACCATTAATAATAATGCAACATGGGCAGATTTTTTACAGGCGCATGACCATTTGAGCTTAGAGAGCCAAGAAGTCATCATTTCTTGCTTAATAGAGCTGTATCCTGAGCGTGTCGATGCACTGAGCGAAAGAGTTAATGCTGATGAAGCACTATCGTTGCCAAAAGGAAAAATCATTCAAGATTTGATCGATGTTCTAGAGCAGCATTATCGCTGGGCCATTGATATTGATTTTAGTCAGCCTGAGAATAGCCATTGGTTTTGGTATCGTTCGGTGGATAAAGAAGAGCCGCGTATGGGTGTACGTGGTCAGGAGCCGGGTGCGGATCGTGAGCTGTCCTTGGATATCGCTCGCCAAGCCAATCATTTATATTTGGCATTAACACAAGCCAACCCACAGCAACTGATATCTGAGTTTATCTTAAATAAGCCCAAATATCGCTCAATTGCGCGCCGCGTTTGGACAATGGGACATAAGCAGCTGGGTGATATCCAGATGAATGTCTTGCATAAAGAAGCCTTACCCATGCATCTATTACGGTGTAAATTATCGATGTTTGGTGCAACCAAGTTTGATCCCAGATCCGATCGCTGGGTAAGGATTACCTTGTTTCAAGGCGCGCCATTATTTGCAGAAGTGGATAGTGATGAATGGTTGTTTCCTTTATTGCCTGATGTATCAATAGAGCAAGGAGGCTCTGACTTATGATGGTATCGCACAATGAAATCGTCACGATGGTATACAAAGCTTTTACTGGGCTGCACCGAGAGGTGGGGGAAGCTGACGTGATAGCTACCATGGTCGCCGAGCTACAAATGGCAGGCTTGGATGGTATCAAACATTTTAATAATGCCACCCCATATATCTTGAGCGAGACTGACACGCCAATCGATATTATTCATCAAGAGGACAGTGCTATTCGTTTAGATCTGCATGGCAGTAGCTTGGCTTGTCATTTACCGACTATTATTGACTATGCGCTTGAAAAAATGGGCGACTCAGCGCATTTTTATATTTATTTGCAGAATTGTCACAATCGCTGGTTGGCTTATAGCGAGTTGGTAGGGCTAGCAGCCAAAGGCTTTGCTTGCTTGGCCAAATGGGACAATGGCTCTGTGCCCAAACATACATTGTTTACGTTAAATAAAGATTTTGTCTATCCTGACCTTTACTTTTTTGACAAACCGCAAGCCAATTACAATACCAATGACATGGTTATTGAAATTGCCACACAAAACTTTGATATTGAGTCAGACACACAGAATTTCGATCGTAAAATATCGACAGATGCATTGTTTGAAACGCATCAGCGCGCATGGAAAGAAGGTATCTATGTCGACGATGCACAATGGGCAATACTCAAAACAACAGCCGCCGCGATATTGGTCGAAAATAGTGAAGCATCAAGTCGCGGCGCAGGAGGCGTATAAAGAATAAAAACATTTATTTTAGGTTATATGAGTAGCAACTGTTAAACATATTCGACGCGAGCAGTCAGATATTATTTAATTGACATATACCACGGCTAAATTTTGCAAAATGGTACCAACACTTCTACCAACGTTTGAACCTCTTTTCGATCTGACTCATAGTTTTATTTATATATCGACCCCCTCCTTGTCTACTCTCATTTATGTATCACATGCGTTTATTTACAACGCTTACGTCTTGTCATTTTAAAAATGTTCTGCTAGGTTACATAACGATAATATAGTTATCTATATATAAAATACTGTTACAAAGCGCCAACTTCATACAGGTTTTATTAGATGATTTTTTATCTGCCAGAAATGTCAAAACGTAAGAGGTTGTAATCATGTTAGATTTAGCAAATATGACGCCACAAGAGGTCAGAGCACTAATTGGTAAGAACGAAATCAACAAGCCGACTTCTGGCATGTGCAAAGGTCACATACAAGCAAACCTAGTCATAGTACCCAAGAAATTGGCCTATGATTTTTTATTGTTTGCACAAAGAAACCCAAAATCTTGTCCTATTTTAGACGTAACAGATGTTGGTAGTTCGGAACCACGGCTGATGGCGAAAGGCGCAGACTTAAAGTCTGATGTCCCAAAGTATCGAATATACGAGTTTGGCGAGCTAGTAGCGGAGGTGTCAGACCTAACAGACTATTGGAGAGAGGACTTGGTCTGCTTTCTTTTAGGATGTAGCTTTTCCTTTGAGTCTGCCATGCTCAATGCGTCTATTCCTGTCAGACACATCGAAGACAATCACAATGTGCCGATGTATATCACGAATATAGAAACTGAGCCTGCAGGACAGTTTTATGGAAAAATGGTGGTCAGCATGCGACCGATACCTTATCCATTAATCACCAGAGCCGTACAAGCCACCTCTCGGTTTCCGCAAGTACATGGCGCGCCTATCCATATTGGAGACCCTAGTGTCATCGGTATAACAGACATCCATTCTCCCGATTTTGGTGATGCATCACTCATAAAGGAAGGTGAAGTGCCTGTATTTTGGGCTTGTGGTGTGACGCCTCAAAGCATCGCAATGACCAGCAAACCTGAACTGATGATAACGCACGCGCCGGGACATATGTTTATCTGCGACCCAAAAGATGAAGACTTGGCAGTTCTATAATGTTGGATGACAACGCTATTTTAAAACGCCATTTTAAAATGTAATGGCATCCAATCTTGTTTTTCCACAAAGCTCTTAGTAAATAAAAACGTGTCACATCGCATAAGTTTTTTATAAAAAACAATTATTCACTTTTACTCTAATGGAATAGCTAACAATATGAATATTAACTTTACAGATCTAGAAAAGCTGATCAAAATCGCAGAAAGCGCTGACATACAATCATTAGAAGTAACTGATGGTGATGCACGCATCTCTATCGTTTGTCAGGCTAATGGCAATGAAAGCAGCCATCATATTGGTAATACTCGCCATTCAAAAACTTCTCATTCAGAACCACACACAGTAACTTCCTACAATAACACTCCTAATAATACCAGTGCAGAAAACAACTCTATGGATGAAACGGTGACGACGGAGGTCACTAATTCATCTAGCTCTTCATCTGCCTCCCAAGTACTGGCGCCTATGCTCGGTACTTTTTACCTTCGCTCTGAGCCGACCGCTGAGGCGTTCTTTGAAGTGGGCGATCAGGTAGTAGCAGGGCAGACACTATGCATCATTGAAGCCATGAAAATGATGTACGAAGTCAAGGCAGAAGCTGACGGTACGATTCAAGAGATTCTGATTGATGAAGGTGACGTCGTAGAATATGCACAGCCCTTATTTATTATAGCGCCAGACAGTTAGAGCCACTCAATATTGTATAGACGCTGCACAAACACTGTATTTGACACTATATTTTTAAGGGAATAAATATGTTCACAAAAATCTTAATTGCCAATCGTGGCGAGATTGCTCTACGTATTATCCGAGCTTGTAAGCAGCTGGGTATTCAGTCAGTCATTGCCCATTCTGAATCAGACAAAGACTCGTTACCCGTACGCTTAGCCGATGAAAAAATCTGTATCGGGCCTGCCAATGCCACGCACAGCTACCTCAATCAAAGAGCGCTAGTTTCTGCAGCGAAAATCACCAACGCACAAGCCATCCATCCAGGCTATGGCTTTTTGTCTGAAAACGCAGACTTTGCGGCCTTGATTGAAGACTCAGGTCTCACGTTTATTGGCCCAACGGCTGACAATATCAGAAATATGGGCGACAAGGTTGAAGCCAAAAAACAAATGACAATGGCTGGCGTGCCCTGTGTGCCTGGTTCTGATGGCGCATTGCCTGCTGATTCAGAGCAAGTTATCAAGATTGCCAGTGACGTTGGTTATCCAGTCATCATTAAAGCAGCAAGCGGTGGCGGCGGTCGTGGTATGCGCGTGGTCGAAAAAGAAGCCGACTTACTCTCTGCGATTTCTATGACGCAAACAGAAGCCAAAGCCAATTTTGGTAGCGCTATCGTTTATCTCGAAAAATACCTACAAGCACCTCGTCATATCGAAATGCAAGTCATGTCCGATACCCACGGCAATGCGATTTATTTAGGCGAGCGTGATTGCTCTATGCAGCGTCGTCATCAAAAAGTCATTGAAGAAGCGCCAGCACCCGGGATCACCGAAGAGCAGCGCCAGAAAATAGGCCAAGCCTGTGTCACAGCTTGCGAGCAAATGCAGTATAGAGGCGCAGGCACGTTTGAGTTTTTATACGAAAACGGCGAGTTCTTCTTTATCGAGATGAACACCCGTGTGCAAGTTGAGCACACCATCACTGAGATGGTGACGGGCGTCGATATTGTACAGGAGCAAATAAGAGTAGCTGCAGGGCTTCCATTGGCATACAAACAGAATGATATCGCCATTACCGGACACGCTTTTGAGTGCCGTATCAATGCCGAAAACGCGCAGACATTTTTGCCAAATGCTGGGCGCATAGACTACTGCCACATGCCAGCAGGGTTTGGTATCAGAGTGGATAGCCATGCTGAGTCGAACTACACTGTGCCGCCATCTTATGACAGCTTAATTGCCAAGATATGTGTACAAGATCGTTCAAGAGAAAAAGCGATAGAAAAAATGCGTGCGGCTCTATCGGAGGCGCAAATTACGGGTATTGATACCAATATTAGTCTGCATCAGCGACTCTTTGAAGATAAGGTGTTTTGTGAGGGTCAAATGAGCATTCATTATCTAGAACAGTGGATACAAGACAATATATAAATCAGGTCTTGCCCGCAAAAATGAAAACCAAATCTGACATTAGCGTCAGAATGAAGATAACAGATAATGGAGCACGTGCTAATGGAACTACAATGGCAACTATGCAGTGAAACCAATCTAGCATTGTTTTTCCCCAAACCAACCACCTTAGAAAAACAACAAAAATGCTGGGCTTTATCAGACAGCATCCAAAAAATGCCAGAAGTCATCGAAGTGGTGATTGGTATGAATACGCTCAGTGTGTTCATCGTGCCATTAACGTGGGCTGAGCTTACTACCTTTAAAGATAAGCTGTCAGACCTACTCAATGATATCCCTTCAAAAACCATCCAAGGCAAACACGTCGAGATACCCGTACAGTACGGCGGTAAGTATGGCCCTGATTTGGCAGCCATGGCGAATGAGCTAAACCTCTCGGTTGAAGCCGTTGTTGAGCTACATACTAAAGCCACTTATACCGTTTACTTTATCGGTTTTCAGCCAGGGTTTCCTTATCTTGACGGGTTGTCTGAGTCGCTGTACTTCCCAAGACACGCCATCCCTAGAACTCAAGTGCCGGCAGGCTCAGTGGGTATCGGCGGCGAGCAGACAGGGGTGTACCCTTTTGAGTCTCCAGGCGGTTGGCAGTTACTCGGCCAGACGGATACTGCTTTATTTGATTTAACCAAGACCTCTCCGACGTTACTTAACGCAGGCGATACTTTGACATTTAAAGCGATTGATATTCATCAATAAGCGATAAATAAAAGATGCATGAATCAAAAAGACAAATAAACAGGTGGTATCAATGAAAGTTTTAACCGCAAGTGCCCTTGCCAGTATTCAAGATTCGGGACGACTGGGTTACCGAAGCATGGGCGTGGGTAGAAATGGCGTGATGGACAGCTGGGCGCTACAAGCTGGTAACGCTTTGATGAAAAATGAGGCAAACGAACCTGCTATTGAAATAGCGCTCGGTGAGCTAACCATACAGTTTGAAGAAAGTGTCAGTTTTTGCTTAACAGGTGCTTTATACGAGGCGTATTTAGACGACAAGCGTGTTCCTTGCTATTGGCGTATCAATGCGACGGCTGGGCAGACGCTCAAACTTTTGCGCCCGCTACAAGGTATGTATAGCTATTTATGTGTGCACGGTGGCTTCGATATTGAGCCAGTATTACAGTCGGTTAGCACCAATCTCAAAGCAGGATTTGGCGGATTTGAAGGCAGATACCTAAAAGCCGATGACAGCTTAACGGTAAAAACTGAATCCAGCCTACCTGTGATTGGGGTAGCTCGTCTTGCACCAACCGAGGTTATTCGAGTGATAAAAAGCAGCGAATATGACTGCTTCACTGAGTCTTCTAAACAAGCGTTTGAGACCCAGCCATGGAAACTACAAAGCAGTAGCAACCGTATGGGCTACCGTTTGGAGGGAGCTACAGCGCTTGAATTTAGTAAGCCTGTAGAAATGAGCTCACATGGTGTTGATATTGGTATGATTCAGGTACCACCGCAAGGGCAACCGATTATTTTGATGGCGGATGGGCAAACAACGGGTGGCTATCCGAAAATTGCAACCGTGATTCAAGCAGACATAGGTCTGATGGCACAGATTAGATTTGGCAAAGCCTGTCATTTCGCCGTTGTGTCATTAGAGCAAGCGTTAAAGGAACAGCAAAACAGACAACACTATATCGATCAAATTAAGGAGTATGCCAATGAAAATTGATTTAAATGCTGATGTGGCGGAAGGCTGCGGGCAAGACGATAAATTATTAACGATAGTCAGCTCAGCGAATGTCTGCTGCGGTCTTCATGCTGGTTCTTACAGCGAGATGCTAGCCACGTTGCAATTGGCAAAAGCAAACAACGTGAGCGTAGGCGCACATCCTGGTCTAAACGATAGAGAAAACTTTGGCCGTATTCATGAGCCGTTAAGCGAAGCCGATTATCGTGCTTTATTGGTGTATCAGTTGGGTGCAACCAAAGCGCTCTGTGACTTGGTTGGTGTGTCATTAGACTACGTAAAACCGCATGGTGCATTGTACAATCAAGCCGCTATTGATGAAGATTTATCAGACATCTTGGTAAGTGAAATAAAACGATTTGATCCAAGCCTAAAGGTCATGGGTTTGTCCGGCGGCTATTTGGTTAAATCAGCCAAAAAACATGGTTTAGAAGCCATATCAGAAGTGTTTGCCGATAGAAACTATGAAAAAGACGGCTCGCTGGTCTCTCGTAGCAAAGACAACGCCTTGATAACTGACACAGACGATGCGGTTAAGCATGTATTGCAGATGATTACTGAAGGGACGGTCACCAGTGTTTGTGGCCAAACCGTACCAGTAGAAGCGCAAAGCATCTGCCTACATGGGGATGGTGAACACGCTATTTTATTTGCACAAGAAATAAAGAAACAACTAGAGCTCAAAGGTATCACTATCTCTGCCTAATAAATATCCGCCCACTAATCATTTGATTGAACTACTTTATATAGAACAAGGATATTTATGAGTACCCTAAAAAAACACAATACCGCCATTTTAGGCGCGGCTTTTTTGATGGCCACATCAGCAGTAGGGCCAGGGTTTTTGACCCAAACCGCCACATTCACCGAAAGCCTCATGGCAAGTTTCGGTTTTGTTATCTTAATATCTATTATTATGGACATCGGCGTCCAGCTTAACGTTTGGCGCATCGTTGCTGTCTCTAAAAAACGTGCACAGGAAATCGCCAACTTGGTGTTTCCTGGTGTCGGTTACTTGCTCGCTTTCTTGATTATTGCGGGTGGTCTTGCTTTCAATATTGGTAATATTGGCGGGGCGGGGCTTGGTATGCAGTCCATGTTCAATATATCACCCATCACAGGTGCACTGATTAGTGGTGTGATTGCAGTCGCTATATTTTTGGGCCGAGAAACGGGGCCTATGATGGATAAATTTGCTCAGTTAATGGGCTTTATCCTGATTGTGTTGATTATTTATGTGGTCTTTAAGTCTGATCCGCCACTAGCCGAAGCTGTCAGCAAAACCATCATGCCGGACAAGATTGATGCCGTCGCTATCGTGACGCTAGTAGGTGGTACAGTTGGGGGTTATATTACTTTCTCAGGTGCGCATCGCTTATTAGAAGCTGGTGTCAGCGGAGAAGAGAACTTAAGCTCAGTAACTAGAAGCTCTGTCTCTGGTATTTTGATTGCCTCTGTGATTCGCGTATTTTTATTCCTTGCAGTATTAGGCGTGGTATCTCAAGGATTTTCACTAGACCCAGCCAACCCAGCCATGTCGCCTTTTGAGTATATTTTAGGAAACGCAGGTAAAGTTATTTTTGGTATGGTGATTTGGGCTGCTTCTGTGACCTCGGTGATTGGTGCTGCTTATACCTCTGTGTCTTTTATGACCAACTTCCATCCATTTATTGAAAAGCATAAACGTTACTTCATTATTGGTTTCATTGTGATCTCAACAATGGTGTTTGCGACTATCGGTAAGCCAGCCCAAATACTGGTATTGGTTGGCACACTAAATGGTTTGGTGTTGCCTATCGCCATGGTCATTATCCTGATTGCCGCCTACAGAAAAAATATCGTTGGTAATTATAAGCATCCTATTTGGATTGCGGTATTTGGTTGGTTAATCGCCATCGTTATGAGTATCCTAAGTGTCATGACCATTGCTGAATATCTTGGTCTCAGTTAAACATTAATTTAAGGAGTTTATGATGGATATAGAGCAAATAGCACGTGTGGTCAAACTGGTTGAAAGCAGTCAGTTGCATGAAGTCACGATTGCAGACAATGAGCAATCTATCAAGGTGGTTAACAGTCTAGGTGTGCAGAGTAATGTAAGCGCTAATCCTATAGACGCGATGACTACTAATGAGCCTGAACAGCAGGGTAGTGATGTCTTACAAGTATGTGCCACTTACGTAGGGCAGGTCTACTTAAGTGAAGACGATGCAACAGACAACTTGGTAAAAGAAGGTGACCACATTCAAAAAGGTCAAACCGTTTGTTTCATTGATGAATTGACCCGTTTGCAGCCAGTGATTAGTAATAAAGAAGGTGTTGTCACAGCAGTTTTGGTTGAAAATGGCCAGAACGTTGAATACGGACAGCCCATCTTAGACCTATCGGGCGCTCCTATTTAGACAGGTAGGTATTTAATATTCGTATAGGTGGGTATAGGTGGGTATAGGTGGTATTACCTAAGGCGGTTTCGATAGCTGACATTGATTTTTTATTGACCTATGACGTCATGCTGTCTCTTTTTTACATTGACCTGACTATAGCCTTTAAACTGGAGTTTTGACTCTGTTAGTTAGCCTACTGTTGCAAAGAGAATTTAAGCTATAACTATTTTGGTAGCAAAAACAGCCTTTGTTAAGCGAGCTTGGATCACCGAAAAACTAA
This sequence comes from Psychrobacter sp. W2-37-MNA-CIBAN-0211, assembly GCF_040309405.1. Classification (NCBI taxonomy): domain Bacteria; kingdom Pseudomonadati; phylum Pseudomonadota; class Gammaproteobacteria; order Moraxellales; family Moraxellaceae; genus Psychrobacter; species Psychrobacter sp. W2-37-MNA-CIBAN-0211. The sequence goes on from NZ_JBEOOU010000001.1 coordinate 20,732, forward strand.
GAAAGGCCACTCGAAGGTGGCCTTTCTGCTGCTGCAATGAATCAATTACTGAGCATTGCGTTTGATAAACGCGAGCAACGGATCAATCACATTGTTGTTGGCATCATCGTCAGCGGAAAGTATATCGTTATGTGCGTAGCCTTCACTCATATATACTTCAAAGCCGCCTTCTGACCCACCATAAGTTGGAAATGCGCTTAAATCTGCCGCGCCAGACAACATTCTTGGCGTCCCATTACACGTCATTGTGACACAAGGCGCGATTGCATTGGCAAAGCTACGCCAGATCCCAGATACAGGCGTCAGACCATTGGTGCCACCAAAACCAATCACCGGCACATCAATCTTACGGGCTTGAGTTTGATTGACAATATCTGATCGACCCCGTCCACCTTGGGCTATTGGTAATGATAATTCACTGGTATCCAGCCCCAAATTTGCACCACCTGCCGCCGCGTTGTTAGCAAGTAGCAAACCAGTGCTAGGATAATACCAATCACTGTAGTTAGTACCACCGACAAAGAACGATGGTGCAATGCGCTTCAGATTGGTTGGCTCTGCCTCAACACCCCAAATCAAAGACTGATTCGATAGCATGGTCGGCGCAGGCCCATTGTCAACAAAGACTGAACTTGGCAAGGGTTGATCATTATCTAACCATGTGAACACGCCATCAGCATTTGAATTGCCAATGCTACCCATTGATAGTTGAATGAATGCTGGTGTGAGGATATTATCATCATCCTGAAAAGTACCCACAGCAGCGCCAGCAGTCACTGGCACAGGACGATCGACAAGGCCTTCTACCTGCTGATAGACGCTATTTGTTTTGCCATTGCGATCTGCACCGAAACCTTGTTGTAGTATATTCTGGGTGCCATTAATCGTATCCTCAAATACCATTTGCATACCCAGTACTTCAGTCGATGCCACTAGCCGCGGACTTAGGCCTGGTAAAGCAATATATGAGCTTATTCGACCTGCTTGCGCTGCTGCGTAAAGTCCACCATCAGCGGCAGCTTCCACAGAATCTAACTGAGCATCAGAAGGAGGCTCACCTGCTAGCGCGCCACCTGAACCTTCCAGTAGTACCAGTCCTCGCAGCTTAGCGTAACCGGGCTCTTCAGCACCCATACCACTAACATTAAAATCAGTCGCCGCATAACGTGCTACAAATCCCGTACCAGCAGAATGACCTGCTAAAAAGACGTTGCCATTACGCGCCGCTGCTCGTGCCAATTTGACCACCACATTAATATCTTGTGAATGAACTTGAGGCGTCCAATTCACCATAAAAGGAACGTCACTCTGCTCATAAAATTCAGCACGACGATTCAACTCAGGACTCAGATCTAGATCCAGCTCACCACCAAAAAGAGAGTCTAAAGCGATCTTAACATCTCTATTTTTTTCAGCAATATCCAGACCAGCTGTGTCCTCAAGTAATGTAGAGCGACGATCAAAACCCCATACCTCGACTGTCATTCCAGCAGCCTTCGCCTTTATCATAAGGTTTTCAGCCAGTCGGAAATAATTGTGCGCTGAGCCTAGTGTGCCGGGTATGGCAACTAGAATAGCGTCGGGCTGTTGATTGTCTTGATCAGCGAGTGCGTAACGCGTATAACGTGCTTGGTTGAGATCAGCGTTTGCACCTAAATGAGTGATGAGTTTGGGATTAGTGACGACTACGCCTGCTGTACCAGGGGTTTGTGCTGCTTTAGCAGGACTCGATACAGTCGTGGTCGATACACACATATCATTTACTTGGATAGCATTAAGTACCGAGGAACAAGGCTCAATTACCGAAGGTGTGCTAGTAATATTATTGTCATCATCAGAAAAACATCCTGTCAACGCAATGCTAGCTGCAAAAATAGTAGCCGCATGAACGGCCATCGAAAGCTTATTCAGTCGCATTTAAATCTCCATTTCCGGACAAACCGGCAACATTTCCGTATGTAGGATTTTTTATATCACATAATTATTACATTGTGTTAAATTTAAGTAATAAATAAAAAATAACAGGTATAAAGCACGCTAAATCATAACTCACTGAATATTAAGTAATTTTACTCTTAAGACAATAAATCCATTCGCGCTAATTTTACAGCTGATGCTTGCTATCAAGTTTTATAAACAAACAATGACGTTTTAGTTATGCGCTCTGACGATGATAATCAAACTACATTTTTCTTTACGATTTATAGCTTAAACTTTTTTAAATTCTATTTCCATGGCGCGCACAGCCCTGCGGATGGTGATCGACCAAAGCAGTACTTTGCTTATTCTCACTTATATAGTCAGAGCACTTTTAAACCGCTACGGTGTTATCCGTGCTAGATGTACTCAGTGTACTATCCTATCTGCGGTCAGTCGCCTTGTAGCGATTCTAAAATTCCTTGACTATAGAATAATACGCCATAAAAAAGACAGCCTAGGCTGCCTTTTTTATGGCGAGTAATTTATTAGCGTAAGGCGAGGCGATATTGCTATCTCAAACTGAGTGGGATTAGCGAATATTTCAACAGTATTGAGCAAAAAACCATTTGCCACTTGACCTGCCGCATCCTCAGCCTATGTTTTGTCTGAAGTAATAGCAGCTAAATATAGCTCACGCATTCAGGTATCAAAGAGGCGTACATTTAAATCAAAGGTGTGCTGATTTATTTTCATAGATAACATCCATGTAGGTTCGAATGATATCCAACAAAAATCATCTTATAAAAACTGCTCGAATATACCATCAATATATCTGTCTACCGCTTCTGTATCATTACTTACCTGCGCATAAGTCCTCAAACCGATGAGTTGAATTTGGAAGTAGCGCGCCAGTTCGTTTGGATCTTTATCACTGCTTATTTCACAGTTATCGATGGCTTGCTCAAAGGCTTTAACAAAAGAGGTCTCCACACGTTCTAAAATGCTTGTCGCATAAGCCAGTAACTCTGGGCTGTCGTTTTGTGTGAGCTCCGCGATGGTTTTGACCACCATGCACATGCCGCTGGGTGCAGTGCCTTTGCTACAGACAGTCACACTTCGGACAAACCGCTTGAGGCCAGCTAGGACGGTTTTTTCTTGCGCAATGCCATTGGTAAGATTGACCGCCCCTTGCTCAGCATAACGGTTTAAGGCTTCTTTAAACAAATTGTCCTTGTTACCAAAAGCGGCATAAAGACTGCCAGGGCGCATGTCCATGACCTCCTGTAAGTTTCTCATGGAGGTGGCGTGGTAGCCTTTTTCCCAATAAAGATTTTTGGCTTTTTCGATTACGTCATCACGATTAAACTTCGCTTGTTCACTCATCATGTTCACCTTAAAAGCTATTGTTTTATAAAACTGCCATCTTAAATTCTGGAAAATTAAGTCACACTAGTCTTATTGGTAGAGTTAATCTCAAACTACAAAAGCATAACCATTATAACGTGTTACTAGGATAACTTTTGCTTGCTTGCTTGCTTGCTTGCTGTGCCTACGCCGACAGAGGCGACAAAAAATTATCCTAGCAGCACTGTATTGGTGCTAACCAGTTACTCCGGTTTTAGTGCCAACACTTTATCGATATCTGTCGCACTGTGACGGTTTTCCAGTTGTTCCCATGCTTCGCCCCACGTGCGGTTGACGATACGACCACGTTGTACTGCGGGACGCGCTAAGATAGCTTTTGCCCAACGCTGCACATGGGTGTAATCATCGACTTGCAAAAAGTCTTTTGCCTCATACTGATTGCCCAACACCAAGTTGCCATACCAAGGCCAAGTAGCAATATCGGCGATGCTATACTCATCACCGGCAATAAATTCATTTTTTGCCAATTGCTTATCAAGCACGTCCAACTGGCGCTTGGTTTCCATGGTAAAGCGATTGATGGCATATTCAAATTTTTCGGGTGCATAAGCATAAAAATGCCCGAAACCGCCGCCCAAATACGGGGCAGAACCATGTAACCAAAATAGCCAGTTAAAGACTTGGGTGCGTTTGCTGCCTGCTTTAGGTAGTAATGTATAAAACTTTTCCGCAAGGTAAAGCAAAATAGATGCCGATTCAAATACCATTTCAGTCTCTGAGACAGAGCGATCAACGAACGCTGGGATTTTTGAGTTGGGGTTGATATCGACAAAGCCTGATGAAAACTGATCGCCGTCGCCAATATTAATCATATGGGCGTCGTATTCTGCATCTTTGCCCAGTGCTAATAGCTCCTCTAGCATGATAGTGACTTTCTGACCGTTAGGCGTGCCCATCGAATACAGCTGCAAATCATGCTTGCCGACTGGTAATTCTTTCTCATGGGTAGCACCTGAAACGGGGCGATTCACACTGGCCCATTTACCGCCACTCTCTGCATCATGCGTCCAGATTTTGGGAGGTACGTATTGGTTTTCCATTTTTATTATTCCTGTTTTTATATTCGAGGTTATTTGATGTCTTTGGCAAAGTTTTGTGGATATAAGGCGCGTGCAGCTACGTCATCAAAATCTGATTTAAACTCAATGTCTTTGGCGATATTGCGAGCTTTATCAACCGCAGGACGAGTGTTTATACTAGCAAACCAACGTTTGAGATTCGGGTAATTGTCTAACCCTGCTTCGCCCAATACAAAGGCGGCCTTATCAACCCAGCCCCAAGCAGAGATATCCGCAATAGAGTAGGTGTCTCCAACCAAGTAGTCACGGCCTTCCATGTGCTTATCTAGCACTTCGTAATGACGCTCTGCTTCACGAAGGTAACGATTGATCGCATAAGGGTTTTTTTCAGGTGCTTTATGTCTGAAGTGCACTGATTGACCAGAAAATGGACCTAGGCCTGTCGCGACAAACATTAGCCATGACAGCATCTCGCCTCGGTCTTCTGGCTTTCCAGCAAGCTTGCCTGTTTTTTCAGCCAAGTACATCAAAATAGCTGTCGAATCAAAAACTCGGTGGCCATCGTTCTCGATAGCGGGCGCTTTACCGTTTGGGTTAATCGCGCGATACTCAGGCGTGTGTTGCTCACCTTTTAAAGTATCTACCGGCATCAGCTCGTAAGCGAGGCCTGTCTCCATAAGATACAAAGCCACTTTCATTGGATTAGGCGTTTGGTGAAAATAAAATTTAATCATAATACTATCCTTAAAGGGTGAAAAGAATTTAGATGTCCGTCGTGTAGCTACAATAAACATAAATGAACGACCGTTCAAGTGTATTTTGACCAATTATTTGTTTTATTAAGGTCAACTGTCGCGATAATTTTTATTAGACAGACTTTTGTGGTCGTAATAATAAGGCGAGTCCAATCGCGACAAAGGCGGCAATGCCAGACATCATATAACTGATACTAAAGTCGCCAGTAAGCTCTGCGAGATAACCTGCTGCCACTGGTCCGAGCGCCTGCCCACCCGAAAAAGCAAAAGTCAGCGCTGCAAGAGCACTTGCTGCCGCGGCAGGTCCGAAATAATCGCCAGCAGAAGCTGCCATAATGACAGGCACGCTCCAGACCACCAAGCCAAACAGAATGATGGACATATACAGTCCTAAAGTCCAATCGGTCAATCCGACCAGCAGATAAGCGATGGCCAGAAAGAAAAAAGCCAGAGCGAGCCCAAGACGTCTGCCAATGTGGTCAGAAATCCAGCCAAAGAGCATACCTGAAAAGACACTAAGCAGCCCAATCCATGCCCAGATACCACCTGCAGTCGCTTCGCTCAGTTGATATGAGCCAACCATGCTAGTCACGATAAAAGTCACGTAAACCATATAAGTGGCGCCATAAATAGCAAATATAATGCCCAAATGCACAAGCAGCTTGATATTGCTACGCTCTAGTTTTTTCTTATTCTTTACAGGCAAGGTTGGGGTGCGCCCAAAGGGACTTTGATTGACATCGTTTGGGTGATTGCGAATCAAAGTGAAAGTAAGGCAAGCCACCACAACATTGATAACCGCAAAAATTAACCAGCCTGTCTGCCAAGACAGTAGTGTGGAAACAGGCAGGAGTTTTGGGACAACAAAGCCAGACAAAATAATGCCAAACCCAGGACCAGCCATGACCAGTCCTAAAGCGAGACCACGGTGCGAAGGAAAAAACCAATGCGACATGACGCTCATCATCGGCAAAACCACGCCGCCGCTACCAATACCAGTGAGCACATACAGTGTGCATAGTAGAGGGAAGCTTGTGGTAAAAGCCATACCAAGCATGGAGGCAGCAATTAAGAGAAGGCTGGCCGTCCCAGTAGCTCGAGTACCAAATCGAGGTAGGATGAGCGGGCTTAAAATAACGGCGACGAGATAGCCTATCAGGTTAGTAAACCCCAATATGCCGCTTTGAGTGTAGTTTAATTCCAAAGAAGCCGACATAGATGGCAACAGCATTCCAAAGGCAAATCGTCCTAAGCCAAGTCCGCAAAACATTGCCACAGCGCCTGTGGCAGCTACTATCCAAGCATAGTGTAATCCACCTAGTCTAAGGGGAGGCGTGCGACCTTGGTCTTCTTGTTGAATGATCCCATCATGCATTGTGATTCTCCGATAAGTGGAGAAGAGCACGTTTTGCGATCACAGTGCTCATGTTAGATAGATCGAATAAAGCGGTTATCTGGCTTAAAGTATTACCCATTTTACACACATCCTTTTGTGTTTAGGTCTCGTAGAATTTTCAAGCAATTGCGGCATGATCTTGATATAAGCAGCTTTTGATGCTTCCTTAGCGACTGATATCAGTTAGATCTATCTGATCATCATCATGCACAATACAAACGAGTATAACTTTGCCTGAACGTTCGTTCAATAGGGTTTTACATAAGAAGCTAAATACTTCATGAATGACATAAAAAAATGCCAGAACACTTGAGGGATTGGCATTTTGATTACTGCTTCTACGGTACAGTCTTCATACGGATGTCTTTCTACTATTACAGTAGTATTTTTCTTTGATATATAGATCTCTCAGTTGCTTATTCGCGTTCAAATTTTCAAGGCAACCGTAAGTATTAATAGATCAATGGTTGAGCATTAAAGTTTTTAATCATTTCCTGCTTATACATTCATCCCAATATGGCGGTGTACCATAATAGTCTGCCATAAAATCAATAAAACACCTGATTTTGTGAGGTAGCAGTTTTCTATGGGCATAGATGGCATATAATCCGATAGGGGTCGGTTCATATTCAGGTAGCACTATGACTAGCTTGCCAGCATTTAATGCTTTGCTAGCAATAAAAGTCGGTTGTAATACCAATCCAGCGCCTTCAATGGCTGCCTCTACCAATACGTCGCCATTGTTACTCCGAAAAACACTACTTTCCTTGAGTTGTTTGGCTTTTAGGTATTTGAAAACGTGTCCCTTAGTGTCTATATTCATATAGCTATAATGCAAATAGCGATGCGCTTCTAAATCCTCAAGTTGTTTAGGTGTACCGTGAATATTAAGATAGTCGGGCGATGCGCATAAAACCACACGAATAGGTGCGATTTTTTTAGCAATAAGTGATGAGCTTTCAAGCTGTCCAATACGCAGTGCAACATCAAACCCTTCTTCAACAATATCGACTTTTCGGTCGCTTAGCTGTAGATCAACAGTGACTGAAGGGTAGCGTGATTGAAAGTCAGTGACCAATTTTGCCATATGCTTTAAGGCGAACGAGACGGGCGCACTGATTCGTAAGATCCCTTTAGGGAGCTGCTGTAAACCACCCAATTGCGCTTCCATTTCATCAATACTCAATAAAATCTGCTGCGCATGGATAAAATACTGGCTGCCAGCCTCAGTCACGCTTACTTTACGAGTCGTACGATTGAGCAGGCGAGTATGTAGCTGCTCCTCTAGTTTTGCAATATATTTGCTGACCAGTTGTGGTGAGAGCTGTGTCGTAGTTGCCGCCTTACTAAAGCTGCCCTCGTTCACCACCGCTACAAAGGTACGCATCGCATCGATTCTGTCCATATTACTTCCTACTACTAGTTAGTCGTCACAGCAATTATAAATATTTTGTTGTTAATCATTCAATATTATCTATCTTACTCTTTTGATTTATTGATAGTAAAGTGTGTTCATTCCAATAGATCGAATAACTTTAAATAATAAACATGATGGAGTAATCATTAGTGAAAACGTCAATAATACATAAAGCTTTACTATCAAATGCTGGTGCAGCTGCTCTAATACTACGTGTACCAATAGGTTTGATTTTGGCCGCCCATGGTGCGCAAAAGCTATTTGGTTGGTTCGGTGGCAATGGGCTAGCAGGCACTGCGCAATGGCTGAGTAGCATGGGTATGGAGCCTGGTTTGCTAATGGCAATATTGGCAGGCGGCGCTGAGTTCTTTGGTGGTCTTGCCTTAGTCTTGGGCTTACTGACACGACCTGCCGCACTGGTTGCTGCATTTACGATGTTAGTTGCGATCTTCTCTGTACATATCAGTAATGGTTTATTTGCCGCTGATGGGGGTTACGAATACGCCTTAGTCTTGATGGTCGCTTTGCTTGCTTTAGCCGTACAAGGCGGCGGTTCTCTTAGTATGGATAAAGCGTTATCAGAGAAAATAGGGTCGGTTAAATAACGATCGAAGATAAAACCTGCGAAAAATTGTGCTTTTTGAATCTCAATGTTGACACGTACCAGCGCTTTATTTGTCATTGAAATAAAGAGCAATGGGGTAATAGCTAATGGGTAATCAGTCACAGCCAATCAGCCCGTATTGTTTAATAGATAAAAAGGCTATCATAGGGCTCTTTAAATATTTGGGAATCAACGATGAAAAACATTTTTATTATTGGGTTAGCCACTATAGCCCTAGCAGGATGTAGTCTATTAAAGAGTGAGGCTATATCTGCTCCTCAAGTAAAAAATGAAGTGGCGACATCGGGACAGATAGAAACAGTTATCGCTTTGCCTATTCGGCCAGGGAATGTCATGGCTACTAGCGATGGTCGGGTGTTTTCTACCGTGCATCCGAACGACGGCGAACAGGGAGTGCAGCTGTTTGAAGTGACTGGCGCCAACAGTTATCAGCCTTGGCCTTCAAATAAGTTTCAATCACCTAAAGGTCAGTATGGTGAAGCGACCATTGATACGCCACTAGGTATCACCAAAGACAATCAAGGTGGGTTATGGATTGTTGATATGGGTCAGCACATCGGTAAAACTCGTGTTTGGGGCTTTGATATTAAAACCGGTGCATTAATTAGCAAAATCGATATACCTACAGACATCGCACCAAAAAATAGCTTTGTGCAAGATTTAGTGGTTGATAGAAAGAACGGATGGATTTATTTGGCTGATATTCCCAATCCAGCTATTATTGCGATTGATATGAATACCAATGAAATACGTCGTTTTGGCAATCACGTCGCTTTACAACCCGAAGCTGACGCAAAAATGGTAATCAATGGCGTGGATATCATGCTAGGTGGTCAGCCGACAAACAATGGTATCAACCCAATCACGATGTCCGCCGATAATAATACGATTTATTTTGGCGCGATGAATGGTAAGTCTTGGTATAGCTTAGACGCGACCTTATTTAGAGCGAAAGCCAGTGATGAACGAATCGGCAATAGCATTACCCGTGTTGGTGACAAGCCCGTATCTGATGGTGCCACTACAGACAGTCATGGAAACCACTACTTTACCAACTTAAACGATAATGGCTTAGATGTGCTTGATAATAAAGGACAGCTAACCTCGTTGGTACGAGACAGTCGATTTGATTGGCCTGACAATGTGTCTTTAGATGCAAATGGATGGTTATATGTTGCAGTAAATCAATTACACAAAACACCACAGTTCACTGGCACTGTCGATCAAGGTCAGCCACCTTACTATATTTATAGAGTGTGGGTAGGTAACCGCTAATGTAAATACAGGTTGCTTTGTTTAGGGAGTGTCCTCAATCTGAACGAAAGCGACTAAATGGGCTAAATATTGCCAAACTGCATCAAATAGTGCAGATAACATCCCAATATTATCTGCACTATTTTTCTTGCTTGGCTGCAATTTATCTCATTTTTATCACCATTTTCAAAATGAAGACACACCCTAGTAAACTAAATCATTTATTTTTGATGATATATCAAAAACTATGCTGCGGAGAGAAAAGAAAGCTATTGCTGATAAGCCAGCTTGCAGAGCAAGGCAAACTGGTGAGTAAAAGCCGACTTTATAATCTATTTGTTATTTCAAAAAATCAGGACTCATAAAGGCAGGGTTTGGATAAGTATAAAATCCTTCGCCAGTCGCAGCACCCAGTTTATTTTGATCGATCAACTGCTCTTTTAGATACTTAGCGGCCTTGAACCTGACTGGGTTTTGAGTCGTTTCAGCGGCTAGTTTAGTGATGTTGTAGGCCGTATTGATACCTATGGTATCCAATATGCCAAATGGCCCTACAGGCGCGCCAGTTACTATCATCCACGTCTTATCAATCGTATGCGGATCGGCAACTTCTTTGGCTAGTAATTGCAGGCCTGCATCTATGAAAGGCGCTAATAAACTGTTCATTATGTAGCCGGGTTGCTCTTTATCCAGCGGTAGTGCCACCATGCCAATGGCGGTAGCAAAAGCAACAACATCATCAAATACTTTAGGATCTGTGCCAGGATGTCCCATGATTTCAGCGACATTATGCATCCAAATTTTATTGGCAAAATGTAGGGCTAAAAACTGAGCAGGTCGTCCCGTTGATTCCGCAAACTGGCTAGGAAGTAAGGTTGAGGTATTGGTGGCAAATATCGTTTTCTCTGGCGCTAGTTTGGCAAGTTTTTCATAGAATTCGATTTTAATTTTAGGGATTTCGGGAATGGCTTCAATCATTAGATCGGCATCTTTGACCGCTTCCGCTAAGTTTGAGGTATAGCTAAGATTGTCAAAGGTCTTGTCCAATTGCTCTTGCGTTGCTCCCAAATCTTTTCGAAAAGCCTTGCTCATCAATGGAAACTTTGACTTTGCTTTTTCTAATATCTCGTCATTGATGTCATAGACACTGACATTAAAGCCATGGAATGCGGCTTGAAAAGCAATTTGATAGCCTAGGATGCCGCTTCCAGCGACCGTTACACTTTTATACGTCATTGTATTCATTTCCTAAAAGTAGTGGATATAAGTCGCTAGATAAATCTCTAAAACTTATAGACCTATTATTAAGTCAATTTACTTTATTATTCAACCTTCATTTCTATAAAAATATTAGGGTCGGTCCTCAATTAGTTGACCATTACATCTTGGTGATGGTTGAGTTTATTTATGATAAGTAATTCTTTCCGGTAATATTTGATAATAATCAAATTTAGCAGGTGCTACACTTAGATAGCTCTTTACTATGAACTGGAGAAACTCATTGCGCGCTATTCCTTATAAATCTATTGTTAGCGCACTATTACTCATAGCTGTCGCAGGTTTTTTAGTGTTTCGCTGGTGGCAAGGACCGCTGTTGCCAAGCTATCAAGTATCTTCTATGCCTCTGGTACAGACGGTAGTAGCGACTGGACGTATCGTTGCAGTCTCACGTACTGAGATTGGTAGTGAAGTGGCTGGTGTGGTATTAGAACGACTGGTACAGGAAGGTCAGCAAGTAGCAGCTGGTGATTTATTGCTAGTTCTTAGTGCCGATGAAATTACTGCTCAAGTGCGTCAAGCAGAAGCAGAACTGGCAGAGCTGGTCAGTAGTAATCGTCCACAGGCAGCAGTGGATTTGGCCAATGCCGAAGTTGCATTGGCGCAAGCTAGCCGTAATGTCGAGCGGAGGCGTGAGCTAGCAGCCATCTCGGCCATTTCTGATGAAGAAATGGAGCAGGCAATCCAAGTACAAAAACAAGCCCGTAATGACCTTGAAAACGCCCGCCTCAAAGCAAAGGCATTATCCACTGGTGGTGTAGAGGAGGACTTATTACGTGCCCGTATCGCAGCATTGCAGGCGCAGCTCAACAAGACGCAAGTACGTAGCAAAGTATCCGGCACTATCTTGACTCGTAATGTTGAAATAGGGGAGTTAGTACAGCCGGGTCAGAGCTTATTCACTATCGCTCTCGATGGTAATACTGAGATACGAGTACCGCTTGATGAGCGTAATTTATCTAGCCTAGAAGTTGAGCAACAAGCGGTCGCTATTGCTGATGCTTATCCTGATAAGCCATTCCCAGTGCATATCAGCTTTATTGCGCCAAGCATAGATCCACAGCGTGGTACGGTAGAAGTGAGATTGGCCGTCGATCCTATACCTGATTTTTTGCGTCAAGATATGACGGTATCAGTAAATATCGAAACGGATAGACGTGCAAAAGCGGTGGTGGTTCCTAATGATGCGTTAGCCAATGTTAAAAAAGACAATGCTGACGTTTTGCTATTACGCAATGGTCAAGTACAACGCCAGCAAGTGAGATTAGGATTGCGTGGGTTGTCAGCATCAGAGGTGCTCTCAGGTTTAAGCGCAGGCGATGAGATCTTGGTTGATGCCACTGCCTCACTAGCTGATGGCGCACGAGTTAGAACCATTCAGCAAGCAGCCCCTTTTGCTAATACTGATGCTGACAAGATAACGACGGCAAATGATAAGAGCCAATCAGTGGAGACAGTAAATTGACGGCTTTTTTCGGTAGATTTTGGATTGATGCAAACATTGCCATCAGTTTTTTGCGCGAGGGACGAATACAGTCACTGATGATTACGTTAGGAGTGGCAATAGGTGTTGCGGTTATTATATTTATTACCGCATTGATTCAAGGATTGCAGACCAACCTTATTGATAGCACCCTTGGTAGTCAGGCACATATTCGCTTAGTATCGCCAGATGAAGTCAACCTAATAGCGCCGCCTGTTGATGATACGCTACAACTGATACAAGAGGACAAGCGTCCGCAGCGCCTGCGTTCAATCAATAATTGGCAGCAAATCACTGATACTTTAGATCAGCTGCCTCTCTTAACAGCAGTGTCACCAAACGTATCTGGGCCTGGTTTCGTACGGCGTGGTGAGGCATTAGAGTCAGTGATACTAGTCGGTACTGATCTGGAGCGCTATCAAAAAATCATACCACTCAGTGAGTATTTAATCAGTGGCGAGCTACGAGTGAGCGCAGATAATGTATTGATTGGCAGTGAGTTGGCTAAAAACTTGGGTGTAGAAGTCGGTAGCAAACTGCGCTTAGATAGCGGTCAAGACGATGATGATAGTAGTTTCGATAATAATCTCAATAACAACAGCGCTGTAGTCAATATCGCTGGTATATTCGAGCTTGGCGTACGAGAGCTCGATGCACGCTACGTTTATCTAGACCTAAAACAAGCGCAGTCCTTACTAAACTTGCCGGGTGGTATCACCGTTATTGATCTGACCGTTGAAGACATTTTTGAAGCGGAGGAGATCGCTGCGCAAGTTGGACGTTTGACCTCGCTGCAAGCAGAAAGCTGGATAAAGACCAATGCCCAACTGCTGAGCGGTCTCACTGCTCAAAGCCTATCTAGCAATATGATCGTAGGTTTTGTAGCGATCTCAGTGGCTTTTGGCATTGCCAGTGTGTTGTCGGTCAGTGTGGTTCAGCGTACGCGAGAGATTGGTATCCTACGAGCAATGGGCGCGACCCGACAGCAAATTTTGCGAATATTCTTGATTCAAGGGGCTGTATTTGGTTTGTTAGGCTCGATTGTCGGTAGTGGCGTAAGCTATGTATTGGTATGGTCTTTTAATACTTTTGGACCCAATATATTTACGATTCCAATATCGATAAACTTGATCTTAGTGACTATGTCGTTAGCAACGCTAACCGGTGTGATAGCCGCTGCTATTCCAGCGCGGCGAGCAGCGGCACTTGATCCCGTGGTGGCTATTCGCTATGTCTAATACTGATTCCACAGACACTCTTAACAGCCGTTCTACTAATTTTTCTAATAAGACGTCAACCCTTATGTCCAGACAATCTCACGAAGTCTTGCGTTTAGAGGCGCTCAAAAAGTCTTATAACATCGGTCAACCTAATGAGATTGAGGTGCTTCACGGTATTGACTTAACTATTGGTACTGATGATTTTGCAGCCCTGATTGGTCCTTCAGGCTCAGGTAAAAGTACTTTGTTGAATGTGCTAGGGTTATTGGATCAGCCAACTAGCGGTGAGCTGTATCTGTTGGGTCAAGCAACCAGTGCTATGAATGATGCTGGTCGCACCGCTTTACGCGGCAGTAGTATTGGCTTCGTGTTTCAGTTTCATCATTTAATTCAAGCTTTCAGTGCCTTAGATAATATCTTGATGCCTCTAACGTTAACACAGGGTCGTCCAGATAAGTTCGCTATTCAAAAAGCGCGCGAGCTGCTAGCAGCGGTTGGTCTAGAGCGCTTTGCTGACAGCAAACCTAACGAGCTCTCAGGTGGACAGCAACAGCGTATCGCCATTGCTAGAGCACTTATAACTGAGCCTGCATTATTATTAGCCGATGAGCCTACGGGTAATCTGGATACCGTTACGGCCGGAGAAGTGTTCGAGCTATTCCGAAAAGTCCATCAGGAACGTGATTGTGCAGTATTGCTGGTTACTCATGATCCGCGCTTGTCAGCATCCTGTGATCGAACGATTAATTTGGTTGATGGTCGTATTGATAGTGATACGCTGAATAATTAAAAAATGTAGGGTCTGTTCCACATTTGAATGTTCAAGAGACCCTAATATTAGCGGCGTGCTTGATTAGATAAGTAACCGCTCATCATTACAATTATTAATAAGAAAATTCAACCAATTTTATCCTACCATCATAGAGGAAGTTTTTATGAAACTACAATACGCAAATCTCCCAAGTTAATGTCTATAGATTTGAAAGCATAGGTCAATGTTATCGAAGATTATTATGATAGATTATTAGCATTGATAAGCGATGATTAATAAAGCTGCTAATATTCTGCCAAAACTAACTCAACAGCACACCGCATAAACCGACAACAGCTATAACACGTTGAATAATCAAGCTGTCTTGCAGATGAGTGTTTAGATAGGTAGCAACACCTTTGCCGACAGTATATAGACTTAGCATGGCAACAATCATACCGATAAAGAAGCCAGCAGTACTACTGTTGGCAGGAACTTCAATGGCATGTGCCGCACCATGGAGCATAGCGAGTGCACCAAAGCCAACGATGGCTAAATTATGCCATGTGTTTACTGATGCCTCGTCGCTTTGATTCGGTGCATGGTTAAAGTAGCGGCTCATAAGTGCTAGGGTTAATAATACGATAGACAGTAGGATACCGAATTCAATAAACGTGCTGTTAAGGCTCACACTTAAACTCAACGCAAACCCTGCTACCAAACCAATGCCTAATGAGGCAAAGCCTTTTTTGAAGCTGTGCATTTGGGTAAATAGCAAGCCCATGCCCAGCGCTAGCATCAGATGGTCGAACCCAGTCAAAGGGTGCAATATACCAGACAATATTGAAAGGCTAAATGAGCCATCTGCTGCCATCAAGCCATGCCCAGGGTGAGCAAATGCGAGTGTTGGTAGTAATGATAGCAATACTAAGCCACTCATTATGTTCGTTTTTTGGAAGATATTTTTGCGTGTCATCGTTTTGGCTGTGTCTGTTGTCATGATAAATCCTTAATAAATAAACAAATCAATATAAAAGCTGACTGATAATCCGCTGATCCTTTAGCGGTTTGTAGAGCACTTATTGATGCCATCACCTAATGCATTCTACGCCACACTTAACATGCCTTTATCCAAGATAAAAGCAACAATGTCATCAAGACCTTCGCCTGTTTTCATGTTGCTGAATACCACAGGCTTATCACCGCGCATTTTTTTGGCATCATGTGCCATCACCTCAAGTGAGGCGCCTACGTAAGGGGCAAGGTCGGTTTTATTGATAATGAGCAAGTCCGATTTCATGATACCAGGCCCGCCTTTACGAGGGATTTTATCGCCTGCTGATACGTCAATGACATATAGCGTCAAGTCGGACAATTCAGGGCTAAAAGTTGCTGCCAAATTATCACCACCAGATTCAATAATAATAAGCTCAAGACCTGCAAACTGCTGCTGTAATTCGGCGATGGCAGATAGGTTAATCGAGGCATCTTCACGGATGGCAGTATGCGGGCAGCCACCCGTTTCGACACCACGAATGCGCTCGGCTGGCATGGCCTCATGACGCGTTAAAAATTCAGAATCTTCTTTGGTATAAATATCATTGGTCACTACTGCCATGTTGACGTCATCGCGCAGGCGTTGACACAATCTCAGCGTCAATGCCGTTTTTCCTGAGCCTACAGGGCCACCAATACCTAAGCGTAATGGCGATAATGTCGTGTCTGAATGTTTGTTTTCGACTTTGGGTGTCAGTGCCATAAATAAATGTCCTCAATAAGTGTTTGGGTTATCAGCGATTAAGAGCGAAATAAGCGGCTATATTGCCTTTCATGCTGGCAAGACAGGAGCGCTAAATTTGGTAAGTTAGCTGATATTTGTAGCTGTTGATAAAGTAGATTTAGCTTTGATATCGCTATGTCAGAGCTATCTGCCATTAACGGCAGCCTTTGAGCGTACAAAAAGCTTTGCTTGACGCGAGCAGCCAGTGGCTGTACTTGTTGGCTTAATAGCTGTTGCAGCTGCCAAATGATTCGCTGTCCTGCCATTTGTCCAAGTGGTACGGTTTTGACCGCAGCCAGCACCATATTTTCGATTTGACCAAAGGCGTAGGTGGTCATGGCTTGTACAGGGTTAAATTGCCAGTGCGAGCTGATATGGGCAAACAGTGGCAAAAACCCATGAGCGAGTAAGCTATCAGGCACATTGAGCTCAAGGACATTATCAAGCCATGCGGATAAAGACAATGCCAATTGACTTGACTCATAGACGAATTCTTTGGTTTCGCGGCTAGCGTGGTAATCTGCACCTAAAGCATCAGCAAGTGCGACGTCCTCAATCATAAGGGCTTCAATCATGAGCGCTAGTAGCGGTAGCTCATAACGACATAATGCCAGCTCCAGATAATCACTCATAAATGCTAAGCAACTGCTTTCATCATGAATAAGCCCTGACTCAATAGCAGGTTCTATGCCTTGCGAGTAGGTATAACTGCCAATAGGTAAGTTGCTTGACGCCAGCATGAGCAAACGTCCGGTCACATCTGCATGATTCAGATCATTCATACCTTGTGCGGTACTGGCGGGATGCTGGGAGTGCGTGGCATGATTAGTCATGAGAGTTGCCGTGGGTGTGTGAATGGTCGTGATCGTGATGACTATGACCATGAGAGTGAGAATGTCTGCCTTGATTGCCTTTATAAGCACCTGTTTCTGGCTCAAACGGCGCTTGTACGGCTTGGGTATGTAGGCCAAGTTGATGTAACATCGCTTCTAAAACATGGTCAGGCTCAAAGTAGAGGGCAGTAGGGGTCAGCATTAAAGGCACATGGCGGTTGCCTAAATGGTAAGCGCCTTTCATAAGGTCAAAATCATTATCGGCAGTCACTTCGATTAAAGCTTGCTTGGCAGCCATAATCTGTATCAAATTGCCTTGATGGTCTGCTAGCACACTGCCATTCTTAATGGTTTCCGTACGTGGCAAATCAACACCAATGGATTCTTGGTGCTGAGTTTCTGCTTTAAAACGGCTACGCTGACGGGTGTCGAAATCTAAATATAAAAAGTTTTCTGCCTGTTTTTGCCTATCAATAATCGTTTGTTGTTCAGCGTTAAGCGCTGATTTGTCGAGACGTTGCGTATAAATGTTCATAATTATGTTTATAGTCCGTTAAAGTAGATGATTCACAGCTGATGGGGGATTATCAGCACGGCAATAAAAAGCAGCTAGAATAAAAAGCAGCTAGAATAAAAAGTAGCGCTGTGCCATCGGTAGATAGTCGGCAGGCTCACAGGTCAGCAGCTCACCATCGGCATACACTTCATAGGTCTCTGGGTTGACCTCCATCTGAGGACAGTAGCTGTTAAACTTCATGTCTTGTTTGCGTACCTGACGAATGTTGTGTACCGCTTTAATGACCTTCTCTAACCCTAATTGCCTATCAACACCCTTATCAATAGACGCACTTGACATAAAGGTGATGCAAGTCTGCGCTACTGTTTTGGGAAAGCTGCCAAACATGCTGCGATAGTGCACAGGCTGCGGGGTAGAGATAGAAGCATTGGGGTCACCCATAGGTGCCGCTGCAATCAAACCGCCTTTTATAATTAAATCAGGCTTAACACCAAAAAATGCAGGCGACCACAACACTAAATCTGCCCATTTTCCCAACTCAAGTGATCCCACTTCATCACTAATGCCATGGGTAATAGCGGGATTGATAGTGTACTTTGCGAGGTAGCGTTTGATACGAAAGTTGTCATTGCCGCTATCAGAATCAATAGGACTTAGCATGATATTGTCTAAGGACTGCTCGGTTTTAGCTGATTGATCAGGAGCAAGGTGACCACGCTGGGCTTTCATTTTATCAGCCGTTTGCCATGTGCGAATAATGACTTCTCCCACGCGTCCCATCGCTTGCGAATCACTACTCATCATGGAGATGGCACCCATATCTTGTAAAATATCTTCGGCGGCAATGGTTTCTTTACGAATACGGCTTTCTGCAAAAGCAACATCTTCAGCAATGGCTGGGCTTAAGTGGTGACAAACCATGAGCATGTCGAGATGCTCGTCAATGGTATTAATGGTGAAAGGGCGCGTCGGGTTGGTTGATGAGGGTAAGACGTTGGTTTCGCCAATAGCTTTTAAGATATCTGGAGCATGACCACCGCCAGCGCCTTCGGTATGGAAGGTGTGAATACAACGGTCTTTAAACGCGCCTAGAGTGCTATCTAAATAGCCGCTTTCATTTAACGTATCAGTATGAATAGCCACTTGCACATCATATTCTTCAGCCACGCTAAGGCAGTTATCAATGGCTTTGGGCGTGGAGCCCCAGTCTTCATGAAGTTTAAGCCCGATAGCACCCGCTTCAATCTGCTCTACAATGGGGGCATGTAAACTAACATTGCCTTTACCTAAGAATCCGATATTCATCGGAATAGCATCAGTGGCTTTTAGCATGCTGTGAATATGATAGGCACCAGGCGTACAAGTAGTGGCAAGAGTACCTTCAGCAGGTCCCGTACCACCGCCTAACATCGTGGTTACACCAGACATCAATGCCGTCTCACACTGCTGCGGTGCAATGAAGTGAATATGACTATCGATGCCGCCAGCAGTCAAGATTTTACCTTCTCCTGCGATGATTTCGGTAGCCGCGCCAATAGGTAACGTCACGTTAGGCTGAATATCAGGATTGCCAGCTTTACCGATGCCACTAATGCGGCCCTCTTTGATAGCGATATCGGCCTTATAGATACCGCTATAGTCCACAATCAGAGCATTGGTAATAATAGTATCGGCAACTTGCTCACCTATTAGCTGTGACTGACCCATGCCATCGCGGATAACCTTACCGCCGCCAAATTTAACCTCTTCACCAATGCTAACACTATCAATATCAGGCTGGTGATCAATATGACTGGTCAAATCATACTCAACCTCAAGCCATAAATTTGTATCGGCCAAGCGTACTTTATCCCCTGTGGTAGGGCCAAAATGTTCGGCATAAATACGTCGGTCAATGCGTTTTTTCGAGGTGTCTTGAGAGGTTTTAGGGTCTACAACGCCCATGACTTTGCCGGAAAAACCATAGATATGCTGTCTACCTGAGATGGCAACCAGCTCCACTTCGCGCGCTTGTCCCGGCTCAAAACGTACAGCAGTGCCAGATAGGATATTGAGTCGATAGCCAAGCGTAGACTCTCGATCAAAGCTCAGTGCTGCATTGACTTCATAGAAGTGATAATGAGAACCGATCTGAATAGGGCGGTCGCCGGTATTGATTACTGCTATGGTTTGAACGCAGCGACCAGCATTCAATGCCATATCGCCTGCTTTAATCTTATATTCGCCTACTTTCATCGTCATTTTTATTATCCTTAATCGTCTTACGGCAATGGCTCTAGTTCAATATCGTTGTATACGACTTTATAGCAAGCAAGCTATACGATGGGGTTATGTACCGTCACCAGCTTAGTGCCATCGGGGAAAGTGGCTTCAACTTGGACATCATGTATCATCTCTGCAATGCCTTCCATGACGTCATCGGCAGAGAGATAAGTGGCTCCTTCACTCATCAGTTGCGCCACGGTTTTGCCATCACGCGCGCCTTCCATTAGTAACATGCTAATGTAAGCGATAGACTCAGGATAATTGAGCTTTACACCGCGGTTTTTACGACGTTCCGCTACCATACCGGCTGTAAATAGTAAAAGTTTATCTTTTTCGGTAGGATTTAATTGCATAAAGCTTCCTTAATAATTATTGTGCTTTAAAGGCTATGATTCGTCTTTAATCTTTATAAAGTAAATGTGCCAAGTTAAATGTACTAAGTAGAGTCATTCTGGTTTCATTCAGCATTGTTTAAGGATGCGATTAAGTGGGAGCACATGATACTAAGTGTCCCAAATCCTTGGTCGATGAGGCTCAAGCGTGTACCATTTAGACCTGATAAGCTCGCGAATTTGGTAAAAAGCGTCAAAGCAGGCACGCACATCTGCCCCTAAATAACGACAATTGATACCTTGAAAATTGTGAGTACAGTGAATGGGTAGTGACTGCGTATCAATGAGATTGCGTATCTCGGTAATAGTGGCATCTAAATATTGACCAAGCTTGAGCGGATTATTCTGTAGTTCTGGCGCAATGACCTCTGTGCTAGGTATTGCCCAAAAAGAGCCATGCACATGTTGATTATTCAGTCCTAATCGTGAGGTAAACCAGCGCGTATTAGCTTGTTGGGAGGTGCACTCACTGACCAATAAATCACTCTCACGCCATATCTCTAAGCGGTTGGCATAATGACCATTAGCAAAAGTCTCTTGATACGCTTGACGTCCGAACACAGCAATATCCCAAGTCAATAAACTTGCCGTCTTAGCCAAATAAAAGCGATTATTGGCAGTAGAGACAGAATGATCGTAATAAATGCTTTCTTGTGGTAGCCATTCAAGGACAGCGTGGTCATCGAGGCGGGCGTTGATATGCTGTTCTGCGCTGACAACATCATTAAAACAGTCGTTAGAAGTGTTGCTATGTACCGATTGAGTACCGTTGGGAAATTTTGATGAGTCGCTGGGTCTAGAGGATCGTAATGATTTGCGTTGCCCGTACCATTTGCCGGCTCCAGGGGTGGTAATCACCGCATGGCTATTAGATTTTAGGTTAAATTCCAACGTTAAGTGGTCATCATCGGCGATACCAGCAGGAGGATACAATACATAAATATGGCAAATCCCTGCTTGGCTGTTATCAGTACTATCAGGCTCAGGATACAGCGCGCGCTGCACCATGAGTGCGCCAGTATGGGCACGATGATACAGTCGAGTTTTTGCAGTATTAGAGGCGCAGTCGAAATGGAGCTGTAGTGAGGATTGCCAAGTCAAAATTGTATTCCCTTTTATAAAGTGTCTTTTTATAAAGTGTCCTTTTAGATTGCCACCAACTCTTGAATGTTGTTTTTTGCCATGTCAACTCCAGCCCCTTGAGCTACCACTTGTCCTCTAGAGAGCACGGTATAGTTATCGGCAAGCTCTTCTGCAAACTCATAAAACTGCTCGACTAAAACAATTGCCATATCGCCTTTATTAGCAAGACTACGAATGACTCTACCAATGTCTTTAATAATTGATGGTTGGATACCTTCAGTCGGCTCATCGAGTACCAGCACAGATGGCTCGGAGGCAAGCGCCCGAGCAATAGCGAGCTGCTGCTGCTGACCGCCAGATAGATCGCCACCGCGCCGATGCTTCATCTCGTCCAGCACTGGAAATATATCATACAAGTGTTTGGGTACTTTACTTGCTTTTCGTTGAGAAAATTTCGCCATGCCAATCAGAATGTTTTCTTCAACGGTCAAAGTGGCAAAGATATCACGTCCTTGCGGTACATAAGCGAGTCCTGCGCGTACACGCTGCTCAGGCGTCATCTGACTAATGTCCTTACCGTCTAATAAAATTTCACCTGATTTTATTGGTAGGATGCCCATCAAGCATTTAAGTAAGGTGGTTTTACCGACGCCATTACGACCCAGTACCACGCTACATTCTCCTACAGGGGCGGCGAGGGTGACATCACGTAAAATGTGACTGCCACCATAATATTGATTTATGGCATTAATTTCTAACATATAAGCACCTCTATTTTTTAGGTCTATTTCTAAGCACTACTATCAATTATCGACCCAAGTAAGTCTCAATAACGGCCTCATTATTCTGTACTTCATTTAACGTGCCTTCAGCCAAAATAGCGCCATTTGCTAAGACCGTTACTTTCTCACTTATGGCATCAATAAAGGTCATATCATGCTCAACCACGATTAAAGTATGATTCTTTTTGAGGCGCAGACATAACTCAGCGGTATGTTCGGTTTCGGCATCTGTCATGCCTGCCACTGGTTCATCAAGCAAAATAAGCTTTGGTCTTTGCATCAACAACATCCCAATCTCTAGCCACTGTTTTTGACCATGAGATAACAGTCCTGCTGGCTTGTTAATCAGCTCTTTTAGGCGTATTTGATCAAGCGTTGAGTCAAGGGTATCTTGGATTTCTGCATCAATACGAGTAAGCCAGCTTTTTGACACTCGCTTATCTTTTGGCGCGGCCAGCATTAAGTTATCGAGTACGGTAAATTTCTCAAACACGGTAGGTTTTTGAAACTTACGGCCAATGCCTGCTTCCGCGATTTCTTCGGTAGATAGTTTGGCTAAATTATGTACTTGACCGAAAAATGCACTGCCTTTAGTGGGACGCGTTTTTCCAGTGATGACATCCATTAACGTGGTTTTACCTGCACCATTAGGACCAATGATGCAGCGCAGCTCTCCTGCCTCAATGTATAAAGATAAGTCATTGAGTGCGCGGAACGAGTCAAACCACACGCTAACGTCTTCTAAATACAGCGCAATACCATGTCTCATATCTGGCCCTGATTTGGGAACAGGATGCGCCAAGCCACCGCTATCTCCGTAATCTTCAGCCAAAGTAGTGACTGGTCGGGTAGGCGTGTTTTCTGCGACCGTTATGTGTGGTGTGTTTTTAGAGTTTTTCATTGGATTATCAATACTAGGATTGTTTTTAACAAGCGCATCGTTAGTAACTTTTTGGGAAGTAGCAGCATTAGTTATTAACATTATTCTTTTTCCTTTTTAAAACGATCAAGTACGCCAATGATGCCGTTAGGGAGAAATAAAGTAACCACCACAAATAATCCACCTAGGATAAGCAACCAAAACTCAGGGTAGGCAACGGTAAAATAAGTCTTAATTGCATTGATTGCACCTGCGCCTACGATAGCACCAATGAGTGAACCTCTGCCTCCCGCAGCTACCCATACTGCCATCTCGATAGAGTTGACGGGGTTCATCTCGCCCGGATTAATAATGCCAACTTGCGGTACATATAGAGCACCAGCGATACCAGCAATTACTGCAGACAATACCCAAGCAGAAAGCTTGTACCAAAGCGTGCGATAGCCTAAATACTGCAATCGATTTTCACTATCACGAATGGCACCGAGCACGCGCCCATAAGGCTGGCTCATCAGGTAGCGTAGTCCAAGATAGGACAGTAGCAGCGCCAAAGCGGTCGTAAAACACAGCACAGCCCTTGTTGAAGAGGCAGTGATGTCATAACCTAATAGCGTGGTAAAACCTGTGAAGCCATTGTTACCACCAAAGCCTGTTTCATTACGGAAGAATAATAAGGCTGCCGCATAGGTCATGGCTTGAGTAATAATCGAAAAATAAACCCCTTTGATCTTGGAGCGAAAAGCAAAATAGCCAAAGATGAAAGCGACCAGACCGGGAACTAATACCACTAGAGCCATCGCCCACCAAAAGTGCTGAGTGCCTGCCCAATACCACGGCAGCTCGGTCCAACTTAAAAAACGCATAAAGTCTGGTAAGCCCGTGCCAGCAGTTTCACGCGTCAAATACATACCAAAGGCATAACCTCCTAGCGCAAAATAAAGACCATGACCTAAGCTTAGGATGCCGGCATAGCCCCAGACCAAGTCTAAAGCCAGTGCTACCATGGCGAGCGCCATTATTTTACCAATCAAAGTTATCCAGTAAGCAGACAGGTGAAAACTAGAGGTTTCAGGTAGTAGATGGAGCCAAGGCAATATCAGTAGCACTAAAAAACACAAACCAATCAAAATGGCATTACGTGGGGAATCAGATAATAATTGAGTCAAACGCATGAGGTTCTCCTTAATCCACAAAACGGCCTTTGAGGGCAAATAAACCTTGTGGACGTTTTTGAATAAACAAAATCACAAGAACCAGTAATACAATCTTAGCCATCACAGCACCAATGCCAATCTCTAGCACCGTACCACTGACACCAAGACCTAAAGATGCCAATACCGCGCCCCATACTTGCCCAACACCGCCAACCACGACGACTAAGAACGCATCAATAATATAAGTTTGACCTAAGTCGGGTCCGACGTTGCCCACTTGTGCTAGAGCGCAGCCAGCGAGACCGGCCAACCCTGAACCAAGGCCGAATGCCAACATGTCGATGCGAGCAGAGGAGATACCAACTGCACGTGCCATTTGCCGGTTTTGAGTCACAGCGCGCACAAATAGCCCGAAACGAGTCTTGTTAAGTAAGTACACCAGTAGCATAAGAATAATGATGGTAAAGCCAATAATAGCGATACGATTGAAGGGGAGTACAAGGCTCGAGGACACTTGATAGGCACCGCTCAACCAGTCGACATTGCTGACTTCGACGTTTTGCGCGCCAAATATCATCCGAACCAACTGCATAAGAATCAAACTGACACCGAAAGTTGCCAGTAAGGTTTCAAGCTCACGACCATAAAGCGGGCGAATAATGATTCGTTCGATAATCATGCCGATAATGGCACTGACTAAGAAAGCGACGGGTATAGCAGCAACCAGATACCATCCAGTCATACTAGGAAAATACGCTTGAAAGAGATTTTGCACCATATAAGTGGCGTAAGCACCAATCATAATGAGCTCACCGTGGGCCATATTGATGACACCCAGTAGCCCAAAAGTAATGGCCAGCCCTAATGCCGCGAGTAGTAAAATACTTGCCGTACTAAGTCCCGTGAACAGATGACCTATCCAAGTACTGATGGTAATGCGCTGCTCAATACTATCCTCAGCGTCTAACAGCGCAGATTTGAGTACAGGATCGATATTATCTGCCGCCAATGCTTTTTTGACATCAACTAAGACTTGTGGACTATCGCTATCAGCAAGCACGGTAAGCGCGGCAATTTGCTTGGTGACGTCGCCATCTCTAAAATCAATCCTCGCTTGTAAAGTACTCAACGCCGTTTTGACATCGTCGTCTTCCTCATTAGTGGCAGCAGTACTTATGAGTGCTGGATCTAGCTGTTCGATATTGTCCGCTAAGATGGCGACTGCCTGCACACGTTGCGTAGGATCGTTTGACTCAAGCTTAACCTTGGCTTGTCCAAAGACTAAGGCTGAGCGTAGCGCATTGGTCAAAGTCACTTGCGCCAAGTCGCTAGGCCACTCGGTGGTCAGCTGCTTAGCAGGATAAGTAAATAGCTCATCTTCGCTGTTAAGTAGATAGGTTTGCCCGCCATTGCCTTGGTATAGCTCATCGTTTTTTATCAGCTCAACTAAAGTATCCAAACTCTCAACTGACCCCGGCCACTGGTTGAGCATGGTTTGGCGCTTGGTGAAGTCAGCAGCAACGAACTGTTCGATAGCGTCCCCTTTACTTACCGCAAGATCAGCAGGCGTAGTAATAGACTGCTTGTTTTGAGCAAGTAAGGTGTCGTCTTGAGCAAGTAAGGTCTCTTCACTTACAGCATTGGATGTCGCTGCCACAGTATTAGTAGATAGTTTCTCGCCATGGCTGTGGGCTATTGGCGTCTCGTGAGCACGAGCAGCTGATGTGATAGCAATGAGAAGGAGTAAAAATAGTAAGGCGATGACAAAAGTCTTGTTAAAATAATTGGCTTGCGCGTCACTTTTATAATAGGAAGGAGAATGTGACATGATGGTTCCTTTTTTGCAGTCAACACTCCTCTAACCTCTACTGAAAACTGTTTTATCAGTAGAGGAGCTAAAGGGTTGCTGGTATTGATACCATTAAGGGGCTAAGGATTAGGGACTAAGGCTTGGGTGACCATAACCTTATTTAGGAATGTACTGACTCCATGGCTCAGCACGAATGACTTTTGGCGTTTTGCTGATCACATCGAACTGACCATCGGCACGGATTTGACCGATCATGACAGGCTTCCATAAGTGATGGTTTTCCTCATCCATTTTTAATGTATACCCTGATGGCGCGTCAAAAGTCTGACCTCCCATACTGATACGCACTTTATCGACATTAGTGGTACCTGCTTTTTCGACTGCTTGTTTCCACATATTGATACCCACGTAGGTGGCTTCCATAGGATCATTGGTCACGACCTTTTCAGCATTCGGTAGCTTATGATCTAGCGCATATTTCTTATACTTTTTGGTGAAGCCGCTGTTGACAGGATTTTTAACCGACATAAAGTAGTTCCATGACGCCAAATGCCCTTGCAATAAGCTGGTATCGATACCGCGAAGCTCTTCTTCTCCTACTGAGAATGCCATGACTGGGATGTCAGAGGCTTTAATACCTTGGTTGGCAAGCTCACGATAAAAGGGTACGTTTGAATCCCCATTAATGGTAGAGATAACTGCCGTCTTTTTACCGGTCGAGAAGCTTTTAATGTTGCCCACGATGGTCTGATAGTTGCTAAAACCGAAAGGGGTATACTCTTCCATGATATCTGTTTCAGCGACGCCTTTAG
Organism: Psychrobacter sp. W2-37-MNA-CIBAN-0211; assembly: GCF_040309405.1. NCBI lineage: Bacteria > Pseudomonadati > Pseudomonadota > Gammaproteobacteria > Moraxellales > Moraxellaceae > Psychrobacter > Psychrobacter sp. W2-37-MNA-CIBAN-0211. The sequence continues at coordinate 47,583 of NZ_JBEOOU010000001.1, forward strand.
ATTTTAAGAACGCACGCAGTATCTGGTTAGTAGTCCGAGGATAGACATAATCTGTCCCAAGTAAGACAAAGCGTTCTGCACTACCACCCTCTGGACTCATTAAGTATTCAACGGCAGGAATAGCTTGCTGATTGGGAGCCGCACCAGTGTAGAAAATATTTTCTGACTGCTCTTGACCCTCGTACTGCACAGGGTAGAACATAAGGCCATTTAACTCTTCAACGACAGGCAGCACAGACTTACGTGATACCGACGTCCAACCACCAAATATGACATCCACTTTGTCTTGAGTTAATAGCTGACGTGCTTTTTCAGCGAATAACGGCCAATCAGAAGCGGGATCTACGACGATCGGCTCTAGCTGCTTACCCAACACACCGCCATTGGCATTAATTTCATCAATGGTCATGAGAGCCGTATCTTTTAATGAGGTTTCAGAGATGGCCATCGTTCCAGATAAAGAATGCAAGATGCCTACTTTGATGGTGTCACCATCTGCCGCAGGTGTAGTAGCGGTCTCGGCTGTTTCGGTTTTTGTGGCTGTAGAATTGGTTTCAGCACTAGTTTCTGCAGGTTTTTGACAACCTATAAGGCTTAAGCTACCTACGACGGCTACTGCTAGTAGAGACAAACGTGATGTGAGTTTTGAGTCGATACGATAATTTGTACTTATAGGAGTAGCAGTGATAAGCGTTGGCAATAAAGACATGTATTTCTCCAAAAAGATAAAGTAGCAGCTTGGCAGGCCGAGTTAACAAACCATTCCTAACTGCTATTAATACTTCAATATTTATGCCATTCCAAAATACAAAATAAACGCACCAATATCGGTCTTTTTAGGAGATATTGCACTTTTTTCGCACCATGATGGTTTTTATGATTTTCTATGCACCATCTGTGTCTGGTTAAAAAGTGACTTATACTGTCAATGTCAAATCCGTACAAACAAGCTTGGGAGATATCAATTACGCAGCTACAAGTTTTGTCAGCATAGATCAAATAACGATTAACTCCTTTTATTATCAAAAGATTAAATAGGTTGTTGTTGATATTATTGGCTTCATGCCTACTTATTATATTGTGCTTAAAGGCTGGTCTAATATCAAAATGGCATCTTTGCCGACTATTAGATGTCAAAATATTATCGAGGAGGTTATAAAAGAGGGAAAGATAGAGGTATGGGCGGTAACCTATGTGTTAGTGATTTTCTATCAAGTCCATGGTTAGATAAAAGTGAATAGCAGTGCTTGGCGATTCATAAGTGGTTATCTACAAGCTATATTTATAGTTGCAGCTTGGCAAGATAAGCATTCTCCTAAAGTTAATGTTTGCGGGATTAACAGCATAGGTCAGTTATCAATAATTCACTTGAATACTTACAATGTCAGAGTATTTATCAGGCCGAAAGTCGGCACTGAGAACAGTAATGTAGACAGTCTTTAGTTGAGAGGTTCCATCGCCAGTACCTATTACGCCATTCCCGACGTTATTCGAGGTGGCGGTGTTTCCCCATATATCTCCACTTTCACCATCAGTTGAACGTAATTGATAAGGTATCTTATCAGTATTGTTACCAGTACCACTCATCATGCCAGCACCATCTATATTATTATTGGATGGCATTAAGCCAATATTATAGGGTGCACCATTTGTGCAAGTGACGCCAATCGCACTAGAATTATTGCCTATGATATTGTTTCTATTTGCAGAATGAGAACCTAAATTGACATCAGTGGTAGAGGTAACTAAACAGCTTGGAATTACGGTCGCTTGAACGGTAAATGGGAATTGATCTACTCCTAAATTACCCGTTGAGCAATCAAGGCCAGATGAGATTTCGTTAGCCTTAAACGTTAATGCGGTATGACTGCCATTGAAATCGTCGGTATAGGTTCCGGATGTTGCGAGGGTGTTGTTATAGTTTGAGAGCAAAGAAATGTTAATAGCTACACTGCCTGAGATAAATGAGTTTTCTGCAATAGCGAGTGAGCCTGAGTTGAATTCAGAACCACTAGAATTGCGGGTACCCCAATCAATATTTCCTGGTAATGTCATGGTAAAAGCCAAGTTTGAATCGACAGACCCATTCTTCATGTAACGCGGAGGGTAAGTGCTGTTATTGTTGCCACCATCTACTGCAAGGCAAACCGATACATATCCTGCGGAGCCGCTATTAGTGCATCTATAGTTTAATGTAGCACCAATCCTTGCGTCATCAGCGTTGGCGGGGGTGACAGAGTCGCTAATGTTCACGTTACCAGTACTTCCCACTGCTGTATTCATACCTGCTTCACACGTAACATTGGGTACAGCATAAGCATTCCCTGATGGTAACCACCATGCACCTACTATCAAAAATATACTATATTTCCATCTTAAAAACTTCATTATTCTTTTACCTTTTGGCAGATGAGAGGACCGATTAGTGGAATATCATCGCCCTGTTTATGATAATCAAAGCTGACCGTACAACTATCACTAGAGGGCATGATTACTTTTAGTACATTGTGCTCATCTAAGGTATCCAAATAGACTTCGCCATCAAATCCAATAACTGCTGAAGATGCATCTTTGTTCGTAAGTAACTGTACTTGACTGCCAAGCGGTAATGGCTGGTTAACGTTGTCGGTAAGGAGGACAGAGGCAGAGCGCACAGGTGTGATGCCAAATCTTACTAATACTCCAGCACGGTCAGTCGGCGTTGCTTCAATATCCACCTTGTCAATGCGCAGGTCAGCGGGCAAGTCCATAGGGTTAATAGTAATTTTATTGTCTTGATAAGCGTTCAATGGTGTTACTAATAATAGCCCCTGCTTATTCGTTGTACCTATGGGACTGTTTTGCAGCAGCACTGGTACATCGGCGATACCATCAGTGGAGACCACGGCAAAACCATTATTGATTTGGCGGGCAGCAAATAAGCCTCCACCCATCATGACCAGCGCGCCTGTACCGCTAGCATAAGTAGAATAATTATCGTTGTTGCTACTGATACCAGCTTGTAATCGACCGTATGGACCAAGATAATTCAATTCGGCTAAGCCATCGGTGCTGCTGTTGTTACTCGTACTATTATTACCTGTACTGTATCTTGCTTGTGCGCGCCAGCCTATGCCACCCGCACCTGGCGTTGACTGCGACACATCTGTTACCAAGGAATGACGCTCGTTAGTGCTCTGCACACTACTATTCAGCGAGATATTATGGTCTAAGGATAGCGAGGCCCCAAAAGAGACGCTGTTATTGGCAGAATTATGGATATCATGATTGTAATTGGCGTTCAGACTCAGTCGTCGCCCAAAAGACTTTCGCCAAGAGGCGCTGGCAAATTGTGAGGTCTCTTGCTGCGCAAAAGCGACCTGATTATAACTGAGACCAAAACTGCCCATAGATTGGGTGTTATAACCTGTTGAGAGTTGTTCACTTCGGCGGTTGGGAGCATTTCCGTAGCGTGTGGCGACGTCACGGTAGTCACCTTGAGTACCGGTGGCATTGAGACCAATATGGAAGCGACTGTTATTCCAAGAGTAATTTGCACTGTATTGCGATCCACTTTTACTTTGGCTGTCGCTACCCGCTATTGAGGCAAATAAGACGCCGCCTTTACTGCCCAATAACCAAGTGCCACCGACACCAGCATTGCTAAGGCCTTCAGTCACTTCAGCATGGGTCTCTGCGGTAAAGCGATCACTGACCCCATAACGCCAAGTGCCAAAGCCGGCGATATCGCTGCCGTAATCAAAAGATTTGAGCCCATAGTTTTCGCGCACGGCACCGAGCTCCACTGACCAATCAGACAGCCCTGACTGCAGCAAACGATGGGCATCATAAAGCGAAAAATTAAGCGTAGTATTTTGTCCTAGGGCATCGGTCAACACGAGCTGTGCATTGCCCGCACCGCTAAAGCTGGGCGCTGTATTAAGCTCAAAAGGACCGGCGGGTACGTCACCGCTATATTGTTTGAGACCATTCACATACAGCTCTACCGCTGAAGGCAGGGTGGCAGAACCAAAAAATGATGGCAAAGGCGTGGTAGTCATATAGGGCTGCAGGTCAAAATTAGTACCAAATTGCAGTCCGCCCAAACGCGTCGACCTTGTCCATGATAGTGTGCCTGTGAGTAAGTCGCCAGCGCTGACGGTAACTAGTTTATCAGGGAAAGACTTGCTCCAACTGCTATCCAATCGCACCGTGCGACTGTCCCAATCATTACTATTAGTATTGCTACCAGCAAAGCGATTGCCAGTCGTGAGGGCAGTGGAGCTTAATACACCGAGGTTATTAAACGCACGCAGTTCTGTATAAACACTTAGGCTGGTCGCGTTATTTTCGGTTTGGGTACCATAAAGGTTGTAATTTAACAGAAAACCAGGCGAGGCAGTCGGTTGCGTGCGTCTGCTATTGCGAGTATTAACGACGGTCGTGGCAAGGTTGAGCATGTTTAGCGGTGCAATAATATCGACCGTTTGCTTGCGTGCGTCATAATCAATCTTAATATCAGGTAGAGTGTTTAGCGGTATTGGTTCGATAATATCGGGCGACAATATAAAGCCGAGTTGCTGCAATACATTGGTACTTGCCCATAATTGGTCATTGTAGTATTCGAAGGAGGCTAAACTCCTATCTGCGCCGTTAAGCCTAACCTCTAAATAGAGATCAAGCTTGTCTGGATGGTCATTTTCATTACGATTGTCACGGTTTAAATCAAGCTGTGCAAGACTGTCGTTGGGAAGGTCTGTAGAGGTAGCTATGATATCGTTTGGTTCGATAGCATGGCTGATAGGTATCATTAAGGTTTGCAATAAGGCTATTTTAGCGATCGGAAGTGTCCAGCGTAACGTCTTGTATCGTCTCAGTTCCATTGATCATTGCCTTGAATTTACCACCTGTCGTTAGTGCCGAGGGTGGTGTTTTCAGTGTCCAGTACATGGTAGCGCCTGGTAACACATAACCCAGCAAACCTTTATGGACATTAATGCTAGTGCCAACCGTATCTACAAAACTTAAGCTTGCCAATTGAGCATGACCATTACCGCTATTGTGGACACGTAACTTTACCTGCTTGCCATCTGGCTGCACATGCGTGCTCCATTGCAGCTTTGGGCTGGTTTTTATAACACCAACGGGCTGTACAAATACGGGTAGGGAATAGCTCAACGCAAACTGCAAGCCACTCTTTTGGTCAGGAGATTTAATCGGCAACTCATTAACCAAAACTCTATAGCTGTCTTCTACAGCGCCACTGCCTTGCGGCGGTGCTGTGGCACGTATAATTCGAATTAATTGCTTTTCGCTTGGGTTGAGCTCAATCATTGGCGGACTGGCCAATAATCCTCGTGATAGTGTGAGCTGATCGCCTGTTTCATCCTGCGACCAGTGGTACACACGCACTTGCGCATGCACCACATTGTCACCGGTATTACTTAGGGTCAGCCCACTGGCATTTTCTCGAGCTTGTATGCTTAAGGAGATGGGAGAGACCTGTAGGCCACTCGCCATCGCCCAATTGCTACACAGTAGCAAGCTTGAGATCACACTATATTTTGCAACACGGTGTAACCAGAGAGTTAACATAGCTGGCTAGTAAACGACAGAAACGCTAACCAGATCAGTGTAGTTACCAACGGTAACGTCGGTGCTGCCGGTTACTGAGGCATAAACTGGATGTTCAATAGCAGCTGTCATGCCTTCTCCGACGCTACTAACACTATTGCCGGCTTCGCCGTTTAATATTCCAGTACTACCCCAAACTGTACCCTCTAAATCGGAGTGTAACTGATAAGTAATAAGGTCTGTTGGCGCTGGTCCTGTCATAACACCAGCACCATTAGCATCACTGTTCGACGGCGTTAGCTTAACTACATAAGGCGCACCGGTAGAGCACATCACGGAGAGGGCGGTAGCGTTTGTTTGGTTAGCTGTCGCTGTGCCGCCAGCAGCAACTTCACCGAAAGTAATATTTTGAGTGAGAGGAGCGGCTGACAAGGTGCAAGCAGACACTACGGTCATATTGACGTTAAAACTACCTGACTCTGTACCAGCAGCATTGGCACTAGACATAGCAGCGAAACCACCAAGAGTAACTAATGTAGCGGTCATTAAGGATTTTTTAAATTGCATGGTAAATCTCCAAAGGTTTAGATCGGTTGGTATTTCAGTGATGGAATGCAGCATAATCCGTTGAATACGCTGCGCTTGCCGAGCTAGATAGCAGCAATCACGTCTTTTTGGCAATCTAGAACCCACTGGTATAAGATAATCACCTGAGGTAAGCTGATTGTTTAAGTAACAATAACTACGACTATCGTCAATATTTGTTACTAAATCATGACAGGTTTACTACAGAAGTTTGTGACTAACATGTATCCACGATAATATCCAATTTTCCATATATATTATTGACCCATGAGTCACTATGAACAACCTCACAATAGACTACTCAAAATAGACCGCTAAGCCGGTTATTTCAGGAACGACTCAAAAAATATTTTATATCTTAAAACGACAGATTAAATCGAGGAGTTATGCTGTGTTTTTCGGAGATACAGCGGCATATGTGAGGCCTTCATACTCCGTTGAAACACGAGTACCTCCACCTCCTTCAAGTGTCTGACCAATATTGGTCAGTGAGCCGATGATGGCGGTGTTTCCAGTCGCACGCGCAAACTCGCAAGCCGCTGCAACTTTTGGTCCCATAGAGCCCGCAGGAAGATCAAGCTCACTTAAAACGTCTGGATGCGCCTGCAAGATGCTTCGTTGTTTGTCAGTCCCAAAGTCTGTATAAACATACGCCACATCAGTGGCAATCACCAATAACTCACATTCAAGGCTACGGGCAAGTAAGGATGCGCACAAGTCTTTATCGATTACTGCCTCGACCCCTTGCAAACAGCCATCTTCATCAAATGCCGTTGGGATACCACCTCCGCCTGCACAGATCACAATCGCGCCTTTTTCAAGCAGCCACTGTATGGGTTTTAGCTCAAATATCTTTTTGGGCTTAGGGCTTGCAACCACTCGCCTAAAGTATGTACCATCGGCTTTAATAACCCAGCCTTTTTGCGCACTTAGCTTTTCTGCTTCCTCTTTTGAGTATACAGGGCCAATAGGCTTGGTTGGATTGTTAAAAGCAGGGTCTTTACGGTCGACTTCTACTTGAGTGAGTAGGGTGGCAATGGATGATTCTCTCGGCAGGACATTCCCAAGCTCTTGCTCGATGATGTAGCCAATCATACCTTCTGTTTCTGCGCCCAAAACGTCTAATGGATAAGTATCGACTTCAGTGTAAGCCGCGCCTTGCAACGCAAGCAAACCGACTTGCGGGCCATTACCGTGGGCAATGACTAACTCGTTACCCTCCGTGACCTTGCTGATTTGTTCAACGGCCGTCTTGATATTTTGGCGTTGGTTGTGAGCAGACAGCGGCTCTCCACGTTTTAATAAAGCATTACCACCTAAGGCAATTAGTAACCTCATGATATTTCCCTACGCATTATCTTCAGTTAACGTCATATCAGGGCGTGTCTTCATTTCAAAAATAGTGATAAAAATGAGATAAATGGCAGTCAAACAAGAAAATAGCGCAGATAATATTGAGATATTAGTCAGCTATTTGACGCCGTTTGGCAAGATTTAGCCACTTTTAACCTATTTAGATGACTATCGATTGAATTGAGGGCACGCCCCGGTAGCACGCGTTGCTAATGTTATACATTAGATATTACCAAGCGCAGAGACTAGAACGGCTTTAATCGTATGCATACGGTTTTCTGCTTGCTCAAATGCGATGTTGTAAGGTGATTCAAATACCTCTTCGGTCACTTCGATACCATCTGCGAGCTGTGGGTATTTTTCAGTGATTTTTTTACCAACCTCGGTATCTGAGTTATGAAAAGCGGGCAAACAGTGCATAAATTTTACTTTTGGATTACCAGTGGCTTTTATCAAATCCATATTGACTTGGTAGGCCATTAGCGCATCGATTCGCTCAGCCCAGCTCTCAATAGGCTCACCCATTGATACCCATACGTCGGTATGAACGAAATCAACGTCTTTTGCCGCCGTTTTTACATCATCAGTGATAGTAAGACGGGCACCTGATTCTTTGGCAAAGTCTGCACAAGTGGCTAAAAAGTCTGCTGCAGGCCACAAATCTTTAGGGGCGCAAAGGCGTACGTCCATACCCATCTTAGCACCCATTAAATATAATGAGCGGCCCATGTTATTACGTGCATCACCAAAATAAGCATACTTAATCTGATGGATTGATTTGTCGGTATGCTCACGCATGGTCATTACATCTGCTAGCATTTGTGTTGGATGAAACTCATTCGTTAGGCCATTAAAGACAGGAATATCCGCATATTCTGCCAACTCATTGACAATCTCTTGACCGAACCCGCGATACTCGATGGCATCATACATACGACTCAACACACGGGCAGTGTCTTTCATGCTCTCTTTGTAGCCGATCTGTGATGAGTTCGGGCCAATAAACGTCACATTGGCACCTTGGTCATATGCCGCTACTTCAAAAGCACAACGAGTGCGGGTTGAGGTTTTCTCAAAGATTAGCGCAATGTTTTTGCCCAAAAGATGCTTTTGTTCTGTGCCTGAGTATTTTGCTCTTTTTAGGTCACGAGCCATATCCAAAAGATAGGTAAGCTCGCGTTCACTATGATGCATAAGGCTTAGCAGATCACGGTTGTGAAGATTAAAACTCATGATAATTCCTTAATTTTTAGTATGTGTTTATTTTGGATGGACTATCACTGTATTTGGCACCGCTATGAGCAGGTAGGGTTCAATATGCCCTAATCCGTTGGATCGCGAATGATAGGACAAGTCATGCAGTGACCACCGCCACGGCCACGGCCCAGCTCGGAGCTTGGAATCGTAATCACTTCAATGCCTTGTTTGCGCAGTAACGTGTTGGTATAAGTATTGCGGTCATAAGAGATGACAACGCCTGGCTCAAGGGCAAGGACATTGTTACCATCATCCCATTGCTCACGCTCAACTTCGTAGCTATTGCCGCCTGTTTCGACCACTCTTAATTTGTCGACCCTTGCGGCTTCTTCTATCACTTTCAAAAAATGTCTCTCATCTTCGCGTACATCTATACCGTGTGGCTTGCTTTCATCAGGACGAATATGAAAAGTTGTAATATGATCTGTCACTGCCGGAAACACGTTGACCAAATCAATGTCGCAAAACGTAAATACAGTGTCCAAATGCATTGCAGAACGTTGCTTAGGTAAGGCCGCTACGATGATATGGTCAACTGAACCATCGATGAATAAAGTCTTGGCCAGTCTGGTAATCGCTTGTTGTGACGTTCGCTCACCCATACCAATCAGCACGGTTTTGTTGCCGATAGGCATGACATCACCACCTTCTAAACTACAGCCACTGAGATCTTCTTCAGTATCATCCATCCAAATTTTGAAATCAGCGCCTTTAAAGTCTGGATGAAATTTATAAATAGCAGAAATAAGGAGCGTTTCTTGCTGGCGGGCGGGCCAGTACATGGGGTTAAGGGTAACGCCGCCGTATATCCAGTTTGAGGAATCGCGAGGAAACTGAGTATTGGGCAGTGGTGGCAATACAAACTCAGTCGTACCTGACAGTGCGGATAATTTTTTGAGTGATGCCCCAATATCATTTGGTAACTCTTCAGTGGTGACGCCGCCAATTAAAAATGAAGACAGTTTCTTGTGTTCAAGTTTGGTCAACCAATCTCTCACTTCGCCAGCCAATAAAGTACCGACATGATTATCAGTGATTTTATGATCCATAATCCATTTCATGGCATCATTATCATCAAGGGTTTGTGCCAGCAGCTGATGCATCTCCACCACGTCAATATCGCGATCGCGCATTTTTGTGACCATATCATAATGGTCGCTTTTGGCTTTACTTACCCACATGACATCATCAAACAACAAATCATCACAGTTTTGCGGTGTCAGTCTTTGATGGGCAAGACCTGGAGAACACACCATAACTTTGTGTAATTTACCGACTTCTGAATGAACACCTAAAGACTTGTCAGACATTTTTGTATCCTTATGCGGTTTGGGTGCAAGTATCTCACCACTGTTTAGAGGACGAACAACCTAAAAAAGCAACTGATGTGAAAATTACGACGAACGGATTTTTCTGGTAATGACAAATGTAAGGCATTTTATTTAATAGGGTCGCTACAAGCTTAACGTACCGCTGTAGAGGCCATAGGCTGCATATATGGCACTGACAGTAATGACTGCAAGCACCACTTTTTCGGCTGTATTGAACAGCTGATGCTTGTACTCTCTGCGTGCTTTTATATAGAGAACCACACCAGGAAGATACAATAAAGCGGATAGTAAAAAGTACTGAATACCGGCAGCATACAACAGCCAAATACTATAAAACAGTGCAGTTACCCCAATGATAATATCTTTTGTGGCGCTCTCAGATGTTTTGTAACCTTCTTTGCGATAGGCCACCAAAAATCCATAAGCGGCAGAAAAGAAATAGGGAATCAAAATCATGGAAGTGGACAGATAAAAAATATTGTTATAAGTACTTTTACTAAAGTAGGTGATGACTAAGAATAACTGTGTCGCTGCAGAAGACACCAATAGTGCATTTACCGGCACATCAACGGCATTTGTTCTATAAAAGAACTTCGGCATGGTTTCGTCTTTGGCGGCAACGAATAAAACTTCGGCGCAGAATAGCGTCCAAGCCAATAAACCACCGAGCAGCGAGACGACCAAACCTACTGAGATAAAGGTCGCGCCCCACGGGCCAACGGCATACTCTAGCAAATAAGCCATCGACGGGTTTTTCATCGCTGCAAGCTCAGGGAGTGATCTAACACCCATCGCTAAAAAGTTAACCATCATTAATAGTACTAACGTAAAAATGAATCCCAATACGGTGGCTTTGCCAATATCAGAGCGTTTTTTGGCGCGTGCAGAATACACACTGGCCCCTTCAATACCAATAAATACCCATACCGTCACCATCATCATGTTTTTAACTTGATCAGGGACTGACCCTAGATCCGTCTCTCTGCCCCAAAAGTCGCTATTAAAAAGATCCATATTAAAGACCGTAAAAATAATGACAATAAAGGTGAACAGCGGTATCACTTTGGCGATGGTGATCAACGTATTGACTGAGGTAGCCGTCTGGATACCTTTAGTAATCATGAAGTTATATGCCCACAATAATACAGAGGCACCCACCAATGCAGTCAGGGTATTACCATCTCCAAACACATTAAAAAAATAACCCAGCGTACTAAATATCAGCACGTAGTAACTGACGTTGCCTAACCAAGCAGAGAGCCAGTAGCCCCATGCAGAGTTGAAGCCCATATAATTACCAAAACCTGCCTGCGCGTAGGCATAAACCCCACTGTCAAGTTCAGGCTTGCGATGTGCTAAATTTTGGAACACGAAGGCAAGCATCAGCATACCGATGCCAGTGATTACCCAGCCAATTAATGAGGCACCAGGGCTTGCGGTTTCAGCGATGTTTTGCGGCAATGAGAATATACCACCGCCTATCATAGAGCCTACGACAAGAGCAATGAGTGCGGTAAAGTTTAGATTTTTCTCGGATGGATCATGCGTTGTTTCAGACATGGTGAAGACCTTTTATTCTCTAATTGAGAAATATATGAAAGCAACAAAATAGATACGGCCTTGAAGAATACTTAAAAACAGTATTTAATATATGAGAACTCCACAATATTAGCATGGATTATCGTGGTTTTGTTAGCTCAATGGCCATCATTAAAAATATTTATGTATCTATATCAGTAAAATAACTGTGATAACTCATGATAAAAATGTTTGCTATGGCAGCAGTTTTTGTACAACCAGTATCCTGAGTTGGTCAAAAAATTTGCAGGGCTATATTGGATAAATCATACAACACTCAAAATAAATTCAGTTTCCGATGGTTTATTGAGGTGGTATCGAGTACCATAACCACAATATAATTATGGATTTATTGGTATTTCTGACTAGGTCGTGTCCTAATCGGCCCAATATCCGATGATTCAACTGTATGCCGAACATCTTATATAAATCACTCACCATTCCGCCTTGGTGTAGAAATTGTCTTGTGCTCACACAGCGCCAATATTGCCAGTCATCTTGATCAACACGAGATGTGCATGATCTGATTTCCTATATTCAACACGCCCTATACTAAAAAATCATTAAAATTTCAAATTGAGGATATGCCCTAATACGGTTAAAAGACGTATTGGCTGGTTATTTTCTGTTTTATTTCCGCATATAAATAATATATAGGAACCGTTATGAAGAAAGCCTGGGTTTTGATTCTATTGCTTGTCGTAGCCGCTGCTGCCGGTTGGTATTACTGGCAACAGCAGCAACTTGCACAAGCCCTACCGCTAGGGATAGTCAGCTCAAACGGTAGGCTGGAGCTTGAGCGGTTTGATATTGCTAGCCTTTATCCAGGCAGAGTTGAGCAAATGCTGGTGGCGGAAGGGGAAGATGTCGATGTCGATCAGCTGCTTGTTAAGCTGTCTTCTTCACAAAGCGAAAGTCAGTTAGTAGCGGCACAGGCAACCGAGCAGCGCGCACATGAAATGGTGTCACAGGCACGGGCGGGTCGTAAGCAAGGAGAGCAGGCAATGGCGCGTGCTAACGCCCAAATTGATGCGCAGATTGAACAGCAAAAAGTAGCCAAAATGGAGTTGGATAATGCCCGCAAGATGCGCCGTGAAGATTTGGTTTCAGACTCAGAAGTGACCAAACGCCAAGCGGCATACAATGGCGCGGTTGCGGTCGTGCAAGCGGCTAGAGCGGCGTATGCAGAAGCGCAGGCAGCCGTTCAACAAATCGATGCTCAAGTAGCGGAAGCAAATGCTGGCGTCAATCAGGCCAAAGCTCAAGAAAAATCTGCCGCATCGATGAATGACGATATGTTGATACGCAGTCCTAAAGCTGGCCGCGTGGAATACCGAATTGCCGAGGTTGGTAGTGTGATTGCAGCAGGCAGCAAAATGGTTAGCCTGCTAGATACAGAGGATGTGTCTATGAATCTTTTCTTACCTAATGGGCAGATGAGTGGCCTACAAGTCGGTAATGACGCGAGAGTCGTGCTGGATGGTCTGGATAGTGTGTGGCCCGCAAAAGTATCGTTTATTGCATCACAAGCACAGTTTACGCCCAAGTCAGTGGAAACACAGAACGAGCGCGAAAAGCTCATGTTTAAAGTGCGTATCAAGTTACCTGTGGCAATAGCCAAAGAATACAAAGGCCTACTCAAAAGCGGCATGACAGGTAATGGTTATGTGCGTAGCAATACCGACGTAGCATGGCCGAATAACCTTGCTATAAACCTTCCCAAAAAAGGCCAATCCTAGTTTCTCACGTTCGAGTATGACAGCAGAAAATGAGGTCATAAATTATTCAGAGGGTTTTACAACCGAAGAGTTATCTTTATGAATAAATTAACGATACAAACTGAGAGATAACGTATGGATAGCCAACATACCGCCGTTGAAATTAACACTGTTTCGCATACATATGGCAAAACGGTTGCTCTTGATAATATTTCCCTAAATATCTTACAAGGAAGCACTGTTGGGCTAATTGGTCCTGATGGTGTTGGAAAATCAACGTTGTTGTCTCTTATTGCAGGGGTCAAGGTCATTCAAAATGGCTCTGTGCAAGTATTCGGTAAGAATATGGCAGAAAAATCTGCACGTGAGGCGCTGTCAAAACATATCGCCTTTATGCCACAAGGCTTAGGGCATAATCTTTATCCAACCCTGTCGGTATATGAAAATGTGGAATTTCATGCGCGACTGTTTGGATTGAATGCGCATGAGCGCCATGTACGAATAGCCCGTTTGCTTGAGGCAACTGGGCTAGCACCGTTTCCTGATCGTGCGGCTGGCAAGCTATCGGGCGGAATGAAGCAAAAACTGAGCTTATGCTGTGCGTTGGTGCACAATCCTGACTTACTGATTCTTGATGAGCCAACCACAGGGGTAGACCCCTTATCACGCCGTCAGTTCTGGTCATTAGTGGCCTCGTTACAAGCTGAACGTGAAGAGATGACAGTCATCGTGTCGACAGCCTATATTGATGAAGCCAAAAATTTTGAATACCTGCTAGCGATGGATGATGGCAAGCTCTTAGCCAATCAGCGGACGCAAACCGTCATGACAGAGCTGAATGTCACATCACTTGAAGAAGCCTACATCAAGCTATTGCCACCAGAGAAACAAACGAATGCAGGCGCGTTGGTTATCAAGCCATTTGTCCCTGATCCTGATGCGCCGCCAGCTATTGAGGCAAAAAACCTAACCAAACGTTTTGGAGATTTTACGGCGGTTGATAATGTCAGCTTTTGTATTGAGAAAGGTGAGATTTTTGGTTTTTTAGGCTCTAATGGTTGTGGTAAATCGACCACGATGAAGATGCTGACTGGATTGATTGATAAAACAGAGGGCTCAGCCAAACTGCTGGGTCAATCTATCGATGCAAATGATATAGCGACAAAAATGCGTGTCGGTTATATGTCGCAGTCTTTCTCGCTCTATGAAGAATTGAGCGTACGTCAAAACTTAGAGCTGCATGCAACCCTTTATCAAATAGAAGGGGAGCGTGGACAGGAGGCCGTAAAGGATGCATTAGATAAATTTGACCTCAGTGCCGTGGCGGATACAGCGCCAGCCTCATTGTCACTAGGTATCCGCCAACGATTACAGCTGGCAGCGGCTTGCCTGCATCATCCTGAAGTATTGATTCTGGATGAGCCAACCTCAGGTGTCGATCCTGGTGCTCGTGATATGTTTTGGCGACAGTTATTGACGCTTTCACGAGAAGATAAAATCACGATATTTATTTCTACTCATTTTATGAATGAGGCCAGCCGATGCGATCGTATCTCCTTTATGCATCGTGGTCGCGTACTGGTCGTTGGTACACCGACAGAGCTGACACGTAATAAACAAGCAGAGGATCTCGAAGAAGCCTTTGTAGAGTATCTGCTGGAAGATGAAAAAAATGACAATGAACCCACCAGCCAAAACGACACGACTGAAAATACGCCAGCAGAATCAGCGATCATAGCGTCTGAATCTGATAGTCAAACCGACAAAACCGACACGCTTAAGTATTGGTTTACCACTGTTTGGACATTTGCCACGCGTGAATTTAAAGAGCTATTACGCGATAAAATCAGGCTGTTTTTTGCTATCGTTGGGCCCATTATTTTGATGGTCATGACCGGTTGGAGTATTTCTTTCGATGTGCATGATCTACCGTATACGATACTCGATCAAGATCACTCTGCACAAAGTCGACAGTTGACGGAGTACTTTTCGGGCTCAGAATATTTTACATCTACGTCACCCGTAGACTCTATAAAGGCCGCTGAATACGCGCTTAGAAGCTCTGAGACGCAATTGGTCATTGATATTCCAGTGGATTATGGACGTGACTTATTGGCCAATAGACAACCAGAAGCGAGTTTTTACATTGATGGGACAGTGCCATTCAATGCGGCCAATATTGAAGGCTATGTAGGGGGGATTATGAGGATATATATCACAGACCTTCTTCAAGATACTGGCTTGCCTATCGATTTAGACCCTGCTGCTGAGGTGGTTCCACGCTTTATGTATAACCAAGATTTCAAAAGTGTGAACGCGGTCATTCCCAGTGTGCTAATGATGATACTCATGTTGATTCCGGCAATGATGACCACGCTGGGTGTGGTACGTGAGCGCGAAGTTGGCTCGATATCAAACCTCTACACATCACCAGCCAGTGTGCCTCAATACCTGCTCGGAAAGCAGCTACCTTATGTCGCTCTAGGGCTGATCAATTATCTCATACTTGTGCTCATGGCCATATTTTGGTTTAAAGTGCCCATAAAAGGCTCTTTCTGGGCAATGTCTTTTGGCGCATTGCTGTTGGTCTATGTGTCTACAGGACTGGGGCTGCTTGTGTCTAGTTTGGTTCGCACACAGGTTGCCGCCTTGTTTGTCACCGCCATCGTCACTCTGATACCCACGATTAACTACTCTGGGTTGTTGTATCCGCTCTCTAGTATGGACGGCATCGCTTATGCCATTGGGGTCGGGTTCCCCGCATCTTGGTATCAGCGTATCAGTATTGGCGGGTTTACTAAAGGACTGAGTTGGTCCAGTTTTTTGACGGAGTACATGGTTTTGACCGCTTTTGCCTTGGCATTTATCACATTTGCCTCTATTTTCCTGAAAAAGCAGGAGGTATAAGTGCAGACTTTTAAAAATATCTGGACGTTGACCATCAAAGAATTGCGCAGTCTGTTTGGAGACAAGATACTGTTTCTCATGATTGGCTTCGTGTTCTCTGTCACTATTTATACTGTGGCAGAAGGCATCAATACGGATGTACGTAATGCGCCTGTAGGTATTATAGATTTAGACCGCACAGCCCTGACCAGACAAATTCGAGATGCTCTACAACAACCTTACTTTCTGCCTCCTGTCGATGTGAAACGCGAAGATGTCGATGAGTTGATGGACAAAAGCAAGCTTATTTTTGTGCTGGAATTTCCACCTGGGTTTGAACGAGATGTGCTGGCTGGACGAAAACCGCAAGTTCAGCTGTTAATTGATGCCACCACCATGACTCAAGCAGGTATTGGGCAAGCCTATATTCTCCAAATATTTAATCAGGAAGTGAGTGATTTTTTAAAACAAGCCGATCCACAGTTATTGGTCAAGCCAGTACTGAACATGATATTTAACCCAAACGGAGACAGCTACTGGTACACACCAGTTATGGAAGTCTGCAATATGATTGCGCTCTTGGCAATAGGGTTGTCCGGTGCCGCTGTTATCCGTGAACGCGAACGTGGCACCATCGAGCATCTCTTGGTGATGCCCGTTAATACAACAGAAATCGTGATTTCAAAAATACTTGCCAATAGCTTGGTGATTTTATGTGCCTCCATGTTATCGATGGTTTTTGTGGTCCAGTATCTGCTTGGCATTCCCATTAACGGGTCCCTGCTTTTATTCGGTAGTGGTGTGGTCGTGTATCTGTTCTCCATATCTTCTCTCGGCATTATGCTATCAACCATGGCACCGAGTATGCCGCAGTTTGCCTTATTGATGTTGCCTGTCTTAGTCGTATCGTTACTCTTATCTGGATCTATAGCGCCGCGCAGCAATATGCCCGAAGCGGCACAAATGATAAGCGAGTATTGGCCCACGACCCAGTTTGTCAGTTTTACTCAAAATGTTTTATTCCGTAATGCTGGCTTGGACATTGTTTGGCCTGAGCTATTAGTCATGACAGGTATTGGCGTCATGTTTCTTATTTTTGCTTTAGTACGCTTTAAAGCGATGCTTGAAAAGCTAGGATAATGTACAAAACAGGCTGGCCCAATTTGGCTAAATAAAAGCCAGTCATACATATAACGACATCTTAGGATAAGTCCTAAAAGACGTTATAGGGCGTGTTTGATATTCGATCATGGCACTGAATTAAAAATAATGATAGAGAATATAAGGAGAAGAAGCGCATGTTTCCATTATCCAAAATTGTGAGTTTGGGAGCATTGGTCTTGATCTTAAACGCCTGCCAAAGCACACAGGTTGTACGCCAAAGTGACATTTCTATTCCGACAACATTTGACGAAAACAAAGCGGCGAAGGGCAGTCCAGAAATTAGCCACTGGTGGCGACAATGGCAAGATCCGTTATTGAGTCGCCTGATAGAGCAAGGCTTACAAGACAGCCCCGATATCCGCATCGCTGAAAGTCGTTTTGCAGAAGCAGTGGCAATCAGTCGTCTTGCCACTGCTGATCTTGGGCCACAAGCTGGCGTCAATGCTTCAGCGGGCATTATAAATGGTTCGGCTCATCTGTCTGCAAATGACAACCTCAGTCGTCTATTGGGTGCTAGTACAGCGCTGCTGGAGACGCACCAAGATATAGACAGCAATCATGCTAATGCAGGATTCTCTGCTGCGTGGGAGCCAGATATATTTGGCAGAAAACAAAGTGATGCTGATGCCGCCCGTTATGCGGCGTTGGGTGTACAAGAAAAAGTATATGGCGCGCAAATGCTACTGGCAGATCAAATTGCTGATCACTATTTTCAAGCCCGTGCCGCCCAGCAGCGTGAAGTCATTACCGCCCGCAATGTAGAGATATTGATGCGCTTTGAGCGATATATAAAAGGGCGTTTCCAAGCAGGTCAAGTCACCATGTATGAAGTTAATAATGTCCAAAGTAAACTCAATGCCATGCGTGCGAAAAAAAGCACAATCGATGCAGAGTATGCAATGCACGTACGTAGCATAGCCGTACTTATCGGGCAAGTACCGCAAGGTTTTGAGCTGCCCTCTACGACTGTAGACATTCTCAATCATCAACCGAGTGCGCCCAGTGGCCAAACGCCCCAAGGGTTGCTAGAACGTCGTCCAGATCTGCGCGCCTATGGCGCACAAGTCAATGCCTATTCTGCCAAACTGGCAAGTGCCAAAGCCGATCTGCTGCCACGTTTTTCCATTCGTTTTTTAGGTCAAGGTGGGCGTATTGACGTTGACAGTGATGTGCCAGATTTGAAAGGTTGGGGCAGTATATTGAGTGTGGGTATACAGGTTCCCATTTTTACAAATGGTCGGATTAAGGCCAATATCGAAAGCGCAGACGCTCGATTGCAAACGGCGCTACTGCAATATGATCGACGGCTACTGCGTGCGCTTGGTGAGGTGGATAATACCTATCAGGCGCATCAGGCTCTACAGCAGCAACAAAAATTGCTGAACAAGTCTTATCAGCAGTCTGCCAAGCGTGCCAGCGATGCCGAAAAACTGTTTCGTTATGGTTATCAAACGTTAGATGAAGCTCTGACAGCGCAGCTGGACTCAGAACAAATACAAGAAAACTTGATTTACTCGCAGCTTGCTCGAGCACAAATGCTACTGAACCTTTATAAATCACTAGGAGGAGGGTGGGTAGAAAATGTCACTGCTGAGGTATCATAAATTTCGCTAACTATTTGCTACTGATTTGCTCATCCCAGTACGGCGGCGTGCCATAGTAGTCCATCATAAAATTGTTAAAATATCTGACTTTATGGGGCAGCAGTTTTAGAGAGGCTGAACCGCCCCGAGTATACCGGAGGCTGATTTACTTGAGTCAGGCAGTGATGCCTGACAGGATTAAATTATCATAATACCGTCTTTCAAATCAGACCTATATGCTCCATTGACCGTTTCAGCCAATGCATTGTCGTATGAACCACCAGTCGTGCCAACAGAAGCAATAATGCTAGAGTCAGTCATTTTATCCTTGATCGTTGCGTGTTTATATTTAACACTCCAGTATTTTACTGTTAGTAGCAATATCAGCATTATTGTTAGTTTGGTTGGTTGCTGGTTACTTAATCCGTATGGCAGCGGTTAGAGCAAAGTGGCGATTACCCGTATTCCATTTGTTAGAAACTTCTAAATAAAATAATAACCCTACCGTTATAAAGATGTCTACGAGCGAGCTGTGTTGTTTTAGAGAGTCGTTATTATCTGTGAACATCTCATTTTTATCACCATTTTTAAAATGAGGATACGCCTGAATACTACTATACAGTGAGCGTAATTTTACCCACTGCTTTACCTGATTCAAGGTGATCATGTGCCCGTGCTACCTCCCAAATAGAGTAGTTACTATCATCTATGATAGGCGTGATTTTGCCAGTATCAACTAGCTCTGCAATCATTGTCAGGATACGACCGTGCGATTCATGGTTGACGCCATGAAATAATGGAATGAGCACCAAAACACCGTGAAAGGATAAGGCTTTGAGAGCAACTTGCAATGGATCAGCAATGGGTAAAATAGTGGCGACATGGCCATTGAATCTAACGGCTTGAAAAGATTTTTGAATATTATCACCAGCCACTGTATCGAAAATTTTGTCAAAACCCACGCCGTTAGTATACGTCGCCACATAATCATCAACCTCCGCTGTTGTATAATCCACTAGATGATCCGCGCCTAGTGTTTGTGCTAATGCACTATTAGCAGGAGAGTAGGTAGCGGTGACTGTCGCGCCAAGTACTTTTGCTAGCTGAACGGCAATATGACCAACGCCCCCTGTTGCACCATGAATCAAGACATTATCGCCTTCTTTGACATTCATTTTTTGTACGAGTGCCTCATAAGACGTGAGTGCGACCAACGGCAGGGCTGCGGCTTGCTTCATGCTGAGTGTTTTAGGCTTTTTAGCCATTAAACGCACATCGACCAACATGAATTCAGCAAGTGCACCATCAATACCGTTGAGGCCACCAGCCATACCATAAACTTCGTCACCAACACTAAATTCAGTGACGTCGGCACCTATCTCGCTCACAATACCAGCTACATCACCGTGTAGTATCTCTGGCAAATTTTCTGACCAAGGCAGCTCGACTGAGCGTAGCATAGTATCAATAGGGTTCACACTAGTGGCTTTCACTTCCACAACCATGTGACCTAGTGTTGCCGTTGGTTTTGGTTTTTCTGCCAATTGAAAAACTGCAGTTGTACCGATTTCTCTAATGATCATCGCTTTCATGTTATTACCCTTTACTGGTGTGGATGTCTTATTGTTTGTTTCAGGACAATCAGTTTAGACGTTGCTAATCCAGCAAACCATTACCCAGTAAACAAATTACTTTTGCCTTTTGAGCAAGCCATGGTTACAGTTAAATGGAATACCTATTAACTTAATAAAGGAGTGGCAATGAGCTCAATAAATCGATTGGCATACTTCAATAGTGTTGTCGAAACCGGTAGCATTTCAGAGGCCAGCCGCATCTTTGATGTACAGCCGTCTTCTATTTCACGGCAGTTAGCAGTGCTTGAGAAAGAGCTGGGCGTACGTCTGCTCAATAAAACGACCAGAAACACCAGTTTGACTGAAGCGGGGCACAAATATTACGAATACTCTCAGCGAATTGTGTCAGAGTTTGATAATGCCAAAAGAGCCGTTAATGACTTACAAATAACGCCACAGGGTAAGCTTAAAATAAGCATGACAGTTGGTTTTGGTGAAAGCATGGTATTACCGTTAATACCGAAATTTATGTCGTTATATCCAGATATTGATATAAAAATTGAGTTAACAGAGCGGGTTATAGATCTTATAGAAGAAAATATTGACGTGGCTATTCGAAGTGGACGCCTATCTGATTCGACCATGATTTCCAGACGCTTGGTATTTAATGATTTTCTGCTGTGTGCAAGCCCCCAATATTTAAAAAATAATGGCACGCCTTGTAGCATTGACGATCTAGCTGATCACCAATGTATCCGATATGGTTATAACGGTTGGAAAGAGTGGTTTTTGATAGCAGAAGATCGTAAAAAGTTGGTGATTAATAGTCAGGTTTCAGTGAACTCGGTGAATGGTCAGAAGCAGCTGGTATTGAGTCATGCAGGCCTAACGCTAATACCATTGTGGGCTGTTAAAGATGAATTGGCGAAAGGGTCATTGGTTCAAGTCATGCCAGATCATATTTTTAGTCCCTATGAAGAGCTTAGTGCTACTTACGCTATTTATTTAAAGCGAGATATGGTCTCACCAAAAACGCGCGTTTTTTTAGATTTTCTGGTAGAACACATGATAGCGATTTGATTTTGGGTCTGCAGCTTGATCGCACGAATTTTTATAGTCAACGACTGCTAAATGCACTTTCATGAATATTGATATTTTTAAAGACCGAGTATGAATAGTTTATGAAAAAATAGGAGACTGCCCAATCCGCGGATTATTTCATATACGATACATGGCTAGGCACTCATGACTTGATGAATGCTTCTAAATTTAAAATGACTATTACTCTTAAATATCAGCCTATGGAGCTTTTATGACATCTAAACTATTTATCAGTGGCTCAATTATGCTGGCCCTTGCTGCACTGTCTGGACTGATGGAAAGCTTATTTTACGGTGACATTGGTTCTGATGGCGTGCTCCAAGAAAGCTTGTTTTTACATCTGGCTTTTATTTTTTTAGCCTTAGCACTAATTCTTTATTGCTTATCATTAATCATGCACATAAAAACGAGCGTGACAGGTACTCAAATGAACTAGGGCGTGTCTTCAATTCACTCGATAGTCATCTCAATGGGCTAAAAATGGCTAAATCTTGCCAAACATCGTCAAATAGCTGGTTAATATCCCGATATTATCTGCGCTATTTTCCTTGTTTGACGGCAATTTATCTCATTTTTATCACCATTTCTGAAATGAAGACACGCCCTAAACACTTACTCCACAACCACATTTATTGTTCCCAAGAGAGCAATTATGATAAATGGATTTGATGCAAAAAACCTAATTCGCAAGATGCGTATATATTGAAAACATTAGGATGCTTTTTTCAAATAGTCTAACCAGAGGTATCTAAAGAGTTCATCAAAGCAGTCACCACTAAATTGTTTACATTTTTGAGTGAAAAAACCACCTCGTCATAATCTGAAGGTAGCTCCGCAATGGGCACCTTCACAAAACCATCCTTTCTTATTGTGCTTTCGCTCCATGCAAATCCTACACCTAAGTTTTGGTAAACCGCATCGTAAACACTTTCTTGGGTGTTTACGATATACGTAGGGGTTATCTCTAAATTAATTTTTACCAGTGCCTCATTTATAAGTTTTTGAGTGGTAGAGCCGTGCGTGCGGAATATAACGGTTTCCGACGCCAGTTCAGTTAAGCTTATAGACTCTCTTGATGCAAAAGGGTGGTTCGGTGAGCATAAGGCAACGAGCCGCTGGGTAGCACACTTCTTAAACTGCAACCTATCATCCTTTGGCATATTTGCAAGAATGCCAACATCTACTTGACCGTTAACGACTCTACTGAACGTTTCATAGAAATTACCAAAATAGATTTCAGTCTGTAGCTTGGGATAGCGCTTACTAAACTGCCTGATAATTTCAGTGCCCGGCAGCGGGCTGCATAGAGCTACCTTTAATATAGCCGCTTCAAAGATTTTACTTCTTTGAATCAGCTGCTCTAGATCATCTTCAACTGCTCGTATTTTACTCGTCAATGACCCAAGCTCTAAGCAGTAATCTGTTGGCACAAGGTGCCTGCCACGCTGCATAAATAGCTTAAATCCAAGATTGTTTTCAAGCGTAGATAGTGCTTGGCTAATGGCAGATTGAGACACGCCCAAACGTCTAGCTGCCTGCGTGTAATTACCTTCCTCAAGCACCGAATTTAATATGTTTAGCTGATTATAAGTGTAAGGTTTTTTCGTCATATGACCGCCGTTTCTCGTATCGGTTTCAGAGATTGTCAGGCCTATCTCTGGGAAGTACGAGAAGTTATACACGATAAATAAGACTGAATGATTAAATGTATAAGCTAACCTTATATTTGACGCCAAACTGTCATATTCATCTTCTATATTAGTTACATGTAAACGATTAAAGCATTGAACAATTTACCTAAATGTATTTGCTTGAGCTATCACTCACTGCCAATACCAAAATATAAGTTTGGGCTTGAATTATGTTAGAACTAAGAAATGTGACTAAGAAGTATGATGGCAAAGTTATTTTTGAGGATATCTCCCTAAAAGTGAATAAGGGTGAGATTGTTTCAATATTAGGCCCATCTGGCTGTGGGAAAACCACGTTGCTGCATATTATTTTAGGTCTAACCGATATTAGTTCTGGTCGGCTTGCTTATGATAATGAAGACATCACACGTGTGCCTATGAAGCACAGAGGTTTCAATATTGTATTCCAAGACTATGCGTTGTTTCCTAACTTGAATGTAAAACAGAATATTGAATATGGGCTACGTAATAGACCTAACGTCAGTACGCAAGCGGAGGTTGATGAGCTAGTTGATCTTTTGGAGATTAAGCCGCATTTGAACAAGCGAATCAGCCAGCTCTCTGGGGGACAAAAGCAGCGTGTTGCATTAGCGCGTACTTTAGTGATGAAGCCTAAAATTTTATTATTAGATGAGCCTTTATCTGCCTTAGACGGGGTTATTAAAGAGACCATTAAGGCACGTATTCGTGAGATTGCAGAGCGTTATGAGCTAACCACTTTGATTGTGACACATGATCCTGAAGAAGCGATGACACTCTCTGATCGCATTTTGTTGTTATCAGACGGCAAAGTAGCTCAATATGCTAAACCATCAGAAATCATCAAAAACCCTGCCAATGATTTTGTTAAGAGCTTTATCTTGAATCAGCTAAATATCAAACGTCGTAATATCTTGAGCCTATTTGAAGCGGACAATGCGCCAGCTGATCCATTAGAAAAATACACTCAAATGAGACCTGCACTAAACAGTAGCTCAGTCACTGAAGATATCAATTCCATAATCCAGCGCACAGCTACTAAATCAATTAAAGACACCTCCAAAGGTTAATCGCACTAGGCCAACGCTGGTCTCTCAAAACTTACTTATTTCGCGCGTAGGTCATTATGAAACTTAATAACTCACCGCTAATGAAAGCTTCGTGGCTTTTCATTGGTGCGCTATTTCTCGTCTTTATGTTTGTGCCTTTGGGTAAAATGTTGGTGCTGTCATTTGATGTGGCTGATGGATTAGATCTAAGCCATTACGTCGATATCATCAGCAGTAATGACTTCAGACAAGTGATGTTAAATAGTTTTTTTGTCGCCATTGTTAGTGCGATGAGTGCCACCTTTTTAGCATTTATCCTTGCTTATACGGTGCACTGGACTAACTTGCCAAAGGGTTTTAAACAAACCATTAAGCTTGCGTCACTGTTCCCTATGCTATTGCCAACAGTGACTTATGGGTTTGCCATTATTTACACCTTTGGTAAGCAAGGTCTACTCACCAAGATAATTGGCTTTCAGTTGTTTGAAGACATATATGGCTTCTATGGTATGTGGCTTGGCTACACCATCTATACCTTGCCAATAGCCTTTTTACTGCTTAACAATACCTTTCAGTATTTGGATAAGAAATTCGTAATCGTATCAGAACTGATGGGCGATTCACGCTTACGCCAGATAGATATGACGGTCATTCGTCCTTTAATTGGTACGTTTGCAGCCGCTATCATTCAATGCTTCTTTTTAGCCTTTACTGACTTTGGTATTCCAGCCTCTATTGGTGGTCAGTACAAGGTTATCGCCACTGAGCTTTATACCCAAATACTGGGTGCATCTCCCTCGTTTGAAAAGGGATCTGTGGTTGCTTTGTTTATGCTAATCCCCTCTGTTTTGAGCATTCTACTGCTTTGGTATGTGGCTCGATTTAATGTCAGATATGACTCAGTAGAGCATTTTGACTTGCCTACCTCTAAAGTCAAAGACAGAATTCTGGGTGTGTTGTCCAGTGGTATTTTGATTTCACTATTATTCGTATTTGCTGTGATATTCATCATTCCATGGATTAAGACATGGCCTTACGAGATGGTGTTTAGTACAGACACATTTACTAAGGTGACCGAGTCCTCGAACCTAATGCGAGTGTATAAGAACTCACTTATTGTCGCCACACTAACGGCTGTTTTTGGCACCATTATTACCTATGTTGCCGCGTTAATATACGAGCGTTCAGGGCTATTCAAGATAGGTAAGTTGACGATCGAAAGCTCAGCATTAGTAACCAATACAGTGCCAGGTATGGTTATTGGTATTGCTTACCTGATGGTTTTTTCAGGCTCATCGATATCGAACACCATCTTTATTATTGTGATTAGTAATATCATTCATTACTTCTCCACACCTTATCTCATGAGCAAAAATGCACTGTCAAAAATGAACTTAGGCTGGGAGACCACAGCTTCTTTACTTGGCGACTCATGGCTACAGTCTTTACGCCGAATTGTTGTACCCAACTCAATATTTACACTGATCGAAGTGGCCTCGTACTTCTTTATCAGTGCGATGGTCAGCATCAGTGCAGTGATATTCATTTCAGGTGCGAAGACGATGGTGCTGACTACAAAGATTGTTGAATTACAGCACTTCGCCCGCTTTGATGAGATCTTTATCTTGTCGCTGATGGTGCTACTCACAAATATCACGGCATTAATATTCTTCGCAGGGGCGCGATATCTTTATACCAGAAACATGTATGGAACAACAAAAATAAAATCAAAAAAAACTACAGTGACGACGGTTGCCTAAATATCTCCATCTACTTTAGGCATTAATGTGACGAAACCAATGTCACCTTTAATTACTCAAATAATCAGGAATAACAATGAATTTATTTAAAACTATAATAACGGGATTGACTTGTGGAGTTTTAGTGGCAGGTTGTGGGTCGCAAAGCTCGGACGATACAGCTGGCGAGGAGGTGATTATTTATAGTAATGCTGATGAAGAGGCAGTCGAGGTTATTCAAGAGGTGCTTGATGAGGCAGGCTTTGAAGGTCAATACATATTTCAATCGTTCGGAACGGGTGAGCTGGGTGGGCGACTATTAGCTGAAGGAAAAAACATTGAAGCTGATATGGTGACAATGAGCTCGTTTTATATCGAAAGTGCTCAAGCAAAGAACCCAATGTTTAAAACGTTAGCATTTACGGCAAACCCACAGATTGCAACGCCTAATTATTACGCACCGATTCTCAGCTTTACAGGTGCTATCTTACTCAACACCAAAGAGATGGAAGTCAATAATCTTCCAATACCTACCAGTGCCAAAGACTTAGCCAATCCTATTTATAAAAATCAAATTTCTATGGTTGATCCAAATGGCTCATCAACCGGTTGGTTGTTTGTACAGGATATTGCTGCTGAATATGGCACCGATGCTGAAGGTCAACAAATCATGAATGCTATTCGTGAAAATGCAGGACCTAATTTAGAGCTATCTGGCTCTGGTCCTCTTAAAAAGGTAATGGCAGGTGAGGTGCCTATCGGTTTCGGTCTACGTCATCAGGCAGTCGCTAATAAGGCAAAAGGTTTACCAATTGATTTTGTTGATCCCAGTGAAGGTAATTACACATTGACTGAATCGGTTGCTGTTATTGATAAAGGAGAGAAAACCAATCCTAAAGCAATGAAAATGGCTGAGTTAATTGTCACTAAAGCTCGCCCAGGTTTATTAGAGATTTATCCAAATATTTTGTATGACGGCGAGACAGTAGCTGCTGAGAATCAGATTGATAACTCTAAGACCTATCCAGAGCCATTAACTGCCGAGCTGTTAGATAAGCACCGTGCTTTTTTCCATGGTGAGTAATTTTAGTTGAATCAAAATAATGCCCATTCATGCTTAGCTATATTAGTTCATAGGTTAAGCAAGTAGAGGGCTAATTAATAAAGATGTATGGGAAGAGCAGATATGACAATGAGCAAAATACTTTCTGATAAAACATACGATGTCGTCGTCGTAGGTGGGGGTATCGTTGGGCTGGCAAGCGCCTACGCCGCCGTTAAAAAGGGGCTGAGTGTTGCAGTTGTAGAACGCCAGTCTCAGAACAAAGATGCTTCTGTTCGTAATTTTGGATTTGTGACCGTTAGTGGTCAGCGTCGAGGTGAGCATTGGCAACGCGCCATGCACTCGCGTAATGTTTGGGCCGAGATTGCCCCAAAAGCAGGTATTCAGGTAGAGCATATCGGTTTGCATATGTTAATGCAGAGACCTGAAGCGGTAGATGTTGCACAAGCTTTTTTAAGGACGGAAATGGGTGAAGGGTGCCGACTACTGACACAGTCTGAAGTTGATAAATCCGTACCTTATCTAAACAAGGGAGAAGGGGTGTTATATAGCCCGCATGAGCTTAGAGTAGAGTCCAATACTGCAATTGCTAAGCTGGCTCATTGGTTACAAGAGACGCAGAGTGTGGACTTTTATAATCACACCACGGTGACTTCGGTGGAATTACCAAAAGTGCATACCAGTCGTGGTGTACTTAACGCTGAGCACTGTGTGGTCTGCCCCGGATCGGACTTTACTGGCTTATATCCAGACGTGTTCGCTAAGACCAAAGCTAAAATGTGCACGCTAAATATGATGCGAGTCATGCCCAAAAAAGCATTTAGATTAAATGCCGCTGTCATGTCAGATTTAAGCTTTGCCCGTTATGATGGATTTGCTCAGTTACCTGAAGCTACGGTACTAAAAAGCTTACTTGACGATATTCAAAGTGCAGAGCGTCAAGCAGGTGTCCACCTAATTGTGGTTCAGTCTGAAGATGGATCACTAATCATCGGCGATAGTCATGATTATAGTGATAGAGAACTGCCGTTTAGAGACACCCGAATTGATGATCTAATCATTAATGAATTTAAGCAGGTGATGGATATTGGTGAGATGGATATTACTCAGCACTGGTTGGGTGTATATCCAAGTGCAGATGATGTGGTATTTAAGACATCACCTGAAAAAGGCGTGGTAGTCGGTTCAGTCACTAGTGGTACAGGGGCATCAACAGGTTTCGCTTTTGGCGAAGAGTTAATTGAATTGGTATTGGAATCAAAGCAATGAATACAGTAAATAATAATATAATAAGCAGCAGCTCACATAGTGATAGTTTAAACAATATTAAAAACAAATTTTTTGATATTAAGCTCTGTGTGTTTGATATGGCTGGCACAACAGTAGATGAAGGTAACCTAGTCTATAAAACCGTACGTAATGCGATCAATGAAGTACTGATGCGCGCTGGCAAGTCAGATAAGCAAGTGAGTCTTGAGTTGTGCTTAGAATATGGTGCAGGTAAAGAAAAACGCAACGCCATCCGCGATATTTTGAACATGCTAGATTTATCTGATGCTGATATTGAATCATTAACGGATACGGCGTTTGCAGCCTTTAAAGTCAATCTTGCAACTGCTTATAGCAAGGACACCTTATTTGAGTTTGAAGGCATGTCAGAGTTGTTCGAGCAATTGAAGGCGAGCGGTCGTCATGTGGTATTAAATACAGGCTATGATGCTAAGACTGCTAATAAAATTTTAACTATTTTAGGTTGGTCTGTGGGGGATCAAGTAGATGCATTAATAACAGCCGATGATGTAGACAATGGCCGTCCAGGCCCTGATATGATTACTCTTGCGATGAAACAGTTCAATGTTGATAATTCACAACAGGTGTTAAAAGCAGGGGATAGTGGTATCGATATTGAAGAAGGCCAAAATGCAGAGTGTGGGCTGGTTTTAGGTGTGCTATCTGGTGCACAAAACGAGCAGCAGCTAGTGAAATATTCACCTGATGCGATTTTAGATAAGCTGACTGATTTAAAGGCGCTTATTTAACTTAAAGCTAGGTCTAAGCTTCAATATATAAAACAGAATAGGAAAGCCATAAGAGCAATGACTTTTATGGCTTTTTTAATTTGGCTACGCTATCAATAAGCGCATAACCATTGAACGGTAAGGTTCTTTCAGCATAGATCATTTTCAAACTACAATACAAATCCGTAAATTTACCCTGCATAAGTAAAATATTTATTCGCTTATTTGTATCAGTACCAGTAAAATGCGCGAATGTTTTCTATACTAGTTTGTGAGTAACCAATGATACGTTTAACTGAAATTAAATTGCCGTTAAATCATGCACCTGAAGAGCTAACGACTGCTATAACGACAAAACTTAAAATTTCTGCTGAGCAAATAGACGCAGTTGTTATGTTTAAACGTGGTTATGATGCTCGTAATAAAAGAAATATCCAATTAATTTATACGCTAGACATCACACTGACCGACTCGGATTTAACCCATGATTTACTGGTTCAATTTGAGTCAGACAACCATGTTAAAGCAACACCAGACACAAGTTATAATTATGTTGGCCAAGCACCAGAGGATTTAACTGAGCGTCCTATCGTTATTGGTTTTGGACCTTGTGGATTGATGGCTGGACTTACTCTTGCCCAAATGGGTTTTAAACCTATCATTATTGAACGTGGTAATGAAGTAAGACAACGCACCAAAGATACCTTCGGCTTTTGGCGTCAGCGCAAATTAAACACAGAATCTAACGTACAATTCGGTGAAGGCGGAGCCGGTACCTTTTCCGACGGTAAATTATATAGCCAAGTGAAAGATCCCAATCATTATGGCCGTAAAGTCATGACGGAATTTGTAAAAGCCGGCGCACCAGATGAGATTTTATTTGTCAGTAAACCGCACATAGGTACTTACAAGTTAGTCACCATGGTAGAAAAAATGCGTGCTGAGATCATAGCACTCGGTGGGGAAGTCCGTTTTGCTACTCGCGTAGACGACTTGCACATCACTGACTCAAAAGTAACTGGCGTGACACTTAATAGTGGCGAAACCTTAAAAACTAGCCATGTTATTCTTGCTGTGGGTCATAGCGCCCGTGATACCTTCCAAATGATCCATGATAAAGGCGTGTATGTTGAAGCAAAACCTTTTTCAATTGGCTTTAGGATTGAACACAAACAGTCAACCATAGACCAAGCACGCTTTGGTGACAATGCTGGAAACGAAATACTTGGCGCTGCGGATTACAAACTGGTTCATCATTGTAAAAATGGTCGTTCTGTTTATAGCTTCTGTATGTGTCCAGGCGGAACCGTTGTTGCTGCCGCATCAGAAGAAGGCCGTGTTGTCACTAACGGCATGAGCCAATATTCAAGAAACGAGCGTAACGCCAACAGTGCTATTGTTGTAGGCATCGACCCAGAGCGAGATTACCCAAACCATCCTCTTGCTGGTATCGACTTGCAAAGACAACTAGAAACCTTAGCGTTTGAATTAGGCGGCAAAAACTACAATGCACCAGCGCAAACCATTGGCGATTTCTTAAAAGGCAAACCAAATTCAGAATTAGGGGATGTTAACCCGTCTTACACACCAGGCATTACCTTAACCGACTTAAGCAAAGCACTACCTGATTTTGCCGTGGATGCCATACGTGAAGCCATTCCAGCGTTTAATAAAAAAATCAAAGGATTTTCATCTGACGACGGTTTACTAACTGGCGTAGAAACCAGAACATCGTCACCAATCAGTATTAAACGCAATAAAGAATTTCAAAGCATTAATACCAAAGGCTTGTTCCCTGCAGGCGAAGGCGCTGGCTACGCAGGTGGAATATTATCAGCAGGGATTGATGGCATTAAAGTGGCCGAAGCTGTGGCAAAATCGATTTTAAAGATAGAGTAAGAGCGGCTTTAGGCAAATCATAATATTAGGGTCTGTTGAACATTCAAATGTGGTGCTGGGAGTTACTATTTTTTAGGCAATATGCAGTGAAATTTTTGATGCCTAGTCGTTCTAGGGTAGACAATTTCGCCATGTATTGGCAAAAAAGAGTATTGCCCTGAAAGGCCGATGCTAAAATCCCCAAACTAGGTGCAAGCCTAGCTAAGGTCTCGACATTATCGTCGGTTTACGCCTGATTTGATAAAATGTTTGATGCAATTTTAGCGATCAGCAGTCCTAATATTTGAATGTTCAACAGACCCTAATATAACGAAAAATATTAAAATAAAATAAACTCAAAAAATTCTTATATTAAATAAGGACAATCTATTTATTCATAGTGATGCTAGAAAGTAACCAACATAGACCTACCTTTAGATGATTTTTGATGCCCGAACATTACTAACGTTTTCAAAAGGTTGTTACTGCTTGACCCTTGACAACAGTTGATGCTATATTTCGTAGCGTGGCGAATTCCAACCAAATTTAGGATGTTTCGATAAATAATCTTAGGAATAAAAATAAATGATAAAAAGATTTGATCGGGCGGATGTTGAAAAGCTTTCACTAGAGTTTGCTAAAGAGATGATCGATTTTAGCGATGACGGTAGTAATGCAATGATTGAAGATCATTTAATCAAGCGTGCTACAAACATGGCTATTGCTTGGCTTGAAGGAGAGGATTTACGTTCGAAAATGTTTGAGCAGCAATGTGCTAACTGGATCGATTTGGCTGAGGTAGATATTTCAAGTCTTAATTTAGAGTCATATAAAAAATATTGGTTTATAGCGCGCGAGCACGGCTCTACTAATCCGCTTGAGTTGATTCATGGTAAGTTTATAAAGCCAGTTGAAAGTAAGCTTGTAGATGCTGGAAAATATAATAAATACTATGCCTCGTTTGCTGATATTCAAGATGACAGAGGCAACAATTACATAGCTCAGTATATTATCCCTGCAGAAGATGGGGCGATATTTAATCAAGACTTTGAGCCATTAGCACCCAAAGGTGTAGTGGTCAAAAATAAAAGCTTTTCGTCCACTATACATATACAGCCGAAACACTAATTGAGTGCGAAAAACGGTATTATGATAATTTAATCCTGTTCGGCATCGCTGCCTGACTCAAGTAAATCAGCCTCCGATATACTCGGAGCGGTTCAGTATTTGCAGATACCTGCTAGGATACCTTTAAAATGTTGTATGAAAATATATCGTAAGTTATATAAAATTAGGATGTAATATATCAAACAATAAAAAGACCCCACAGCGTATAGGCTATGGGGTCTTTTTATTGCTTCTGATAATATTCGTTGGTGCGCCCACCACGCAACGACTAACTTAGCATAATCCTTTATTATTAAGGGATAAGGTAGTTAAGTATTTATTTTTAACAACAAATTTAACAACTTCTTAAGGTCTATTGATTTGCCATCCGATTGAGATTGGCTTTTATATCATGAATGACCTGATTTGATAATTCTTTCTCAATGTTATGATCTTTAATAACAGTCAAAAAGTCCTCAGCAACTGATGCTACCTGATCAATAATAGCTTGTGCCTTGTTTTGCTTAATATCAGCAAGTTTAGCCAGTTTTAACAAGTGAGAGAGGGTAGGATGCCGAGCTTCACCAGTTACATCCATTTGGTGATAACCATTCATACCTGAGTTATAAGCGAGATCATAGACGGGCGATAACGACCACCTGCCAGCCTTGTCCATCATAAAAGAGAAGTTTTTACTATGATCGTCTTTATTATTAAAGATGACATTAAATACAGCATGTCTAAAACCCTCTTCTACAGCAACTTGCGATTGAGTCAACATACGCACGCAGCGCAAATACTGCAAATAATCTATTGAAGGAATACGAAAGTCAATATCTAACAAACCCGCCAGTGTATGAGTATGAACGCGTTGATTGCCCATGCGGTCAAAACGCTCAACCCCAAAAGCAGCATGTTGTTCACCGATATCAAAATAATGATGCGCAGGCATGTTTAGGCCTGCTTGCTTAGCCATATCAGCATAAAGTGACTCTAATAGACAAACGCTTTTATGCTCAGATTGGGCAGGGAACTTAATCAGCCACGGCGTTGCGGATGGCTGTTCGCTTGTTAAGTCCGTAGCAATAAACTCGGTTGCTTCATCATATAGGACAAGTGCTTTTGGCCTTGCGCCTTGTGGTGAGCCACCAATGACGATGAGCTCAGCCAGTATGTCACTATCTTGTCCAGATAAAATCGATTGATTGGCAGCGGCTAGTTTAGATAAAGTAAAATCAGTGATATCTATATCAGCGCCTGACAGGTCTTGTTGTGGCTCAAAGCTAAGCGCACCCATTGCAGAATCACCAATATAAGCCAAACGATCCAAAACATTCACTTGTTGTGCAGAGCTGTCCATAAATTTGCGAAAAAACCTATCCATTAGTAGCATTCCCCAACCATCGGGTAAGCTGTCTGATAATAATCCGCATAAGTAATGGCTCGACGCATGAGTACCATAATACGGTGCTGCTCGTAATGGCATCTCAATGGGTGACAGCTCCAGTCCATCAGCCAGCCACGCTGCATCATAGCCAAAGGTAGGGCGTCGCCCATCCATTGTTAATTTACCGATAAGACGTTTGTCCCCGAATCCCTGGTAGTAAATATTGACAATTGATATCGGTTGATACACTGAATTGGTTACCTTATGTCAGCTTTTATTTGAGGCACGCAAGCGCGAATTTTTCTTAGCGATAACCTCTTCTATGTTGGTAGGTACTATATCAAACAATTCAGCAAAGTGATGGACCATACCAAGCCCCATAGCGAGCCTGATCACGTTATCTAATGTACCGCCTTGACCTGATTCAATGCGAGCTACAGTGCTGACGCCAATACCTGCCTTCTCTGCTAAGGCGGCTTGTGTTAAGTTTAATGCCAATCGCTGCGTTTTTAAGCGTTCACCTAAAATCTCGGCAATCTCACTTGGCGTATAAAAATCAAACCTTACATTCATAATTTAATCAATCATATAAGAGTGTTAAACCATTATTTTAGCACTTAGTCATTCAAATATGAATGCTTATTTTTCTGAAATAAATAATTAGCAAAAAATATTTGTAATTAAACCCCGATATTAAAAAAGTCAGCTAAATAATTTTAAAGATAATAAATGTTTGGTAGGCTATAACATCAGCGGCTAGCGATGACTTTGCACTCAAGATTTTATCTCTTTATGCTGTTGAAAATATTCTATTGTTGATAATGTTGTACGCCAAAAATCTAAGACTGCGGCACCTGATAAAAGTATGACTATCAAAAAAATACTTGATTTCTTCAAGAGCGGCCATAGTGTTAGGGCAATATGTTTTCTTCAGCATAGCCTAGTATTGTAGCTAAGCGTATCACATCATCAAGCAGCATCACTTTAACAGCTCAGTTAGTGGCAAAGGCAACTGCTTTGATAACGCACACATAGAAAGCTTTTCGGGTGGGGAGTACTGCTCCTCAAGTAAGAATGAGCTTATGTATCATCAAGACTTTGAAATAACAACTGGAGCCATCAACGATATTATTAAGTATGTTGAGCTTGATTATAATGAGGAGCGATTAGCAAAGCACTGCTTTGAAACGAGAATTAAAAAAGGTTTAGGCTATAGATCGCCAAGGCAGATGTGGTTTGGTTATTATCGTTAGGTTGCATGACTAAAGTATCTCAAGTTTAATTATATGGATTTGAGGGCAGGGTTCACTACGGTTTCTTCAGCATAGCTCAAGCAGTGTGACAGAGCCCATCCCGAATTCTGTTTAACTACCAAAAAAATGCACTGTGAAGTACACTACAATTATTTATATAACTCTAACCATTACTACCAATAGTCTACAGACCAAGATCCAAGTCCTCACTAGGGTGCCGAACCAGTGAAAGCACTTTATTGGTTCGCAATAGGTATATTCAATAAAATTCAGACGAACAATAGAGGCTCTAAAAACAGAATGCGTTCCTATGTCATTTAGTGTTTTTAACTTTTTTACGCCTACAGGTTCCGACTGTAAATCCTCGATTTTGGATTGTTATTAGTAAAGTAAAGACATAACTAATGGAGGCTAAAAGGGTATGTATCTAAACCATCAAGGCTTAGGTGGGTTTATTATTTTAGAGTAATGAGCATGTAACAGTTGTATTAATTCCTCATTGGTAGCAATCCGACCTTCCACAAAATCGTCAAAAAGGTACTGAGTGTCAGGGTTTGCAGGTATATTGTCTACTGCAAAGCTACCTGAAGTAAGTGCATTGCTATGCCGGCGCTTCGCAATTTCGGCTTCACTTACAAGGATAGGGCGATCATCAGACATTTTTCTTTCCATTTCATAAGTTGAGGCAGTTGTCGCAATTTTTGCGATAACTGCATTTTAGAAAATGGTGTAACTGTCGCAAAATTTGCGATAGTTGCCCATTAACTATTTCTTACTATTTTTTGGGCTCTCGATTTCTGCGTCATTTAGTGTGATAGCGTGCAAATGGTACTTAAACGTTAGATATATATGGAAAGCTTACAAGATTTTAGAAGTCATTGAACAGAATAAAATGTAGCCGTGATCAAATTCCTACCAAACTGAGATTTTCCCAAACTTTGCGTAAATATTGGTGCAGTAGGTAAAGGTCTTCGATGAATTCTACACGGTAAATATATGGCAGCAGTTACCAAATATACTAAAATCTAGAAGAGTAATACACGCTCTGAACCGTCCCGGGATTGTCGGAAACTTAAAGAATGAATATTAATATTTTTAGTTATTTCGTCCCCTGCATAAGAGAGCCCATCCCAGATTCTGTGTAACTGCCCTTTAGATTAAATGCTTACTGATACGATCATCAAACATAATCACAAAACGATTAAGAGCAGCCGTCCAGTTACGAATTGGCAACGACCACTTTTTGGATACCTGCTGGGTGGCTAAGTACACCACCTTGAATGCGGCTTGATCAGATGGGAACACCTTACGCTTATTCACCGCCGTACGAATCACGCTGTTTAGTGATTCTATAGCATTGGTGGTATAAATGGCTTTTCTAATGTTTTTAGGATACTCAAAGAACACCGTCAAGCTGCGTAACTAAAATCTCCCAAGTTTAACTGTACGGATTTGACGGCAGGGGTCAATCCAGGTGAAAATGTTAAAACAGATGAACAAATTGCAGAGTATGCACGATCATCATTTGTCAGTTACCATCACCAAAATGGCACCTGTAAAATGGGAATTGATAGTTTGGCAGTGGTAACACCACGATTAAAGGTTCGAGGTGTTAAAAGATTGCGTGTGGTAGATGCCTCTATTTTCCCGTTCGTTATGGCTGGTAATACCAATGCACCTACAATTATGGTAGCAGAAAAGGCAGCTGATATGATTAAAGAGGACAATGTATAAATTACATATTAAGTCGGACATCTAAATCCGACTCCATGTAAATACTGTTTAGCTTGTAAAATAAATGAAGGGAACCCATAAGCTGATAGCTTATGGTTTTTTTTGGCTATGCTGAGTATCATTGGATATATTGAATTGTATTATAGTCAGACTAGGATTCGAAAGGCTTTAGGTTATAAATCGCCAAGACAAGTGTGGTTTGATTATTATCGTCAAGCTGCGTAACTAAAATCTCCCAAGTTTATCTATACGGATTTGACGGCATAGGTCAAGGAAGGTAGTGCAGATAATATCGAGATATTAGCAAGCTACGTGACACAGTTTGGCAAATATTTATTGTTTAGATTGAGGGCACGCCTTAGTATAGATACCGTCCAGTCGAAAATTCTTGAAGTAACTTAGGGACTTTGTAGGATTGGGAAGTGGTTGAAAAAAATACGCAACGTCTTACAATTTTGTTTACCACAACAAAGAAAAAGGCTATGACGGGTAGCGACGTAAGAGATTGTATCTTTGAGAGATGTGAATGCTCGTTAAGCCAAATTAAAAACGCAACAACAATACGCTAAACTGGTACTTATATGGCTGTCGCCACTTGGTAGAAAATGTTCAGAGGTATTACTACTCGCTTGTGTCTTTATTTAGTTTAGGAACTATAATTTATAGTATTTTGACTTCCACTCTAGCGTCGATCAAGCCAAAAATAATATTTTTATCATCAAAAAAATGGTTGTCTCGTATTTATGAAGCATGTCGCCTTATATTCATGAAAATATAGATTGGACTAAATGACAGTGGTCAGATAAAAAACTGCGGTTATGGGCTAGTAATATGCAAATACCACTAGGCCGGTTACTTGGAAAACTGCTAATGCTATGGTTCAATTTAAATGTTGAGGTACGATTAGATTCTGTTCATAACAAAAAATATCGAATCACTAGACGAACCCTGTGCGAAAGAGCGTACCAACGACAACAAAGGCGACAGAAAACAAAGTGACCAATATGATATTGATTGAAAACCCTTTCAGGGTCTGAACAGACAGTCTGGGTATCCGATAGAAACGAGCGTGTAAAGCAACCAGAACAGTCATTAGCAATAATAGTAATTTGAGACTAATAAGAATACTAAAATCATTATCAAGTTTAAACCATGCAGCAATGTTGGGTAATAGCTGGTAGGCCATCCAAAGTCCAGTGATTATTTGCAGCACCAAAGCTGGCATCCCAACCCTCTCAAACAGCTGCTCAAACTGCATCAGACCATCAATATTTCGGGATGATAGCGCTTTTGGTAATACCACCAAGGTCAAAATCAGATGACCACCTGTCCAGACAGTAGCGCCTAACAAGTGTAATATGAGTATATAATTAAGCATAGATAAAAATCCTTAAATGCTACTGATATATGACTTTATGTCGATTAACTGAGGTACTTAATCATGAAACGCACCGCACAATTACAACCATTATCTCGTCAACATCATCTAGGTCTGAATCTATCTCGCCATGCTAAAGAGTGTGCTGATGAACCTAACGCAATTGCCGAGCATTGGCTAAATATCACGTCTTATATTAACGAGATGCAACAGCATTTTCAGATTGAAGACAATCTAATTGCTCATGCCTTACGGCCTCATAGCAGCTCCAAACCTGAGGTGGCATCGCTACTGAATACACTTGATGCGCAGCACAAGTCCCTGCATGCACTCATGGCAGAGGTTCAGGATTTGCCGCAATCTCAAAGCAATCACGTCACAGTTGGACAAGTCAAAAAACTCGCCACCTTGCTATACGATCATATTCGTTTTGAAGAACGAGAATTGTTTCCTATCGTTGAGCGCTATCTGACGACAGAAGAATTAGAGGTTATTTATGATGCCAGTCCAGACAGTATTAAACGCTCCGATGAGAACCGCTAGAGCGCATCTCGTTCAAAAATGAGTGCATGGATACCTCTGCTTAATGTGCTGGCTTGATGCGTTAAATATAACAGCGTACCCCTTTATTTAGCGCATCTTTTATTAAAGTTATCTTAATCTATAGCGAGATAACCTGCGTCAGAAAAATACTGTTGTCCAGCAGGCGAGCGCAAATAGTTTGAAAAATCTGTCGCGGCAGTAGTATCACTAATCACCAACCCGTCTTGCAAAATAGGGGGGTAAGCGTCTGGCGTTAACGTATAGAACTGCTCAGGTGTGGCCTTAATTGCTGTCAGTTGTGATTGAGCGACAAAGCCATAATCGACATTGCCAGTATGCGCATATTGAAACGCTTGCCCGATATTTTCAGCTTGAATAATGCGACTTTGCTCAGTGAGAGTGTCAAAGATATTTTGCGTTTGTAGATAGGCTTGTGCCGATTTGCCATAAGGGGCAAGTTCTGGATTAGCAATGGTGATCTTGCTATCAGACTCAGACATCAATAATGCATTTAAGGTAGTAGGATTGAGTCCTTTAAGGGATTTGTTAACACTATAGAGTGCCAGCTGACCTCGGGTATAAGTAAAGGGCTCGTGGGTTGCTTCGTCAGCAGATTTTACGTTATCTAGTTTTTCTTTGGCTAGCTTGGTAGGAAATTCTTGATTGGCGGATAAAAATATATCGTAAGGTGCGCCAGAGGTAATCTGCGCATATAACTTACCTGAAGAGGCGTAAGTCACGTCAATCGCTTGTGAAGGCGGGGGTTTATCCGCTTGATACGCAGCAATGATTTCAGTCAATACATCTGATAAGTTGGCAGCTGCAGCGATACGCAGTGTTTGATTTTGCTCAGTGGCTTTGTCGGCGTTTGATTGAACAAGCTCAGCGGTTTGCTCTTTGCTACAAGCGGTTAGCGTTAATGCTAAGCAAGCTGATGATATTGTTATTATTTTAATCATTATTATGAAGCCTTCTTATTATTACTCGCCAGTATCGCTTTGAGCAGTTATTTAAATTACAGTTTTAAGTCCAGTGTTAGACCCAGTTTTTAAGACCTGATTTTCAAGACGGCTTTAGCCGTTATTGCTAAGCCACTTAGAAGAATCGTCTTGGTAATATTCTTGCTTCCAAACTGGAATGTCGGCTTTAATAGTATCCAATATCCAGCGACAAGCATCAAAGGCAGGATAGCGATGGGCAGAAACCACGCCAACCCAAATAGCGACATCACCAATCTCTAATGCACCGATACGATGAATGGCAATGGCATGGGTCATCTCAAAACGCTTTTTGGCTTCTTCGATAATGGCGCGACCTTGATTGATGGCAAGATCTTCGTAGCCATAATAAGTCAAACGATTGACGCTACTGGCATTATTATGATTGCGTACCCGTCCTTCAAAGCAGACAAACGCGCCGCAACTGTCATTATCAAGGGTGCTTTTAAGGCGGCTTTCATCAATATTGGTATCTAACAGCGCAAAACCATCACGTTCAGCGATGAGGTACGCCTCATCGATGCTACGCTTAATGCTCATCGACTGCCCATGTATATTGTCTGTCATAACTATTTTCTCTATTTATTATTTTAAGATTATTAGCGATATAAATAAATATTTGGAGGGTTTTAACCGCCAGCGACCGGCGTGATAAAAACCACACTATCACCCTCATAAATCTCATCTGTCCACTTAGCAAAGTAATCATTTACTGCCACACGTAACTCCGACTGCGGACGACTAAAACGATGCTTTTGGCGTAGTTGTTCGTACAGTTCGGTCAATGAAGTCGACTGTGGCACCTTGATTTTTTCTTCAGGGCAATTGGCTTCATCAGCCAAGCTGGCAAAGTATAAAACATTAATACTCATCGTGGCATCTATCTCTGAATCTGTATTGCTTTCTACTAGAGTGCTCATAGCAATCTCCATTATTTATTCATTACTAATATTTTTGTACATGATATTCATAAAACCAATTTAAGTATGTTGATAGTCGGACTTACCGCCGGTTTTTTTCATAAGATGGATATTATCAATCACAATGTCATGCGAGATGGCTTTGGTCATATCGTAAATAGTCAAGCAGGCGACACTGACGGCGGTCAACGCTTCCATTTCTACCCCAGTTTTATGAGTTACTTTGACAGTTGCGGTCACAGTGATACTGCTTTGGTTGTCATCATATTCAAAGCTTAAGCTGATTTTATCTAGGGGCAGGGGATGACAAAGTGGAATCAGGTCATGGGTACGTTTGGCTGCCATGATACCGGCAATATGAGCGGTCTGGGTGATGCTGCCTTTTTTGGTCATACCGTCAGCGGCTTTGATTTGCGTATAAATATCTGCAGGAAAAACGACTTGTCCGACTGCATGGGCTTCTCTGGTGGTGGGCGTTTTGCCACTCACATCAACCATGGTGATAGCACCGTCGCTATCTAAATGCGATAGGACAGATTGATTGTTTTTTTTATTGTCGTTATTCATTTTCACGTCTCTTAAATGACTGGTTTATCTTAATACATATTTTTATATATCACGCAAAGCAGTGCAGGCACAATCAAACGCATCCGGCGTATTAAAATTGGTTAAATATTGCCAGTTTTGTGGCAGTGCCACAGGTTTTACGATGGGCTTAATAAATCTCATCACTTGTCGCTGTCCATTATCAATATAATGCTTTAAATCAGGTTCAATACTTAAATGATATAAACCTAACAATGGATATAAATGACTGTTATCAGTTAGGCAAATGACAGATTTGTCTGCAGCTTGCGTGATATGAGGTTGCAGTTTTTGCCATAAATCGCTGATAGAAATCAAGCTATCGCAGCTAATGACCAGCAACCAAGATTGCTGCCAGCTTGCGTCTTTCGTTAATTGGTTTGAACTTGCCAAAGCTTGCAATGCTGCTTCAATCGCTACCAATGCGCCACCGGTTTTAATCGGTTTATCATCATTGCTTGACAGAATCTTGTTAGAAAAACCGTTGGCAGATAGATAGTCAGTAATAGGAAAGACTGACGATTGTGGATTTTTCTTAAGAAAATCCGGAGTGATAGTAAAACCACGCTTATTATCCGCAATCATAATAGGCACGTTATTTATAAGGGCTGCACTTAATTCAAGCGCCTGCCTGACATGATAGTCAAGCAAACGTTCGCCTGTTGGTAAGATAAGCTCAGCTTTTGGCGACCCCATACGCTTGGATGCACCGCCTGCCAAGATAACGATACCGGCTAATAGATTCAATCTATCTACTTCGATTAAGCTATCCGCCACTTCAAGCATGAATCAATCATGACCTGGGTTGGTACGCATAAAGTGCGGCACAAAGTTACAAGGACGCGTGCGGCTATCGAGCTGCTCTTGTAAGATACCTTCCCAAGCGGTGCGGCAAGCACCTGACGAACCGGGTAAACAGAAAATACCCGTGCCATTTGCCATGCCAGCCACGGCGCGAGATTGAATCGTCGACATACCGATATCGTCTTTTGAGATTAAGCGGAACATCTCACCAAAGCCATCAACCGATTTATCAAATAATACGCTGACCGCCTCTGGCATGCTGTCACGGATATAGAAACCAGTACCGCCAGTGGTAATAATAGCGTGCACATCTGGGTCGGCAATCCAACCACTAATCACGGCTCTGATTTTATAAATATCATCGATAATCAGCTGACGATCGGCCAGTTGATGACCTGCTGCTGTCAATTGATCGACCAAATACTGCCCTGAGGTGTCTTCTGCAAGAGTACGACTGTCAGAAACCGTTAAGATGGCGATATTAAGCGGGGTAAAGGGGGCTTGCAGCTTACTCATGGATGTTCCTTAATAAATACGCTTGTTATAAAAGGTGAGAAATTTGATTATTAGTATGTTTTTGATTTTATCCGCCAATCATCGACAAGTTATTCATC
This sequence comes from Psychrobacter sp. W2-37-MNA-CIBAN-0211, assembly GCF_040309405.1. NCBI lineage: Bacteria > Pseudomonadati > Pseudomonadota > Gammaproteobacteria > Moraxellales > Moraxellaceae > Psychrobacter > Psychrobacter sp. W2-37-MNA-CIBAN-0211. The sequence continues at coordinate 90,006 of NZ_JBEOOU010000001.1, forward strand.
ATGCCACTATTAGACTCATGAAGGTGATGATGCTCAGGTTTAATAGGCATAAAGCTATGTAAAGTGTTCACAAGCCCTGCAACATCATCTTGCTCTAGGTGCTGACGAATATCGTAGTTACCTTGGTCAAATAAGCACAGATGTACCTTGCCTTGACTGCTGACCCGCAGACGATTGCAGCTATCACAAAAATGAGCGGCATAAGGGGCAATCATACCGATACGCCCTTGATAATCTGGATGGCTGTACTCTATCGCTGGGCCATCGTTGCTGCCGCGTACATGGGTTTGCCAGCCGTTTTTTAATAAATAGTTAGTAATAATATCGGACTGTGCATGCTGCGCAAAAAATAAGTCGCTGTTGTCACTGGTCTGCATAAATTCAATAAATCGATAGGTCACGGCTCTGTCTTTGATGTATTCGATGGCATTCATCAGATTTTCAAAGGCCGTTTCTGCCATTAAAATACTGTTTATTTTTAGCTTAATGTCTGTGGTCGCAAGTAAAGTATCCATATCAGCCAAGAGCTGCGGCAACATGTCAAAGCCAGTCATCTTATGAAAAGTAGCAGCATTAAAGCTATCCATACTGATATTGAGCTGATTAAGCCCAGCAGTTTGCCAATTTGCTAAGTGCTTGCCAAGCTTATAACCATTACTGGTCATGGCAACCGTTTCAATACCTTCGGTGTTTTTGATAGTTTTAATGATTCCTACCACATCACGGCGTATAGAGGGTTCACCGCCGGTAATCCGTACTTTTTTGGTGCCAACTTGGGCAAAGCCGCGGATTAACGTGGCAATTTCAGTGACACTCAGCTCATTTTGCGGTGGCTTGCCTTGATAGCCATCAGGCAGGCAATACTCACAGCGAAAATTACAGAAATCGGTAATCGATAGACGCAAGTAGGTCAGACGTCGTGCAAAACCATCGGTTAATGGTTGGGAGAGCGTAGCAGGGGAGTGAATAGACGAGATAGCAGTTTTCGATGCCACTTTCAATGATGAGTCACCATCAGAAATAGCGGGTGCAGTGGCAGGCGAATACAATTGCACATTGCCTGCGTTGGGGGCAAGATGGTTCATAGATGATTACCATTAATATTAAGTATAGTGTGTACTTTTAGGCGTTGCCTCAGGTTATGAGTGGAATGTTCTATTTAGGTATGATTATGACAGCTTACTAGCAAATAACCATTCACCGTAAGTGACTGACAGACTACCACCAAAGTAGTAGCTGCTCATTAATTGTGATTTTTAAAATCAAGACATACCCTAATCAGTTTCTCATGATTCATGACTAATTAACTATACAGTGACTAATAATTTAATTATTTAGCTATTATTCAGCTATGTAACCAAGGGAAGGGCTGCACTTTTACGGTTTCACCGGCAGCTATATTGCCAGAATCTTGCGCCAAGACAATAAAGCAGTTGGCGTGGCTAAGTTGTTTGATACGGTGCGATTGTTGCTTGCTAAAGCTCTCAACTTCAAACTCGCCCGCTTCATTCTGCGACAAAATCCCTCTTTGAAAATCCATACGGCCCGCCGATTTTTTAACATCATTTTTAAGCGTTGCCGTGAGGCTTAACTGCATAGGTCGCTCTTGTGGCGCAGCGCCTACCATCTGCCACAAGGCTGGAATCACAAATTGTAAGCTGCCGACGACAGTCGATAGCGGGTTGCCAGGTAAGCCAAAATATACTACGGGCTTATCCAGTTTTTTATTTTTATCACCAAGCAACTCACCAAAAACAAAAGGCTTTCCTGGTTTCATTGCTACTTTATAGTGATTGATTTGTCCCAACTGCTCAATAACAGTGGTTAAAAAATCATAATCACCTACTGATACACCAGCGGTGGATATCAGTACGTCACACTTTTGTACGGCTTTATTCACAACCTTTATAGTCTTATCCAAATCATCAGGAACAATACCATAGTCATGAATAATAATTGGTAATTGGGCAAGCATGCTTTTGAGGGTTGGGGTATTAGAGTTATATATCTGTGCTGAATCTTTTAATTTATCTCCAAGCGCTACCAGTTCATCACCTGTTGCCAAAATACCGACGATGAGTGGCTCAAAAACTTTTACTTTATCAATTCCTAAATTAGCCAGTAAGCTAATATCAGTCGGATTTAAGCGCTTGCCTTGTTGTAGTATCAATTCGTTCTGTTGTATTTCCTCGCCTTGTTTACGGATATTAGTATCAATATTTGCCGCCTTTGCCAATATAATCTCGTAAGGTTGAGTCTTATCGATGTTGTCTTTTATAAACTCAAAATTAGTATCCTCTTGCATGATGACTGTATTACAGTTAATTGGTACTACAGCGCCGGTAAAAATACGAATACCTTGATCTTTTTTAACTGTACCACTAAAAGGGCTGCCTGCTTGTGATTCACCAACGATCTCAATAGAGCTGGCTTTTGAGATTGTACTACCTGTAGCAATAGCATAACCATCCATTGCTGATACATTTTGCCGTGGTATAGAAAACGGCGATATAATATATTCAGCTAATATCTGATTAAGACTTTCCAAGAGTGGGCAGATTTGTGTTGCTCTTTTGTTTATAGGAGCGTCAATTTTATTGTAAATCTCTATCCGTTTTTTAATAGCAAGAAGTAATTGATCGGGGGTAATCATAAGTGCTAGACCCTTATTGGCTATAACTTTATCAATAACTTCACGTAATTAGGGTATGTGCTCATTTTTAGCCCATTTGATCGCTTTTATTAAGATTGAGGACACACCCTAAGTATCAAAAGTATCAAAAAATAATGAGCTGATATCTCACTAGCCGCGGAACACGTTCTCTTGCTCAAGCATCATCTCGATGCCTTCGATTTCTGCTTCATTGGCTAAGGTAAACAGATAATCGCACAATGATTGATGAAAGGCTTGTTGGCTCAGCTTATTATGAATAGCAGGGCTCACTTGCTCATAGGTCATCTGTATCCCAGCTTCCTTATTCAGCACATCAACGATATGAAAACCGTAACGGCTTTCGACAGGGCTTGGTGCCAGTCCTTTATCTAACTTAAATAACACGCTTTCAAATTCTGGCACGGTTTGTCCTTTACTAATAACACCCAGTTCGCCACCTTGCTCTTTTGAAGGGCAAGCTGAATACTGGCGCGCTAATTGAATAAATTCTGCATCAGGATTGGCATTATTTTTGATTTGTTCAATAAACTCGTAAGCAGTTTTTTTGAGTTTTAAGCGCTCATCGCCATCTTCAGGTAGGCATGCCAGTAAGATATGGCGTACGGTCATGATGGGATCGGTCTTAAAATCAGTGATATTTTGCTTATAATAACGCTCACACGTTACTATGTCTGGTATCGTTGCTTGAACGTTTTGGTCTATCAAATTAGAGATGGCTTTTTCTTCATCTTCCAACCATGCTTTCTCGCTAAGACTTGGTTCATCTAAAACAGCCAATCTGAGTAATTCACGTACAACTAGCGCTTGTGTTGCTAAATATACCGCATCTTCTTTGTTTTCCGCTGGATGATACTGCAGCTCTTGGGCGATATTGGTTCTATCTATCATCACGCCATTAACCGTCACTGATGGCAGCTCATCACGGCTGGAAGCAATCAAGTTTTTATGGTTGCTGCGTTCTTCAGCCATTGCTTTTTCGATAAACTCTTGATCAGAATGTGGTTTTTGTAGATCCGTTAAGGTTGGCATCAGATGCACGATATCATTACCATGGCTATGATTGTGCTCGTGGCTGTGGTCGTGGCCACAATCATGACCGCTGTGTGTGTTATCAGCACCAGTAGCGGCATGATCAGTATGAATGTCACTACTAACGCTATTATTTACGCTGTTACTTACGTTATTAGTCGTCGTGTGGTCGGCTGGATTGTAGGTACTGACAGTCATGGCTTTTGCTCCACTAAAGTTTTCGATAAAAGTTTGAGTACGTAAGCGTTATTGATTAATTATTAAAGGTATAGACTGCTCTACGAATTTATTGAGATTTCTTTTGTCTGACGATCTGATAACGGCGACCTAAATACCATACTGGCGCGCTGATAATATGAATCAGTCGAGTAAACGGGAATATCGCAATCAGCGTGATGCCCAGTGCCATATGCAGCTGATAAATTAAGTCGGTCTGCTCGATACGAGCCGCTGCTTGCCAAGGTCTTAAGATAGTGATGTCTTGTGCCCAACCAGCCAAATTCATCATGGTGTAGCCATCTAAATGCTTCACTGAGGTAAAGATGGAAATAAGACCTAAGTTAAGCTGAATAAAGAGCAGTACAAGGACGAGCTTGTCCGAAAACGATGAGGTGTTTGAGATGCGGTCATCCATAAAGCGCCGCCATATCAGCATTGCTAAACCAAACCAGCAGAATACCCCTGCAATACCACCGACGACCACCGCTAAAATCTGCTTATGACCGGCACTAATAAATCGATCATAGAGAAAATGTGGCGTCAACATACCGAATAAATGCCCAAGTAATACGACGATAATACCAACGTGGAATAAGTTGCTGGCAAGACGCATATTTTTGGTTCTGAGCATCTGCGTTGAGCCTGTCTTCCACGAATACTGAGACAAATCAAAACGTACCCAAGTGCCAATGATAGCGATGGTTAATGCCACATAGGGATAAACACCAAAAAGGAATATTTGCAGCCAATTTAGATTGGCTAAAGACTGTACACTAGGATCTGCAATATTCATGTCCTTTCTCCTTATTATGGTTTAACCGTTGGATTGGTTTTAAAGTCTACCCAGTGCACAGGAGCGTCGACAGCGTTTGGATTGGCTCTAACGCCTGCTTTTGCCGCTAGACTTTGGGTGCTAGTCTGAGACGAGCAACGCTCTTCTTGTTGCGCATCCAAGAACGTGACCACTTCTTCTTCCCACTCTTTGTCCAATGCTTCAAAGCTGTCATCGGGTTTTTCTTTGCTGATTTTTTCTTGATACTCCTCGACCATATCTAGAGGCTTGCCAGCAATCTGCAACAGCGCATTAAAGCAGCCTTTATACATACTGCCGCGGTGTTCAAGTCTGGCAGCAAGCAAAGCAATGATATGGCTAACATCGGCAATATCCATACGAATTTGAATGTCATCTTCGATAACCGTTGCTTGATACGCCAAAAATTCTAGATATAAAGGCAGATAATCAGGCAGTTCTTTGACGCTAATGGCAAAGCCAGCTTCTTCGTACTGACCCATCAAATCGACCATGGCTTGCCCGCGATCACGCGACTCGCCATGTACATGCTCAAACAACCAAAGTGATAAAGAGCGACCGCGCTCAAACAGTCCGTCATAACGCGCTTGTGCTTCAAGAGAGCCGGTATCGATTAAGTCTTCAATCAAGTCAATGATTTGTATGCGGACTTCAGGGCTAATAATGGTGGATCTAGCAACAATCTCTGTGCAGTCAGCCAAGGTATCGCCAATAAACAGCTCATTGCTTGGATAGTCGATAAGTAAGCTTAATACTTTGAGCAGCTTCAATTCTGATGTGCCAATCACTGGTGGCATGACAGAATCAATGACAGCACTGTCGGTATAATATTGAGTAGTTTGCATCTTAAGACTCCCATTTCTGTACAGTATCGATGAAATCACGACGGTTAGTTTTGCGTTGTCCAAACATACTGTTGTCAGAATGTCCTGAACAACCTTCACCGAAAGTGAAACCACAGCCATTACGCTCAGCAAATGCATCACTCAATGCTTCTTCACGATGCGCGGTTGGAATCACAAAACGATCTTCATAGTTGGCGATAGCGAGATAGCGATACATCTCTTCAACCTGAAGTTTGGTCAAACCAACATCATCTAAGATGCTTTGAACCTCTTGTTTTTCGACCAGTTGCATACGTTTGTAGCTACGCATCGCCAGCAGACGTTTTAGCGCAAGACGAACAGGTTCTTCATCACCTGCGGTCAGTAAGTTGGCTAAATAGCGTAGCGGAATACGTAAGCTGTCAACATCTGGAATCAGACCGTCCATACCGACTTTGCCTGCTTCAGCCGCATTTTGAATCGGTGATAATGGCGGTACATACCAAACCATCGGCAAGGTACGGTATTCAGGGTGTAGTGGTAGGGCAAGCTTCCAATCTACGGCAAGCTTATATACTGGCGAGCGCTGCGCAGAGTCAATGACTGACTGCGGCACACCGTCTTTTAGCGCTTGAGCAATAACTTCAGGATCGTTAGGATCTAGGAATAAATCCAATTGTGCAGGATAGATGTCTTTCTCGTTTGGCGTGCTAGCGGCTGCAGCAATTTTATCAGCGTCATACAGCAAGACACCTAAGTAGCGGATACGACCGACACACGTTTCTGAACAGACAGTCGGCAAACCGGCTTCAATACGCGGATAGCAGAAGATGCATTTTTCAGATTTACCGGATTTCCAGTTGTAGTAAATCTTTTTATAAGGGCAGCCTGAGATACACATACGCCAGCCGCGACATTTTTCTTGATCAATCAAGACAATACCGTCTTCTTCACGCTTGTAGATCGCGCCACTAGGGCACGCCGCGACGCACGTTGGGTTCAAGCAATGCTCGCACAGACGCGGCAAATACATCATGAAAGTATTTTCGTACTCGCCGTAGATATCCGCTTGAATATTGTCAAAGTTTTTATCTTTGCGACGTTTTTCAAACTCCGTCCCTAGAATCTCTTCCCAGTTAGGACCCCATTCAATTTTTTGCATACGCTTGCCAGTGATGGCTGAGCGCGGGCGGGCGATAGGCTGATGGGTACTGATAGGTGCGGTATGAAGGTGTTGATAATCGAAATCAAACGGTTCGTAATAATCATCAATCTCTGGCAAATCAGGGTTGGCAAAAATATTGGCCAATACTCTGAATTTCCCACCAATGCGTGGATTGATCGTGCCATTGGCGTTACGTATCCAACCGCCTTTCCATTTGGTTTGGTTTTCCCACTCTTTGGGGTAGCCGATACCAGGCTTTGACTCAACGTTGTTAAACCATGCGTATTCCATACCTTCACGGCTGGTCCAGACGTTTTTACAGGTGACTGAGCAGGTGTGACAACCGATACATTTATCAAGGTTAAGCACCATGCCGACTTGCGAACGAATTTTCATTGATGTGCTCCAAATATTGGTAGAAAAAGCAGCTCTTTATTCTTCATCGATGTCTTTTTAAAAGTTGTTGTTTCAAAATCTGACTTTTAAAAAAACCTATTTTCAATAGAAGAAAACACTTTAATCTTCGATGGTGGTTGGTAATGGACGAGGTAATTCGTTATCTGGTTTATCTTCTAGCCAGTCGATTTTTGACATCTTACGAATTACGACAAACTCATCACGGTTACAACCTACGGTGCCATAATAGTTAAAGCCATAAGATTGCTGGGCGTAGCTGCCAATCATATGCGTCGGTTTCAAGATAGTACGGGTCATTGAGTTATGAATACCGCCACGCGTACCGGTCTGCTCAGAACCTGGAATATTTACCAGTTTCTCTTGGGCGTGATACATCATGGTCATGCCTTCTTTGACACGTTGACTGACGATGGCACGAGCGGTAAGCGCGCCGTTGGCATTAAACAGCTCGATCCAGTCATTGTCGACGATACCTGCTTTTGCCGCATCGACTTCTGACATCCAAACACAAGGTCCACCGCGGCTTAGGGTTAGCATCAGCAAGTTTTCAGAGTAGGTACTGTGGATGCCCCATTTTTGGTGTGGTGTTAAGAAGTTCAGTACAATCTCTTTATTACCGTTTGGCTTGGCATCTTTTACCATCGCCGTGGTTTTAGTATCGATCGGTGGACGATACTGCTGCATTTGCTCACCAAATGCTTGCATCCAAGGATGATCTTGATAGAACTGTTGACGACCGGTAATGGTGCGCCAAGGAATCAGTTCATGGACGTTGGTATAACCTGCGTTATAACTTACTTCATCCGACTCAATACCTGACCACGTTGGGCTTGAGATGATTTTACGCGGCTGCGCGACAATATCTTTAAAACGAATTTTTTCATGTTCGCTAGATTTGGCAAGATGCGCATGCTCGCGACCAGTAAATTCAGATAATGCTTCCCACCCTTTTACCGCAACATGACCGTTGGTTTCAGGTGCGAGCATCAAAATCATCTCAGAGGCATTAATAGCGGTATTGAGACTTGGCCTGCCTTCAGAAATACCGGGCTCAGTCACTCTATGATTTAAATCACCGAGTTGTTTGACTTCGGTTTTCATATCCCAGTTTAAGCCTTTTGAGCCGTTGCCCAGTTTTTCTAGGGCAGGGCCCATAGAAGTGAACTTTTTATAAGTGCTAGGATAATCACGTTCAACCACTTTAATCATCGGACAGTTTTTGCCCGGCACTGGTTTTTCGCCCGCTGTTTTCCAGTCAGTACCCCCGAATGGCTGCGCCAACTCACCTGGGGTATCATGTTGCATAGGCATAGTGACAACGTCAGTCTCAACACCTAAATGACCTTTTGAGATTTCAGAGAAGCTCTTGGCAATGCCTTTATAAATTTCCCAGTCCGTTTTAGATTCCCAAGCTGGGTCTGTGGCGGCGGTTAAAGGGTGGATGAACGGGTGCATGTCTGAGGTGTTCATGTCATCTTTTTCATACCATGTCGCTGTCGGCAGTACGATATCTGAATACATACAGGTAGACGACATACGGAAGTCTAAAGTGACGACCAAGTCCAATTTGCCCGTAGGGCCTTTTTCTACCCAATCCACTTCTTTTGGTTGCAGCTGACCTGCGACATTTTCTTCATTGAGCAAGCCATTTTTGGTACCCAAGAAGTACTTGAGCATGTATTCATGACCTTTACCTGATGAGCCCAATAGGTTTGAGCGCCAGATAAACATGTTGCGCGGGAAGTTATCTGGATTGTCAGGAGATTCACAAGCAAAGCGGATGCTGCCATCTTCAAGAGAGTCAACGACATACTCTTCCACGTCTTTACCACTTACTTTGGCTTTAGCGGCGATAGTCAGTGGGTTGCAGTTTAATTGCGGGGCAGAAGGCAGCCAGCCTGCGCGCTCCGCTTGAATGTTGTAGTCAAGCATGTGTTCTGGGAAGAATTTTTTATCGACAAGCGGTGAGAGTATTTCATGGGCAGAAATAGTTTCATGACGCCACTGTGAGCTGTGCGCATAGAAAAAGCTGGTACCAGCCATCTGGCGTGGTGGACGCATCCAGTCGAGTGCAAATGCCAATGGCAACCAGCCTGTTTGTGGACGCAGTTTTTCTTGACCAACATAATGTGCCCAGCCGCCGCCAGATTTACCGATACAGCCACACAGCATGAGCATATTGATCACGCCGCGATAGTTCATATCGAGGTGATACCAGTGATTCATCCCCGCACCGATGATAATCATCGATTTACCATGGGTTTTATGGGCGTTTTCAGCAAATTCACGAGCTACTTGGATGACGCGTTCACGACTTAGACCAGTAATCACTTCTTGCCAAGCAGGGGTACCTGGTACAGTCGCGTCGTTATAGTCATCAGTGACATGCTCGCCACCCACACCATTATCCACACCAAGGTTAGCAACGGTTAAATCAAATACCGTAGCGACGATAGCAGTTGTACCATCGGCAAGGGTAATGGTTTTACAAGGAACGGTTTTTTGTTGTATCGCTTCGCCTGGTACTGATGCAAAATGTGGATGTTCAACATGACCAAAATAATCAAAGCCAACTATGCAGGTTTCATTGCTGTCTTTTAAAGTTAGTGTTAGATCAATGTCTGCGCCTGTCGTACCATTTTTCTGCTCAAGATTCCATTTGCCTTTTTCGCCCCAACGGTAGCCGATAGAACCAAGGGGAGAAACCAGCTCGCCATCGCTATTTAGACCAATAGTTTTCCATTCTGGGTTGTTTTCTTGCCCTAAGTTATCAATTAAGTCAGATGCACGTAGATAGCGACCTGCATGGCGCGCGCCTTCTTCGCCTTCTAGCATCACTAGGACAGGTAAGTCGGTGTAGCGTTTGGCATAATCTAAGAAGTAATCACTAGGCTGCTTAAGATAAAACTCTTTGATAATGACATGGCAGAATGCCTGTGCAACGGCAGCATCAGTACCTTGTTTAGGATTGAGCCATAAGTCCGTTAATTTAGAGACTTCCGCATAGTCAGGGGTGATCGAGACCGTTTTAGTGCCTTTATAACGAACTTCAGTAAAGAAATGCGCATCGGGTGTACGTGTTTGTGGGACGTTCGAGCCCCAAGCAATAATATAGTCAGAGTTGTACCAATCGGCTGATTCTGGTACGTCAGTCTGCTCGCCCCAAACCATTGGCGAGGCTGGAGGTAGGTCACAATACCAGTCGTAAAATGATAAGCAAACACCTCCAATCAATGATAAATAACGGCTACCAGCGGCATAACTGACCATCGACATCGCAGGAATCGGAGAGAAGCCAACGATACGGTCAGGACCAAAGGTTTTGGCAGTATAAACGTTACTGGCAGCGATGATTTCGTTCACTTCTGCCCATGTTGAACGGATGAAACCACCCAAGCCGCGCTTAGATTTATATTGTTCTGCTTTGATAGGGTCTTGGACAATGCTGCCCCACGCATCAACTGGATCAGGATACTGCGCTTTGGCTTCACGCCATAATTTGAGTAGTGGTTTACGCACTTTAGGGTATTTGACACGGTTAGCAGAGTACATATACCAGCTGTAGCTTGCGCCACGCGGACAGCCACGTGGTTCGTGGTTTGGTAGATCTGGTCGGGTTTCTGGATAGTCAGTCTGCTGAGTTTCCCACGTGACCAAGCCATTTTTGACGTAGATTTTCCACGAGCAAGAGCCAGTGCAGTTGACGCCATGCGTTGAACGCACGACTTTGTCATACTGCCAGCGGCTACGATACACATTTTCCCAATCACGAGACTCATCGCGTGTCTCGCCATGCCCATCGGAGAATTCGCCCTGTTTACGTTTAAAAAAACGGAATTGGTCGAGTAAATGGCTCATTTCTCTATCCTCTGTGTTATTGCCTATGGTGTATCTAAAGCTGAGTGCAGGGTAGTTCTGTATGAGTAACTATATGCACATCAGCCATAAATATTATTCGATAGTGCCATTTTAAATAAACGATCGCTGCCTGACTATCCGCTAACATGAGCAGAGCACTACCACCTTAGTAGTAGCTACTAAAAGTAAAGCGTCTTTAAAAATACGGTTAAGAAACCTTTATCAATGCCTATTAATGCTCATCAATCAGCTAAAATGGCTCGGCTAATGCTAATTGGCAAAAATACCCATAAAAAAAGTGCTGCTTAAGCTGGCAAGTAGCACTATAAAGAGAAACCTTTTAATTTAAAAAAGTGTTCAATAGACTGAATTTTAAGCAAATGACTTTAGCAAGGAATTTCAGCATTACGACCGCTGTAATACCACCATGTCAGAACGATACAGATAATATAAAAGACGATTAGCGCGATAAAAGTGCCAGCAACTCCCAATCCTGAGCCAAACATTTTAGGGATAAAGAACGCGCCATAGGCGGCGATCGCTGATGTAAACCCAACCACAGCTGCAGACTCTTTACGTATCTCGACGAATAACTCTTCTGTCCCTGCTTTTTCTGGCTCACGGCGATCATGGAAGGTTCTGAATATGACCGGAATCATGGTAAAGGTAGAGCCATTACCGATACCTGTAGTAATGAATAGCACCATAAAGGAGATAAAGTAGCCGACGAAGCTGCCCTCATGAGTCTCATTCGGCAAGAAGTACATTACTGCTAAGACGGCCAGCACCATCACGATATAGTTCCAAAAGGTAACCTTTGCACCGCTAGTTTTATCAGATATCCAGCCACCTAATGGGCGAAATAATGCGCCAACGAAAGGACCCAAAAAAGCAAATTTGAGTGCATCAATGGTGGGAAACGAGTTTTTGATCAACATCGGAAACGCCGCTGAAAAGCCGATGAATGAGCCAAATGTCGCCATATACAGGATACACATGATCCAGTTATGTTTACGTTTAAAGATAACGGATTGGTCTTTAAACGAGGCTTTAGCAGTGGCAATATCATTCATGCCAAACCATGCTAGTGCTGAAAATAGCAGGATAAAGGGTACCCAAATAAAGCCCGCATTTTGTAGATAAAATAGCTGACCGCTTGCAGAGACTTGTGGGTCGCCGCCTAAGCTACCAAAGGCTGCTACTAATATAATCATCGGTACAACGAATTGCATCACCGACACGCCAAGGTTGCCCAGGCCAGCGTTTAGCCCAAGAGCAGTGCCTTGTTCTGCTTTTGGAAAGAAGAATGAGATATTGGACATGGAGGAGGCAAAGTTACCACCACCGAAGCCGCAAAGTAGTGCAATGATGGCGAATATTATGAATGGCGTATTAGGGTCCTGAACGGCAAAGCCCATCCATAGTGCTGGAATTAACAGGGATAAGGTGGATATCGCTGTCCAACGACGACCACCAAAAATAGGCACCATGAAAGAATAAAAAATTCGTAGTGTCGCCCCTGATAGCCCTGGTAGGGCAGCTAACCAAAATAGTTGTCCGCCATCAAAATCAAAACCAATCTCTGGCAGACGTACGATGACTGCGCTCCATACCATCCATACCGAAAATGCCAATAACAACGATGGTATCGATATCCATAAATTTCGAGTAGCGACTTTCTTACCGCCGCCTTTCCAGAACTCATCTATTTCGGGTCGCCAGTCAGTGATGAGCTTACCACCTTTGAAGTTGTAATCATTGCTCATATTGTTCCTCACTTAGTAACATCTATGCTTGGTTATAATGAATTTTTATAATGTTAAACAGCTATAAAAATTGTCGTATACATTTGTATGGTTAAGATGACCGCTTGTGTATGTGGTAAATTGATCCGGTCAATTTTTGCTCGTTGCCTACTCCGTTATTTATGATGACAACTAATGTTTTATCTTCTGATAAACAGGCAAATATAATAGCTTCTTAGTACTGATACTCGGCATTACTAAGTATTTATTGCCTGTATAATAAATAAATACTTATAGAGATTAATGACTCACAGTACTTCGTTATCATGGTTATGAGTATTCATACATAGTGGTATACTGATGGCTAAAAGGGGTATATTGTGGGCATAGTTCTTACTGAAATTTTGGGGTTTTATTGTCAAGTAGGTGATTTTTTTAAGCATTTATAGCTTTTGATGTTGGCCTTCTTAATTCTGGTTTTTTGCCAATTTTGATGAGTAAATACAATTCATGAAGTCTATTCAACGACGCCAGTCTTTAACTGTTCATGCTTGGGGCGCTGTCATTATCATTGCTATCTTATCTTTGATGTCAGCGTTAGGAAGTGGTGTGCTAGCTTGGATCGCGCGGCCTGATGCTGAGGCGATTAATACCGCAGGGTCGATACGTATGGCCACCTATCGCATTAGCTTTCAAATTGCGTCTGGGTTTTTGGATAACCATCCTTTTAGCTCAAGTTTAAATATTGGCCGAAACAGCTTAAGTGACAAAGAGAACGATCTGCCTGTTAAACAAGATAAATTAGACTTTTCTAATAAAAGTACTGCTGAAAAGATAGATGTCCTGATTAAGGATATGGAGAATCGGCTCGCGGAATTACAGGTCTATCAGCTTACGAGCGCCAATAAACATGTGCACATCAACAAGCAGCTTGATGAGATAAAAGAGCAATGGTATCAAGACTTAAAACCGGCATTATTAGCGCAAGACAAGCAAGGTTTTTATAGCGTCTCAGCAAGTTATATCGAAGATGTAAATCAATTTGTCGGTGAGCTGCAGTATCGAAACGAGCAGCGCCAGACCTGGCAGCAAAACCTGCAAATTCTCTCGTTGATATTGACCATTATGATTGTGCTGATTTGCATGCGCAGATTGCATCAATTGGTGCTCACGCCTATTTATCAATTGATAAAAGCCAATAACCAATTTAAAGACGGTCAGTTCAATACCAGAGTTTCCATCGCAGGCTATCGAGAGTTTGAAGTGCTTGGCAATTCTTTCAATGATATGGCAAGTACGATTGAGACCTATCAGCGCTCGCTTGAGAGCGAAGTGCAGGTAAAAACCCAGCACTTGGTCAAAGCCAATCAAGTGCTGTCGCTGTTTTATGACTTCTCAAAATCGCTGACCACCAGCCAAGTGAGCTTATATCAGCTCGATGCTTTGATTGCAGATTTCAGTAAGACCTTACCGCATTTAGAATTTACCTTGTGCATACAGAATAAATATATCACCAGTAAAAACGCCATCGTCTTGCATGGCGAAAAAATGAAAGAGCTATGCAAAAAGCTCAATTGTGATAACTGCGCAACTAAAAATGGCGAACATACCAAGTCTTATCCTATTGTTCATCAACAAGAAGAATTTGGTGAATTACGCGTGCGACCAAAGTCGGCGCTAATGATGAATTACTCTTTCATCGCTGATGATGGCATTAATGATGCTAATAATGAGACTGGTCATGGCATCGCGCCAGAGCAGCGCATAAACATGACAGAGGCGGGGAGTGTATTTCCATTTAGTAGTCCTGAATTGGATAAGCAAAATAACGAGCTCATCGTGGCGCTGACCAACTTAATCAGTACCGCCTTATCACTACGTAAACAAAGACAACAAGAGCATCAGCTGATTTTATTTGAAGAGCGTTCGACTATTGCTAGAGAGTTACATGATTCTTTGGCGCAGTCGTTGTCTTATTTAAAAATTCAAGTCAGCGTGCTTGAGCGACACCTTAAAAACGTTGGCAGCGAGCCCGTAAAAGAACCGATAGCGCAAAATATCGAACAGATAAAAATGGGACTAGGTTCCGCTTATCAGCAGTTAAGAGATTTATTGGTAACCTTTCGTTTGACCATTGATAATGACAATTTTGATGAAGCTTTGAACGACGCCGGCAGTGAGTTCGCCTTAAAAGGCGGTTTTAAGATAAAGGTAAACAATAACATTATGACGCTTAATTTGAGCGTCACTGAGCAGATAAATTTGATCCAGATTGCTAGAGAAGCGCTGTCAAATATCAGCCGCCATGCAAAAGCGCATAACGTCGCAATACATCTGAAGTACGAGGACGGCGACCAGTACATCGTCATGAGTATCATTGATGATGGCGTTGGGATGTCTGGCGGTGTCGATCAAACCCAGCATCACGGCTTGATGATTATGAAAGAGCGCGCCCATAATATCGGCGGCGAACTTATCGTGACCGATAATAAACTACGCGGCACTATCATTACGGTCAGATTTGAGCCCAATTTCTTCGACGAAGAGAGTAATAAAGACGCTTATTTATAACCCCATAACATTATGATTTTAGGTAATTAATTAGCTTTCTTTAAATTTGTTTATTTGCGATTTTTTGGTGAGGTTTTCTAACAAGCTTTATTTTCAAATATTATTTACGCTAAGCAGCTTTTAAGTACTGTAATACTGAACTATTAAATTTAAATTATTAGGGTCTGGTGAACATTCAAATATTAGGGCTGCTGATCGCTAAAATTGCACCAAACTAGGCGCAAACCGACGATAATGTCGAGACCTTAGCTAGGCTTGTAACAACGTTTGGGGTAATTTTAGCATCAGCCTTTCAGGGCAGTACTCTTTTTTGCCAATATATGGCGAAATTGTTTAACCTAGAATGACTAGGCATCAAAAATTTCACTGCATATTGTCTAAAAAATAGTTGCTGCCAGCACCACATTTGAATGTTCAACAGACCCTAAATTCTTGTACCATTTTTTTAATTTGTGAGTATGTTATGAGCACCAAAGTTTATACTAGCACGTCGCCCGCTCGCCTATTATTGGTCGATGACCATCCGATGCTACGCCGCGGCATCTCTGAATTATTAAGTCTTGAGGACGATGTCAAAGTCGTTGGTGAAGCCAGCAATGGTCAAGAGGCATTAGTATTTTTAGAAAATAATGACGTCGATTTGGTGATACTTGACCATAAAATGCCGGTGCTTACCGGTATCGAAACCTTAAGAGAAATCAAAGCCCGAAACATCAATACCAAGACAGTATTATTCACCGTTTCTGATAGCGGTGAGGATGTACAAGAGGCGTTAAAATTGGGTGTCGATGGCTACCTATTAAAAGATATGGAGCCTGAGCTGATTATTATTGATATCAGAAAGATACTCCGCGGCGAGTTGGTCATTAGCCCCAATCTAGCCTCGATACTTGCCCAGACGTTGCGCACACCCAGTATCCAAGATATCGCTAGTAATCTGACTAGCAGAGAGTTACAAGTGATTCAGATGATTGCTGAGGGGCTGAGTAATAAGATGATTGCTAATAATCTAGATATCGCCGAATCAACGGTGAAAGTACATGTCAAGCATATCCTCAATAAAACTGGTCTACGGACACGGGTAGAAGCGGCAGTGTGGACGGTGAATCATTTATCTAAATAGCTTGTTAAACTTAATAAGCAAGTTAGAAACCTTTATCTCATTTATCCAAAACTAAAAACTCCACCTAACAATATGCTAGGTGGGTTTTTAGTTTAAGATATAATAATCAGAGAGTATGATTTTTATGTCTTAATTCTTAATTCTTAATATGAATATTAGTGGCTAATATCAGCTTTTAGTATTTACTTTCTGCCGCAATTTGGCGATCAACGGATGACATTTTATATTCATCACCAAAAGCATCTTCCGGTTCTGCCAACCAGAAATAACAGACAACCCATGCAATCATTGCGCCGACTGCAATGATATAAAAGAACTGATTGGGCTCCATAAAGGTATAAATAAATAAGTAGAATACCGCGCCAACGTTGCCATAAGCGCCTGCCATGCCTGATATCTGACCAGTCAGACGACGCTTAATCGAGGGAATAATACCAAAAGTTGCGCCTTCTGCGCCTTGTACAAATACCGAGCATAGAATAGTAAAGACCACGGCGATAAATAGCGGCCATTCCGCATTGAGCATGCCCATCAGCGCAAAACCAATACCGATACCAAACATATAAGTCAGCATCACCAAACGACGATTACCGACTTTATCGGAGATATAACCGCCAAGTGGGCGCGCCCATAAATTGACAAAGGCAAAGGTAGACGCAATCAAACCAGCCGCAGTCGGATCAAGTTTCCAAGTCGCAGCAAAGAACATCGGTAGCATGGAAACCACCGCAAGCTCTGCGCCAAAGTTAGCAAAATAGCTTACATTCAGCGCCGCTACCGATTTAAACGGATATTTATCATCTTCTGGAATGCCAGCTTTAATCATAGGTACATTGACACTGATGGCTTTATAAATCTGATAAATTACCATCAATACAATCACACTATAGGCGATGATAGCACCCATGGTACTCAAAAAATCCATCGCTTGTGTGCGATACACCAGCAATCCCAATATGCCGTATAAGGGAACTATAAATAAGCAATATAACCACAAGTCTTTCCAAGTCGATACTTCTAACGCGCCAGCTTTACGGGATTTTTTATGCGTACCGATTTCTGGTCCATCGGTGATTAAAAACCAATAAGCCACGCCGTACAATGCCATTAATAAGCCAGATAAAGCAATTGCCCAGCGCCAACCATCATCGCCGCCAAAGAACTGTAAAGCGACAGTAGGTATGGTAATCGCAGCTGCTGCTGAACCAAAATTGCCCCAACCTGCATAAAAACCTTCGGCAAAACCGATGTCTTTGGGTTTGAACCATAATGCCGTCATATGAATACCGACGACGAAACCAGCGCCGACGATAGACATAAATAAGCGCGAAACGAATAATTGCATGGCAGAGTCACCAAACGCGAAAAACCACGTCGGTATAGCCATTACCACCATCAGTATAGAAAATACTCGACGTGGACCAAAACGGTCCAATGCCATACCAACGATGACACGCCCCGGAATTGTCAACGCGACGTTGGCAATTAAAAATAATTTGATGTGATCAGGCGTTAAATAGCTTTCTGTCTGCAGCATTGATGTTGCGAGCGGTGCCATATTGAACCAGACATAAAAGGTCAGAAAAAAAGCAATCCACGTATAGTGAAGCGCTCTTATCTCACGGCGTTCAACCTCGAGTAATTCTTTTGCATGCATGATAATGTCCCCATTATAAATTCTGATGCCTGTAATGGGCACAAGATAGCAATAAAGGGGGCGTCATAACTATTGAGCAAAAGCAGTATAGCGACTACTTTCTATACTACTTAATGGGGAGTAGGCAAACACTTTCGGGCGTTATATGTTTATTAATAATCAAGCTCATACAAGGGTAGCAAAACCATTTAAAAGGTGCTATTTTATATTAATGATAATTATTATCAATTGAATATTGACCTTTAAGGCAGATTGAGAAATAAAATCTATATTAAGCAAACTAGCCAAGGAGTTATCATGAGTGCCACTACGAATACTAAAAATACCACTAGCACCACCAATCCCAATCCCGTCATTCCAAGCCATTGGAAAATAAAACGTTCAACACACTTCTTCACCAAAGATAAAGTGCCTAACGCCTTATTAACCCATCATAATACGGCGGAAGGTGTCTACGGGCAGATTTGTGTCATGCAAGGTGTGGTTACCTTTTATGGTTTTTCAGACGAGGCAGCTATCGAGCCAGAAAAGACAGTCGTTATTAACGCCGGACAGTTTGCGGTCAGCCCGCCTCAATATTGGCACCGCGTAGAATTAAGTGATGATGCCCAATTCAATATTAACTTTTGGACAGAAGGAGACACAGGCAATAAGTCGATGTTTAATAGCTCTACTATCCATACTAAACCTATTGAAAAATTATTTGATAAGCCAACTTAAACCCCAGTATTAACAAACCCCAATATTAATCACATCACCTAAGTAAAATACTAACTAGAGAAAGGTTGCTAACACTATGCCTAGTATAGTGTTAGCAACCTTTTTTACTTCTATCAAAATCAGTCATACCGTATATGAATTTATGATCTTGATATTCTTATACCCACACTAACGAAGTAGTTGGCATCTGACAAATATCAAGCCAGCCTATAAAGTGATTTTTCTATAGCGTTAAACTTAGTTAAAGATAGAGTGGATTTTGAGTATCAGTCAAGCTAGATAAGTCATTTTATTATACGAATGAAATGACTTATCTAGCTTGATAGTGGCGAATCCATATATCTGATCAGATAATAAAGAGCTACTCCCAATGCTCTTAACTTAAAGGCATCCGGTCAAGTAAGTCACGTCTGGATCTCCAGTCAGGCATGTACGTATCTAGTGAAGCTTTAGACCTGTCGTTATTGAAAGTGTAATAACTCATACACGATAATACACTCTAAACAGGGAAGGGGCTTTTTAGCTAACTGAAGATTAAGTAATATTCCCCTTTCCTCGATATTGTATCTGCCGAATTTAACTGCGGATCTTTATCCTACAAAATTATTGTTCAATTACCCTCGATTTGTGCAAATTAATTGATAAGTAAATAATAATTGTATATCGTTACGATTCTTCAGGAACTGTGACATTTGTAAGCCATTGCGCCACTACACATCGGAAAGGGGTATAAAATAACTAGTAATCCTTTTTATGTAGTTGTAATCCGTGTGATTGCTAACTAATGATATGAAAGTAAAGATATTAAATAGTTTTGACTGAACTACTAGCTTATTAACACAAGAAGCTTTATGACCTTACTATGCAAATATAAAACTAGTTGTTCATTAGCAATGGAGTATCGTGTGAACGCCCCACAAATAGCAGTGATTATTGCGACCAAAAACAGACCTAATCTACTAAAACAGCGAGCTATAAACTCAGTATTAAATCAAACCATATCACCGAGCTATATTATTGTTGTAGACGACTCTCCAGAACAAATTCAGTGTCAAAACAGACTGATAGTCGAATCTATTCCATCAACTAATTCCCATATTCAATATTTACTAAACCAGCGAACTGTCGGTGCTAGTGGAGCATGGAATACGGCAATAGAGTATCTGAGCAACAAACAAAAACAGGACTTCGGTTCACTATTTCTAGCATTTCTTGACGATGATGATGAATGGCATCCTAACTACTTAGAAAACTGCAAATCGTTAGCAATCACACAGCATTGCAATATGGTGGCAGCTGGATTTTACCGTTGTGAAGGTAATGCACAACAGCCTATCAAATGTATACCTCCTGACTCAATAAATGAAGAGCTGTTCTTGTGCGGAAATCCAGGCATTCAAGGCTCTAACCTATTCTTATCACTAGATATTATGTTGATGGCAGGCGGTTTTGATGAGCAACTATCAAGTTGCACTGATCGAGATTTGTGTATACGCCTCTGTGAATTAGAGGCAACACGCTACTGCAATATAAAAAAACCACTACTAAATCACTATGCCGATAGTGACCGTCAACGCCTTAGTACACCAAACTCACCAGCCAAGAATAATGGGTTGGCAGTTTTTTGGCAGAAATACCATGGACGTATGAGCGTTGATCAAAGTAACGCGTTCCTTGAGCGCGCAAAGCGCCTATTTTTCTGGCAACCAGAAACATTACCAAAAAAAATACTAAAGCAGGAATCTCAAATCGCATTAACTCTTGGCGTTGAATTAGGAAGTCTTTTATTTAACCAATTAGAGCAAGCTATTGAAAAATTTCATCATTTAGGCCAAAAAAATCTGGTTAGCTTCAATATCGTTTTGACCGCAACTAAAAAATTAGATCAGATTGATTTGCGTGCGTTTATTGAACAGATGAATCAACTGGGAGTTACTTGCTATAATTTATGCCATCAGCAAACGTGTATTGAAACAGCCACAGCATTTGTTGCCAAAGAAAATATCGGTAATAGCGTATGGGTATTAAAAGATGGTGACTTTCAAAAGCAACGCTCTATTGAAAGCGAGAACGATTTATCAACAATACTGACGGACTTAGGCGCTCGTCATTTATGTACTAACCGCTGTAATGAGCTTCTCTTAAAACCGCATGCAACACTCGCTAATAGAATAAAACAATGCCGCATTGATGCAGCTAATGATCGTATCAGAAGACTATTTGGTATTCATGAGCTTCTACTACTTGGTGTGGGCTCTGAAGCTGTTGTTATGACAGATGGTAAGCGTATTTTTAAATGCATTGACTATTGGAAAACCAACATACCTACTGAGCAAATCAATTTTTTAAAATGGTTCAGTTCACAACAGTACAATCTACCTGGTTTATATACCCTTGACGAAGTTATATCAGATGGAAAAACTTTGGTACTCACTTATCCCTTTGAAAATAGCATTCCTTATCAAGGTGGCAACTGCGAACAAGTGATTGACTTGCTACATAGTTGCAGCAAAGCAGGAATTGTATGTAATAACATGCATTCGAAAAACTTAATAAAAACCCAGAGTGAAGTGAAACTGATTGATTATGGCGCGGATATTCGCCCATGGAATGAATTAGGGTTCGAACATATGGCTCGGAGGGCTTATCTAAGTATTCATCATGTGGATCATCCAAATCTTAGGCACTTAATGCGACAATCTCTGCATACAATAAATATCCCAGAAATGCAGGGCTATCAAGCATTTCGTCAAAGATTAACAGGTATTGATTGTAACCTTAAACAAGCACAGGAGGCATGGCTGCCACTTACTCTACTAGAAAAACCATCCAAGCCATTTGCACTAACTATTGGTGTGATTACCGGTGATGCGCATAAGTTATTGCCGTTATTGAATAGTATTGCTGATCTTGCACAATGTAATTTTTTATCCAGTATAAACTCCATAGTGCTATGCAACGGTTGCTCAGATACCTCTGTGAAAGAAACGCTTTCATTCAGCAAAAGGCCATTGGGTGATATAAAAATAATAAGCGAAACACAACAGATAGAAGATGCTGCAAACGGCCTATTTGGTTCTGACTTGGCAAAACGACCAAAAGGCCAAGTGGGAATTGCACATGCACGGAGCATGCTGCAAAAATATGTTGGTTTAAAATGCATAACGACTCCAAATAACTATGCTTGGATCCTTGATGACGATATGCGTTTAGATGCCCGAGCCAAACAGTTTCTAGCTTGGCTACCAGTGTTTAAGCAAGCAGATGTCGATGTAGTGATTGGACAATACGAAGGCTCATCGCCTAATCCTCCATTAAATGGTCTACGTGGCCAATTGGTAGATCTGCTTCATAACTTACGCTGGCTTGATAAACTACCAAACAATATCGAATTGCCTGATCGCAGCCACGAAAATACAATACTTCGAGATAAGTATCCTGATTATTACTATGACTTATCTCGTAAACATACGGCTCATATCGAAGCACCATTTTGGCTTGAACCCGCCTACAAAGGTGAAAGCGTCACTGAAGCTCGCTCTCGATTGATTGCACATGCGCCTTTATTGGTCACGGGCTTCCCGCTCACTCGTGGTATTGTTCCAGCATGTTCAACATCTCCATTAGCTGCAGCAAAAGATACGGTAAACCGTGGAGGCAACACCTTTGTACTAAACGCTAAAGCCTTAATACAAACGCCTAACCTAATTTTTAAGATTAACGGCCGTGAAGCTCGCCGTTCAGACATGGTCTGGGCAATAGTCAATAAACATTACCATGGACTAACTATTAAAAGTGCGCCATTTCCTGTTCAACATACTGGGCGCATACAGCACGAACCAATTTTGAATTTAAGTAAAGTACAGGATGAAATCATGGGATCGGCATTGTATGCTGGTCTGCAAGAATTTCTACGAAACAACGAACGACATAACTTGGTCTTTACTGATATTGAGATTAGCCAGGTATGGAAAGCAACCAAATCAGAATACAACACTCGTCTTTCACGTTTAAGGCTCAGTTTTTACCGAATCAATGGTTTAACGCAAGCTTTATCCAAATATCCAGAACTAAGCGAGTTGTATAAATACTTGGCTAGCTCGTTTAACCCAGATACTTTTACTAAATTAGAAACCCAAGTTCAACAAATGAACGAGTGCCATATTTACGAATTTTTAAATCAAATAGTGCCGCAGAGTAACCGCTTTGCAAAAGCACATCAGAAAACCCTTGAGAGAATAGAATAAAATGCCTTTTAAAGATTACTGCGAACTCCCAACACTACACGGCACATTTAGAATGTACGATACTGGCAACGAAATGTTACGAGTAGTCACCTTTGGTGATATCAATAAACTAGAGAGTAAACCAATACTACGATTACATTCTTCTTGCCTAGCTTCTGAAGTATTTGAAGCAAGGGACTGTGACTGTGCCGACCAATTGCGCGAATCCATGAAGATAATGGCACACAATAGAAGTGGGATCATTTTCCACTTACATCAAGAAGGCCGTGGTCAGGGCCTTTCTAATAAGATTCAAGCAGTATACAAAATGCAGAGTGAAGCTTTAGATGCAGCAGAGTCATTTGAGGCACTGGGTTTAGAACAAGACGTTCGCGACTATGCACCAGCCATAGATGTGCTAAAAGAAATGGCAATAAAACAAGTACGATTGGTATCAAACAACCCACGTAAGCGACGCGCACTAGAACAAGCAGGAATCGAAGTAGAACTACTTAATACACACCCACAGATACGGCCTGAAAATATAGATTACTTGAAAAGTAAAAACGAAAAATTAGGGCACTGCCTGCCTTTAAGTTTAGAGTATGACAATATTAACTCTATTTTATTTTACCATTCAGACCAAACCTGGGGAGAGCTTTCCAACTTTTCAAAACATGCCATATATCTGCATAATAAAATTTGGCCGACAGCAGAACACTTTTACCAAGCACAAAAATTTATAGACCCTATATTGCAAGAGCGCATACGCTGTGCAGCAAGTCCTATGTTAGCCAAACAAATGGCTAAGCAGTTAGAATCACAACACCTACAACCTAACTGGCATAACATTAAGGAAGATATAATGCTGCAAGCACTTACAGCCAAATTTACTCAGAACCCTGAACTTGAAGCGTTATTATTATCAACACAGCAATATCACATAGCCGAACATACACTCAATGACAGCTATTGGGGTGATGCAGAAGATGGTAGTGGCTTGAATCGGTTAGGTGAACTGTTAATGCAATTGCGTAATCAGCTACAGTTCAACAAAGAAGCGCAACTATGTGCGGAATAGTCGTGCTTCATGGTGATACCGCCGAACAGAATATATCAGCTACTTTAACTCGCCTTTCTCATCGAGGTCCTGATGACCAACACTGTTGGATCAAAGGGAAATTAGCTATTGGGTTTGCACGTTTGGCAATTAACGATGAAAGCATTACAGGACGCCAACCTTACAAATCCAGCTGTATGATAGGAGCTTTTAATGGCGAGATTTACAATGCAGATTTACTTGCAAAACAATATAACCTCCTCCGTAATAGCGACTGCGATACACATGTAATCGCACCACTATTCGCTCAACTGGGTGAGCAGGTACTAAGCGAGTTAGACGGATTTTATTCAGGGGTTATCTATCAGCTGGAGACAAATTCGATTCTATTGTTTCGCGACCATATGGGTAAAAAGCCACTGTTTTATGGTCAAGCCAATAACAACCTATTTGTTGTCAGTGAACTTAAAGCCCTACAAAATATTGACTGGTTCGAGCAAGTGCCCCTTGGTATTAGTCAGCTTGACCTGAACACGGGCATGCTTACCCAAATAGCACGCCACCAACAGTTAACTAATACAACACCCAATCTGCTTTCAGCAATGGAACAAGCAGTCATTAAACGCTTACCTAAACAGCCCTTCGGTGTTTTCCTGAGCGGAGGTCTAGATAGCTCGATTATTGCGGCTATAACCTGCCAGCATCGCCAAGATGTAACTTATTTTACTCTGGGAGATTCCGATAGTATTGATGTTGCTATGGTTGAAATGCTTGTTAAACACCTAGGATTAAAGCAAGTTATCTACATCCCATTACCAAGTGAGCAAAAGTTACCCGGATTGATTGATAAAGTACTTTACACAACTGAAAGTTATAATCCATCGATCATTAGTAATGGCCTTGCGACCTATTTATTAGCTCAAGCAGCACACAGGAAAGACTTAAAGGTAGTACTAACTGGAGAGGGGGCAGATGAGCTGTTTGCTGGTTACCATGAGCAACTATCCGAACAAGAGTGGCAAGTTATTCGTACCAAGCTGATAACCGATATGCACTTTACGGAACTTCGCAGGCTTGATAAGTGCAGCATGGTACATAGTATTGAAGCTCGTTGCCCATTTTTAGATCGTACAGTAAAGAGGGTTGCCGATAACCTTGAGCATAAGCAGTTCTATATTTCCGGTCACAACAAAATAGCACTTAGGGACGCCTTTAGGCACTTATTACCTGCCGAGATCGCAAACCGAAAAAAGACCTCTTTTGATGTTGGTAGTGGCATCCGAAAGTTGGTAGTGGACTATTTAACCCGTAACGGCAATACAGAAATGGTAGAACTTAAGGAAATATGGAAAGATACATTCACATACGATGTAGACGACCCTTACTTTTTTAGCTACCCCACATTTGACTCTGCTATTGCTAAACGAGGAGGGGCTCATAGATGACAGTGCATTTAGCTCAACAAATACTACTCGATAAATTTATTCAAGAGCCATTCCATAATTTATACCTACTCAACAACGTACACCCTGTAACGATGGCATATGGTGGTACCTGTTCAGACAAAGCTCTAAGCTACTTAGCTGCAACCAAAGTAGCTGGATTAGATGCATACTTGCACTCTGCTCGCATTGGTGGAAAAGATATTCATCGACTAATAAGACTTGAAATAAACAACCAGCGCTACTTTGCAGATATTGGCAATGGATGGCCATCAATTCAACTTATTCCAGCCGCAACTCCTATTTTATATGAGTGTTACGGTATGCGCTTTAGGACCGCAATAGAAAATAGTGTGATCACAGTCTACCACCGAAAACGTAATGTAGAAAAAAAACAAATGGAAATTGATATCGCTGCAAAGTCTGAAACCGAAATCTATCACAGTATTGAAAACCGCTTTTCTGCCGATATTATCTATCCATTTAGTAGCCAGTTGCGTTTCTCGATGGTTGTTGGTAAACGCTTTTTATTTATTCGCGATACCCAATTAGAAATTTACAGCAATAGTGGCTACGAGGAGATGCTGAACATCAATATTAATAACCTGCAAGACGTTATAGAGGAATATTTTGGCTATGATATTAAGCCACTTGAATCTCAATTTAGCAATAGAAACTAATTCTAAAATTTGATCTGATAATTTCATTCCACACGCAATACTACAATCTCCCAAGTTGATGTGTACGGATTTGACGGCATAGGTCCCACGTCAGTGGGCCTATCTTCCTGAAGATACAATCATTATCAGGGGAACGCAAAACACTGATAGCGGCAATTCAGTATGACCGATATAGTGGGTAGATATGCAGCGAGCCAGCTTACCGACCAGTGAGTATATTGGTTCGATTGTAAAAAGCCACAAAGTGGGCGAGCTTGAGCAAGCGATCGCGGATGTATTTGCATAAATGGTTGATGATTATTCTCTTAATGCGCTCAATGGTATTTTCAACTATATTTAACTATAGCGTGCCGTGCCAGGGTCGTCAGTCGGTCGTAGAATGCTTTACTAAGCTAAACGGTCTGGTGGTATTCAGGCGTAATGATGACGGGCTATCTGATACGGATTATCTATGCTAATTGGTGAGCGCTGGCAAGTGAGCGCGGGCTGGGATTTTTGCAGTTTGTTCTTGATATGCTATACCCCAAACAAAATGAAATTGTGAGGCTTTGGCACTCTAAATCCTTAGCGCACAAATATCCCTCATATCTGACCGATACCGCGCGTACAGATAGGTTTTTGACCAGTCGTATTCGTATTAAACTTGATGCAGTGGTAAATAACTGCGAGCTGTCAGAGCTTGCTCCTACATTATCACGGCTTGTGCTGTGGCAGGTTGTGCCAGAGATTGCAGTTAACCTACCATCAACTCAGAATATGGACGTCAAGGCTGCGATGGCTGGCGAGGTTATCGCAGTAGCTGATTTTCCCCCTTTTTGAAATATTTAAGAATAAATTTGACATATCATAACCCTAGGGTTATATTGTACTTAATAATTTATAACCCTAGGGTTATGTTCATTACAATAAAAATGAATTTTGATTATAGGAGGTTTTTATTAAGTCATCCGAGCTTATAGATATGCTCATAGCAGATGGATGGTATTGGGTCGCCACTAAGGGTAGTCATTTTCAGTATAAGCATAAAACGAAAAAGGGCAGGGTTACTGTCCCACATCCTAAAAAAGACCTACCGAAAGGTACTGTTAATAGTATTTTCAAACAAGCTGGATTGAAATGATCCAGTGGCTTTAGCAATAGTTAGCTTTGTTTGCAAACGAAGCTAACGTTTGACTACAGCTAACTTGTAAACGCTAATAAAAAATCTGTTTTGAAATAACCTATACCGTTGAATTAATAAAACCTATATAAAGGAGTCTAGCCATGTTTTATCCTATCGCAATCGAGAGAGGAGATAGTCATACAGCGCATGGTATCCGTGTACCTGATTTACCAGGATGCTTTTCTGCTGCTGATAACTATCAAGATGCTGTTGATATGGCGATTGAAGCTATCGAGCTGCATTTAGAAGGCTTGGTAGAAGATGGAGAACAAATCCCACTTCCTTCTGATATCGGTGCTTATATGGATAATCCAGAGTACGAAGGTGTAACTTGGGCTTTAGCGCCAGTCGATGTAAATCGTTATCTCGGAAAAACTGAAAAAATCAATGTAACTTTACCAAGTCGTCTGATTCATATGATTGATGAGAAAGTTGCAAGCAATAAAGAACGTTATAAGAGTAGAAGTAATTTTATTGCATTATTGGCAGAAAAGAATTTTTTTGCACATTGATATTAGTGTTCTAATAAAAAGCCTCGCATTTGCGGGGCTTTTTATTAATGGTAAAAAATACAAACATTTTATTTCAACCCTTTAAGTAGCATATTTCTTGCGTATTCTACGCCAGCAGCCTCTTGCATTTCTTGCCAGCTTTCGTAAGTAGTATTTTCTTGGATAAAGCTCTCCCATTTTTCGTCTGGAATAGCCTCAAAATCTTCGTTTGATTCAATCTTGAACCCAGAAGCATTAAATAATTCATTAAGATTGGAGTATTGACTACAGTTCGAGATGAATTTGGGATTCATAAGCTCACCCATCTGAACACTATGCTCCCCTGATAGTTCTGAAGCGTTTTTACTTAGCTGCTCAAGTCCTGTGAAATCTACTTCATGTTTCATGTTTTTTCCTCGTGGTGGATATTTGTATTTGTGCTAAATTTTAGTAAAAAAAGTTCAAACCCCAATTTTGACAAACTCGCCTGAGTAAACTTCCGAACCCAAAAAGGGTGATAGCAATATGCCGTATATATCGTTAGCATCTTTTTTTCTACTACTTATATCTAATCATTATCGATATTTATTCATCACAATAATAATCTTAAACCCTCGTTAACAAGGCAATAAGCATCTAAGAAATTACTACTTGATCCATAAAATAATTTTACCAAAAGCATAATCGTCAGTGAGCTTTAGCACTAGCCAGCTGTTTAAAGACTAATAAGTACACAATGATAAATTATGAATTTATGTCGCAGATTATCGATTATGATAATAAGGATATAGAGAAACTAAGTCTTTAAGCTCGCTATTTGCAACCTATGCCACGTGAGAGTCTCGATGATGATGAGGTTGGTTTCAGTAATATTATTATGAGTCACTACCGCTTTTCTAAGCTACGTCAATAGGATTTAAAGCTGTA
The DNA here is from genome assembly GCF_040309405.1 of Psychrobacter sp. W2-37-MNA-CIBAN-0211. NCBI lineage: Bacteria > Pseudomonadati > Pseudomonadota > Gammaproteobacteria > Moraxellales > Moraxellaceae > Psychrobacter > Psychrobacter sp. W2-37-MNA-CIBAN-0211. The sequence continues at coordinate 118,807 of NZ_JBEOOU010000001.1, forward strand.
AGAGGATAGTTTCTTTCCGCTGAATACTGGTAGCAGTGGAGCTAACAATGCTAAGAATAAATAGGAGAACTGACTATCAAAAATAGTCACAAGGTTGAATGAGCTATTCGATACTGAAAATCTGACCGATAGAGACCTAATCAATTAGTCGCAAACTATCTGGGATAAAGTCAACGAGAACCAAATCGTCATGAATACGAATAGAGTTAGTGTTTTAAGTGAGAGGAATTGATTATGGCAGATAAAAATATCAGTTTTTTAGCTGAAAGTAGATTTGATTATTTACTTGCTAATAAAGTCACTTCTCCACATAGCATGCTCACATACTGCACAAAACCAACTCTCTTTTGCCCGCATATAGGCGATATCAGCAGGTACCTCAATAGGACAGGCGCTACCACAATATTCACAGCAGACATCATCTAAGCAAGCATAGCATTGGCTTATAGTTTCAAACAATGTTTGCGAGCTAATATTGTATTTTTGACAGAGCATACGCACATAATCTACATAGCTGATTTTATGATTATAGGCCCAATAATCTTCACAGACCCGTTTGTCCCAAGCATTTTGTGTCATGCTCCATTCAATCTTGATGCCCACAATATACTCCTTTTTAATGGAAAAATGACTATGATTAGCGTCACATTTTTATAGTCACTATATCTATCGAACAAGTCGCACCCATCATAGTTAGCCAGCTATTGAGCAGCAAGATGAGTCTGTGACATAATAAAGCGTTAGTCAGCACAAAATAGTTTTTGAAGGGAACTTAGTTATTGCCAACAAGTATTATTTTAACAGAAAAGTAATCACTGGCAAGTATTTTTTACTTACCAATAAGGATTTTATTGTGATTTCATGTAATCTACCAGTGCTTTTAGCGGAAAGAAGATTGCGAGTTGCAGATTTAGTAAGAATGACAGACATCAGCAAATCAACGCTTCATAGAATTTATAACGATGAGACAACTCGCATAGAATTCGATACCCTGAGTAAGTTGTGCCAGGTATTAAAAGTCACCCCAGGGGATGTTTTAAAGTATGTTCCCGATGATAATGAAGAAAACTCAGCTTGATAGGAAGATCGACTGATATAAGACGTTAACCTCCTCACCCAACTAAAATTGAAATGTTTAAATACTCTTCATGCCTTTATAAATATAGGTTGAAGAGTATTTTTTTGTCTAAAAAATGGTTGTAAGTCAATATTTGAGTTATCCAAAGATAAAAATATAGCAGCAATCTTAAAGGCTTTACAATCGATAAGTTATAACATATCATAATTAGTATAATTCACTATTAATGATATTAAAATGAATATTATTCACCTAAAGCCTACTCAGAAGTTTATAACTTTCAGTAAATATAATTTGGTTGTTCATCAAGATGCGCAAAAAGCATTGCTGATATGGCATCAATTTAGGCCAAGAATAGCTAGTATAAATATGGCTAGCTTGGGTGATTATTATCGACCACCACTACGTTTGGTAAATGATAAAAACGAGACTTATTATTTTTTTAATGAGTTTAGAAGGTTTGATGAAATTCTAATAGAAGAGACCAGTTCACGTCAGCCTTGCTTAGTTGCCGCTGAAAGCCTGAGAGATATTAAGCGCTTGGCTTGGAGTGAGGTTGTTGAGCTGGCCTTCTCAAGGGGAATTAATCATCCTGAATTTCTAAAGGCTTTAAGCTCTAGTGCACCAAAAAGTATTATTTGCGAGCTCATGAATATTGATCGCCTTACGGTAGACAATTATTGTAGGTTTGCTGGTATCAGCCAAAGTGCTTATGAGTATCAGCAGTGTAAGGTATCCAATGATGAGGCGATGCTGGGGCTGCCCAAAAACCTGAGTTGGATGGACACTTCTTATGGGTCACACTAAATTATTTAATGATGTGACCGACAGGCGAGTGTTGGATAAGCTTATTCCAGTAGGCTCACCACATCACATACAAATGTCTCAGCTTGTGATTGATGTAATTAATTTAGTGCCAGATGATGATATTGATTTACTGTCCTCAACATCGGAGTCTAATTTTGCAGACTTTACTGGCATAGACTGCACTGAGGTAATGACACAAATCATACGGCAGGGTAAAACTGGAGAGTGGGCAGTCAGCTATCTGCTAATAGTCTTTTATCAGGCGTATGGTGCGATAGACGTTAAGAGTAATGCTTGGCGGTTTATGAGTAGCTACTTAAAAGTGATATTTATGATCACAGCACGTCATGATAAGCACTTTGCCAAAATAGATAAGCTTGGTGTGCGTGTTCGTATGGCGCTAAGACCTTCTGATCCACAGCGTAGCATTCTCGACCAGTTAATCCGCATTCACGATCAATGCGATAGCTTGTCTTCATGCTTATCTTATATCAGACAATATGAAACGAGTGTCAAACAGGAAGAGGCAACAGGTAAAACAGCCAATCAATATCTTGCTAGTAAAATCGGTCAAATCAGGTTGGCTTATGAGGTAGCGATTGATAATAAAGCTTTTATTGGTAAAACCTATACTGAAAATACTAAGCGCGTAAAGTCGGCTCAAACAGTCACCAAGACAGTGGTGCATATCAATGATGAGCCGCTACAAAGAATAGTATTTGGTACGAAATAATCAAGAAAGCACAGTAACGTAGCAATCGCTGAAAATATTGCCGATGACGACGAAGTACCCTTGCTAGACAATGACTTTAAGCCCGTCACACAAATTGCTAAATCCTCTGAGCTGCAGCAGTGGCGATTAAAGAACAACCATCAACATGCCCGCCGTAATCAGTTTCATTTCCCAACCAATCATCGTCAGCTAAGCATTACCGGATACCAAATGCTATTTGCCACGCTTTGGCAGCGCCTTATGAGTGTTGATAAAGAGAGTGGCACTGGGTACGCCGTTTTAATACTATCACTGCTAAGTGGACTTAGTATTGATAGCATCATTGCTGATTGGCAATGTAGTCACAGTCAACGGCAGTATTTGGTCTATGACCGTGTCCGTAAAGTTAGTAGCATTGCCATCATGATTGATGTGACGACCAATACTCGAAGTCATCTGCTTGCCCACAGACAAAGCTATGGTAGTACCTTTTATCGTGCAATTCCTGAAGCTTTACAGATTATGCTTGAGGATAAAATTACCGTTTCATCCGATACTGTTAAAGACGCTATCTCTTATGCTAAAGATCTGCTTAACCTGCCAACACTGAGTCCGCAATATATTGAAGCAGGCCTGTTTGTATTGATCAAAAACGAGCTTAATAAGCCATTATATGCTGACCTGATCACAGGTGTTGATGTACGGCATAGCTCTGCGCTGTATTACCTTAGCACTAAAACGGTAGAGTTAGAGCAAACTTATATAAAAGCGGTAGAGCTGATAACTGAATACTGTAATGATGAGCAAAAAGCACTTTTAATAGATGAGTGTAGCGTACCGATGAACGGGCATAGAAGCCACATTGGTAGTGATATGGCACTAAAGACCACAATGTGCCAGCAGTTCTTTAATCAACTGGCTGTCAGTGCCGAGAGCTTTAATGGCAAGCTAAAGTCTCACATGGATCGCTATATTGCGCAGTTTAATAGCTATAGTATTTGGTTGTGGCATATTGTCATGATCCAAACCGGTATTCGCCCAGTCAAGCATGCACCAGGCTTGCTACACCAGTTTGACCTTCAGCGGCGCATGCTATGGGTATCTGACAAAGAAGAGCGTCATGCGCAGTCTGATGGTAGGCTCATTCCTCTTAGCAAGTTTTTGATAACGGCTATTCAAAACTACATTATTTATATTAAGCAATTTGCTGCCATCTATAATTCATTATGTCCAGCAGCACCTTATCCCATCAATGACATCTTACAATCAGAACAACCTCTCATTCAAATTTACCAAAAAAATCCAAAAGGCTTTGCCAGTATTACGCCAAGCCGTGTCCGCTATCAGTTGCAAGACTTTTTTAGTCATCAGGATAACTGGCTGCGTCATCAACTAAGATCAATGCTTACAGGACACGTGCCAGATTATCTGATCTGCGCGCTTTATGGTCATGAGCATGCTGATCAAGAATTCATGCACCCGATGTCATCAAGCTTCATAAATCAACTGCATACGCTCAGTCCCCATTTAGATGCGATTGCTGATGAGCTTTGTTTAAAACAAATTGAGGTTCGTCTATATGGATAATATGAGTGCTCATAAACTGCGACAGCTTAATAGAGAAGAGTCTAAAAAGAGTATCAAGCGTGATGCTAAAAAATTAATCGAAGAATATATCAATCAAAATTCTATGCAACTGCCTTGTGAGTTGCAGCATCATTACGAAGCAATTAACCAGTTACTAGAAGAGCGGTTCGATACCGCTCAAAACTTCCAATTGGCGCGGCGCGGGTTTTTAGAGTTTGTTCGTGATTATAATAAAACTCACCAGATATATCTTAATGAGCCTGTGGTACCGATACTGGCAACTCGTGAGCGATTGACCATTAACTATGATTGGTTTGTGAATGGACGTGCTGTGGCAGACAGTAGCGCGACAATGATAGAGGTTTGGCAGCGAAAACGGCGTTTCTCAGTAAACGACTTGGTTGAGGGATTGCTGTATTGCAGCATCATGTATGGTGGTATGAATGACATTGAGGTGGTAAGAGCGCTATACGATTGGCTGTTTGGTGAGCACCGTATGTATAAAATTGACATGCCAGCAACTGATGAAAAAAGTAGGGCAGAGTCATTGGCTGTGATACCGCTTAGGGTATGTGATAATAATTATGGCTGCAAACTAGATGATAACAGTGAAAGCTTACACCGTTTTGTTGATTATATTCCTGATGATATGAGCTTGTGTTTTTTATATGCTCTAAAGGATAAGGAGTTAAACACGGCCAAGATAAAGCCATTTAATACCGTAATTAACGATATCTCAAAAACGCTTAAACTCACCAATAAAGATATCGATCGCCCGCAGCACTCACTGCTTATCAAATATGCGAACTACCACTGGCGACAGCTAGAGGGTAGTCTGATTGATGGTGCACTTGCCGTGGTAAAGCAAGGTGATCTCAAAACCACGGGGCTATCGACTGAGAAACTTATTTATTATAACCAAGAAACCATTAACCCAAATCCTGAGCCACTCAAGTGGTCTGAGTTGTTTGATGTCAGTTATCAGACGGCAGGGAAATCACAAGACAAGAGAAATACCACAGCTTATCCAAGCTTTAGCAAAAACCTGATCAAAGAGCTGCAAGATGCGCTCAAACTGACCAGAGTTGCTGCCATCTCTACTATCACAATATTAAAGACAGACGCTAGCCAGTCTAATGCGCGGCGCTTGCTTAGTTGGACTTTGTCGTTGCTCGGTGATAATAGCATTCGGCTTAATACCATCAGTAAATATGCTGGCTGCATTGGCCGTGACTGGTTGATGCTGACGATGGATGAGGACGTTGATCCGTGGGAGAGTGAGGATTTTGAAGAGATATACGAGCAGATTATTCAAAGTAAGGTAAAAGATGGTCGCAAGTTGTCTGTACTGTGCAAGTCTTCAGAGTTTGATGATATGTTTAGTGGTATAGATAATAACAACACTACTACTGGTCAAACGCTATCTAATCTTGATCGCCTAAAAGACAGCCAGAAATTCACCTACGGTCGTCTGAAAGCATTTCATGATTATCAGCGTATGCACTTTGATGCCCCGTATGTGTATTTTCCATGGGGGAGTAATCGGCAAGTCGTTAAAGCGAATATAGTATCTCCGCGTGTCTATCATGCGATGAAAGAGTATGTGCAGTCATCAGAGTTAGAGATTGATCAAAAGCCACTTTGTTTGATTGTTTTAGCGCTTGCTTATCGAACTGGTATGCGAATTAACGAAATTATTGGTATTAAGGTTCACGACATTGCAGATATAGGGTTTATTAATGAAAAATTGGTTGAAGCGCCAAAAATCATCCTCAAACCCAACCGCTATCGCCGTCTAAAAAGCAGTAGTGCCAAACGAGTGATACCGATAGATAGTCTTTTCAAGCGTGATGAGTTACAACAGTTCATCGCATTCTATTATCAACAAAAAAGATTAAAGCGCCGTTATTTATTCTCACAAGGCTCAGGTGATCAGCCACTACCGTCTATATTTTTCAGCAATATGATGAAAATAATATGGGATCGATTGCTAATTACGCATGACTTTACCTTTCATAGCTTTCGGCATACTGCGATTAGCCAACTGGCACTAGTGTTAAGTAGCTCGCCACTTGCTCAGGTGATGACAGATTATGATAAAGCCCATATCGGCGCTATCGTTAAAAGCCTCCTTGCTAATAATAAAGAAAAGGGTGTGTGGTTTGGGCTGGCTAGCCTTGCTGGGCATCTAACGCCAGATACTACGTTTGAGCACTACATTCATACCGCTCATTTGCTCGCGGGCTGGCAGATGAGTCAAGCCAAACTTGTTATACCTATAACCTTATTTGAGATGGTGACAGGTATTGGTTACCAGACGGTGAATAGGCAAGACAGCAGGGCATATAATGCCAGTACTAAACAGGTGCATCTTGATAAAATTCGTGGCTATTTAATCAATAAAGTTGCAAGCAAAGAATCTCTATTTTCTTATGATAACCTATCAGCTGATACAGCTTGCCAGCAAGCCCCGCAAAATGACGCAGTAGATACTCAGCTGTCTATATTTATTCATCCTAAAGTTTATGATGTCATTGCGCTGTTAGAAGAGCTACAAAACATAAATATTGATAAAAGAGCTGAGCGGTTGCAAGAGGTCGTACTAAGGCATGGGATCGCTATCAATGAAGCTAGACAAATTTACGATAAAGCTCGTCAGGTTTTTACCGATGATAGGTTGCTGCTAAGTGCGCCAACGGGACATAAAAACCAAGAAGTTCTAGTTAGAGCGCTTGATCGAGCGTATCAAATGTCAATTGATGAGCCTGCTAGACTGAAATCGTTTGTAGAAGTATTTACAGGTAAACAAAACTTAAACACCTCATCGATTCATTTTGGTATTAAAGAGACCCAGATTGAGATGCTACAGAATTTTATGGTAGTAGGTTGTCAATTGATAGATGCTAGTTATTGGCAGATTAGAGCGCATAGCGAGCAAGCAGTAAGAGATATTAAAAAAGAGCTAGGGCTCGATAGCTTAATACGTGTTGGTGCTCGTGAGAGTTTCCATGGTTATGAGGTTAGGGTAGTACAGAAAAAACGTAGGCGGTCTGATAAGAATTTGGCTATGACGGATGATTATTATGCTTCGTCGGGTATGCTGAAATATTTGGGTTATTTGCTGATAATACTCATCTTAGTGAGGTGACACAGCGACAAGTTATATATTGAAAGGTCTATAAGCTAATTTTTGACCTATATGATCAAAATACTGTCACGGATAATTATTGCACTGAATACTATAGAGCGTAAGGGTTGTCACGTTGTCACGTTGTCACGTTGTCACGGTAAAAAAGGTGTAGGGGCATAAGATGACTGAAATGCCCTATTTAATTAGATATTACAGTTGGTGATCACAACGCGTGTCTTACGCACCTGCTGGCATGTTATGAAAAGCTTGTTTAAATCTAAACTAAAACTATATTAAACAGAAAAGTGAGAACACAGTAAACATCATGAAAACAAAATTCAGCTTTAGTAGACAAATAGTTAAATTGTCAGCAAATATTTGCTATTATCTACCGATAATTATTTAATTATTCGAGAGCTAGTATTGTGACATCGAATTACTTGTTATCAGTAGTTGCTATTAGCAGCCTTATTACTTTATCAGGCTGCGCTGAAAGTTAGACAATGGGCAGTACAGTAGCAAAAAATATGGGCTCCTTGGTCACAGAAGATGGATACATATTTAAATTTAGAGCCGAATCGTCAGGCGGTAAAGATGTTTTAAAATTTGCATCAAATGCAGATGTGGCAGCTATTTGGCCAAACTTTACTACTCGTACCATGGAATACTGGGGTGAAATGACGGATATAGGATCAACCTATAGACATCAAAACAAAATAATTACTTGCATGTTTGATTAAACGTTAAGCTTAACCCTCTAATCACTTTCATGGTTAGGGGGTTGAGCTTTGTTTTTAATATCAGTGTTCTTTTGCATTTCCTTGAAATATTAAGTCTCCGGTAATGATAGCAGCGAAGTGTAGAGTAGGTGGTTTTAGCGTGACAACGTGACAAGCTATATACTGTATAGCGTACAGCTACGCTATATCCGTGACTTCTTAATACTATCCATAGCTTATAATGTGCTGAAAGATATGTATCTAATAGCATGTCACGTTGTCACGTATAAAGGTGCAAACCTTAATATTAATTACCCCCTCTTAGCAAAGATAAAAATAGTATCCATTAATAATATTAATAGGCAATAGAATGACAGATTTAAAAAATAAAATAATTACATTGCAAGAGCATTTAAACCATGGACTGGTAGGACGCAAAGATGAAGTTAAAGCCGCCTTACTAACCTTGCTGGCAGGTGAGAACTTATTATTAGTAGGTCCGCCAGGTACAGCAAAAAGCTTATTGGCACGTCGTGTTGCTGGCTGTTTGCAATCTATTGACAATAACAGTGATAATCCAATTTATTTTGAATACTTACTAACAAAATTTTCAACACCTGAAGAAGTTTTTGGTCCGTTATCCATATCTGAGCTTAAAAAAGACAACTTTAAGCGTAACACTACAGGCTATCTTCCTACCGTACAGATTGCTTTTCTTGATGAGATATTCAAAGCCAGCTCTTCAATTCTTAATGCTCTACTCACTATCCTAAATGAACGCCAATATCATAATGGTGCTACGCTGAGTGCCGTTCCACTACAAGCATTAATCGCGGCATCAAATGAGCTACCTACTGGACAAGAAGAGCTGAATGCTCTGTATGATAGATTTTTGATTAGAAAGTTCGTTGATTACGTAAAACCAGATGATATTGCATTTTTATTCGAGTTAAGTGATGACGATGATGGCGATATCGAAAATATTAGTATGGAAGAGATTAAAGAATTAACGAAGCGAAGTGATGACGTCATTGTGCCTGCGCAGATTGTTAGAATAGTTCAAGATATATGGCTAAAGCATAGAGAGATATTTTCAGAAGACCGCAGAGAAAGCTTGTCAGATAGACGCTTAGTGAAGCTCATTAAGCTATTACGTATATCTGCAGCCAGTAATGGCCGTCATGAGGTTGACCTATCTGACGTAGTGCTATTCAAAGATAGCTTATGGAATCATCCTGAAAATAAAGAAGCTGTATTTGATCTTATTTTTGACGTACTTCGGAAAAACAGCTGCACTGTTGAAGTAATGCCTAATGATAGTTCTACAAAAGATAGCCAGAAGAAAATTGAAAAACCACAAAATACCGAACGAGATATCACGGCTGAATCCAGACTAATAAAAGGGTGTAAAGGCAGTGGTACAAAAAACAATCCTATACTAATTAGTAACTATGAAGAGCTTTTAGATCTTGAACGAAAAGACGTTGGGCAACAAGGCTACTACTTTGAGCAAACTACCGATATAGATTGTACAGAAATAAATACTTGGCCAAATATTAATTTTATTGGTACTTATGATGGTGGTGGTCATACTATTAAGTATAAGAAAGGAAAAAATAAGAGTACTACTGTTGACGGTGTAATTGGGTCCTTAATAGGGAGCCAAATGCTTTATGGATATAGAGCTAGTAAGTATGAAGCTAGTAAAATCGAATATTTATTTGAATCAGTTCAAAGTAATTCTAACTTGGTCAATATTAACTTAGAAGATCTTTGTCTTTGTCAAGACATCACTGACAGTAATATAAAAAACTGTAATATGGTTATCAAACCTAGCACTATTATTGGTGACAAGCGTAACTTAGAGATAAGTTATCTCATAAGAGATGTTAAGAAAAGTAAAATTACTAACTGTCAAACCTCATCTGCATTGGCTCATAAAGTATCAGACTCTATAATAAATCAATGCACTTCCACTTCATCAATATTAACTCATACGGTAACAGACTCTCTTATTCAATTAAGTGTGGCAGAACTTAGCATAGCATTATACTTAAAAAAATCTATAGTAAAGCAATGTCAATCTTCTGGCGTGTTGGTGGGTAAATCAGCCGTAGATAGCTATATAGAGAATTGCGTTGTTCTATTGAAAAATATTGATGGTAACCACCTTTATAGTTATTCATCTCAATATAATTTACCTAACAAGTTATTTGGTGTTAGGTCTGATGAAATAAAGAATAAAAGCTGTTATGCGAATGATCGTTCTAATGTAGGTCTTGTGGTTAGCCACCTTGAAAGTAGTAAGGTTCTGAATACTTTAGTAACTGCATATGATGAGAGCATCGACATCGTTATGACAACAGACATAACGTGGTCAGGGATTGCATTTGGTTGTTTCGACTCAGAGATCAAAGGTTGTGTTTTGGGTTCTTATAAAATCCTCAAACATAGTAATGTTGGAGTGAGCGTAGAACGTGCTAATCGCATTGTAGGTTATGCAGAGCAGTCTACGCTTGAAAACAACCTAGCCGCTGATATTCATAGAAGTATTAAAAGTAAAACTGGCGATAATGGTGTAACTATTGATAGAGCAAGACTTACCAAAAACTATTTTGAAAACACTCTACATTGGAATTTTGATAGTATATGGCAGTGGGATGAAGGTAACAATATTCCCGTATTACAAATGCAAGCAGGAGATTTGGTAGCCAGCACTCATTTAGTACAAAAGGTAGATACTGAGGACTTACTAACTCGACAAATAAGTCAAAATATCTGGTTATAAGGAAGTGTAATTATGTTTACAGCACTGATAGCCAGAGGTCAGGGTTTACTAAATGCTGCGCTTCCAATAGGTATAAAAGCATTTAAATACTTTGTCGATAGTACCTTTCGTCAAAAAGTTGAGCCTATAGCGGGCAGTGTGGTTTATAGTGACTTATGGTTTGCAGTTGAGCACTCTGGTATATACATCGGCGAAGGTAAGATTGCTAATATTGTAGTGGACAAATTTACCGAAAGCACAGTACTGCTCAATAATCCTGAAGACTTTACTAGTAAAAGTAAATTAGGTAAAAAAATCTATGTCTCCTGTGATAATCGTAGTGAGAGTGTAGGTGACACTAGCATCGCTAATGCTGCCTATAGTTGCTTAGGACAAGAGTATCGGTACAATTTAATTCTAAAAAATTGCCATCAGTTTTCTACTAAATGTGTTAACCAGAAGCTAGCAAACGTTACGAATGCTCCATTTACAGATGCATTTATGGCAATGTTACCATCAGAAACTTGGGAGCCTACCTTAAAAGCTCTAAAAAATGCAGCTCAAAAAAAGCTAGGAACAAAAAAGTGGCTGCTGTGGGACTGGGATAATAATGCTGATAGCGAGCCTGAACCAAACTGGCAAGCTCATCAAGACTACTTTGAGAGTTTAGAATTAAACTCTCAAAGTAGTCTTGATATAAAAAAACAACGAATACAGACTCAGGCTTATCTAGATGAGATTTCAGATGAGGATTTGCCTGACTCAGTCCTTAAAAGATTGGTTAACTATCAAGAGCTAATGCAAGATATTGAGAAAACTTATAAAAAGCATGAAGAGTTGATAGCATTATGCCCAGATGCTAGGTTTAGCTATTCCAAATTAAAAAAGGTTAAAACTGACATTAGTAAGCTTAGTCAGATTCTAAAAGATAATGAAAAAATCAAGGAGCTAGTAAAAAAGCTAGGCCGCAATAATATTTCTGAAGAAAAGAAAAAGCAGAGCAAAATACCTTCGATGAGTAAAAGTGAGGTGCATGGTACACATCTTAGTGATGATCTACTGCGCTTGCTGCCCGTTGAGTTGGTAAACCTAGAAGATGAGACGCTTGAGTATCTATTTTATTCGCGAATGCTAGAAAAGCAACTAATAACCTATGAGTTGAGCGGTACAAGTCTAATAAATGGTGAAATAACGGAAACTCATAAGAAAACAACAGGACCTGTGGTAGCGTGTCTCGATACATCAGGTAGCATGAGTGGAATGCCGTTACTATATGCAAAAGCTTTATTAGTCGCCACTGCTAATATACTTAAAAAAGAAAATCGTTCTTTACATGTTTTGCTGTTTGGTGACCAAGGACAGTTATCTGAATTTGTCATGAGTGACAGTCAAGAGGTTACTGAGCTATTGATTTTTTTACAATCAGGATTTAATGGGGGTACTGATTTTGAAACTCCTTTATCTCGTGCACTAGATATTATAGAAAGCTCAGAGGATTATATAAAAGCAGATATTTTAATGATTACTGATGGTTTATGTCAAATTTCAAGTAGCTTTGAGGAAACACTAAAGCAAAAAAAGCCCTTGTTAGATTGTACTGTTTATACGGTATTGTGCGCAGGCAGTGCTACGAAAGATACCTTTAGTGATGAGGTTATAGTGTTGAATGCGGATATGCATCAAAGTCATTTGTCGAATATGCACCAAAGTCATTTGTCGAATATGCAGCAAAGTCAATTTGGCTAAGATAAATAATTATCTGTTTTGATTCTGTATGTTGCGGCTATACAAACCCAAATATCAACCAACTCAGCTGAGAAAAGCTAAAAATAGTAAAAATCTATGCCCGAGAATTTTGAATGACTTTCAAAACTTATAACTTGCTGAAGGCATGTATCCAATAGCATTTAACGTTTTCTCGTATATAGATGCAATACTTACTATAGCGAGTTTTTAATCACATGACACCTAATTTTGTGTATAAGGCTTTTTTGCTTATCATATTAGCGTCTAATGGAGCTAAACGTAATGCAGCTTTTAAGTAGGCTACTGCACCTGAGTAATCACGCATTTGCTCGCAAACTAGTATTAATTGGCAAAGCACTTTAAATTTCATTGGCGTCTTTTGATTCACTTTTTCCAAGAGGGCTCTTGCTTCTGGATACTTAGCTTCAAGACCAAGTATGGAGGATTCGAGATACATTGTAGTAGTGTTTTCTTCTGCAGCTTGCTTTCGCTTTAATAGCCAATATTTAGCCTGATTAATATCACGAATTTGTAGATTTGCTTTAATGATTAATTCGAATAAATCTAATGGATGCTGCAATTCGCCCTCTAACAAAACTGCTCTGTTCTCTTCAACAATCTTTTCAAACTCAAACAAGCGGTTCGCTCTATATAGTGCAATGAGTTGTTGGTGTAATGCTTGTAGATCTTTACTACGATTGTATTCTTGGGCAGAGAGTAGAGCGGCTTTTTGATAGGCTTGCTCAGACATGGCAGCTATTACTGCACTAGACCAATCTTGCTCAGGCTTACTTTGATATATAGGGTTGATAGTTATTGATTTAAGTTGTTTCTCAACGGCACTATCAAATGCTTCAACTAATAGCGATACTGACTGATACCTATGTCTAGGTTGTTTTTGAAGGCAAGTCAGCACTACTTGCTCTAAATCTGAGTGAATAAAGTTATTAATTTCTGTAGGTCGCCTAAAAGGTGCATGGCGTTGAACTTGTGCTGGCGTATTATGTGGTAGTTGCCCTGTAATTAGTTGGTATAGTAGTACTCCTAGACTGTAGATATCTCCCAGTAGCAACTCTTCCAAGCTACCTTTCCGGCTATCCACATTAGAGAACTCAGGTGCTGAATAGAGCACGGTGCCGCCATTTTCCCTAGAGCGAACGTAAATTTCATCAGGTAAAGCTGAGCTACCGAAATCTGTGAGCTTCACTAAATCTTGCTCGCCCACCAAAATATTATGTGGTTTGATGTCACCATGAGAGATTGGCACTGATAGATTAGCCAAGTAGTGTACAGCGTCAAGTACTTGCCGATAGATACTGAAAAGTCGCTCGTAAGTTTGACCAAAATTTCTCTGATGGTCATCTAACTTTTGCGCCAATGTTTGACTGGGAAAGTATTCCATTTCAATATAAAACCATTCATTCTCGATTCGGCCCATATCAAATATCTGTACTATATTAGGATGTACCTCAATTCCTAGTAGCTCTTTTCCTTCAGCTAACTCTCTATCTTCACGTGTCATATCTTTAGGTATTTTAACTGCAACAATTTGATTGTCTTGTAAGCGCTCAGCGCGCCATACCCAGCCATGACTACCATCACCCAAGCATTCTAGAAGTAAGTATTTATCACCCAAGCGCTTATTTGTGCCTGGTAAGAAATGTGCTGACTTTATATTCACAGTAACACCTCATTGTGAATTCGGTCTAATGCTATTGTTGACAGGCTTTTTATAAATATAAACCTGCTAAGAGTAACTTCTAGATTATGATGAGCAGAAACAGGGTTACCAGTTGAAGAGGTAAAGCCATATTTACAGATATTTTTTAGACTTTTTACATCAGGTGCGTTTACCAATCCTTGGCTCCAAGTACTGAGTACAAGTTGTATTGGGGAGTGCTGCCATCGCTGCGCTGATTCAAGTAGGTTTTTCAATTTCTCTTCTAGCTTAAGCTGACTAGGTTTTGATCCATCGTATCGCTCAAATTCAATTAAGCACAGCGGTTTTGTTGCGTGTATCTCGAACCATCCTGAATCTGAGCGTATATCTGCACCAGAAGTCCCAGGCGCTGGACATTCAACAACTGCCATGTAACCTTGATCATGACCGAAGGTATTCCAAGCACTACAACCTAAGCTATGTACTAGAACATCTTGATCTATAAGTTTTGCACTGGTTAATAATGGAAAGTTGTTTGATACCCACTCAAAGTTGGGCAAAGTCATATTAGCCATTAAATGAGCCCCAAACACGTAATACCTCTGGCGATTCACCACCATGAATGAGAGCTTTACTACCAACTTTAACTAATAGGGGCGCAGGGATTGAACGTCCGCATACTAATGCTTCACCAGTAGACAGGCTTGGTAACTCATCAAGGTCAGCTTTACTTATCATATCTGAGGCTTTAGCAATAAAGCGTTGATCGTCTGGATTCTTTAGTCGCATAGTAATTAGAGTGTTACATTGTGAGGTTACGTCAGGATCTAGTTTAGATGGTCGTTGGCTAACAATGCCAAATCCCACACCAAATTTACGTCCTTCCCCGGCGATTTTTTTAATAATGCGATGACTAACAGCTTTACCGCCTGCAGGTGCAAAGCTGTGGCCCTCTTCATAGATAATAAAGCAAGGACGAAGTGGATCTGTTTTACTTGAAGCCGCTTTAAGGATTTCACTGGATAATAGAGCACAAACGACTTGTTTTGCTGTATCGCTGAGACCTTGCAAGTCTACAACAACTAAGCGTCCTTGTTGGTTGTTAGGACGACCAATCATTTTGTATATGTCAGTGGGCTCTGACATAGCAGCACTATAAAAGCTTTTGCCCTCATTAAGAACTCTAGATAGCTTCATAGAAGCGACTGCAGCACTTCTACCAGAGAGTGCCTTTGCTTCTGCTTCAGATAAATCACTCCATTCTTTTAACTCTTCAAGTCCATCACCTAAAAAATGTCTCAAGCGGTTAATGTCTCGTGGTTCAGTCTTATCGGTATAGCGCCAGTAACGAATAGCAACGTCTAAGACACGTTGCTGTGGTTCAGTGAGTCCTGGAAGGATTTCAGCGATATCATCCATCTCAAAATGATCAAACTGCAAAGCTAAAGGAATGTTCTTACTAGCATATTTGTGTTTGAACTCCTCATTTTGCGGTGTATAGATTTGAATGCCAGCACCGGCAGCTTGAAGTTTTTCAAAAGTTTGTTTTATGATCGGTAGCGTTTCTTTATCACGCGTATCTTCACTAATCTCTAAGTTATCTGCAAACTGTAAGTTACCACCAGCAAGTGCTTTACCGTATTCGCCATGAGGATCAAACACTACGACTGTACCGTTATTGAGAGTTACCAAGCGTTCAATAATTCTACCTACTGTGTATGACTTCCCTGAACCTGTCATAGCTAATACTGCCATATGCTCAGTCACTAACTTGTTCACATCGATAAATACTGGAACTGTATTTTCGCCCTTGTCGTATCCAACCAAATTACCAAGGTGTAGGCTTGTATGCTCATTAAATTCGTAAAAATCACTTAAAAACTGAAAATCAACGGTTTCTACAGCAGTTCCGGGATTTAAAGGTCTACGTGGTATTTTTATTTGTCGTGAAATAGGATCTCGATATCCGACTAACTCAACTTGTGCGAACATATTCTCGCCAGTAACGTTTGCACTTGGTAGTAGTTCTAACTCAGTAACGCCATCACCAAACCCAGCGTTGTAAAGCATATTGCTACGATTAATTTTAGTTATTCTCCCTAATACTGCTACTTCGCCTTCATCTTTTCTTTCTTGATGCATAATACGGACAAATTCACCGCGTCGAACAGCAAAAGAGTCTTGCACGACCATAGTTAATTGGTTTGCGTCACCTGTATTACCAACGAGTTTTCCCAAAACTTTATATACCATTATTTAATTCCTCATCTAAGCCAGACAACCAGCGAGTTTCAATATCATTGTTTTTAAGTGCACCATGTAAGCTTTGGCGATAAAACTTAGTAAATTTGGGCAAAACCCCCAGTTGCTGATAACCTAAAAGCTGAGGTAGTGGCATAGCATTAGCCTTGCTTTGCATATCAAGCACCATTAAGCGAGCTGCTACTAAGTCTAGGCCTGTCGTTTCCCAGTCTGGCTCGTCGCCAGCAAGCTGTACCATCTTTATTTGGCCACCACGAGCACTGCGATAATGAAAACCAATTAAGCCTTGTTGAACTTCCATACTTGGCTCTATACGATTTTCTTTTTCAGATAAACGAAACGCAATAGTACGTGAATAATTTCCTAAAACCCCATTGATGAAGCGCAGATCGCCAACTCCAGCTAGGCTTTCATCTAAATCAGCTAAGTTCATCATACGCTCTTCAGAGAACCCGTCACTTAGAAGTATTTGTTGACGACCTTTTTCTGAACGTAAATCTTGTTTGGCAATACTGACGATAGCGCTAAAGCGCTCGGCTAATATGCTGGCAAGAACTACACCTTTTTGGTTCCATGGAAACAGTTTTGCACGGTGTTTTTGCCAAAATGTCTCAATAGCCTGTAAGGTATTTTCATATTCCTGCTTATGGCGAATATTTCGATCGAGTGGTGCCATATCCCTTGCCAAAAATAGCGGAGTATCTAGTAAGATTAAATCACAGGGCTCCCCACTTAGTAGTTGCTTTTCCACTAATTGATAAGCTTGACGAATCTCTATCAAGTCTAGACGCTTACGCTGTGCTTCAAAATCAATATCATCGAGTTCGGAAACAGAGTCGCTACCTTGTGTGCTAACTTTATTGTCTTCAATCAGCAAGTCCGTGCGGACAGCAGCACTAGCATAAATAAATCCGCCAAGCGCTCTATCTATGCAAGATTTAGTTGCAATGCCTGATACCCGGAGATTAACCACAGTTGACTTTGGTACTGCTTTAACCAATCCAGCATCACGAAACAATGGAGCCACTTGCTCAATGTCTCTAATTTGCTTAAGCAATCTACCAGCACTTCCTGGCAGACGTAACTGGCTATCTATCGCTAAAGACTGTGCTAAATTAATATTTTTCATTATTGCGTCCCTGTTCTTAACTGTTCGCATAATAGCTCAGCATAAGCCCAATAGTCAGAATTCATGAGTACATTAGACCCTTTTTCAGTTAGTCTATTTTCACTAATAAAGCCGTATTGGCATAGATCTAGCCAGCGTTGATCAATTGCTAGGGTAGAGGTATCAAATAATATTTTAACCGTTTGATGCTGACAAATCTCTTTCGCTGTCAATCCTGGGATGGCATAGATTAGGAGTAATACTACCTCATCTTTTTTGTCAGGAATAAAATCAGCCTTATTAACTTCAACTATAGAGGGAGTCGTATCTCCCGAATGAGTAATGAGCCAATTTAGCCAATCCAATAATATATCGCTATGATCTAGTAGGTTTAGAGACCAAAGGGGTAAGGTAGTCATCGCAAATAGACCACTGTTACTGTGTTTACGAATATATCGCGTATGAATTACATCAGCTACCTGATGAAGGGTTGCATTAGAGCTGCCACTAAAACCTACAATTTTTTGGGTGATTTCATCGGCTAGTAATTTTGTTAGCCCATCAGCATCGGTATCGATAATATTTGGAGCGGCTGCCAGATGCCAATCAATTTCAAGTTCAGGTGCTTGCCAGCAGTCAGTTTTACTGGTTAACGGATCCACTACTAATGCTGCGCAACCAGTTTGCATTGACCAATGATACAAGGTTCGCCAATCTTCTACTTGGTTTAACTCATCACCTTGCACCAGTAGTAAACCTTGTTGGGGTGGGTTGGATTGCCAGTCACTCGTCAATGGCTGCGCTTGTACAATACTATGCAAAAAACGCCCTTTGCGATTACTACCCAGTTTAGCTGATATATATATTGTCACTAAGCCCCCAAGCTTTCTGCAAAAGTTAAACGCATTTTTAGGATGCCTTTATCTACCAATATTTGTTGTTGCTGAATGTTTAGCTTTGGCTCTTCATTCTGATTAATGGACTCATAGATACGTTGCCACTCATCTAATGAAAGTCCAGTCCCACTAAGTGCTTTATTAGCTATTTCTTTCCAGTCATGTACTGTTCTATCACATATCAGTAGCACCTCACTTACCATAAGCTCTTTCATATCTGAGAGATTCAATACAGTAGCATGAGGGCTAGAATGCTGCTGCGAGATGAATAAAGGCTTTAGCATGGGTAGCCAGGCATTAACCTCTTTAATAGAGTTATCTTTCATTTGATTTAAATGTTGACTGATCTTTATTAGATCGCCATGTATGGGGGCGATTTGACCACGGGCAGGCTTTAATAGCTCATCTGGCAAATCTCGAAGGGCAGTAAACTGACCATTACGAAGGCTGGCTTGTATCAGCTGTCGTTTTTGTTCAGCATCAGAAGGCAAATCTTCTATTGCGTCTTCGATTAACTGTAGTTTATTAATCAATTTAGGTAGTTCTGCTATATCGTTTGGATGGGGGTAAGCAGCAGGAGTATCTGCTAGCTGCCTGTGCAGGCTCGCGGCTTGAGTCTTCTGTTCAGTCAAGTTGTCCAACAGCTTTTCAAAGCGTGTTTTAAAATCACGGTAACTCGTCAAAATATAACCTTGAATATCAGCAAGAGGCAGTTGTTGTTCGCTTTGTAGGTTTAATCCGACTTCATATGCTAACGCATTCAATTTATCCTGTGAATGAGATAAATCGAGTTTTCTTAAATAATGTAACAGTGTATCGCTACCAGCTTGCTGCTCTCTTTTGCCTGTAGCACTTGTATTATCTTCTTTCAAGGCTCCATCAAGAATATGGCCTATGGTACGTAAAGAATTGGTATAAAGGGATTTTGGAAAATTGCTTAGAGTAGAGACATCGTTCTCAATGTCTGCGATTAAGTCGATTAAACGCCTATTGATTTTTTCAGCACTATCTTCAACGAACTCCGCAAACAAACAGGCTTGTTCGACACGCTGGAATAATGAGGTAGTCTTATCCTCTAAGTTTAAGTCATGTGAGCTCTTTAAGTTTATTTCAGAGCATTGCATAGGTTTTACTTTCGCTACTAGCGCTAATATCTTAGCTCGTTTAGCGATTAGACTAGCAAGTACACTTGTATCACTGAGGTGAGAGATATCCTGTAGTTGCTCTTCTTTTTGTTTCAGGTCTATAAAAAGCTGGCGAGCTTTCTCAAGTTGCTCTTTGGCTTCCACGGTAGCGTAACCTAATGATTTTCGACCAATAGGTGCAAATATATCGTCTATACGACCTTGACCATAGACTCGGCTCATCACCTCAACTTTGGCTTTGTACCCATCGATGCTATCGTCATTAAACCAGTTATTGGCTTCGATAATCGCATTATCTAATCGGGATCTTGGATAGTTTTGCCATAAAGCTTGTCTATCGTTAGGGTTTTCCAAAGTTAGAAGGTTTAGTTTGCTACACCACCACATCCACTCATCAAATATACTCTTCGCGGTATTATTGGTATCAGAAACATAGCCAAAATAAAATTTCTGTTTGAAAGATTCGAACTTCCAATTCCATTGTTTGTTGGGATGTGCGATACGAGATAAAAACAGTGGGATTTGCGCCTGACTACGCTGTGGATTATTAAGCTCAGTAAAAAGACCTGCATTTTCATCAGCAGTAAAGCCTTTAGATATAAAGCTACCAGGAACTTTTAATTTGTCTAGTAAGCTCCCGAGCTCGTCCGATGCAACACCATGTTCACGTTGTAAATCCATCAGACCGTTAAGGTTGGGATAGTCGATGGCTAAGGTATACCATCCTCTAAATAGTAAGTTGCGATCATTCGTTGACGTTGATAGCTTGCCATCAGCTTTAAATGGCCAAGCAATTAAACCCCGCTCATGCAAACGATGTCGCCATTTTTGAATAGCATTGGTTGCAAATGTCGTTAGAGCATTTAGCTTATTCCTAAATTTTGCAGTAAAGCTCTCAGTGTTTAAAGTGATGCTGTGTTTTTCGCACAGCGCTAAGCTCAAGCCTATACGCTCTAACTGATCTGTTTCGCTGGAATTCATATAATGTAGTAGTACCGCATCACGCAGTAGAGAATCATTCTCTAAACGGCTGTATTGTTCCATTAAGTGAGCAGAAGCCGTTAGTGCCAACACAGGTGTGCGACCATTTTTGCGTGCGTAATCAGATGCAAAGTCGTGCAATTGGTCCAACTCGGTTTTGTTGCTTATCCATGCAAGTAACACCTTACCATCAGGATGTAGTTTGAAACCATCTAATGTAAACAATCCGCCTCGTGGTTCGCTAAGCAGTACTAAAGGCTGACCATTACTACCAGCACTATTACTTAGTAGGGTTTGATCGTATCTCCAGTTGTTGTCTAATAAACGGATAAAGCCTGTCAAACGAGCCAAAGATTTTAGAATGGGCTTGTGATTACTGTCCTGTAAAAGCTCAGCCATGGCTTTTTTATGACCATCACCCATACTAGGGTCTTTGAAAATAAGCGAGTTTTGTTGCACGCTGCGGTAGCGCAAGTCTAATCGTAATAGCATCGCAACGCTGGGTCCAATGTGGGTCGCTTCATTTATATCAAGCTCGGTCGCTTCACCGACCAGTTTTTGCCATAGCGCATCGGCGGCAAATTCAATCGCTGGATGATCATATAGTAAGCTCAGTAAGTGCTTAAACTCACCTTTAGACAGCGGTAGTAACACGGCATGTTTGTCTTCGCTTTGGACCTGCTCTTTGATAGAAAAGGTAGATATATTATCGAGCAAAGTATCTAAGCTAAGGGCTTGTTCTACAGCGGGATAGTACCATTCTTCACCTTCACGTCGGAATTTGGCTTCTTCTAGAGCTTTTCGACATTGCCAGCGTTCTAAACTTAACTTGCGATAAAGAGCGGCAATCGGCTCTTCATCTTCATTTTTAAGCGCTAATAAGTCTTGAGCATTTGCTATTTGATTGATTCGAACAGGTAACTGACCATAGAGTAAGTTTTTACATTCAGCTAATAACGTTTGATCACGAGTTTGAATGCCCTCGATAGCACCTTTATCTAATACATGTTTGGCCACTCGGCCAGAACTTGCAAGTACCGCTTCAAACAGCTCTCCAATATCATTCAATTGACGATTCGCTTGCTGATACTGATATAAAACAGCATCAACGTTAGCCATAATGACGTTAAACCAGCCAAAGTTTGCGCCGCTCATCGCATAAGCTGCTTCTACCAAGCCAGTAGGGTACTTATGTGCTAGCTTTTCGTCTCCGTCTAGGCTTGCTACGTAGTCAGAAACATCGGCAAAGGCATTGTGCTCTAGCTCAACCAATTCAAAACGACGGGCAACAGATTGAATCTCCCGAAGTTGTTGCCCCAGCAGAGGTGAACATAGTGCTACATAGCGCAGCCAATGGAGCTTACGACGAGGGTCTTCTTCCTTGATTGCTTTACCAATTAAGCGAATAGCCTGACCGTCTAAGCGTTTACTATCATCATCTTCTAGTCCAAAGGTGGCAGCTTCAGCGACAGTTTCCAGCTCGTCTAAGACTACGAGTACATAAGATATGCCAAAGCGTTCTAATACCTTATATGCGGCTTGAACAAGATCTACTACTAAGGTTGGATCGGTATATAAGTCCTCTTCACTGTGGTTGGCACTGAGCTCTAACGCATCCGCTAAATTTTGTGCTGTGAAGCCAAGCGGCATTAAACGCTCATAGGCCTGTTTAGCAATTTCACTTTGAATTGAGCCGTCGAATTTCTGCGTTGCCAAAGGCAATAATGCCTGATACAAGCCAAAGGCAAACCAGTTATCAGAATTTTGATAGTCAGAGGCGACTTGAGAGTAGCGAATATAAAGCGCTAGATATTTATCTTGCGCTTGTGAGTCGAAAAGCTGCTGATCATGTAGACTGCCATTTTTATCACGTACAAACCAACCTCTAGAACAGTCATTTATTTGCGCTACCAGCTCATGACCCAAGCGCGATTTACCACGGCCCCATTCAGCCTCTATTGCAAAAACATGGGCAAAACGGTCTTCTTCATGGTCTACGGTGTGTAAAAAGGTTTGAAAGCGCTTAAAAAATCGGCTTTGGCCTACCAGCGGATCACTCGGTGGATAGTCAGAAACACCAGTAGCCGCCCAGCGATGTTGCTTGACAAGCGTGGCAACTGATTGGTCATTTAATTCAAAATTCATAGTCCACTTCCTTGAATATTAATAAGCTTCGCTGCTCGTATGTCTCGTGCCGTTTGTTTAATAGCTTGTTGTAGGCGCGCGCTTCTATAGCTAAAAATAGGTGCTAGCGGCAAGCTATAGCAAGCATCACCAAAGTCTGGGTGAATGCTATAAAGCCCTGTTTCGTTACGTCCACCTTCCTTAAACTGCCAAATCTGACGGCTTAGTAGGTTTGCAACTAACGGCGCTAATGCTCGGTTGAGGTCATGAGTATCTGGTATTTTTGGATATAGCGAGATATTTAGGTTATTAAGCAGTGCCAGTAAAAATGCTGCCAAATTTCCAACATTGACTTCATCGCCTTCGATGCCTTGCACGACTATATTGATTTCTGTTGGTGAAAAAGCATTCTGGTTACTTGGTAAAACTAGTAGCAAGCTATCACGTTGTTCAGCTGCCCAAGCATCCTGTACAAATACCAGTAAGCTTAGAAGGAACAACCAAGGTTGCTGGGTGAACAGGGTTAAATGTGATGAGGTGTCACTACTTGAACCTCGTTCAGTGAGTATCCACGATGCATGAGGCTTAGTTTGATTTAATAGCGAATAAGGTAATGCTAATAATCGTCTTGCACACCAGTTTTTATCAAGGGCTTTAGCGCTAGGATCAATGGGCGGCAGCGAGGTTATTGTAGAATCGGATTCGTGAGCGCTACACTCGGCACAACCAGTCAACTGATAACTGGCTCTTAAAATCCTAAGTAGGGCTGGCAAGGCAGCATTATCATGCAGGCTATGTCCGATCAGCTCATGCTCTAGATCACTTAATGGTCCAGCACAAAGCTGAGGATTCATAGAAGTGCCTTCCAGCTCTTCTAGTACCCATGCACTAGCATCACTAAGTTGGCTAATGATTTTAATCAGCATCTGCGGATCGCGCATACTACCAGCTTCACGGCAGCGTGCAGCAGCCAAGCATAGCCAATGTTCGCGAAAGCTTGGGTTTAAACCTAAGAGAGCCAGTTGCCATTCACCAAGTTGGCTCAATCTGCTAAACGCTGTCAATAAGGGTGCAGTCAAAGTATATGCAATCGGAGTATCTGGGTCTTCATTATCACCAATAGGCTGTAACAGTGCGTTTTGTAAACATGGCATAGCAGCGAATACCTCAGCAGCTCGTTCGGCGCTTATGCCGGCCCGTTGCCAAAGTAGGGCGCAAGTTGTGCTGGCACGTTGCGCCTGAAGCAGTAATGAATTTTCGCTGATGGCCGTCATCGCTAGTCCTCACTGTCGGCAGCGGCATTGGCGCTTGCCAGTAAGCTATAAAGTTCATCTACATCACTGAATAGTGGTACAGCGCCTTCTACAGCATAGCCTTCGTTACTGAGTTTATTTAAGATGGCCTTATCTAGGGTATTATCGCCATCTTCTAGTGCTTGTTGAGCTTGTATCAGTTGCTCTTCAGTTAGCTGGCCTTCGATTAAGGCTTCGACTAAGGTTTTTGCTACTTGAGTTAAGAACTTAGAATAGCGATAAGCTAGTCGGGCACTGAGTAAATTATCAGCCAAACGATCTTCAAGCTCTTTGTCCAGTCTTGGAATCAATATACGTCCGATATCTGACAATGAAGTATGTTCAACGGTTGTTTTTACCGCCCATTGATTAAGCTGCATCTGACCTTCGGGACGGTTCAGCCAATGAGTGAGTAACTCTCCTCGAATGTTAGTAGGTGATAGCATTGCAACCCTTTGGTTAACTAACATAGGTAATTCATCAGCAATAAAAAATTGAGAGCGGAAAATTCCATCCATTCCAACAACTATCATTTTTTCTTTAGCATGATATTTTGTCGAATCTTGATAGACGTCTTCACCTATACCAGTATCAAGTCCAATGAAATCATCAAAACCAATATTACGAATTCGAACTAGAGGAATGCCTTCGTTCTCAACAAAATCTTTGCTTGATACAGGGCAACCCGATGCTAACGTTGTTATTTTACTGATACTTTCATGATCGATACTTTCAATAGATTCGGTCAGTTTTAAATAATGTGAACGATAAGGCCGAGGATCTAATCTATCTTCCATATCCTTAGCAGACATCAAGTTAATCATCTGAGGAGGTTCGTTAATAGGAAGTTTTAGATTATCAAGTTGTGAGTCAACACTATCTCTAAGTTCTTTAGCCCAAGCACGTAATTGCTCAGCTTGGCGGACTTTATCTCCAATGTATTTTTGGGCTAGTACTTCTGTGACAGGTATTTTTATACTTCTAATATCTTCCAAATTGATACCAGCTTGAACGGACCCGGTGATATAACGCTCGAACTGTAACTTTCCTATTTTACAAGCTATAAAAGCCCATATAAATCGTGTTTCTGCAACTAAAGGATCAATTTTTACTCTTGCAGTATGTCTTCCAATATTACAAATTGGAGTGTCTTCAGGGCAAATCGCTGCTTTACCTGCATAGCCACCCATTGCTATCAGTAGATCTCCAGGTTTTATGTGCGAACCTTTGAATGCATCATGTTGTTCAGATGAAATTCGTTTTAACTGATCAAAGTTTATACCAGGTTCATCAAATGAAGCTATTGTGACCATTAAAGGAGAATTAGCCTTTTCAACGAAATTAGGCATATCAATACCGCGGCGAATGGGAGTGTTTTTATCTCTCATAGCTTCAAGTGTTAAGCACTTACTTAATTGATCTATTTTTTCTGCATTGTTTACATATACTTTTCCATAATACTCAGCGTCTAAGCGCTGGATTTCTAAACTAGTAGAGTCAACACGATTATACTGAGCCATTATGCACCCCGCTTATAAGCAGAAGCGATTACATCTAAATCATTTGGCACGCCAGCGTTATAGTCTTCGATATTGTTCTTCACTAAATAACCTAACGTTTCAGCCACTGCCATAAATACGTCAGTTTGTGGCTCAGGTAAGAACTGCTCGGGCTGGTCAGGGCTAGCACGCCGCTTTTGTAAATACATGATTGAAGTCTTCGCACCAGTACCTGACAGTTTAAAACAATCACTAGGTAGTGATATCACCGCCTTTACAATGGCCTTTCCACCGACGAACTCACCAGTCTGCTCATCTTTTTTACCCATAATGTACTCACGCACATAGCGGTCACCTGAGTTGCATAGTATGCCATCAGGTAACACAATCATCAGCCTTCCACCAGGCTTTAACAGTTGCAAGCAGCGGTCTATAAATAGTACAGCGGGGTCAATGCTCGCACCGACGGGCTTCCAATTACCTTTACTATCAGGCTTGCTGCCAAGTGCCAAGCCATCAGTAGAAGGCGCTAAACTATAAGTTGGTTTTTTATCAGTACCACCAGTTTGGCGTAAGTCGGTACGGTAGCCTGCCCATTTAGGGTTGCCGTTTTCATCAAGATATAAGTCGCCAGTATCGTCCCAACGCATTTTTAGATGGTCGTAATAGGCGTTATAACTTTCAGCCACCTGTTCTGTTGGTCGAAAGCCACCAAGTATCTGCTCCATATCAGCTTCATAGGTCTTTTTCGACGCTTGTGCATTTTTATTGTTGGCGAATTTTGGGGTGCCAAACGGCGGGTTAGTGCAGATAAGATCAAAACTATTTGGTTTAAGCGCTGCCGTAGTTAGCGAGTTTTTAGTATGGAATATTTGAGCTTTTGGAGCGCCTTGCAATGCCATGTTGACCCGTGCCAGCATCACCATACGCGGTGCAGCATCAGCACCCGTAAAGCCTTCATTGCGTAGTTTTTCCTTTAGCGCTTTTTTCTCATGATCGTTTAATCCACCAAGCTGGGTATCGATAAGGTGGTCTAATTGACTTAATGCGACTGAGCCAAACCCGAATGAGCCACAGGTTGGGTCACAAAATCTGAAGTCACCATTAGATAAGCGTGCGATAGCCTCATCGTCATTAGCAATATCATTGATGGCTATCTCTAACATGGCTTGTTTGACCGGGTTAGGAGTGAGGTAGACACCTAGGCCGCCTTTGGACTCAAAGTTAGCACGCAGGAATACATCGAATACTCGGCCTAATAGATCGCCAGAGACATCACCTAGGGTGCCTTGCTCTTTGGCTATGCGTCCATCATTATAGATAACGGGACCAAGGTCTTGTAGAGCTTCAAGTAAATTCTCATAGTTTTTCGATACGGACAACCTTAAATGAGTATCTTCTGAAAAGATGGCATTATCTGTCCCGTCATCACTGGTGACAATATAATCCTCGTGTGATTTAAACTCATTGAAAGCATCTTTGATTAGATTGACCGCTTTATCACCTTCTTTTTTCACATATTGCCAATTAAATACGGAGCTAAATAGGTGTTTATTACCCTGTTTATCAGTGAATTGAATATCAGGGTGGTAAATACGAAAGCTCTCTAAAAATAACAGCTTGGCCACTTCTTCGATAATATCGTTTTTGTCGTTGACATCATCTTTAGTGACACGAAATACACTTTCATGAAAAGCATCGAAGCGGTGCATTAGGTGTGTATAGATACGCATGGACCAGCGAAAAGTGCGATCACGCTCTAACCGATCGAAACTGTTTAATTCCTCTAAGCTGGGAAGAACATCGACACCATGGGTACCATCAGAGCCATCAGAACCAAATAAACTCAGAATACGGTTATTGGTGCCATCGCTGATAACCGCGAATACTGGCCAATCACTGTCAGTATCACTGAGTAGCGTATAGGCTAAATCATCAAACTTAGCGGTATCAGCCGCATTTTCCCAATGACCTTCTGCCAGCGCTAGTAGCATAACAGGTGGTGTCAGATTGCCTGCTACCATTCCCTGTATTAAGCCTGCTTTGGCAAACTCGTGTGATGATAGCTCTAATACAGGTTGGTCGAAATTTCGATGTTGTTTAACCAGATGATTAAATAGGTCAGTCAGTTGAGCTTGTTTGTCGATTTTATTGTCTTTTGCCATGAGATATTTCAATTCCTAAGGTTTGATGTTTGGATTCACAGATGATTGTTTAATGTATTCTAAGTATCAAGTACTAAAAATGGTCCTTTGACACTTATTTGTTGGTTTTGTTCAGCCAGTTTACGTAATTGCTGCTCAGTGATAGTCGTGCCAGCTGGTAGTTTCTTTAAAACTTGTGTGAGAGGCATACGCCCACCAGAATTTCGCAATAGAGTAGCTATGTGCTCTGTGATATTCGAGGTTGTTTGATATGCTGATTTAGGTTCGTTTAGTATATTACGTGCTGGCAAAGATGCTAGCCATAGTGCTACTTGGGCTTGATTAAAACCTACAGCATGCCAAAGTTCCTGCTGTTCACTAAAGAGGTCATCTGCAGATTTTTTTGACGTTTTCAGTTGATCGATAAGCTGATTAAGCAGTAAGTTTTGAGTTTCCTGATTCATAGCTATTCCTTGATCGTGGGTTGTTCAATTTGTTTTAACACCCAAGCATCAAGATCACTACGTTTAAAACGCCAAGCATTTCCTACGCGAAATCCTGGTAACTCATTACTAGCCGCCAGTCGATAAATAGTACGCTCATTCACCTTAAGATATTCGGCGACTTCTTTGATAGTCAAAACTTCATTGTCCATGACGAATAGCTCCTAGCTGTGTCGAAAGAGTACATATAAATACAGTCTATACTAGCGGCTAGCCGTGTCAATGAATTCCGCAGTTTTTAAGAGCATGCAAGTCTTAACATTATTTTTGAAAAATAATGAAGCTAGACAAAAAAATGCCCGAGACATGTGTTAAACATATCTCGGGCTTTAAGGGAAACGCGTGCTTCAATATTTTAGAAAATACCTGATGGTTAATACCTTAAGTTATCTGACATAGAGTCAAACGCTACGATAGATAACGCGAAAAAGTATCTTTGAAGTCAATGACGTCGTAGCCCTTGCCTCGTACTTCATTTCCATTAATATCAAATGCTCGTAGGTCTCTAGACGATATACGAAATGCACTCAGTTTTTTTGCAATTTGTCGCAGTGTAATTGTTTTGCCCTCATTATATGTTGACCAACTCATTTCTGGGTCTCGACGTAACTCAGTTAATAAATCTCTACTTAAGAGTCTGTTAGTTTGATTTAGGCTAAAAACGGTTTTAATATCAGATAATAGCTGCTCATTTGAGCTGGGCTCATCGCTATCACTACCTGATATCTCCATGCATGATGTATGAGCTTTTTCTAACCACTCATCACCTAATAACATAGCTATTTTAAATAGTATCTGCCAATTATCTTGCGCGCGATCATTAATAGAAATCGGTAATACAGGATCAGCCTCTTTAACTGCTGACATATTGTCATCAGACCATCTAGCCAGCTGGGATTGAATCATGTTAGTAACATTAAGCGGTAAATCACGAACTCGTTTTTTTGTCTCACTTTTCATTTTGCGCCGCAGAGTTAGAGGTATTGATCGATCTATCAATGTGCTAGGGATTTTGCCAATGCCTGAAATCGCTTTCGCACCATAAACATTAAATGCTGTTGGTTCATTATCATCGCCAACACAGCGTATAATATATGGGTTATCGCGACTATGCCCGGCATTTAATACGCCTCGTATGCCCTCATTATCATTGATAAAAGTATCAATCTCGTCAATAAAAAGCGTTGGTTTATAACTTTCAATTGAGCGGAATAATGCCGATCCTGTTATGTTTGACGTTGATAATGACCGTTTACTCATGCGACTTATTAATGTTAAAAGCGTACTTTTACCGCAGCGTTTCTCTGGAGCATTGATCCAAGCTATGGGTAAAATATGGCTTACTGGTATAACCCAGGTTAATATTATCCATAGTGTAGCTGCAGTCTTTACTGCGTCAGTGCAGGCTATGTGATCGTCCAATATCTGGGATATTTGGTCAGCTAATAAGGCGATGTCTGCTACTGGTTCTGCGTATGGCTCGATGTCAACAACCAAACTTTCTGAGGTTTCAGACTTCAATTTACCTCTAGCTTTCTTGACTAACTTATCAAGTGAGCGAACAGACATATTATTAAGAGATTTCGCGGTTTCAGTGCGTTCTAGTTCATACTCCAGTTCTGATAATGTGGCAAGTCTATCAATAGTAGCCTGTGCTAAATCCGAGCTAATTTTTAGATCTTCCTGTGGTAAAATAACTGATGATGGCTCGTCAATGTCATCTGTAGTAGTTTTTGAAAGCTGAGCATCTGGCAGGATGTTCGGCTTTTTTATTGTGTCAGCTAATGGCTCAGCAACAAGATTAGGAGGTGTAGCATTGTTGTGTTTACTCATGATGATGCCTCCTTATTATTAGATGAAGTATGACTATCAAGCCATTCATTAATATCGGATACGCGCCAAAGACTAGCCCGTCCTATTTTAATAGGAGCAGGAAACTCGCCAATTTTGATGAGATGGTAGAGATGCTTCGATGAAAATCCAGTGATGCCAGAGATGCCTGGTCGAGCTGTAACGGTACGTTTCTGACCTGAGTCAGTGACATAGTTGCGAGCTGAGCGCTCAGGTTGGTTTGCGAGATCTGACATTCGCAAAAATTTATCATGTAATTTCATTTTCTTACTCCATAGCACATCTGGTGTTACCGGAAGTGGTGTAGTGCTATGGAGTAATATTATGCGTTCTATGTAGTAACGTAAATCACTGTGCGTGCATGATGTACACTGTGCGCGCACAGTGTAATCCTACGAGAAATTATTTTCATTAGCTTCACTTAACCATTTACAGACTGTCCTATAAGTAGGTTTAGGTCCGGTGTCTATGTACTGTTTAATATATGTGGCAGTTTCAGCAAATGTTGAAAATCCTTTTTCTCTCATAATTTTCAAATACTCTATCTTTTTCTCTCGTCTAAAATCTTGTTTAGGCTTAGCACCTACATTGGCAGCTTTAGTATTCTTTTTGGACTGCTCGCTCTTGAAATACTCTCCACTATCGTAGGAAACTTCAATAATACCCCCACTATAGGTAGTCATTACAAAATCATGATACATCAGCGCTACATCATAAGCCTTTAAACGATAAGCCAGAATTGAAATGGTCTTATACAAATATACTTCAACTATAGACTCTACATTAGAGTTCAGTCTGTCTATCTCTGACTCTTGAAATAAAGAGATTTTGGCTCTAAAAGGTACATAGTTTTCAGGATTATTAATAAAATCTGAAAACAATTTGGATAAAGCGTTTTCTATATAACGATGTCGTCGATAGTTAAGCTCAATTTCTCCAGTAGCTCTGCACTCATCTACGTGTTCATTAGATAAAGGGTAATTTTTAAAATCGTCTAAACCGAACTTGAAATTGAAATTTTTCTTACAATACGAAATAGTTTTTTGTTCGATATTAGCTAAAAAAATAATATTATTTTCTTTCTCTAAAACTGAGCATTTGCTATGTTGTAACATACTCTCAGCAATATTAAAATTAGTAGGTACACTAAGGACTTTCTCGATTGCAATAGTTAAACTATTATTCCTAATTTCCAAGCTAGTGATAGTTTCTTCCATAGCAACTATATCAGTATCTTGTCCTTCACTAAGTTCATCTCTATCCTTAGAGGATTTATCAGTAGTCATAGTTTTAAATATCCTAGTCTTTAGGAGAATTTGAATTTTATTAGATAATACTCGCAAAACTCGCAAATCTATAAGTTATAAATATAAAGTTTTATAATTGAATATAGCAACTCTTATTTCGATATTAAATAAGAGTAGGGTTTGAAATTGAAACGTAGATTCAACGTTCTAAAATGATCTTTATTCAATATCTTGGAGTATTAAAATGCTGAAATAGTAAAAGATATTATTTAGATTGAGACTCCTGGCTCTTCGAGTTAAATAAGTTTATATTAGATCTCTTACATAAGTCATCGCTAGCCCTTGTGACTGTGTTAGTAGAAGTTAATGAACTGGCGCTTTTGTAAGAGATCTATTGTTTTAGAAAACTGTAAATGATAAATAGATTTATCTAAGTGCTACTTTATATAATCAACAAGCTGTCCTAATAACTCATCAGGTACCCCTTGCGCTTGTAAACTCTTTATTAAAACATCTTTATCATGCAGCGCTATATCGGCAGCCTGCTCATTTCGATTATTCATTTCTCTCTTAATTTCATCTGGCGTCAGTAAGTCAAAACTGACAGCAGTACCAGCTCGAAGGTCATCTAAATGATTTGCCCATTGGTTCAACATAATCTGCCGTTCTGCTAAATGTGCAGATAAATCGTATCTTTTTTTAACACTAGACTGTTCAAGGTGGGCTAGCTGTATTTCTATAAGATTTTGACTAAATTGCAACTCATATAATCCTGTACTAGCAAGTTGCCTGAATCCATGTCCAGTCATTTTAGGATAGGGGTCACCTATATAGCCCATACGTTTTAATGCCTGATTGAACCAGACATCGCTATAGGGTTTATTACGCTCAAAGTTATAAAATACGTAACCAGTCTTTTCTGTCAAAGGTCGCATGCGCTCGATAATGGCCATTGCCTGTGGTGACAAGGGAATAATGTGATCTTGCCGCATTTTCATCTTATGTGCTGGGATACGCCAAACATTTTTATGATAATCAATCTCTGACCACTCAAAAAACCTTAGCTCTTTCGTTCTGACAAAACACAATGTCATCAGTTGCATGCCAGCTATAGTCTGTTGATGCGCATTTGGATTGTCTGCACCGTATTGATCAATATTGCGCAGTAGCTCAGGGAATTGGTGCTGCTCAATCGCTTTCATACGCTCAGCTTTATGAGGTCTTAATGCTTTGTTGCGACCATAAGCGATGTTGATGATATCGTACCCTAGTGTATTAATAGCATACTCAAAAACTGAGCTAATGAGGGCAACACACTTGTGTGAAGTATCAGTTGTCCACTTTCCCCGCTCTTCAAAATAGGTTTGGATTGCTAATCCAGTTTTGATAACGTCTTGAGCCGTTATAGAGGCAATAGGGTAGTCGCCTATATGCGGTGCAATATGCTTATTTAGATAGTTATGTAGTTTTTGAACGTTCTTAGGTGTGGTACTAGATCTTTCGTTAATATAGCTCTTAGCGATAACTCTAAATAAGTCTTTTTGCTCAAAGTTATTCTTTTCATAGTTTTTATGTTCAGTTGGATCAACGCCATCACTGAGTAGCGCCTGAGCTTTATCACGTGCCAGCCGAGCCTCTTTTAGCGAGACTTCTGGTTTAAAGGCAGAATCAATAGTTTGTTTGGCAGGCTTATAAATGCCAATCTGGTAAGTTTTTTGCTTGGGTTTAAGATCTTTATCGGATTGATAGCGGTAGGTCATTTGCCAAAACAATGAGCCATTTGGGTGTTGTATCAGGTATAAATTGTTGCCATCACCATGGCGCGTGACTTTGGTGGGTGTGGACTGTTTAGCAATTGCTTTCACGCCAGCGTCAGTTAATCGGTAGTCTTTTTTTCTTGTCATGGCTTATACCTCAAGGTGTCGAGAGGTTTAACAACAACCTCGCTGTATCATTAACAACAAAAAATGACGTTGTATATTATTTAACAACGCATTTAACAACATTGTAGAGGTGCTAGTAGGTAATGACAAGTGTTTAATAAAGACTGATAACTAGGTATGATAGGGGTTTAGAGGGTTTTAGGTAATGCGAGGTTATGGGGAAATACAATGATTGGTGCGCCCACCAAAGCCCAAACTGATAACGTAATACATTGATACTTATAGCTTTTATTAATTTGTAACGACAGGATACCGCCAACGATACCGTCAAAAGCCAAAATGGTTAAGTTCGACTCCTGAGTGTGGCTCCGTGTTTGCGTCCTTAACCTACGCTTCGACCTCACCTTCAAGCATAGCATCAATAGTAACTTTCAACCATTTATTAGGTCTGCCTTCTAAGTGAGGCTCAGGGAACTTGCCTTTATTTATTCTATTCTTAATCGTGTCCGCATGTTTCCATTTAAAAAGAAATTGTACATCCTTAGTGGTGTAATAAATGCCAGTCATATTAAATATCCTTAAATTGATTTGTCGTTGTGATAAGTGTCGTTTATAAATTGTCCGTCATTGCGTATTAATCGCCGTAGTGCTTATTCTTGATCCAGTCTTTAGCCGCTCTTAAACTATCAAATCCGCTTTCGGTCTCAGTGTCATTATTTAGACGGTTGGTAAGTTTGACGGTAAAGCCAGTGACCTTATCGTTATAGGTCATGTAAAAGTGGGTAGATGACATGGCGATGTTGCCAGTCTCCCAGTCAAGCGGTAATAAATCCTTACCGTGTAAAATGGGGCGGTCGACATGGCTGTGATCCTTATCTTTACTTTCGGTTGTATCATCTAAGCTGCTATCGGCTGGCAAGCTAACATCGATTGCCTCAAGCTCATCTGTCAATGTTTTTATCTCATCGTCAGTGTAGATTCTGTTTCTATGCAAAAAGTCATTCATGATCTGTATCCCTTTTATTGATGGCAAGCGGTGGGTTTAAGACCGCTTGACTGGCTGGCTATACAATATGAGCGCTTGGTGTAAAGTTTGGCTCAGTGCCATTGGTTAGCTTCACATGACCGCACAATTTAGTTGCGGCGTACTCTTTGCCAGCGACAGGATGACCGTTAGTTTTAATAACGATTTCTACATTATCACCCTCGCCAAACAATTCACTTAAGGGTGTACCAGCGACGACTTCAAGCAAACTCTCAGCGGATAACGTGTTCAAGTTAAGGTCGTCGTCAGGATCGCCCTTTTTAGTAAATTTAATACTGATAACTGTGCCGGTCGCAATAGCTGAGATAATAAGCATGACGACGGTGATAATAACTAAGTATATTGTGTCCATTTTTCGCTACCTTTCTTATTAACGTTGACCATCAAAATGAGGCGCGAAAGGAATATCGTCATCTGTGGTTCCACCGCCGTTTTTCGCGGTGGTACTGCCTTTACTGCGATTATTCTTGTACTGCTGGTCGTTATTTTGCTGCTGCTGCTGGTTGTTCTGCTGGTTGTTCTGCTGCTGGTTCTGCTGCTGCTGGTTCTGCTGCTGATTGTTCTGCTGCTGATTGTTCATCTGCTGGTTGTTCATCTGCTGGTTGTTCTGCTGCTGCTGGTTCTGCTGCTGCTGGTTCTGCTGCTGATTGTTCATCTGCTGGTTGTTATTCCGTTGGTAGCCTTGCGGGTTGTTGTCACCAGCCCCGTCAAGCATTTGCATTTGCTCAGCTTTAATTTCAGTGGCATAAGTATCAACGCCGTTCTTATCGTATTTGCGAGTCTGCAATTTGCCTTCGATATATACCTTGCTGCCTTTACGCAAGTATTGAGCCGCAATCTCACCCAGTCTATTAAATAGGACGATGCGATGCCACTCAGTTGCCTCTCGTTTTTCGCCGCTTTCTTTATCAGTCCATTGTTCGGACGTAGCGACCGATATATTGGTAACGCTGCCACCATTATTGAATTGGCGTGTCTCAGGATCAGCGCCTAGATTACCGATAATGATTACTTTATTAACACCGCGCATGATATTTCCTTAAATATTGATTGCCTAAATTGGCTGTTAATTGGTTAATTATTTGGTGAGCTAATTTAATTCTCTTAAGGCGTTGGCTTGCTCATCGCTATAGCAATACTTGTCATCGTTTGCAAACATGCTTTTTGGATAGTTGCCGCTTTTTACATGCTCAATCATTGTTTCAAACTGCTCAGGTGAGAAGATGCGGCGACTGCTTGAGTCATACATTTTGTTGCCCACGGTTTTACATATTGACTGTGTTGGTGCTGGTAACGATGGTGTGTTCTGCTGCTGCTGCTGGTTGTTGTATGGCTGCTGATTGTTGTATGGCTGCTGCATTGGCTGGATAGGCGGATGGACATACCCATCAGGGTCATTATCCCCTTCGGTTGGTATAGCGAACACTTGAAAGCAAGCGTACTTATAAGCGACACTCATTGCTTTATTTGTGCCCTTATCGCCACTGTCCATCGCCTCACCAAACGTTGTTACCGTGTGCTTGCTACCGTCCATCGCTGATATAAATTCAAAGTCACCAGTAACCGTTGTGTAAAACAATATGCTGCCTTTACTGGTCTTGCGCTCAATAACCTCACGATCTCTAAAGCGTGGTGCGATAATTAATCCGTGCCGCGCTAACATAGGGCTTAAGGCGTTATAAACATCATCAATACCACGAAACTTGAAGGTAGCGCCGCCCTTCGTGGTGTGGGCTTTACTAATCCCTAATCTTGCTAACTCAGCTTGCACTGCATTGATTGCGCCAAACACACAAGGCGCGGTCGGCATTGTTGGCTGCTTATCAACTGGGCTGATAGCGGTCGGTTCAATGTTGGCTGGTAAGTTTTCTTGCGTTAAGTTGCTCATTATTTATAACCCCATAAATCGCCGTTAAAGATTTGATCTAGCTGATAGTCGCTTGGATTGTTAAAGCCTTGCACGGGCAACCTATTAATCATTGCTTGCTCTTTATTGGTGCTGGCTGGCTTGTTCTGTGCGTTGAGTAAACCTCTATTACTGGGTGAGGTCTCCGCTAAGAACCGGCTTAATCCGCTTTTATCTGACTGGCTCATTTAACACCGCCAGCGGCATACAAATTCATTTCAGCGATACGTTTATTGGCATATAGGGCTTGTTCTGTAAATTCTTGGCGTTGCTGGTCAAGATCCGTGCTCTTATAGGTGGTCGATGTGGCTATGTCCTGCTCAACTTGGCTCATCAAGTAGTCAGTACAGCCGGTAACATTACCAACCGCTGATAACACCAATGCGAGGGTAAAGCCGCCTAACAGATATTTAACAGATGACTTAACACATTTTGCTAAAAGAGACTTAGCCGGTGCATTTAAAAGTTGGTCGCTTGTGTTACCTGCCAGCAACTTGGCTGGCGCGTAATTCATATTGCGTAAACCATCCCATCCGATGTGTCTAATATAAGCACCGGTAACGGCGTCTGTTAAATCGGCGTAGTTTTCAGTAGCATGAATATTAAGGTGCTCATTAGCACCAAATTTGTAGGTCGTTGGTACAGTACGGCTACCTTTATTGATTAACTTTAATACGTGTGACATAATTGCTCTCGCTTATTTAGGTAAGTAAAAGCCCCTTTGATATCGAGTCGTGAGGGGCTTTTTTGTGTCTGCTATTCGTAGTCTTTCTCAATAATTTTTAGGCTGGCTTTTAACATTGCCAGTCTCTCTTTTAATGCGTGTTTGATAAATTCATTCTTTTGTTGTTTAGGGATACCATCGACAAGCTCATCAATCGCACCTTCAACGGCGCTTATGGTGTAGCTTGATACTGCTCTATAAGCCTTTAACTTTTTTATTTGTTCGGCGTCATGATCAACGATTGGGGTAGGCTTATCACCAACTTCATCAACATATTCTAAGGTTCTTAGTTTTTCACCTTCTTTTAGGGTGTCGTTGAAATGCTGGATAGTATCTTTTGCCCACGCTTGGCTATCCTCGTTCAAGCCGATTTCATAATCCTCAGTCCATTTTCGATCACTGGTATCTGATACTGTCAGCCTTATTAACTTTTTGTTCATAACCTTGTCCTTTTATGAGTAAGTTATATTCCAAGTAGGATGCAGGAATACCGCTTTTGCCTTACTTTCAAGTTTGACCTTGACGTATTGACCGCGAACCCCTTTAACCAAGCCTTTAATAGCTGGCTTGTCCATCCCATCGGGGTAAAAAAGAAGCGCTTGTCCGTCGTACAAGCTGATATCGTATTGCTCTTTAAACCATTCAAAATCATTCATAGTAAAGTCCATTAAAACGGTAAGTTTTCAAACGCCCCTTTGTATCGAACGCCACATAAAGGGCAAAAGATAAAACTGAACGTTGATTTTTTCGGTGTCTTTCGCCCTTCTACTTCAATCGTGATATTTGTTTCTAACATCGACTGCAACATACCGTTGTCATCAGCCATGAATACCAAGTCTTTAAACTTGACCTCAATTATTGGGTTTTGCTGATATTCCTTTTTCATATTGCAAAGGTTCTTAATATCTAGCGCCGCCTCTTTTAAACACTTGCATGTCATAAATACGCTCTTATTAGTAGTGGTGATGGGC
Organism: Psychrobacter sp. W2-37-MNA-CIBAN-0211; assembly: GCF_040309405.1. Classification (NCBI taxonomy): domain Bacteria; kingdom Pseudomonadati; phylum Pseudomonadota; class Gammaproteobacteria; order Moraxellales; family Moraxellaceae; genus Psychrobacter; species Psychrobacter sp. W2-37-MNA-CIBAN-0211. Next base: position 156,594 of record NZ_JBEOOU010000001.1, read on the forward strand.
GATACATTCATCGACCGTCTTAAACACCAACTCTCGACCTTTAAGTTTTAAATCCTCGTTCCATTGCTCAGCCAATCTCACAAACTGATTTTCCGAGCCTTTAATAAGCATGTGACCAGCACATTGCAAATTCGTGTTCTTGTGACAGACAAATGAGCCAGTACCTAATAGCTCAGTCATCCGTTCTTCACCTAGCCAGCCTTGCATTGAGTCCTTTCTAAAGGGGCAATCTTTGCAAGGCTTTTTAACGCATGGAATTTTGATAGCACAATCCTTTTTAGAAGTTGGTAAGCAATAGGCGACTGACAACAATAATCGCCTATAACTTTCTAACTGTTTTCACTTTAGGGTGTTAAATAACTTATCGATAACTCGCCGTTTCTCGATTTTCTGCTTATATTTTATCGCTTGATTGAGACTGTATTATAAGTAAACTTTTATTATAAGTCAAACTCACATCAACAAACTTATATTATAAACAAGTGATTGTATAGATAAGTATCTAATACTATTAGTGAATAATAAAAGCAACACGCACGAAAAAGCCGCTTAACATAAGCGGCTTTTATTATTTTGGTTTTAGATATTAGTTATTTTTTAGAGTGTACCGCCTCGCCATACGATGCGACCTTGAATGTTCAAACTTTCCATTCCTGAGCGGTCAATAGAAAAGTCAGGGTACATGTCTTTATCTTTGTTATCCGACTTTAATAGCCAGCCAACCGGTGTGTAGATAAGGCGTTTAACGAATAGCTTATTATCAAGGCACAGTAAATAAACGCGAGAACTCTTTGGTTCTTTATCAGACACATCAACTATCATCAACTGACGATCGCTCATGGTCGGTTCCATGCCAGAGGTGCTTAATTCTAATACCGCAAGGCAATGTGAGCTTGGTAACTCATAGTGTTCAAGCAGCAGCCGTGAGAAGGGGATAGATTCGACTAACGCCACTTCGTTCAGCTCAATGTCAGGTATGCCAACAGACGCAGGGTTGTAGCTTGGAATGATGACAGGATCAGCTTTACCGGCATAACCCAAGTCCTCAATGTCTGTCTTTCGATAAGACACCTCTGCCAGTCCGTCGGTAAGTAATTCAACGTCTATATTAAAAGCCTTGGCGATGGCGATTAATTTGCCGCTCTCTTTGGTTTCGCCGCGTTCAATTTCAGATATCGCCGCTTGCGTAACGTCTACTTTGTCACCCAGCACCTTCTGAGACCATCCACGACTCTTACGTTCTTCTTTAATACGTTCTCCTAAAGTCTTAACTTTATCGCTTGCTAATTGCATATTTACCTCATTAGGTATGACCCTTGTTGAATGATGAATATAGCAGACAAAATACAATAATACTTTTATTATTTTAATAGAGTTACTTTAAAGTGAGTTGTGTTACACTTATATCCTAATAAAAGTATTATTATATAATTTAAAAGGAAATCATTAAATGCTTGTAAGTAGTCATAAGCCAACTAATAGCGCTAGAACCGCCAAGCCACCGTTACCTATAACCAAATGGCAATTATTGCTCAAGAGCCTAAAGCGTCTAGGTTGGACACAGACGGGTATAGGTCTTAAATGTGGCGTATCACAAGCAACAATTTCAGAAATACGTTTAGGTAACACAAGGGAGCCTAAACATGAGTTAGGGGAGCGCTTATTAGAGCTATCGAAAAACCCCAAAAATAAAACCTGAACAACGACCGGAGCCAATCATGACCAAACCAAGCACCAAACCAAACACCAAGTCAAAAACCCAACCTCGCAAACCTACTTATATCAATCTTGACCCTACTAATGATCCTGAGAAAGTTTGTGAGGCGTATCGCCAAATCGCCATCAAGTCAAAACTTAAAGCGTCACTCAGCCATAAGCGACATTTTGATGCCCAACGTGAAGAAAACAAAATCGTTGTGGCTAAGTCCAAGGCAAAATCAATCTCTATCAAGCAAACCAAAGCGATCCGTTACCAAAACAATATATTGACTCACAATGCGACTAAAAGACGCACAGATATTCGCAACCGGCTTATTGCTGGCGGGTATAAGTCTAATCCTGAGAAAGCCAATGAGTGCAAAACGGCTAGAGAGGATATTGAGGTATTGCGGGCAGATGGACTTGATATTGTTGCTATCAATACTAGCGGAAGCTCGGTTACGGCAGATAAAGCCGTATCGATATGGGCGATTGACAACCTAAAGCGCGTCAAAGGCATTATCAATGGCACGAATACCACCAACTATGCGGCAATAGTATTGCTGCTACGCCCTATTTTCGAGGAGGGCTATTTAATCAGTCTTAGCAATAGTGACGGTTCCAAATTTTCGGTTACTCAGGCAATCACTCTTATGCGTAAGGCTGGCATGCCCATCTGTTCAGTTAAGAACAGCAGGCGTGAGACTGTATTGCGAGGCTGGGTGCTACCTAGTGTCGCTAATGGTCTTGCCAGCGTTGATGACACACAAATATAGCAGACGTAGAAAAGCCCACGGACAAGGTGGGCTTCGTATCAATTAGCCAAACAAAGATAATCAACAAAGGAATTATAGCACATGAATAACTTAGTGGTAATGAATAACTTAGTAGTAACGAATAATAATAAAAAATTGGGGTTACCAATATGAGCTTTAAATTAGTCGCACAGGTTTTCGATATTAAAGTGGGTAATCCACTTAGAAAGATGGTGCTGATAAAACTTGCTGACCAAGCTAACGACGACGGCGCTTGCTGGCCTAGTTATGAGTCTATAGCTAAGTCATGCGAGATTGTCAGACGTTCTGTTATTACTCATATCAAATGGTTAGAGGTTAATAACTTTTTATGGATAGAAAGACGCTACAACCCCGAAGCTCAAAAGAATTATAGCAATATTTATCACCTAACTTTGGATAAGGGTGTGATACCTAGTGCAGCAGATGCACCACCCACCCCTAGTGCAGTAGATGCACCACCTAGTGCAGCAGATGCACCATTAGGTAGTGCAGCAGATGCACCACCTAGTGCAGCAGATGCACCCAAACCTATCAATGAACCTATCACTAAACCTATCAAGGAAACTATCAGGGATTTAGGGGTGGCTGAGACAGTTGAAAAAACATTAACCGCTAAAGAAATTAAAAAGATTGAACGAACAGAAACTATCAACTTACTTTTCAGTAAATGGCTAGAGCTATCAGGTCAAAGAATTACCGCATCAGATAAACGTCTTAAACATATCAACGCAAGATTGAATGATGGTTTTACCGTTGAGCAGATAACAGAGGCAATGACGTTTGTAGCGACCGATGACTGGCATATCAGTGAAGGACATAACACGATAGAGATTGCCATACGTTCTACTGAACAGATTGAGGCTAAGTTGATTAAAGCCGCCGCCGTCAAAGTCAAGCAAAGCAAACCAGCCAACAGTAAACGCACCACAAGCGACCCACTAGCAGTGAATGACACATGGGGTGTATCTAGCACACCAATGACCGATGAGCAAAAAGCAGGATGGTTCAGAGACACGGCAGCCACCAATGACGATGACGACTTACCAGCCATGTTCACAGCCAACAGTCAAGGAGTGATAGACCTATGAATACTCAGACACTAGACAGACGCGCACCAACGCCCGCTAACCTAAGCTCATTTCATACCGCCCATCATGGCAAGTCACTCTCTCAGCTAATGGCTCAGATACCAGCAGACATAACGCTACATGAGATTAAAGCCGATTGCGTTGCACACGGTAAGCACACTTGGAAAATCAGCCAACGCGCTTATGACGCTGGCGAGACCGGTTGCCCAAAATGCAAGTCAGATCTTGATGAGCGCCGCAACAAGTTTATCGCAGGACGCCGTCAGTTATTAAACAACATCGATATGCCGATTGAACACATCAACGCCGATTTCTCTAGCTGGTCAGTCGGTGGCAGTGACGATATCCAAGCCCGCCAAGACAAAATCATTGCCTTTGCTGAGTCGTATGCCAAGTCCTATGCCAAAGGACACGCCAATATCTTACTCAGTGGTAGCACAGGTACAGGAAAAACCAAACTGGCTTGCCTCATAGCCAACGAGATTGTTAGACGTGCCTACCGTCCAAGTATGACCGTCCTATTCAAGCGCTCAGAACAAATCCAACAAGAAATTAAAGACACATGGAAACACAATTCACCAGTCACTAAAAAAGCCTACCTCGATATGCTCAGCCGTGCAGCGGTATTGGTCATTGATGAAGTGGGTGAAGCGGACACAGGGTTCAGTGAGAAAGCCAGTGACGCCGACCGTGAGACTTTATCCGCGCTCATCGACCGCCGCTATCAAAAAGGGCTGCCAACCATTATCACCACCAACCTATCGCCGGATGAGTTTTACGAGCAGCTCGGACACCGTGGCAGCGACCGCATCCGTCAGAACCTTGTATCAATCAACTGCGTGTGGGAAAGCTACCGCGAAGTGACCAGCCAACTGTTAGAGCTTTAACGGTGCTGGCACGTTCAATCATCAATCACCAAACCTGCTAGACAATCAATTTAATTAAGGCAATAAGCATGGACGTAAGTTTTGAGCGTGAAGACCAAAAAGATGAGTGGCTAACGCCGCCTGACATTCTAGCAATGCTGGGTGATTTTGACCTAGACCCATGCAGTCCTATTGGTAGACCGTGGGATACCGCCGCCAATCACTACACGGTTGCTGACGACGGTTTTCATAAAGAATGGGCTGGTCGTGTGTTCTGTAACCCGCCTTATGGTACAGAGACCAAGAAATGGCTGAATAAATGCGCCGATCATGGCGATTGTGTGGCACTGGTTTACGCCCGTACTGAGACCAAAATGTTTTTTGAGTCGATATGGAATAAAGCCAGCGCCATCTTCTTTTTTAAAGGACGCCTCAGATTTTATTCAGTGGATGGCATCAGAGGTGGAACCGCTGGCGCACCGTCAGTGCTCATTGCTTACGGTAAAGACAACGCTGAATTTTTAAAGAACATTGGCATCGCCGGTTGCTATATCGACTTGACCGATAGTGTCATGACGCAAAAAGTGGCGATATGAGAGTCATAGAGGGCGGTAATACGCCAGTCGATAGATATTTTGTCGCACTGGTTGAGGTGTTTTTACCGTGGGGCAGTCATAAGGACTGGGTAAGGTCGTTTGGTGACACCTTCTTATTTGAGCAGCCAACCCAGCTTAGTTATGACGAGATATTAGCCACCGCCGCCGCATCATGGACGATTGCCACCGACTTTGAAGTCACCAACTTTTATGAATTGAGCGCCGCTGATTACAAGGTGTTCATGGGTGATGACAGCCAATGGACGGTCATAGAGGAATAACCGCATGATTAACATATTGCTGATCAACAAGAATACCAAGCAGGACGTGGACGCTATTATCTTTCGCCCAAATGAGAACACCGTAATTTATACGGATGGTAAAAAAGACGTGATGACCGATAGCGACTATGAGCAAAACATTGTTGCAAAACCTAGTGAGTGATAACGCTGGCATGACACTCGACGAACACCGCTTTGAGCAATTAAAACAGAACGCCGCTCAGCATAAGACCAACGCTCAGACCCGTTTTAATAACATGGCACTGACGCAAGCGGGCGAGCTTTGCATTGGTATGTCTCGTAGCAACGAATGGAACCGCTATTCATGCAGCTACATGGAAGTGGACGGCGTGAGACTCAATGACCCGCGCCGATGGGATTTATACGGCAACAGCAGCGACCACCTAAGCGATTTGAGACTAGATACGGTACAAGTGGGTGTCAGAACCATTTAAACAGCAAGGAGCTACAAATTATGGCTAAATCACCGCGTATTAAGTGGGATGACTTGATGAAAACCCCAGCGGCAACTTTGAATAGTAAGAAACTGGCCGATTTATACAGCACCGCACCCGTTAAAAGTAAGAGCAAGTACAACAACAAAATTGTGATCTATAACGGTATTAAGTTTCATAGCATGGGCGAGGGCGACCGCTACCTAGTATTAAAAGACGCAGAACGTATTGGCACAATCGAAGACTTACGCTTACAAGTGCCTTACACGCTCGTTCCCGCCCGCATGAACGAAGCTGGCAAGAAAGTCCAAGCATTGAGATACATTGCCGATTTTGTTTATACCGATACCGCCACCGGCAAAGAAGTGGTTGAAGATTTTAAGGGCAAACGCACACAAAGCTATATCGATAAAGCAAAAATGATGTTTGACGTTTACAGCATTGAGATTTACGAAACTTTCGCACCAGCCAAACCAAAAAGGAAGCGCCGCAAATAACCGACCAACCGACCACCAACAGAGTCGCCACGCTGACAACCAACAACATAAATAGAAAATGTTTTAAACCTATGGAATATAAACAATGAGCAATAAAAATAAACCGATTATTTCAGACTATAACTATCAGTCAATGAATAACGGTCATTTAGAAGCATTAATCATAGAGACCAGTAATAAAATCAAAAAAAGAAAACATATGATTGAGTTATTGGCAATCACCCGTGATGAATTTATCGGTAGTTTATGGGTAAGCAAAAAGACACCAGACTTCATCATTGAAATATACGACATTGAAAACATAGACGGTGAGCCGGTTGTGAGTTATATGACGGAATACAGTGTCGGCGTAGTCGTTTGCAATATCAGTCATTTTGCCGATAGCTTTAAACCCATGCCCGCCGCCGTGCCACTCATGCCAGCAGCCAAAGCCATCGACCCTATCCGCTACTTTTATGTGACCTACGACTATAGTACCCGCCGTAAAAACAGTTACAACAAGGGCTGTATTTTTATACGTGTTGATGCTGGCGAGTTATTCAGTATTCCAATGCTAGAACGCTTTATCAAACATGATCTAAGTCGTGACTTAAACATTAAAGCCACCACCGTTATTATTAGTAATTGGAAACCCGTTTTAAAATCAGACTATGACAACTTTGTTAATGAGGCTCACGCATGAATACAGCAACCACATTTTTTAATCGACCACCCAAAAACCCGTTCTATTTTATAACGTTATTCATGGTGCAAATGGTCGCTATTATTATTCATTCACGGTTGGATGACTACTTTAAATACGCGGATAATATTTTTATAGTCATCGCTATTATTATTGCAGGCTTGATGATCATTAATGCGATTAGAGCGACCGCACAAAATAGAAGGCAGGCTAAGTATCAATGAAAGTATTAAAAGGCAGTCGCTAAAAGATAGGCAATAAAAAAGTACCGATGTTGACGCAAAGGTACTTTGGTTAAGCGATGGATGAGCAGAGCAGCCCATGTATTGATTGTATAAGGATTAATCCGTACTTACAACGTCATAGGCTCAGGGGATAAATTAGTGGCTAAGCAAACAGGTTATACCAAGCGCGACTTAAAAAAAATTAACGTCATCATGGGCGCAAACTTAAAAGCAGCACGTAAGAACGCGGGTATGACTCAAAAAGACGTGATGCAAGAGATATGGGGCGTATCGACCCGCAGCAACCGTATCAGTGAAATTGAGAACGGCAAAAAAGATTTGAGCGTGGTTGACCTATTAGTATTCCAGCGTATCTATGGTCAGTCCGTCGATTATATCTGTGGTCTATCATGTGAGCCGGAAATTGACATGTTGGCAGGTACGGCGAATCACATTGTCTCGTTATCCCACAACCTCATTGAAACCGTCACTACCAAATTTTCTGAGGTGCTGATTGAGCACATGAAGGTTATTTGTAAGAGTGATCATGAAGCGCTAGTAGACCGCTCAAAAGCCCTATGCCATGCCGTTAAATCAGAGTATTCAGAACGTGACGTTAGCCCAGTCGTCGGACGTGCCACTAATGATGTAATGCAAGTTATGCGAGTGATCGAAACCAAAAAGACCCTCCAGTCTAAGAAGGTTGAGACTCAGATGGTACAGATTATGGAGCGCATGGATAAGTTGGACGGGCATCGTTTAATCAGAGAGCGCGATGAGCCTTACCAATATTCAATGGCGTTGCCGTGTCCTGACATGATGGATGTGGTAGACAATATGATTGTCGGTGCTGGCAAGGAAGATGACGCCCGTTTTATAGGGGTATCTTATGAGTAAGGCCACCGCTGACGATGTATGGGCAGCCGCTAAGCTGATATGGGAAAACACCGCCAAGATTAGTGACCGTGATTTGATTGAGCAACTGACGATTAGTTTTGGTGAGCTTGCCCCAAAATCAAACGGCACGATTAGCAAGCGCCGCAAGAAAGAGGACTGGGAAAAGTCAAAGGACGTTAAGCAGGCCAACGCCAAAAGAGCACGGCAAAAATTGGAACCAAAACAAGCGGAAAGCACGGAAAACCGGAACCAAAATGACTCAGTTTTAAAAGTGGTTCCCTCAACAACCAATAGAGCACAAATATTGGAACCAAGCCCTCACTTGGAACCAAAAAGTCCCACACTAACGGAAATTACCGACACGATTATCATGAATGAGAAGCAACGCGCCGCTATCATCATTAAATCCCGTAAGCGTGTTGCACAAGTAGGAGAATTGACGGATGAGGGCTTGAAGGTTGCTTTGAGCGTTATACAGCACATGGACAGTGAAGACGGCGAACAAATACAAAAAGCCATTGTGATCTCAGACGCCTTGGCAACGACCGTCGATAAGCTGTCCCGTTCCATCAAATTGATTGCCGAGATTGAAATGCCACTTTGCGGTATCACGCCTGACGACTTTACCCAGTCCGACCGTGAGCGTCGAATGGGTGCGCTTGATAGCTTTGGTAATATCAGTGAGGAGGAAGACGCCGCCCGTGCGTTAAAACAACCGCTATTGATGGCTAGGCTGGCACGTTTGAAGGAAAGAGAGGATGACCCCAACTTTGGACGCGCCACTGATCCGAACCTTGAAGATGATGAGGGTTATGAGGGTGACGACGAGGATTATGACGATATCGATTACACGTCACTGGACGATTGACCCAAACGATAGACATTAAAAAGCCGCCCAACAGAATTGCTGGGCGACTACCAATTAACCCCGTAATTATGACACGCACTATCGCCTAAAAACAATGACAAACCCCTTGCATACCCAGCAGGGAACCCCTGAGCCGCCGCATCGGTTAGAAGTGACATACTAAGTGACCTAAACAGACAACGTAAGGCACGTATTATGACCATCCTAGACTACGATAGCAGCGGCTTTATCGTGGGTATTGACCGCATGAGCAAAGGTATTGATAACGTTCATGACGATACCCAAGAAATCGTGCAGATACTTAAGAGCCAAAATCAGATAGCCAATACTCGCATGAGTGAATTAACACGGTCTATCCAAAAATCAAACCATCAAGCCCGCCAGCAAAGTACCTTAAGTGCTAACCGTATTCACTTGCCAAGCAGTCCACGACAAGGGCAGCCCGCGCCACTTAATGCGCGTAATAGTGAGTCCGGCAACCGCTCAACCATCAGCCGCAATAGTATCAATCCGAACGAACGTGCCCGCCAGCGCTCATCGACCAGTGGCGCTGATCGAAACAGCACTGGTGCTAGTAGTGAACGTGACGCACAAGGACGGTTCTTATCCGGTAGTAGTAAGGACGGCTCATCATCTTTTAAAGGCTTAGGACACGGCAACATAAACACCAGCGGCGTTGACCCCGTGCTTGACAGTATGCGAGAGGCTAAAGAGCTACTATCTCCATTAGGGCGCGGCACTAAGCTGGCAGCCCGTGGCGTTAAGTTTAGCGTCTCAAAATTGAAGGCATTAAAACGCCGTGAGCCATTGCCCAATGATCAAACCCGCCACAATAACGAAAACGTCAAACTGCTAGATAAGATTTGGAAAGCCATTAGAAAACAGCGTGGTGGTGGTGGTGGTGGTCGTGGACTGGGCGGTGGCTTACTGGGTAGCTTGCTGGGCGGTGGTCGTGGTCGTCGTGGCGGCGGCTTACTAGGCAGACTGACGGGCTTTTTGGGCAAAAAACTGCCTTACATCGGCGCGGCTATTGGTGCTGGCTCGTTGGCGACTAACTGGGGCGACATGACCGACCAAGAGAAAGCCGCTGGGGTTGGCAAGCAGGGCGGCATGGTTGCTGGCATGGCAGCAGGTGCGGCTGGCGGGGCAGTGGTAGGCTCAGTGGTTCCCGTTATCGGTACAGCTATCGGCGGGCTAGTAGGTGCAGGCATTGGTGGCTGGATAGGTAGCGGCGCTGGTGAGGCGTTAGGCAATACCGCCTCACCCTACATTGAGAGTTGGACAAGTGCCATTACCGCCTATAACTTGCCTAAAAAGATGGGCGACACATGGGATAACGGCATCAAGCCCTTTTTTACCCGTATGGATAGCATCGCTGGCAAGATGAGTACATGGCTTGAAGGCAAGATGACCGGCGCGGCTGATTTTGTGAGTGGGGCTGCCGGACTAGCAATGGATGGCATGGGCTTTGGTGACGAAGGTTTAGGCTCATTATCTGCTAAGTATGAAGGTAAAATTGGTTCAGCCAATCCCGACAATAAGGGCTGGGCTTATGGTAAGTATCAATTCAACTCAGAGACCGGCGGGCTTGACCAATTCTTTCAAGACAATCCGGACTATGCCAAACAGTTTAGCGGGCTTACACCAGCCAGCGACGGGTTCAATAAGAAGTGGAAGGACATAGCCGCCAATGACGGGGAAAACTTTGGCAAGGCACAAGATAAAAGCGCCGCGAAGTTATGGTACGCACCCGCCGCCAAAAGTGCCAAAGAGAAAGGCTTTAAGATGGATGATCGCGGCGTTCAAGAGGCGATTTTTAGTGGCAGTATTCAGCATGGCGGGATTAAGAAAGTCATTGCCAGCGCATCGAGTCAAAAAGGCTTTGCTGACATGAACGCTGAGCAACAGATAGAAGCGTTTTACAAAAGCCGTCGTGCCTATGCTCGTAAGAACGTCAAGCCATCGGTCATGAAAGGGCTTGATAAGCGCTATGATGCTGAATCACAAGATGCAGTCGCCTTATCGCGTAGCTCAAAACAAAAAGATGAGGTCAAAGCCGCCCTCAAATCGGCAGTCTCAACGGTTGCTGAGGTCATAACCCCGAACACGCCAGCCGATACCAGCAAAGAAAATGCCAGTTCAGTGAGTCGTAAGGCTAAATTGAACAACAGCGCGTTAGGCGTGAGTCTAGGCGGTATGACAGCCACTAACCCTAGCCAAAATACACCCACCAGTGAGTTGCCGCTCATCTTTAAGCCATCTGCCAGTAAAACGGTCAATGACTTTAGTTCTGCGCCCGCCAACTTGCCATCCATCCCCACGCTTAAGTTACCGGTTGCTCAAAAAATGAGACAGCGATTAGACAGCGGCGGTGACAACAAGCCGATGATCATGCAGTCCAGTAGCGACACCATTAACCAAAATGTGTCAGACAGAGACTTGGCTCATGCTATCACTGGTGGCTTAGGACAAGGGCGTTTTACCGGTTAAGCACCCTTGGCTGGCAGGTCATGCCAGCAGCTAGGAACCCCTTAAAAAGCAAGTCTGCAATGCCCCTTAAAATAGACGTAACAACAACGTTCATTTAAGGGGCATTTTTCATGTTAAAGAAAACCAAGTTAATCACCTATAACTTAGGCGACCGTGGACGTTCAGAGGGCTTAGGCACTGACCGATCAGACGTTAGCATTCAATCGATGGTTGAACGTATCAACGCATCGGACACCCAAGAGCTGGTCGCCTCCGGCGATATGTACGGCTATTACGGTCATGAGTTGCGCGGTCGCTTTGGTATGAACCCGCCTGACGTGTGGGTTAATCCTGAGAGTGGCGAGTCCATTCGCTTAGAACCCGCTATCCGTACCATCAAATTGAGCGCCGACAATGACGGCAACGTGACCCATCAAGAGGAATTTTTAGACACCGACAACGGTAAGTATTCAGAACGCCTTTACGCCAACAACGCGGGCGGCTTTAGTAGTGCCGTCATGCGTAAGATGGGCAATGCTGGCAAGTACGACGTGACTGGTTTTCATGGCTTTGATTATGTGCGTCAGCCCAACTATCACACCAACCGTGGCAATGGCATGTTTGATGCGATGTTTTGGTCGGATGAAGACGTAGAAATGGCGTTTGATAGCCTGACTGGGTTAAGTCCTGAACGAGTGGCAATGAAAGCGGCTTTAGAGACTGCCATCATTCACCAGTACGACAGCGTGGCAACTGCCATCAACGCCGACACCATGATTGCTCATTACCAAAATGAGGCGCTTGTGTCACAAAACGCCCTTATCACGAGAGACAAACGACAAGCCAGCCTAGCCAAGCGCCAAGAGGAACGCCAAGAAGCCATCTATGACAACCTCATTTGCCCCTCAGTATCGTTTGATGAGATTACCGCCCAGTGGGATAACTTTGCCAATTTAGGGACAAGTGACGCCGACTTGCGTACCACTGCCACCGCTCAGCAATTCTTTGCCGATAAAGAACATGACCAGCAACGCACTCACTTATTCAAACGGTCGTAATAGGAGACAGTCATGAGCAACGTTAATCCTTTATTTTCGCCGCTTGAAAGTATGCAACTCGCATGGGGCTTGAAGTTGAGAGACTTTAGGCAATGGTCGTCGCCAAGAGGCCAACAGTCAATTCGTGACTGGAAAACCCGCCAGCTTGAAGGCTCAATTATTGTCGCTAAAAGCAGCATGATGGACGATACCGAGGCAATGTTGAGAGCCGTTCAAGAGAACAACAACGCCCGCGCCATCGGTGACAAAACCAATTCCGGTACGTCGGTCTATTTACCGGTCATGATTACCGCTATCAGTGGTATTGAGTCACCACCTGACCGCGATGTGGTTATTGATCATCCCAACTGGGCAAACGTGGTGATAAGCAATGACCCATTACAGCGCGTCGTACAAATGCGAACGGCGTCGTCGTCTTATCGTTGCCAAATCGCCTTTTTTAGTCCCGATCCACATGCGGCATCCGCGATTGCCAATCAGTTTGTCAGCTTTTGGAAGCATGAGGGCAAACGCGGCGTTGATGTTCATTATGACATTGGCTTTGCTGGCGTGAAGGTTATTAAAGATAAGTGGAATTTTAGAGTCGTTGAAAACACCCTTTATCCGGACAAAATCGATGTAGGTATGGACAACATTTATGGGGCAAGTGTCGATTGCATCATTGTTGGCGTTGAACCAACCGTCGTCGGACTGGGCGGGCTTGACGATGACATTACCGACACTGGGGAACCTGACGGTAGCATCCCGCCAAAATTGCCACCCGTTGAAGGCAACCGTGACCCCGCTGATCAACTCAATAGCTTTGTGATTGAGGCCGATATCATTGAGCGTTCAGCAAAACGGCATACCCGTGTGGCTATTGATGCTGATACCGGCGTTATTACCGAAAGCAATATTAAGGATGACGCCCCATGAGTACCGATGACCAAACCGCCCAAAAGCAATCGATTAAGGATAAGGTCATGGCAAAGGTGAAGGAGGCAATCACCCCAGCGCCAAAACCCAAGGTTAACCCCAATCTTATCGCCATTGATTCCCGCGCCGCTACCTATGACGGTGAGCCTATCCGCGTCATGGCAGTGACCGCATCCGACACGGGAAAAATCCTAGTCAGTAAACAAAAAGAGTGGCGTGATCCGGTCGAGCCAGCGGGCAATACCACCGTCGTTACCGATACCCCCAATACCTTCAATCATTGGAGCCTATCGTTTGATGAGGGCACACAAATGAAGGAGGTCATGGCAGCCTATAAAGCCAGTCTTGCCGCTGGCTTGTTATCGCTTGATGACAGCTTAAGACGTTATGACCCCGCTGGTGTTATTCAGACCCGTAAGGTCGATGAGCGCGGTAAGTCATTGGACTTTGACAGCATGGGTATGAATAACGGGCATATCGCCATTTTACTGGCAATATGGGCGGCTCAAAAGTCACACGGTGGCTATATTATTACCCTCCCGCCTGACCAGTCCAGTGAGGATGAGGATGAGTCGGACGGTGAGTTTGATATGTTGCCGTTTAGCGTCTAATGATAGTAATCAAGGGCGTGACAGATGGATGACTTACTAGACTTACCTGAGTGGAATGAGGCGTGTAAACGTTATCGCTACGACATAACGCGCTTTGCCGTTGAAGCGTTAGGCATGACCGAAAAAGAAGGTCAAGCAGTGACCTATCAGCAGCAGCTACTTTTTGAGTCTATCGTTATTCCCAGTAGTCGCACCAGTGTGGCATCCGGTCACGGTTGTTTTGGTTATAACACTGAAATCATGTTGTCCGATGGCTCAGTCAAGTATGTGCAAAACATTGGCATGGACGACCTCATCATGGGCGATGACGGGGTGAGTGCTCGTCACGTCATGGAGGTGGTCAAAGGACGGCAACACCTTTATCGTTTTACCTATAGTGATGGAACCAGTCACGTTTTTAACGACAGCCATACCCTCATCATGCGGCGGGCTGGCACGACCAAAACAATCACCGTCAGTGACTACCTTAAGGATGGGGCGGGCATTGGCTTTTACTGTTACCGGTACATTAACGGCGTCTATGTGGACATGCCTATCAAGTGCGTTGAGGCGATAGGCATTGGCAACTATTACGGCTTTGTGCTCGATGGCAACAGCCAGTTTTTAGGCGGTGACTATACCGTGCTACACAATACCGGTAAGTCTCGCAGCGCGGGCATTATCGCCTTGTGGCATTTACTGTTTTACCCTGAATCGGTGATGTTGTTTACCGCCCCGCAAATTGGACAGCTACAAACGGTCGTTTGGAAAGAGATCAATATCTGTTTGCAGCGCCTTAAGAACAACAAGGCATTAGGCTGGCTTGCTGAATACGTCGTCAATTTAACCGAAAAAATCTACATTAAGGGCTTTAAAGATACATGGTTCGTCTTTGCTAAGACCGCCCCAAAGCATCAACCGACCAACATTGCCGGACAGCATGGCGATTATTATATGGTGTGGGCTGATGAGGCTTGCGGTATCGATGACGCGGTAATGGAAGTCGCTATTGGTGCATTGACTCACAAGAATAACCGAGCGGTACTGACTAGCCAGCCTGCGACCAGTACCGGCTTTTTCTATGACACGCACCACAGCTTAAGTTATAAGAACGGCGGCTTATGGATAGCATTAGAGTTTAACGGGGAAGACTCGCCACTGGTCAGTGAAGAAAAATTGATTGAGGCTCTGTACCAATACGGCAGTCGTGATCATGCCGGTTACATGATCCGCATCCGTGGCAAGTTCCCTGAAATGAAAGGCAAGTATCTACTGACGCGCTCAGAGATAACCGCCATGCTTAAGCGTAAGCCCGCCGTCAAAGAGAGCGATGAATACGGCTATATTATTACCGTCGATGTGGGCGGCGATGTGGGGCGTGATAGCAGTGTGATATCGGTCTTTAAAGTCATTGATAAGGACTACAAAAAACGCGTTGAGCGCCATGTGCATTTAATCGATATACCGCTATTCAGTAATAGGGCAAACATCAATGAGCTTAAGGCTCAGATTTACGCGGCTGTGGCTGAGTATGCGGGCGCAACGTTGGTGATTGACCCTATGGGTGCTGGCATGGGTTTATGTCAGTCATTGAAGGCTGAGGGCTTGTATTTTGAGTCGGTCAACTGGGGTGTGCCTTGTTTCAATAATAACCTTAAGTTGCTTTACTTCAATAAGCGGGCACACGCCTATGTGACTATGACCAAAAGCGTTGAGCGCGGCTTGTTCAGTATCAGCAATAAAGTACGGCGCATGTTTCAAGTGACCAAGAACCTTGAAACACAGATGAGCCGGTTGCCGTATTTCTTTGATGAGAAATCACGCTGGGGCATTACCAGTAAAAAGGACATGCTGAGCAAGGGCATAACCTCACCGGATATTGCCGATACCTTTGCCTTTGCCTTCATGGAGCGGATCAGCTATTCACCGGTCAATAAAGTTGAATTTGTGGGCACGGCAAAAGATAAAGAGCAATGGGGCGATATTAATGAGTTGGCGGCTATGCTTTAGGCTATATCGATCAGATCGTAAGATGCTGATAAATATAATTATATTTGCTAAAAAGGCTGTTTTTAGGCTATATTGGTCATTTGGTTGTTAGCTGTGCATTAGCTGCATTATTTGCTATAATGATTGCGCTAGCAGAGTGTATCGAGCAGGGGTTCCTATTTGATGTGCACAGCATGAAACTAGCTGACTAATAAAGCATTCGCGTAAGGCGTAAACTAGGTTGTAGCTTCAACTAGGAAGCCCTGTGCGTTGGTTAGTGCCCAACCGCAACCGAAAAAGCCCATCTATTAATTTAGATGGGCTTTTTCTTGTCTGCGAGTTAGACCAACTACCGAGAGTTTATCGTAGTTCAGCTATTAGATATTATCTAACCACTGGAACACCGCCCGCCGTACTTGCCAGCACACGCTACACTGATACCATAATTAAACGATTATGGATAAAAGAGATGGCAGACCCTATTATTTTTAAAACCACCGAGGCTGGCAAGCAAGCTGCATTGCAAGCCCTCAATGATAGCACCAAGATACTGATCGATTTAACCCATGTGGCCGTAGGTAGGAGTAAATACACGCCAACAGGCAATGAGACCTCATTGAAAAATGAAGCGGTGCGTAGCGATATTGTGTCAGGGGAGGTGGTAGACAATACATTGCGTTTCTCTAGCACTATTTATGCTAGTGAGGTAACGCCAGTATATGAGATGGGAATATTAACCAGAACAGGCGTGTTGTTTGCTGTTGCTGCATCTAATACAACCCCGCTTGTTACGGTTTATCCTGACATCGCTTTTGTAGCCTCATTCGGCATCTCTATTAATGATATCAACGCAGGCAGTATTACTGTCAGCACAGATATCGATAGCAATATCGCACCGGTACTCATGCAAAACCATTTAGCCACGCCTAACCCGCATCCGCAATATGTGAGCGTTGAGCGCTTCCAATTCCTGCTAGACGTTATGTTCCCTATTGGCTATATACATTATTCTCATAGTGCCACCAACCCTAAGTCAGATTTTGATGAATTGCTGGGCACGAATACCAAGTGGCGGCGCTTAAACGGCAAAATTATTGTAGCGACTGATCCGAACGATAATTACATCAAAGACGTGGGCTTAACACTGGGGCAAAAGGGCATGACCACACTTGCCAGCAGCAATGAACGCCCACACGTCTATCCGCTGCATACCACCAACATATTTGAGCGTTACGACGCATCGACCGAGGTTGAGACCGTTTGGCAAGTGACCGCTAATAAAATAAATGTCAATGAGGGCGCTAGTGTGCGCTTTACTGTGTCGGCTAACAATTTACCGGATGGGCAAGGGCTGGCATGGACAATCAAAGAGGGCAGCTTGAACAGTGCCAGTAATGACATTAGCCAGCCGGACAATACCGAGACTGGTAGCGTGACGCTTAACAATGCGTCAGCAATCATCGATTATATGACCACAGCCGAGGACAACGATATTGAGTCACAAAAGCATGTCCGATTGACACTAGGCGCACCAGCTAACCTATCGATAAACGTGCCCATCAATGACGCTGGCAAGACCGAAACCGCTATTCATATTATCAGTAGCAGTAGCACGGGTATTGTGCTCGATGAGTATTACAAGCAACAAAGCGGCGCTTATCCGCAAGAGAATGACAAGATTCGCTTTATCGTTGATGCAGGCGTTGACATTATCGCCCCTAATACCAACACGCCAGCCATGATTGAGGGCGCAAACTGGGCGACCGGCGCAGAGATTATCGTTGAGAATAGAGGGCGTATTTTAGGGCATGGTGGTGATGGTGGTCGTTCTGCTTATCAGTACAAGTTTTGGAATGATGGGGGAGATATTATTAGTCCTAGTAGGTCTTTGATGAGAAATCCTAATGTCGGCGGTGATGGTGGTACGGCGATTAAGTCAACCACTAGATCGATACTGGTGGAAAACCACAACATTATTGCGGGCGGCGGCGGCGGTGGCGGTGGCTTAGGCGCTTACAGAACGGCAGGTAGTTATAACTTTGTTATTGGTGGTGGTGGTACAGGTGGTGGTGCGCCGCTTGGTAAGCGTTCACCAAACGAAGGCACTTATAGCATGTACTTAGAGGACACGACGGCCACAGGTAAAAAGCTATTCATACCTACCGATGATTATTTTAGGGTATTTTTTCAGAAGGTTGACGGTTCTCAGGCCAATGGTTCGGGCAGCGCCGGTGATTATACCTATGCAGCGGAATATAACGCGCCCAACCTCGAAGAAACTAGAGCTATTGACCTTGAAATATCGTCCACGTCAGACGTCAGGGCTAGCGCTGGTTTTAAGGATTATCGTATTGCAGCTATTGCTGGGTATATAGTTAATCGTGCGTTGATTTTAAAAATGTCTCAGCCTGCAACCATCGAAGCTAAAGGGAGTGGTGGTGCAAACATTGCCGCTTCTCCAACCGCTTATCCTAGTGCTAGTCAAGACCCATATCCTGAAGGCGATCAGCCTACACTTACCCGTGGTGGCGATGGCGGCTTACACGGACAAAACGGACAAAGCGGCACTTTTGATAAAATATATTCTTATAACGGCGAAGGTGAAGCCACAGAAACCACGTCAGACAATACCAGTTGGTATATCTCGCCAGCAGCGGGCGGGCTGGCAGGTTACGTTAAACAAGGTTCTGTGACCATTACCAACTTTAGCGGTGGTACAAGCAAGGGGCGCTCATAATATGTCCAATCAGCTGATATTCACCGTCACCAGTGCTGGCAGGCAAGCACTAGCCAGCAATCCTATTGCCTTATCCTATGTCGCTATCGGTACGGGCAATAATGCCATTACCGGTTATGAGAGCGCCTTACAATATGAGGTCGGACGCGCCGATATAATCTCAGGCGGTGTTGAGCCAATCAGTGAGGTGCTACGCTTTAGCGCGGTATTCGATACCAGTGGCAGCCAAGCCATTTATGAGCTAGGACTATTCACCAGTACCGGCGTACTATTTGCCCTTGCTAGAAACCGTGACCAGCCCGCCTTTAATAATAACGTGCATGCTAATGTTTACGGCTCGTTCGGAGTGTCACTTGCCGGTCTTACTGTCAGCCGCATCAGTATCGATAGTGACGACGCCCGCAGCCAACCGTTATCGATTATGGAATCGCATTTAGCCAATAGCACCAGCCATCCGCGCTATCTTGACAAGCCCCGTTTCAATCACTTGCTTAGTACGGTCATACCTATTGGTTATTTGTATCACAGCCACAGCACCAGCAACCCAAAACCCTTGTTTGATGAATTACTGGGCAAACCCACATCATGGCAGCGCCTCACCGGTCGCATTATCGTTGGCACGGATGACAACGACGCCTACGTGGACAGCCCTAGCATTGACTTAGGACAACGGGGTAACACTGTAACCGCCAATCAACAACGCCCTGACGTTTACCCGTTGCAAGCGACACATATATGGGAGCGCTTAACATGATCACTAATATTTACCTTAACGCCGTCCGTACTCACGTTGATTTATTAGTACGCCGTGGACGCATTGATAAGTTGATTGTGTGGGACGTTGGCACAGACGAAGTAAACGACCCTACCTTAATTTCACATCGTGCTTATGGCAACCGTGATGACGTCGCGGTGGTGATGCTGTGTGCTGGCACGAACCGCATTGGTGAGGCACTACCACGTAAAATAATCTATTTGCCCGTACAAGCCAGCCTAGCGGGTTTAAAGCGTGAGCATTTAACCAAGGAGTTGATGACCAATGGTTGATAAACCGACCGACTTTTTACAGTCAGAGACCCAAGATTCGACGAGCTGGCAAGACCGTCAAACCAACAACATGGACTTGAACGAGTTAAGGCAGTGGCGCAAACAGACGGGTAAGACAGTCAGCCAACAGCGCAAACATGCCAGCAGTCATAACCGCTACATTAAAGACACTTTAGAGGATATCGAGACCGGCAACCGGCTCAGTGACCAAAAACTAAAAGCATTGATCAGCGGCGCTAAGAATAAAGCGGGCATCAGTGTGAATGAGTTGCTTGAATTTACACTGGGCGATACCAAGCGCAATAACGAGCTTAAGAAAACTTTAAACGGCGCAGTCTTTGACGCCTATTTGGATAACGTCAAGAAGGCCTCGAATAAGTTTCTAGGCGGCATTACCCCAAACGAGGTTGTCAATCAATCGCGTTTTGAGGACGTTAACCGTGCCAACACTCAGATATTTTTAGCCAACGTCTTCAAGCGCCGTGGCAATATCTTATATTTTATGACCAATGCGGGCTTTAAAAGTAAAGACACTCATCATTATGTTGCCGTGCAGTTGCTTGACTATCCCAACCTGCTACTGGGACGCACCAAAGCGCCCAGTGTGGTCGATGTTAAGAAAGCGGTGAACACCGGTAAGATTAAGTTTGATTGCGACTGTGGGCGTCATCAATACTGGTATCGGTATGTCTCAACCGTGGGCAAGTACAATTTTGGACTCGATGAGAACCGTTACCCATCGACCCGTAACCCGCGTTTAGATGGGGTGGCATGCAAACACGTTTTGCGGGTCATGAAGCATTTAACCAGCGGCTTTATGATTGCCAAAGTTCAGGGCTATGCCAAAGACGATATTGCCAAAGCCAATAACAATATTAAGCCCCATCGTACCGCATCCAAACAGCTTAAACGTGAGGCTGGCAAGCAGACTGAGGCGATGAATAATTGGAAAGGCCGGTTGCATTGGAGCAAAAAGATTAAGAAAGCGGCCGCGACTGCCACCAAGCAGATTAAGGATGAGCAAAAGCGCCAACAAGCCCGCCAGCCAAACAATCCGACACAAGCGGAGAGTAGCAGTTACCAGTACGCCCAAAAGCAGGTTGGCAAGTCAGCCGTGCCCGCAAAGTTCAAAGAGATTTACCAAACTGAGATTAATAACTATCAACAACGCTGGGGCAAATAATGAGTTTAAAGATTGAGAACAAGCTGGTCGCAGATGGGCGGCGCTTAAGCAATCGCATGATTACTTTACGCAGTCAGTCAGTCATACCTACGTTTGCGTTTAGGCGCACCGTGTTAGCCGTTGATAATGAGGAGGACGAACGCAGCATGGTTGCATGGGCAGGACTTGGCACGGTGAGCAATAGCGAAGAACACGCCATCGATTATGAGCCACTAGGTCATGCGATGGCATTGATGATCGACAATCTTGCGGGCAAGGTGCATAACTCAGGTTCATTCGCCATGCCCGAAGAAATGACCTCACTTTGCTTGATTGAGCCTTATGATATTAAGCTGCAAGGTGATGAACGCGTGACCTTAAAACCTGACTGGATACCTGAGAAGGGCGACTTGTTTTGCTTTATGCTCAACAACCATAAGGAATACCATGAATGTACTGGCGTCATGGCGCAATCCATGCTGGCAAGTCAGGGTAGTAAGTACGCCTTAGCGCAGCGCTTTGACCTTGATTATCTTGATGCCTTCAATGAGGAAGACATACCGGACGTTGCCGTGCCTTACGAGTAGCACCGTACTAGCCCGCCCCAGTAAGAAAAAGCCGCCTAATAAGCGGCTTTTTTGCGTTTGGAACCTCCAAAAAGGGCGTAGCTAAAGGCGATTAAGATTAATCCTATCAGTTATCACTGTCAGTAACTTTATCTAACCGACCAACAGGATTAATCTCATGGATAAGCAACAAGCCAAAATCTTTCAAGACGCCGGACAAAAAGAAGCCGCAGCAACACGCCAGCTTTTAACCATTTTCGCTAACCCTGATAACGCCGGTCGTCATACTGCCGCGTTTGACTCTATGCAAGCGGAACATGCGGGCGGGCGTGAAGCCGCTTTTCAAGAATTGCCGTCCTCTTTGCAACGCATCCTTAGCAATGCAGATATTAAAAACCAGCCCCGCGCTGTCTTTGATGGCCTTGTCGATGGGATTACAGAGTACCAACGCCGTAACGGTGGCGATATGCCATCTGAATATACCGTCGCAGCCGCATTAACATCAGCCGCTATGCCATTTGGTGGTGCTGAGCGTTACGATAGCGCCGAACCAACGTTCGATAGTTTGAGCTTAGGTCATCATGAGGCAAACTCGATGGTTCCTGCTATCACCCAAGTCGTGATCGCTTACGGTATCTCAAACAGCTTGCCGCTTATCTCAATGTTGCCTAACCCTATGGGTAGTAACGAATTACCAATCGTTTACGGTACTGCCGTTGCTGGTATGAACATGGGCGTTATGCGCCGCAATGAAACAATGGACGGTGACAAGGCTGGCATGCCTTATCTAGAAAACCGCCATACTTTAGCAATGGACGCAGGCGTTGATGCTGGCACGTTTACTCTCACGTCACGCCTTGCTTATACGCATGAAGTCCGTGCTGACTCAACCTCTAAATTTGTCATTGATGATAGCTCACCACTCGCGCCGTTCTTAGGTGGTCGTGTGTCTGTTATGGTCAAAGGCATTGAAGTGGGTAGTGATAAGCATCGCACACATGCCTCGACTGAGGGCGTTAGTGTATTGCAGCCTACTGACTCTGCTGTCATTGGCATTGACACTTACACGCTAGCCAGCGGTACAGCCAACCTAGATACCCATGAAATCAAAATTGCTTTTGATGTGGTCAATGGTTCTGAGCCAGTCGCAGATGATGTGACGGTTGAGCTTGTTTTTGATTATGAGCGTAAAGATGACAACGGTGTGCAGATCATCCGTGAGCCATCAACCGACATGAGCTTTGAGCATCGTTCAATCTACGCGCATCCAAGCCGTTCACGTTCGGTTGCGTCTATTGACTCAATCACTCAGCTATCTAATGAGCTAGGGCTTAACTGGTATGCAGCCGCGCAAACAATCGCCATGCAACGTTACTACTTTGAGCAAACCGGTCGTTTATTGCGTAGTGCTATCAATATGTGCCTATCCAACCAAGACCCTGAACACGGTCGCGTTGCTACCTTTAACTTTACAAAAGATGGTGTCACACCCACCAATATTGCCGCTGCATTTGCCAACGTCAATATCACGCTAGGTCTCGCACGTTCACGCCTATCGACTGCTATTAACATGGCAATCAGTGGTTATGACTTGTTTGTATCAGACCGTGGCGCGGCGTTCTTCTCAGGCTTAGACGGTTCAAACTACGAGCCAACCGGCGAACCATTTGGCGACCAGTACAGCGTTTATCGCATTGGTAAAATGAAAACCAGCGGTGCAAACGTTTACTACGTGCCTAAATCTATGGGCGTTTTCAATGAAGATGCAGCCACCACAACCGCACATGCGCTAATGGTTCCACGCGCTAACACGCCAGCACAAGCGGCGTTTGTGGGTATGACCGCCGTACCGCCTATGGTACTGACGTCTAACGGTAACGCTTATGAAAAAGACGTTGCTATCTATAGCCGTCAAGCGGGCGAAACCAACCCACTACCACGCTATCGCAATCAGTTTATGCTGATTGAAATGATCAACTTGCCTTCTCTCTAATAGCTCGTTAATCGCATAGCCACTAGAACCTTGTTGTCATTCGTGGCAGCAAGGTTTTTTAAATATTTAACCCTTAAGGAATGATCATGACTGATATTAAAGAAGTACCAAACAACCTAGACGCGCTGGCAAGTACCGATGAGTATAAAAAAGTAGACGATACGTTCACGGTCAAGCAGCTTGAAAAATACTTAACGGACAATGAAATTGAATACTTAAGCGCTGACAATAAGCCTGAGTTGATTTGGCGTTATATGGACGCACAAGGCTTGCTTGATGCTGATGAGCCAGTAACCCCTACCGATGACATGCCAGCACCAGTTGAGCCACCAGTTGAGCCACCAGTTGAGCCAACATCACGCTTTCAACGCCGCTTTGATAAACGAAGCCAGCAAACCGCTCACAAGCCAGCGACCAAAGCCGTTTTAAACCGTGTAAGTGTCCATAACGTTGGTAGCTTTAACGTACTAGAGCCATCAACGACTACGCTTATGCTGGCAGGTAAAGTGACTAATATTGAGATTGTCGCTGGCAAGTCAAAAGCAAAGGTCATTGCCAATATTGAGCAATTCAATAAGACACGCGGCAAAATCCTAAAAATCATTTAATAGCTGTCACGCTCGTATATTGGGGTGGTTGAGGGCTACTTTAATCCCCCCATCATTTGAACACAGACTTGATAAGGCCTCATTATGATTGAGAGTAAAACACTGGGCGCATCGGCGGGTATTCAACGCCAAGACGTCATCGATAATTCAGAAACAACGGTACTGCCATCGCTGGCTAGCGGTGTCATCATTGGTCGCTTTAAACGAGGCAGAACCGATAAGCCGTTCACAGTCACACCCGCCAGCTATAAAGCATTATTAGGGCATGACCCATCTAACAAAAGCTACTTAGCCGTTGAGGACGCCTTTAAACGAGGCATTAGTGACGTCAGTATCTTACGCGTAGGCGGGCATGGCGTTGCCGCCAAAAAGTCCGTCAGTTACATCCATGTAGTGCCGGTCACTACTATCTTTCCTGATGAATACTTTGGAGTAATACTAGCATGACCGCTATCGCCGTTTGCTTGAAAACACAGATCAATAACCAGCTACCAGTCCTTCAAAGCTATCTAGCTTTTAACCCATCAAAACCGACAGGTATTCAATACGAGCAAGTCGCGGTCTATTCGCTCTTAGGGGAACTCTTTTCAGGTCAAACGGACTGGATGAATCATAGACAGGGCATGAGTATGATACCTAGTGGCACAGTAACCTTTGTGGGTACTATTTTTGATGGCAGCCCAGTCGGTGAAATGAACATCGTGGATAAAATAGCGCTGGCAGGTTTTAACGATTATAGCGTCAGGCATTTTATCAAAACTCTGTACGGATCTATGAATAAGCCTATTGGTTGGGATGCACGTGTGGATGCCGCTGGCCTTAGTGAACTTCAAGGCTTGATAGATGAAGGCCTTGCTAGTGAGGCCTTTATGGACGGCATGAGCATGACGTTGACCAAAACACCCGTAACCCTAACCTTTTCTCGTTGCAGCCAAGCCGAGATTGACAGCTTGTTTCAAGGCGACCACAACCCGCATGTCGATATGTTCGATAGCGTGAAAGAAATGCTGGTATCAAACGTCGCCTTAATGGATGCCAACGGTTTAAGCCAAGCGGTCTATGACGCCCCAACCGATACCATAATCTTTAAATCCGATTATACCGTTGGGATTACCTTTCCTGAACCCCCTATGATGACTTAGTAACGTTTAATAAAGGAGCGCAACCATGATTGAAAGTAAAACACTAGGTCATGCCGCCGGTATTCAATATCAAGGCGTCATCGACCAGTCAGAGAGCACGTCGCTACCGTCTTTAAACAACGGTGTCATCATGGGGCGCTTTAAACGTGGCCGCATGGATAAGCCGTTTACGGTCACGCCAGCCAGCTACAAGTCTTTACTGGGGCACGACCCCGCTAACAAGAGCTACTTAGCCGTTGAGGACGCCTTTAAACGTGGTGTGACAGGTATTAATGTCTTAAGGGTAGGTAGCACTGACGCCAACAAGCCAGCCATCAACACAGGCACGGTTATTTTTAGTGTTGAGAGCTACGATAACCCATCTAATGAGTATCAGTTATATGTTTATATTGATGAGCCAGTGGGTGACTGGTCGCTTAAAGAGTCAGGTGTGGTTATTGCTGACTCAACAGGTTTTATCGCAGAGAATGTGGAACTAGAATTTAATGAAGCCTTTGCTGATATTTATTTCAATGTCATTACACCTAATACTAAACATTTTGAGCTTGACGTTACCGCAGGCTATGTTGACTTGTCGTATTATGGGGATGATTCGGATTATGACGACAGCCCACTAGGTGAGGTTATTATTAGCCAATTCTCATCAAAAATACCCAGCTTTTCTACAGGATTAAATAATACGCTTTTAACCGTGCCCGAAACGCTACCGCCTGAATTGGTGGATATTAGTTATCTATTTTATGAAGCGTCACTGTTTAACCAAAATATTAGTATGTGGAATGTAAGCCATATCCTTAATATGAACGGTATGTTTTACGGCAACACGTTATACAACCAAGATTTATCGCCGTGGTGTGTGGCTAACCTACCGTTTGGCGCAGAGAGTTTTTCGGAAGGGGCTGTCTCATGGACACTACCTAAGCCCAACTGGGGAACCTGCCCGCGTGGTGAAGGCGGCGTGACAGACTATGCGCCAGACGCCGTGTTACCAAGCCAGCAACCAAGCGCATCGAATAGCTACATCCGCTTAACCCCAGTCACACCAATAGATGCCCTAAACGCAAACAACCCAATGATCATAGGAAGTGACGCATGAGCACTATCGCCGCTTGTTTAAAAACGAAAATCAGTAACCAGCCTATAAAAATGCAGAGTTTTGTTGATACAGACTTTACGCCCAATGAGTCAGTAAGCACTGAGCAGCTAACCGTACTGTCTCTACTATCATCTTTTTTCACAGGTCGGTCAAATTGGAGCTTTATCTCACCTGACCAGCCTGATTTTGGCGGCGGCTTAGGCGGCATGGGCGAGCCAGCAGACACCAGCGGCGTTAAAATAGGTTATATTTTTGATGACGAATACCCGCTATCACTTGCCACTTATGATGAAAGCAAGTTTAGGGAGGGGCTTAAACAGATAAGCAATATGATGATCCCTATTGAGTTTAGCGGGCTTGTTGATACCACCGACATTAGCGGCTTGCAACAGCTTATCGATGAAAAGATTAATAGCCAAAATTCAACCTATAGGGTAACGGTTCGTGTTGAGCCAATAACCCTAAGCATCCGCCGCAGCACCCAAAGCGATATAGACGCGCTACTGGTGGGCGGCATCCCGCCGCATGTTGATATGTTTGACACGTTGCTAGAAATGCTACCGCACCACTCAAAAACGTTGGATGGTAATGACTACGCGCCAGCTTGGTACGACCCACGCACTGATGAGATTTTATTTAAGTCTCATTATGGTATTTTCAAAGAGCGTATTGACTCGTTAAGCGAAGAAACCACCAGCGTTACGGTCAGTCAAGGCTTTATTAACGATACAAGCACAAACTATCTTTTTTCTTATCAGATTAACGATGATCCTATTGTTAATGCCAGTTTTGACGGTAGTAGCTTTGTGGCAACATCGCTTGCTGACTATATCGTTTGGCACATGCCTGACAAGGAGGTCTTTAAGTACGACTTTAACAGGCATCCTAGTGATAACGAGGCGCTTGTACCTTTTTGGATTGATAGCCGTAGTGATGGGAATGGTGATTATGTGTTTGCAGGCTTAGATGGCACAGAGATCATCCCTAACGTGTCACTATTTAAGCAATCGAATACGCTTAAATTCCTATTAACGCCTAGTGCAACCGATGCAACCGACATGGTGAAAATCTTGTTCGGTGGTGAGGTTGAGATTAAATCTGCTTATGCGTCCAGTGGAACCCCTTAAGAGTCAGTAAGATTATCAAGCCCATACTGTGAGGACAGTATGGGTTTTTTAATGGGATAAAATCATGATTGAAAGCAAAACGTTAGGGCATGCCGCCGGTATTCAGCGTCAAGACATTATCGACAATTCAGAGAGTACCGACCTGCCAGCCAGCCAAAACGGTGTCATCATGGGGCGCTTTAAACGTGGTCGCATGGACAAGCCGTTTGCTGTGACGGTTAATAATTACAAGGCGTTACTGGGTGACGACCCATTCAGCCCTAGCTTTACCGTAGTTGATGACGCATTCATTGCTGGTGCTGGCACGTTGATGATTATGCGTGTGGGTAGTCCATTAGCGTTTAGCCAATCAGCCACGCCGCCGCCGACAGAGCCGGAGAAAATCAATCGTCCAGCAACAATAGCCATTATCGGCACTGTCCAAGTAGGGCAAACCTTGTCGGCTGAAATAGCTGATGCGGATGGCTTGCCCAGTAATGTTAATTATCGATGGCTCTCTAATGGCGATGTTATTGGTGCATCTAAAGACTATCTGCTAACCCAAGAAAATAAGGGTGAGCAACTATCATTGCGCGTCACATTTACCGACCGCGCTGGATTTGACGAAGTTTTGACAAGCGAAACTGACGTAGTGCAACCATTCGACCATCCCGCCAGCGTCTTTATTACTGGCAATACTAAGGTGGGATCTGTATTGACAGCGGTTATTAGCGATGCAAACGGTGTGCCAAGCGATGTTAGCTATCAATGGATGGCTGACGATGTTCAAGTTGGTACAGCCAATACCCACCAGTTGACCGAAAGTGATAAATATCAACGTATATCATTGCGCGTCACGTTTACTGATAACGATGATTTTTACGAGAATGTTACCAGTGATGAGACTGACCCAGTACAACCAATTAACAGCCGCGCCAGCGTAAACATCAACGGCCTTACCAAAGTAGGCCAAACATTGACCAGCGAAATTATCGATGCAAACGGCGTACCCAGCAATGTTGCTCACCAGTGGAAAGCTGACGGCGTTCAGGTCGGCACTAATAGCAGCTACAAGCTAACCGAAAATGAGAAAAGCAAGCGCATAGCCTTACAAGTAACGTTTATTGATAACGATGGCTTTAGTGAGGACATTACTAGCGTGGCCACCAGTCCAGTAGTAGCTATTAACAGCCCCGCCAGCGTGTCTATCAATGGCCTTGCTAAAGTAGGCCAAACGCTTACTAGCACGGTTAGCGATGCAAACGGCGTACCCAGCAATATTGCTTACAAATGGATGGCTGACGGTGTTCAAATTAGCACCAATAGCGCCTATACGTTAAGAGAGAATGAGAAAGGCAAGCGCATATCCTTGCAAGTAACCTTTGCTGATAACGACAGCTTTAACGAGAGTGTTACTAGCAGCACAACACCCGCAGTACAGGCTTTGAATTATCCCGCCAGCGTGGTCATTAACGGTGATATTAAGGTAGGCCAAACGCTTAATAGTACGATACGAGATACAAATGGCGTACCCAGCAATATTACCTACAAATGGATGGCAGACGGCGTTCAGGTCGGCACTAATAGCAGCTACAAGCTAACGGAGAGCGATAAAGGCAAGCGTATGTCTTTACAGGTAGCGTTTACCGACAATGACGGCTTTAACGAGAGCGTTACTAGCAGTAATACCGCCACAGTGCAGCCGATAGATAAGTCGGCAAGCGTGATCATTAATGGCCTTGCTAAAGTAGGTCAGACACTTACGAGCACGGTTAGCGATGCAAACGGCGTACCCAGTAATGTTACCTATCGCTGGCTTGCTGATGGACTTCAACTTGGCAGTGCTACCAGTTACAAGCTAAATGAAAGCGATAAAGGCAAGTACATATATTTGCGGGTAATTTTTAACGATAATGATGGTTTCCGTGAGGATCTTACTAGCGAACCGACCGTCGCAGTACAGGCTTTGAATTACCCCGCCAGCGTGTCTATTGTTGGCCTTACCAAAGTAGGTCAGACGCTCACCGGTTCAATCAGCGATGACAACGGTGTGCCGAGCATCATTACCTACAAATGGATGGCAGACGGCGTTCAGGTTGGCGCTGATAGCAGCTACAAACTGACCGATAGTGACAACACCAAGCGCATGTCTTTACAAGTGACGTTTATTGATAACGACAATTTTTATGAGGACGCTACCAGCAGCACTACCGCCGCAGTACAAGCACTGAATAAGCCCGCCAGCGTAACTATTATCGGCGTTGCTAAAGTAGGGCAACGGCTCACCAGTACGATTGCCGATGAAAACGGCGTACCTAGTAATGTCGTTTACAAGTGGATGGCAGACGGCGTTCAGGTTAGTACCAACAGCACTTATACGTTAGTAGATAGCGATGCTGGCAAGCGCATGTCTTTACGAGTAACGTTTACTGATAACGATGGCTATGCCGAAGCTGTCACTAGCAGCACAACCGAGTTGGTTGATGCAGGCAGACCTATACAGCCGCCGCCAGTGGTACTACCCGCAAACACGCCGCTCAGGTTTAGAACGACTGATGATTATTATGAAAGAGAGCTTGCGGTAAACATTGTGTTATTGAGTCCAAGTCGAAACTGGGCGATTTACGATGAAAATACAGGTGAGTTGCTGGCTAAAGATGGCGCTGAGCCAGCCACCGGCGTTTCTTATACTGGCAATGTTGGATCTCAATATATAAGCATATATTTAGACAGAGCAGGAGCTATAAGTAAAAACAATAGTTATAGATTAGAGGGTGACGCAGGCGCTATTGAGGTCAATTACCAAAGAACAGGGCAAGCCAACATCCCTGACGGCGGCGTTTTTATCGATAGCTTTTCTTCAAGTATTGACACGTATTATTTCAATGTACGCAGTGCCAACCTCACGGTTCCTAGCGAGTTCCCTAGTCATATCACTAGCGCGGAAAGAATGTTCGCTGGCTCAGTGTTTTTTAACCAAAACATAAGCGGTTGGAATATAACCAATGTAACCGTTTTAGATAAAATGTTTTACCAGTGCAAATTCTTTAATCAGCCAATAGGGGATTGGGATACAAGTAGCGTTCGATTTATGAACAATACGTTCTCTAGCGCGTCGGCGTTTAATCAGCCGCTTAGCAACTGGGATGTGAGCAGTGTTATTGATATGACCGAAACTTTCCTATTTGCGACCTTGTTTAATCAGCCTTTAGGTATGTGGAATGTGAGCAAGGTTAAATACATGGACAGCATGTTCTTTAACGCGTGGGCATTTAACCAAGATTTATCACAATGGTGCGTTATAGATATCGTGTCGGCAGACAGTTTTACCAATGGCGATCCCGAAGAATGGACACTACCTAAGCCACCGTGGGGAACCTGCCCGCGTGGTGAGAACGTTGCCTAATTAAGCGATAAGAACCTGCCAGCGCTGGCAAGTCCGTTGCCAGTACCAGCCAATAGATAACCATTGGAACCCCCTAAAACGTTAAATCAAACCTTGCCTATACTTGTGACATACCAACACACGTATAGGCAATTTATTATGACCGCTCAAACGTTATACCTCAGTATTTTAGCCTCATCTATGACGCTAACCACAACCGCCAATCCCGCCGCTCTAGCCAGCATTGAGCTTGTAACGCAATATGCGTTTGATGCCAATGTCGTTGCTAAGGTCATGGTGGTTGACGATAAGACCCGCCCATCCCTTGATGATCCGCTCAACAACCTTGTTTTCAAGATTGCTTTTGAAGACAAAGTGAATGGCAGTTCACTGACCAATCTACAAGGTCGCCTATACACGGGCGGCGGTATTGAAGCGTTAGAGGAAAGCCATTCAGAACGGTTTTCATACATTACCGGTAAGCTGGATTTTCAAGCCTCGATGGAAACCATCTATGACTTTTTTGAAACGGTCGAAACCACGTATTCAGCCGGTCAAGCAGAGGCAATCAAAACCGCCTTGACGGACAACGGCGTTTTAAACCAACTGGGCGACTACCGTGTCAAAGAAGCCGTACTGACCGTGCCAGCCACCACCGTCACAGACTTAACCCCGCATGAGGTCAAAACTGCCTTGCTAGATATGCGCGACCGTCCACGCTATCTAGTCACTTGTGAGATTGACAGTCTGCCAAACATTGAGGCACTGGCTGAGGTCATGGCTAAGCGTAATTGCCACGTCTTAATTGACATGGGCAATATGACTGACTGGCAATCCGTCGTTGGCCTAGCCGAAGCAATCAGTATTGATGATCACCGGTTATGGTTGTTTTGGAACCCGAACCAGTCACGACCTAGCAACGCAACCACCGTATTAGCACGTAAGAAATGGCGACCATGCGTAGGCGATTACCTCGCTCAACTGCTTATTCGTAATGCCAATTCTAATGCCGCTGGTGTGCCACCAATTAACCGCCCAATCGCCGGTTATGACTTTCCCCTTGCGTTCCGTGATATGGAGAAAATGGCGGGCGTGTCATTACAAGAAGACGCACAAAACGCCCTAGCAGCAGCGGGCGTGAACGTGGTTATCAATGAGGAATTTGAGGGCGGCGCTCGTTGGATTTATGGCGATGCCTTAACCCAGTTCGATAGCGATACCAGTGCCTTACGCTTGATCAACGCCTCAGAAATCGAAACTTACACGGCAAACCTTGTGACCTCAATCGCAAAGAAGCATTTGCTTAAGGGCATGACCAGCTTTATCAAGGATGCTCAGGACGAATGCGTCCGTGCCTTAAACAAGTGCGCCTCAGCAGGGCTATTGACTGCCAGTGATGAGCTGAACGGCTTGTACTACGCGCTCAGTATTGCCCCACGCGCTGACAGTCCTTTTGAGAAAGTCGACATTAAGTTCAGCCGCCGCCCGCAAGGTTGTGCGCGTCAAGTGTTCTTAGAAACCACTATCACCAAATAACCTCAATGACTGAGCGCCGCTAAGCTGGGTAGCGTTCAGTCTTTACCCTTACGCACAACGACCCATTAAAAGGACACACCTATGATTACTCACGACCGTATGACCGCCCGCCGCCTTGAACGTCAGTATAACGAGCAACAAGCGCAATTTGATGCCATTGACCCTAAAGTCGCCGCTGATAAATTAGAGGTCAGCCGTATCAATGAGCGCATGGCTATCGCTGCGACCAGTCAGATGCGTTCGCAAGCCTTATCAGTCACTTTCATGCTTGCCAGCATGTTATCAGAGACCGATTATGACGATGACGCGATGCTGCCGAGTGAATTGCTTGATAGCTTGATGCTCGAAGCGTTCTCAGATGGCGACGATGAAGATGATGTTGATGAGATTGATGATAACGTTAAAACGGTATTCTCAGCCCACGTATCAGATGCGCTATCGACGTTAGGCGTTGACGATGACATTATCGAAGATTTGTTTGATACCGACGCTGAGGTTGCGGATGCCGCTGTGGTATCAGCCGCCGAGACTGTATTAGACAACATGCCTGACGATGGCAAAGACTTTGAAGACTTTATGACCGCATTTATTTATAGCGATGATGATGATGACGACGACGAAAGCTTTGACGGGCTGGATGATGAGAGCCAGCAATTTGATGCCGCTGGCAAGAAAAAACTAACGGTCGGTAAGAAATCAAGCCGTACTATCAATGGCAAAAAGCTACGTTATACCGCCGTTAAAGCCATGCGTAAAGGCAAGAAAGTGGTGATCAATAAACGTATCAGTGGCACAGCCAAACTGAGCGCCGGTCAAAAAGCGGGACTCAAAAAGGCACAGAAAAAAGCCCAAGCGCCACGCGTGATCAAAAAAGCCATGCGCTCGTTGAAAAAAGGCATTTCACAAAATATCTATAAGGGCAATCCAAAACGTTTAGCCGCCCTTGCTGGTGCTAACAAAGCCCGCGCCAAGCGCCCACCACGTATGAAGTAAAGCAACTAATGATATAAGGGTTACTATGATTACGATTATCCGCTTTTTAAGTAAGAACGGCATTGAGGTGAGTAGTGAGCTTGGCTTGGCTAAGTTCAATCTTATTATATTTCAGCTCATTGCTTTAACGCTAATGGTGATCAATTCTGAGTTTTTAGAACAAAGCGTGTCTTACCTTATGCTAAAAGTAGCCGTGGTATTGGCGTTAATACTGTCCATGATTGTGACCTATTATTCAGGAACCAATCGGCTAAAATAGCCAGTAGATAGCATATCTTTTTGTTAAAAGCCCGCCTCATCATGAGGCGGGCTTTTTGTTGGAACCCTGCCAGCCAGCAATAAACTAATCCGCCTACAATGGTTCTATCAGTTAATTACCCCATTGAACATAGGTGAACCATGAAACTATCAGAGCTTAAGAAAACCACGCCATTGATCAAAGACCTCATCAAGCAGCTTAAAAAATCCACCAAACAAGCCATCCCTATTGTTGATATCGAAAAAACCAAGCGTGTCGCTGGCGCAAGTGCTCGACCGGTACGCATGGTGTTTGAAAATGGGCAAACGATGGTTGTTTATATTCGCATTGCTGATGAAAACCCCGACCTATTCCGCATCGATATCAACGGCAAAAATCAGCCATTAGCGGGCGACTATGACCACAGCTACAAACCGTCTTTTGATGCGTCAGTGGCACAACTGGGCGCTATCATTAAAAATGGGCAAGCGGCTTTCGCCAAGAAGCTGGCAAAAAAGAAAGTCCGTAAAGCACCCACCGGCACAAAAACGACACCCAAAAATAAATCACAACAACGCAACGCCCTCATGACTGAGGCGACGGAGCTTGATGTGATCATTAAGAACAAAAGCACTGAGAAAAAAGGGCTTGAAGGCCAACTTGAAAAATTGAATAACCAGTAAGGACTAGACATGCAAAACAGCTATATCATTGACACCTTTTTGTCCGGTCTAGCATGGATGACTGTCATCTATCTTTATTTTGACACGCGGGCACGTATTGCCACGCTCAATAACCTTATTAGTGTTCACGCCCTCAAAGTGGCACTGCCCGCGATGCTTAAGCGCAGCACCTTTATAGCTGCCCCCTTGATGACTTTTTACTTGTTTCTACTGTGGCGCTTTTATGGGTTGATGGTTTATAGCACCTCATGGGGTGCTGGCGGGGCAGGGTTGTTGGCGGGCATGGCAATGACGGCTATCCCGCTGATGTGGCTAAACGTGATGCTTGTTTGCGTGAAAAATAGCCGTTATGCGACTCATATAAAGCCGGACGTGCCAGCAGGGAGCCAGTAATGATTGATGCTCAAAACGTTAAGTCGATGGTAGAGCACTGGCTCAAAACCCCACCGAACGGCTATTTCTCTAGCAGTTACGGTGCGGATGTTCGCAATCTGCTATTGCGTGATTTATCGACCGATAGCGCGAACGCTTTGCTTAAAAAGCTACGAGCAGACATACCGTTACTGAGCCAATTTAGCGACAGCCAGTTAAAGATTGTCACCGAAGAAAAAGGGCATGACTCATTATATGTCTACTTATTAATAGGCGCTATTCAGCTCACGCTTGGCGAGTCTAAAATTGAAACCTCAGATCAGGATTATTATGATGTCAGAGCGCAGTAAAATACTTGAAAGTATCAATAGTAATATCAACGACTATCCCGACATTGCTGAGCTTTGGCGGGTAGGCGACCCCACCGTTAGCGCCATGTTAATCTCTATCGTTGAGGCGGCTATTTACTTAAAACGTGATAACGATGTGAATAGCATTGAGCCGTTCATTAAATCAAAAAACCGTACCATTATTGCCGATGCCATCAATAAAGGCATTTTACCGGTCGCCACCCCATGCCAGCACCAGTTAACCGTTGAAAATGGTTCCCTATCAACGCTGACCCTATCGCAAGGGCGGCTCATTGAAGATGGCACAGGGCGTCAGTGGCGTTTACTGGCAGCCGTCACAGTTGGCGCAGGCGGGGTTAAAACGGTATTGACTGAGCAAAGTACCGTGAACCGCGTTGACATGACTGTACCCATCAATGAGCCGTTTTATAAGGTATCGCTATCGACCACGGACAATGCTTATTTTTCAGCCATCGCTATTACCAATACGACCACGGGCGAATCCTATCAGCATACGCCTAAATTCATGAACGCCGGACTGAACCAGCCAGCATACACGTTGCAAAGTGACAATCTTACCGATATCAATGTCATCTTTGGCGCAAATGACCGCGCTGGTAAGACTGTGCAGGCGGGCGAGACCTACCAGTTTATGATTACTCAGTCCTATGGTGAGGTTGACCCTGCCAGCTTGCGGCAAGCGGCGCTCAGTGAGATTGTGATCAACGATGAGTCTGCCTTAAACCTATACTTTAAAAAAGGCGACATGATACGTGCCGGTTCAAACCCCTTAACCATTGATCAGCTTAGATTGCTGGCAAGTTTTCCGGCCATGTATGACCGTAACGCGGTATTCATGGGCAACTTTACTTTCTTAGTCATGCAGCATTTTATGAGCCGATTTACTTATATGGCGATATGGAATGAGACCACCCATGAGCGCTACTATGGTGCAGATTTGGATAGCATCAATCACTTGAACCTTGCTGTGGTCACAAAGTCGAGTAATGCCAATGAAAACACCCAGTTAATCACCGACATATCGCAACTGGTGGCACGTGCCGATAGCTTACTCGAAGGGCGCATAAGAGTAAAAGCGGTCAGAGAGCGCCCGTACCGTATTGAGATTAAAGGCCGCTTGGCGGGTGTGCATGACTTGGACTCAGTGAAAACACAGATTAAAGAATTATTGCTGGCAGGTTATGGCAAAGGTTCATTAACCGCTATTCACCACAATGCTGATGGCTTTAATCTACAAGAGATTGCCACCCGATTAAGAGACAATATCACCGCTTTTCAAGACCGTATTAGTGACTTTACCGTGAGTGGTGAGGACGTGGCTAGCCAGCCAGTCAAGCCGCATGAGTGGGCATTTTTGAATGATGCCAGTATCACTATCAACCTAACCCGCACCGCCGACAGTGGTAACGCCATATGGACAATGTAATACTCGATGCCAGCGACTTCTTATCGCCACTTTTACACAGCCATGCTGCTAATGATTTGGAGCGGGCAATGGTGGGTGTGTTTACCGCGATTGTGCAGGACTTGCAAATTGACCAGCTTAATGACATTCATAACTATGGGACACCGTGGCAGGGAAGCCGCACGGTCGTTGAGCGCTTTACCAAACTAAACGGCTTGGCGGTATTGCGTCGTGACGATGGCGGCTTATCCGACAAGCTGATGAGCGTGATTTATGCCAACTGGGAATCTATCGCCAGTGAGCGCGGGTTAGGATTTTTGCAGTTTATCTTAGACATGCTTTATCCCACTCAAAACGAGGTCATCCGCTTGTGGCACTCAAAGAAGTTTGCCAGTAGTTACCCGCGCCATGTGAGCGAGGCACAAGGGCAAGGGCGATTTTTGACCAGCCGTGTGCGTATCAAGATTGATGCCGCTGTCAATATTTCTGAGCTGTCAGAGCTTGCGCCTACGCTATCAAGACTCGTGCCGTGGCAAGT
The DNA here is from genome assembly GCF_040309405.1 of Psychrobacter sp. W2-37-MNA-CIBAN-0211. NCBI lineage: Bacteria > Pseudomonadati > Pseudomonadota > Gammaproteobacteria > Moraxellales > Moraxellaceae > Psychrobacter > Psychrobacter sp. W2-37-MNA-CIBAN-0211. The sequence goes on from NZ_JBEOOU010000001.1 coordinate 193,542, forward strand.
CGTACCCGAAATTGCGGTAGACATTGACGCTGAGGACGTGGGCTTGTCTATTGCCACCGCTGGCACGTTACAGCTAGTCGGTAACTTTTCGCCGTATTGATAGGGCGTGTCCGAGTGTGTCCGAGCAGGTCTGAGCGTGTCCGATAGTTCTTGTGTTATTATAACCCTAGAGGTATAATATGCCATCATCAAAGAAAAGGGAGGTTATGACAAGTCGTGATTTAATGAGGATGTTAAAAGCTGATGGATGGTATCTAGTTGCTGTAAAAGGCAGTCACCACCAATTAAAACATGATACTAAAAAGGGGCGAGTAACCATACCCCATCCAAAGAAAGACCTAAATCAGCTCACCGTTAAAAGTATTTTAAAACAAGCTGGGTTGTCATAACCCAGCGGCTTTAAGGTACATGACTGCCATAACCAACCAACTAAGGAGTTTGGATATGTTATATCCTATTGCGATTACTAGAGCCGATAACAACACCGCACACGGTATATTTATTCCTGACGTGATCGGTTGTTTCTCAGCAGCAGATGATTATCAAGATGCGATTGCCAATGCAATAGAAGCCATCGAATTGCACCTTGAAGGCTTGGTCGAGGATGACGAGGATATCCCGTTACCGACTGATATTGATAACCATATGAGCAATCCTGAATACGAAGGGATGACGTGGGCATTGGTTGAGGTTGATGTGAACCGTTATCTAGGTAAAAGTGAGAAAATCAATGTCACGTTACCGAGCCGCTTAGTGCATATGATTGATGAGAAGGTTGCGACTAATAAAGACCGCTATAAAAATAGAAGTGCTTTTTTAGCGAAGTTGGCAGAAAGAGACCTTATTGCTTAACAAGCCTCATGCCAGCCCGCGCTTACCTACCAAACCCCGCTAATTCATTAGCGGGGTTTTTTGTTGCCCGTGGGCGATGGAACCCCCTAAATCGTGTCTCTCAAAACTTGTCAGAATAACCCTATCATTTACGATACTGACAAGGCGCTATTATGAAAACCAACACCCCAAGCCTAAAGGCTCTACGCAAACGGTATGAAACCATGAAGTCATTAGGCGCAGCGATGCTGGCGTGTAATGCGGTATTGGTTCCTGAAGGCTACGACAATTTATATCTGCTTATCCAAAACTTTCAACGCCCCATCACAAGCCATCATGATGCCGCAGACGTTGATGCCGCTGGTGGCTTGCAACTGCATGTCTCAGGCACTCGTAAGACCAACTTTGAGTCGCAATGGACGCTCATCGAGACCGAAGGTGGCGCGATTGCTGATTTTGCCGAAGACATGGTGAACATTCATAACGGTATTTTACCAATGGCACGTGTTTACGATGGCTATGTAGGCGATGGCGACCAAATCAAAGGCTTGCGCGAATACGAGCTACTAGATTGCGCGATTACCTTCACGGATGGCGGCGGTGAAATTGACGCCGCAAGTCGCTCGCAAATCCTACAAGTACAAGCCTCATGCCGTTATAACTATTTTGGTCAAGATGGCAATATCGGCTCGACTGGTAGTGACGATGTGTTTGCTAATACTTTGCTGGCAGCCATCGATAATCTAGGTGGCTTAACGCCGCAATCGAGCACCGGCAATACGAATATCTTTGGTTAATAGGTGACTTTATGAGCACGACTGATTGTGACAAAACCCGCGTCTATGGAACGACCTTAGACGTAGCAGCCGACTTGTATAGCGAGCTTTTGACAACCGGTTACTCGTTGTTAGAGTCAGACGTGATCAAGGTCTTAACCATCAATATTAAAAAGTATGCAGCATGGGCAGATGCGTTTAATGACGCGCCCGCCACCGATGACGAGTGTGTCAGGCCAAAACTGGTCATTGATGATACGACGGTCATTGGTGTGGATGACTGGGCGATTATCGAACCATTGGTACGCGCTCATTGCGACTTAGTGCAAGCCCGCCGGATGGAAGGTGCTCAAAATCTTGGTGTGCAAGGCGCGGGACTGTCATCAAGCGAGGCACGGCAAATTTATGCGGATGCTGAAACGGCAATGAAAAAAGAAGCGTTCCAATTCCAACCATTCAGCACTGAAACACCTAAGCCTAAATTTCTAGGCGATGATCCGTACTGGTTATGGGTTAGACGCTAACAATAATAGAGAGAGTAATTTATGGCAGACACGCCAGCCAGCACCACCAAAACAACCATTACCGACCAATGGTTAAACGTTTCTGATGGTGCTTGCACTTTGCAATCGGTCATTGATAGAGACAGTTATAGCAAAACGTTTTTTGACGTGGTTATTGGCGGCACTGAGCCAGCCGATGACACCGATGCGTTTATAAGAATAACGCTCAGTGTGCATGCAAACTTTCATCAAAACGTCCCAGTATGGTTGCGTCTAAACACTATCAGTGCGGGTAAAGACCAGCCGGTAATCGTAATTAAATAGGATTTGTTATGTCTCAGAATTTTGGTAGTCCTAATAGTGAGAATGGCATTGATGGCATTGATGGCATTGATGGCATTGATGGCATTGATGGTGCGTCTATCCTAAACAGTCGAACTAATAGCGGCGTTAAGTTATGGATAGGCACGTTGGCAGAGTATGACGCCGTGACCGTTAAAGACGTTGATACTATGTACATGGTGAAAGAATGATTAAGCATATTTTCTATGGTAGTCAAGAAATCGTAGCGGCTTATCTAAATAACGAGCTTATTTATAGCGCGACCCCTGCTAAATTCAACCCGCTTAGCTTGTTTGTAAATGGCGAGCTGGGTGCGTGGTATGAGGCAGTAGATGCCGCAACCTTGTTTCAAGATACCGCCCTTAGCACGCCAGCGACCAAGGCTGGTGACCCTATCGGCGCTACGCTTGATAAAAGCGGCAACGACTGGCATGCCACGCAGCCTATTAGCGCAAGGCGACCGACTTATGAGCAAGCGCCTGACAGGTTACAGCTAGACAAGGCAGATGATGAGCTTGTGATTAATATGCCTAGCAAGTTTGTAGGCACGATGGTGCTTGCTACTACGATTGGAACAGCGTCATACGGAGTCTCTATCCCTGCTGGTGACTTTAAGCTTGGCAGTAGATACTTTCCCAGTGATGATATTGTCGGCGTGTTGTTGAGGGATGGCGCGTTGACGGATAGCGAGCAAGAGAATACTGAGGGTTATTTTGTCGAAAATGGCGCGGTGGCTGATTTTAGCGCGGTTACTGACTTTGGCTCTTTTTGGTTTGTACAAGCCCATCTGACCAGTTTTCCATTGATTGATACGTCTAGCGCTACTAATTTTTATAATGCTTGGAATAGCTGCTCATCATTAACGAGCTTTCCGTTGATTGATACGTCTAGCGCTACTAATTTTTCTAGAGCTTGGAGCTACTGCTCATCATTAACGAGCTTTCCATTACTTGATATGTCTAGTGTTGAAAGTTTTTATAAAGCTTGGTTTGCATGCACATCATTAACCGACTTACCTGCACATGCTTTTGATAACGTAAAATCAGGTCGTTTTAACAGCACGTTTATGCAAACAAATCTAAACCAAGAAAGCATTGACGGTATCTTAGTATCGTTGGTCGCGTCAGGCATAGCGGATGGCGCACGTCAATTTGACCAATCAGGCGGTTCAGCACCATCAGCCACAGGTAATCAAGCCATCGATACGTTACGTGCGCGTGGCTGGGCTATCTCTGTCACAGGAGGTTATTAGAATGACTGAATACAATCATAGAATGAGCTTATGCGTACCACAATCAATGATAGCCAATGCCAATCAGTTGGCATTGATTGCGGGCGAAAATGCGGCTGACGTTTACACGTTTGGCACGGCTGACTGGCAGGATGCAGACGGTAACTTGTACACGGTATGTAGCACGGTTATTAAGGACAAAGTATTAGCGCTTTTTGATCAAGAACTAGACGGCGAAAAGCTATATGACCATGCCCTTGATGCAGACGTGGCGTCGGCGCAAAAAGCCCTTAATAGCTCAGTGATATATGAGGCTGGCATGGTAGCCAGTATCGATAAAATTATCATTGGTGTTGATATTGAGCCGTTGTTGTTTTTTCAAGCCATCGGCCTATCGGTTGTTATCGATACTGATTTAGAGCAAATATAGTATGAATATTCAGCTTGAAGATGGTAGTCAAATTGGTGGCGGTAATCTAATCAGCGCAATCTATCGAACCGATCTTGTACCCGTACCCGTCACGCTTGAAATGGTGGTGAAAGCCGATGACCGATTGCGCGAGCTATTGATCATCGGCAAGCCACTACTAACCCCTAAAGGCGTACCACTGGTCATCGTTAAGTCGCAGGTCGTCAATGAACAATCTATTAAGGCGGGCAAGCGTATCGCCGCCATTCATATTATTGCAGTCATGGCTGGCTGTGAGCCGCTGCTAGGCGTGACCACTAAGGCCGTCTATTTAGAAAATACCAGTTTTAATGAGGTGTACCGCGCACTGGGCGCTAAGGTGCGGATTAAGCGTGACATTAAGTTGGCATCATTCATTTGCCTCAAAGGGCAACTGCCCACCAAACCCATCGCCCTTGCCTTACAAAAAGAGGCGGCGGTGATGGTCAATACCGAGCAAGGCTTGTCGGTTATTCGTCTGAACGACTTGATGGCGGGTGAGCCGCTGATGTTCGATAAAAGCGCCGTTCAGTGGGTAGACAACCCCAATGCCATCCGGCACGGCAATATCAATTACTTATCCATCGATGACAACGGTTCAGACATTGTAGGCACAGTCAGATCTGAACGCTCCATTCAATATTACCCGCGAGCTGACAACCGTGAATTACAAAACTTACGACGCATTTTAATCACCAAAGCCAAAATAACCCGCCAGCTTGATGAGCGCTTGGATGCGGGCAAGTTGATTGACGTTGACGGCAAGCGCCTAGTCGTATTAACCGGCGCTCACAATTACGAGTCCGGTGCTTTAGGCGGTCGCTCAGTAATGGCAACAAAAGCATGGCTGGCACAAATTGAGGACGCCAAATGAGTTTTATATCCCCTTACATGCACCCCGCCAAGTTGATTAGCTACGATAACGCCAATCGAACGGCAAGAGTGTCGATTGCTGGCATGACGGATGGGGTAGCAGACGGTATTACTGCCATGCTTGCCTATCCCATCGGTGACGACGATTTAGACACTGAGCGCGAGCTGAACGCCAATGCTGACGTATGGGTATTCTTTGAGCAAGGCGATATCTCAATGCCCGTGATTGCTTTTTACCGCCGTCATGGTCAAGGACGCGCCACTATCGATGTAAGACGTATCAGACAAGAGAATATCGAGCTACTGGCACGTGCCAGCATAACGCTGTCTGCTAAAGACTTTGTGGATATTAAAGCCAAAAAGGTAAACATTGACGCTGAAACCGTGACCATCAATGCCACGGCTTTAAACGTCAATGCTGAGAGCAACTTTAAAGGCGACATTAATCACGTTGGCAATTACTTTATGACCGGCAATCAACTCATCAATGGTGGTCAAACCATTAACGGCAATAGTGTGTCGTATGGCAACCAAACCATCAACGGTAGCATAAACGCCACGAATGACATTAAGGCTGGCAACATATCGGTCAAATACCATCTACATGGCGGCGTTGATACCGGTGGCGGTACAACGAGCAGCCCAAAATAACTAATTAGGCGGTACTATGAAACTTTTAGACAGAATGGCGGGAATGCTGATCAACAATCGTGATAGCGGCGGGTTTAGTACCAATGCCACCATTAACGATGTTCACAGCCAGTATGAGACCTTAAACCAATTCGAGCTTGGCACGTATGCCAGCCGTGAGAAATTACCACGCACCCGCCAGCAAATTTATACCATGTGGGAATTGATGCAAAAAGACCCGCAAATCTCAGAGGCGCTTAACTTGCATGTGACCGCCGCACTGGGTGGGCATGAGTCTACCGGTGACATGATCTTTATGACCCCGCATGACCGCATACGGGGCAAAGGCAAACGCGCCGCCGAACTACGCAAAAAGGTAGAACGTGAGGCGCGTCATATTACCCCGATTATCAACAAACAGGCGTTTGCAATGGCACGTCAGGCTATCGGTTTTGGTGACAGTTTTGCCCGCATCTATTTAGACAAACGGCACGGCGTTGTGGGCTTAATGAATAACCGCCATACAGCAAGCCCGCTAATCATGCCGTTTGAACAGGCGGGCGAGACCGTGGGCTATCATGCGTTAGAAGAAGAAGACTTTGAGCGCTCAATCGCCAAGCTAACCCCGATGCAACTATTGCGGGTTAAGATGCCGCGTAGTGACATTGTGCCGCAAATGTCATTGCAGGTATGGCAAGAAGAAAAAACACTGATTTATGACAAACGCAGCGACAACCCTATCTTGCCCGCAGAGGTCGGCGGCTCGTTTCTATATCCCATCGAGGAAGCATGGCAGGATGTGACCATTAGCCGCGCCGGACTCAATAACCAAACCATTGCAGATAGTGTAAAGCAGGCATTTTTAACCATCAACATGGAAGGGATGCCGCCCGCTCAACAAAAGAAGTACCGCAAAAGTATCGTTGATATGCTCACCGGTTATCGTGACCAAGTAGAAGATGCGTTTAAAGGCGGCGAAGCACTACACGGAACCAAGTATCACGTCATGCCGCAATGGGGTGACAAGCAAATTCTAAACTCAGTCGGTGAAATGTCACAGCGTAACGCCCCATTGAGTGAAAACAATTTAATGATCAACTTGCGCCGTGTCGCTGGCGGGTTAGGTATTGACCTTGCCTTGGTTGGCTGGGCTGATATGCTGGCGGGTGGTTTAGGCGATGGCGCAGCGTTTCATACGTCAGCGCAAATCATGCGCCGGTCGTTGCTCATTCGTCAGGCAAACACCGATGCCTATAATCACCTTATGTCGATACATTGGGGCATTAAATATGGTGAGTATTTTGAGGAAAAAGACTATCCGTGGCAGTTTGATTTTTACAGCGACCAAAATGCGGCCGCAGCACAGGCACTCAATAATAAACAGGCACGTGCCAACACTTTAACCGTTCAGACACAGGCAATCATAGGCATCAAAGAGCTTGGCTTGGATAGACACACCGCCCAGTTAATGCTTGAAGATGAGCTGGGTTATGACGCTACCACCGCTGAGAGAATAGCCATCGCCATCACCGCACCCGCACAGGACGCAGAGGGTATGCCAATGGGCGGGCAACCACAATCAGCGCCAAATGATGATGACGAATTACCCGCTGGCTTAGGATTTGACGATGAATAAATACGCACAGCCGTTATTGAGAGCCACTAACGCGCCGGTAGTGACTGATAGCCCATCACAGGCGCTTAAGCTATTGTATGGGGAGGTTCGCGCACACAAGGCGCTATTGCAGTGTATGTATAGCGTGACCATTGAGGATGTTTTTAACATTGGTGCAGGCATACCGTGGTTTAACAACAAGTCGCTTGGCTATCTTGTGACGGATAGTGATTTATCGCTTGGCAGCTCAGAGTCAGAGAGCTTTTATGCGGGCGCGTTGCAGTCCAACTATCTAACGCAAAAAACCGCCGACGACATGGAATTGACGTTCATTGAGACCGCCAACGGGGATATTTTTAAATCATTCAGGGCGTGTTATGAGCTGGCATTTAATGATGATGGCACAGTGAACGAGCCTAAAAATTATGCCTTTAAATTAAGCATAGGGCTGATTGATCATGAAAACCCCAGTAAGCCGCCAGTCGTTAAACGGTCATGGCTTGTGGCGGCAAAAAGTGGGCGGGCTGATATTAGCGCCGCTGGTCGCAGCGAGATTGTCAAACACGGTATCACTATCCAAAAATTGCGCCCGTTGATGTTCGAGTATTAAGCCGGTATGAGCGCGTAAACGTGTTACTGTGATAAACGGTCACACGATGTTAATACTCATAACGCGCTATTAAGGAATAAAATGTTTTGTAGGCAATGCGGGCAAAAAGATTTAAACGGCGGTAACTTTTGTGCCAACTGTGGCGATGGCTTAAGCCTATCCACAGCGACCGGCGCTATTCAAGCACAAGCCATGCCAGCCCCTAGCCAAGCACAAACCGATAGTGCCGATCAAGCGCTGGCAAGTTTTGTTGGTGATAAATATCATGATTATTATCATGCCAAGTGGCTAAACGGCAAGCCTGAGAGCGACGGTTATAGAAAAGGGCTTGGTGTGTATAGCTTTAATATGGCAGGGTTTTTTCTAAGTGTCTTTTGGCTGTGCTACCGCAAAATGTATGGGGTGGCGTTCATGCTGGTCATTGCGCTACCGGCGCTTGATATCATCATGATGTATATGAAAGGTTTTGAAGGCTATAGCGCGTCTGATGGGCTGCTTTATAGTTTGCTATGGCTATTTGTTACCGGCTTTTTGGGCAATCATATTTACTATAAACATGCCAGCAAGAAAGTTAAAAAGATAAGCGGCTCAGGCGAGGATGCCAGCCTATTAAGAGAACGCTTGGCAAAAGCGGGCGGGACGTCTTTATCCGGCGCTATCGTTTTTGGCACACTGGCGATATTAACCATTCTTATGATGTACCTATTGTTTGCCCCTAGCTGGTACTAACCGTTTAATCCAAGCATATTGAAAAAGCCCGCTTACTGAGTGGGCTTTTTTGTGTCCGATGGTTATGGAACCCCCTAAATTGTGTGCCTTAAAACTTGTCAGAATAGCGTTATCTTATTCACTATTCATAGGCGCGTTGACATGGCTTACACCAGTTTAAATAAAGCACACACCCATCACAGTATCGAAAAAGGCGATGGCTCAAATTATAGCGCATACAGCCGCTATGAGACTGGCGTTATCACTGGCGGCTATCGTGACTTGCCAGCGGTCATTGCGGATGAGTCCGGTTTTGATGGCTTAGGTTTTGACAGCAGCGTTGGCAGTGAAGACGACCAGTGGCATATGGTCAATATCTTTAAACAAGGCGGGCGTTATATAGACAGCTTGGCTATTGGCGGCGCTTATGACGATGACCAAGCCATGCAAGTGGCCACCAGTCAGCTTGATTGTCTAGGTGGCGATTATTGCAACTTTGTGACCGAAAGCCAAAACGTGCAGTTTGATAACTTGCCCGCGCAAGCCGTTGATACATGGTCAATCGATGCCGTTAATAAATTGATGGACAATCCCTCACAAGATCAACATTACTTGCCAACCGTGACCGCGCAAGAATTGAAGACTGAGGCAACCCGCGTTACGTTTGACGACGTGCAGTGGGATAGCATGAATAAGCTGAGCAGTCATGGCGGCAAAGATAGCTTGCTCAGTCTTGATATGACCCGTGCCGATACCCGTCATGAATTGATCACGCCGTTTGTATTGACAGACACCTTGATTGAAATGGACGCGCAAGAGATTAGCTTTGATGCCTTGATGGACACAGCCAGTCGTTTGTCTCTATTAAAAGACCGTTTATACACTGCGATGTGGAAAGCTGGGGCAAGTGGCGATTTGACCGTTACCAACGTGACTCAGACCAAGGAATTTAAGCGCCAAGGCGTTATCAATACCGCCTTTATCTTTGACTTATCAGATGGTCAAACCTTGTCTATTTGGTTCCATAACCCTGATAGTACGCCCTCCAAGTTGCTGCCTAGCGACATTATGATCAGTTGGAAGTGGATGTTGAACAAGCGCGATGTGACCGCCGCCTTATCCCCTAAAAATGGCGATAACGTGCAGCTTACCACCCTTGCTAGCCGTATCTTACGTGTCGCTGGCAAGAACTCAAAACGTTTTCAAAGCGCCCAAGTGCGTAACGCTAAAGTCAGTGCTGAGCTTGATGAGGCACAAAAGGACGTTGACGATAAAAACGCCACGATTGAGCAGCTTGATACCGACATTGAGGGCTTACACGCCGCGATTGATGCCCGTATGAAAGCCGCTGATACCAAAGCTGCCACGCCATCACCGGATGAGGTTAATAACAATGCTGACTTGCCCGCGCCGAAAGAAGACACTGGCACACCCGAAAAAGTAAGCACCCCAAACGGTGATTTTGCAGTGGGCGACTCCGTGGTATGGCGTAACGGTGGCAGTGAGATTAAAGGCACTTTCAACGCTTACATGGAAGGCACAGGCACTATTTCTTTCTTTGATGAGGGCGGCGATAGAACCAACGCTAAAGACACTGAGGTCTTTGCCAATGCCAGTGCGACCGGTACGGATGACAAAGCCGCCGATACCACAGCCGACGCGCCAGCCGTTCCCGCTAAGAAAGAGAAAAAAGCTAAAACTTACCCACCCGTTGAGTATCAAGGCAAAGGCGTCTTTATCGCTTATAAGAACAGTAAGAAAAAAGATACATGGTCTGCCAGCCAGCTTGACGACGGCTCATGGCACGTCTTTGCTGACAACGCTCAAACCCGTGCGTACAACTCATCCAAGCCAAAGTCGTTTAAAGACGTGGCGGCAATGATTGCCCAGTACCCAGCTTTTGCGGGTATTGAGGCGCTTATTGCTCAGAATATCAGAACCGATACCGATACCACGGAATACAACACCGACTATACCAATGACTTTGACAATTACACCACCACGATGGTTAAGGGTGAAAATGCGGGCACGACCTACACCTATGCTGAGATCATTAAAGCCCCTGAGCTACTAAAGACTTTTTACAATAGCGTTGCACCGTTTCAAAGCAGCCGTATTGACAGTGTCAAAGAGTTATTGACTGATAACGACTGGGAATTGCGTTCAGAGTTTGAAGGCGATGATTATTTAGATGGCGTGATTAAAGAGGGCGTTGAGGTCATACCTACGCTTAATAGCAATACGTCACCTGAGCAAGATATCAATGATCGACTGGTCGTATGGACGATGGAAAGTACCAATTTTAAATTCCTTGATGACCTATCGCTGTCAGACAGTGAAGTGGTCGCCATGATTGAGAAAGCCTACGCCAGCGCTGATGCTGATGACGATAATGATGATGCCGATGAGTATGACGCCATCGATAGCAGCGAATACCCCAGTATTTTCTTAGAACGTAACGCCGATAACTTGCAGGTACTAGGTATCGATGATGACGCCATTCAAGTAAACGACCGTGGACAATACGCTATTGAGAAAGGCATGTTCAAAGACATGACATTGGTATTTGCCGATACCGTGTGCAAGTTGGTACAAGCCGCTGACGATAACGACTCACAAATTGCCGTTGCCGACTATAACGCCACCGCTTATCAAGGCTCAATGTTTGACGCCTTAACCAACAAGTCTAAGCCCGCTTATGGCATTACCGCGCAGATCACAAAAGATGGTCTTAATCTACGTGCCCGTGTCAATGAAGATGGCGAGTGTGACATTTTGCTAGGCACAAGTGGCGCGACCGTTCATTCCAATGTGAAGCCGGTATTCACTGACAACACCGTGGCTTATAAAGACGCCATTCAAGAGTCATTTTTTAAACAAGGCGAGATTGACATGGAAGCAGAAAACAAGGCAAAAGCAGCAGAGCCAGTAGCAGAACCCGCTTTACCCGTTGAGCCAGCCACCGATGACACGCCAGCCACCAGCCTTGCCGACCGCATTGCCGTAGTAATGGATAACGTCACGTCAAGAGACTTTGACCCCACTAGCATTGATACCGATGCGTTACTAGGGATGGTTGATGAGGCTGAGGGCGATGCGGCACTAACCGCCGAGATTGATACCTTAACCCAAATCTATCAACGCAAGCTCGTTGCTATCAGCATGAAAGCCCTTGCTGGCCTTGCTGGTGACGAATAATGAGCATGACCCCGCCCGCTACCAATAAAAGTAAGCCGGTCAATGGTCAGGTATTGGGCGGCCTATGGTCAGAGAAGGGCTTAAATAAAAACCTTGTTGTGAAGATCCGCACCGTTATTGAAGGCAATAACGAGGGCGGGCAGGGCAACCAAACCTATGACGTTGATACCAGCAAACCAAGCGTTGAGTCTATCTTTGAAGACGGCGAATTTACCATTGAGTCGCAGTACAGCACCCCCTTTGAGTCATCAAACCCCGAAGGGCGTATGCCTAACCTAATGGGCATGATTCAGTCAGGGCAAATATCAGCCGCTTACTTTAGTTTGTTTGCAGCGGTCAATGACTCCACGGGCTTGGCTACGGCTGGTGCTGAGGCTGGCGCGGCTGTGGCAAATGCCACCGGCATGAGTGACAGTGTGAGAGGCGTACTCAGTGACGCCGAAAGCAAGTTACAAGGCTTATCCGGTCGCTCAAACTTTACCAAGCTCAATAGTCGTCAGATTTTTACCTCATCCAACTCAGTACGGATTACTGGCAGCCTTATTTTTCAAGCATGGGAAGATGCCAAAGCCGAGGTTGAAGACCCATTGCAGCAGTTACAGCGTTGGGCGTCTGCCACTGAGCTATCGTCACAATCATTGATTGTTGGCGGCTTAAAAGATGGCTTTTCAGAGTCCATGTTTCCCTCGATTATTCCACCGCTGGTACAAGTTGAGTATGGCGGTAAGACCTATTCACCGATGGTCATTGAAAGCGTATCAGCCCCTATAACCGCCCCCATGAATAAAAACGGCGACCGTATAGCCGTAAAGGTGCAAGTCACCTTGCTATCGTTGACCGCATGGGATGCACAAAACATTATTAACATGAGGCGTTAACCCATGAATACCGCATTAAGTATTGAGCTGTTACAGAAAAAGCATATCAGCTTGCCGGATTTAGAAATCGGACAAGCCATCGATATCGCACAAATACCCACCGCCATGAATGAGCGCCGCTTAAGCGCCTTCATTACGCACATATCCAATGACCCGCTATTGGCTGGCAGGTTGACCGCACAAGAGCGCTACTACATTTTAATCAGTCATCAAGCCGTGGCACAAAACCGCTATAGCGCCGTGAGTGATATTGATGAGTACGTCACTGAAACCATCCAGCATGACGTGCCAGCGGAACATCAAGTGGGCGATGTTTCTATCAATCACTTGCTTGGCGCTCATGTGTGCGTACTTGAAGGCATTTGTCAGAACGTCTATGACTGGCTGGCGGGACAGGTCGCTTGCCAGCTTAGCGGCGATCTAAATTCTATTGTTGGTGGCTATGATGAGGCGTTGAACTGGGATGATTTACGCGCTGACATGACAGAGGCCGAGCTTAACGCCACTATTCAAGCCCGCGTTGCCACTCTCAACAAACTGAGCGTTGATAATTTTAATGAGATTATTCTCACCTACAATCTAGGCGTCAGTCACCTACAACATTTTGTGGTATTAGGCTGTGAAAACAACGGTTTAACGATTATCAAGCAAGGAGGTGATGGCATTGATGAGCCAGCACGATTTCTCGCCCTTAGTGGTTTACGCGGGACAGCCGAGCGACTTGCAGAATGCCTTGCTGGATGATGCTTTTATCATGATGGAACATGGAAGAATGAGCCTGCCGGATGCCCTTAAAATAGGTCTATCATTTTTGAAAATGTATCAAGTGTCACCCAGTTTCGATCATGCTTCTAAGCGATTAGAAAGTGACCGTATATATAAAATTAGTGTTATTGAAAATTTAAACTTCATAGCCAAAGCCAGTCATGCCAAGTGATAAGAGGACGCACCGATGAACAACCACATTGTAGCGGCAAAGATAACCACAGCAAACATTGTGGGTGGCGGTGCAAACCTTATTGCAGTGACTACGAGCGCCGCCGGTTTAAATGAACAACTCAGTCACACCTTGCCATTTTTGTACCTCGACCTACCGCTTTGGTTCTTTTTCTTTTTGACATTCGTTTTATCGGTCATCGGTTCTTTTGGTTCGTTGTTCGTCGATAGGATGAAAGACACCGGCTTAACCGCGTCTCAAAAAATCAGCAATATGACGGTTGGGATAGTGACCGGACTGGTGGGCGCTTTTATCATCTTGCCTAGCATTACCGGCGGCGAACCCGAAATGTCCGTCATGCTGCTAACCGGTTTAGCCATGTCATTTTTAGGAACCATACTCGTTAGAAATATTGGTGATCTAGCTCGCAGTGATGAGCTTACGAAAGCCGTTAAATCCGTTTTACTTAGCCGCGCCAAGTCGTTTCTAGCCTTGTTCTTTGGCGGGAGTAACTAATGATAGTCATCAACTTATTGGACTGGCAGTTTATCAATGCGCTTAGTCCGTTCATTGGCTTGCTGGCGTGTAGCTACGTGCTGTTCAGCCATAAAACCTCAACACACCGAAAGGCCATATCCAGCGCGGTATCAATCGCCGCCCTTATGTGGCTCATGCTGATATGGGCTGACTGGGGCAGCGTGGTCTTTCAAGCCTCGTATCAAACCATGATTTCAAGGCTCATGCTATTGGTAGCGTCATCCCTCATTATGTATGAATTAAGATTTTACACCCGTACCAACCGATTATTAAGCGTTAGCAATATGGAGCTTAGCGCCGAAAATTGCCGCCTAAACGCTCAGGTCGAGCTACTACAAATTCAATTAGTCAATCAACACAAAAGGGACAACCTGCCATGAGCAAAACGTTAACCGAACAAATCGTATTTATGAGTGACCTAGAATTTTTTAACTGGTTACGCAGCAAGCAAGACGACAAATTGTTATCACAAAACATCGTTGACGGCGCAAACAAGCTGCTATCAGAAATGAGCCAAAGCGAGGTTAAAGAGGCATTAACCTTGCTGAATGAATGGACAGACGTGCCAGCGCAAACACTGGCTATGCACGTATCGGTTAAAGGCTCAAACGTGATCAAACAGTTTGAAGGCTTTCGCAGCCACCCTTATCAAGACCAAGCTGATGTGTGGACAATCGGTTACGGCAATACTTTTTATGAGAACGGTCGGCGGGTACGTGGTACGGATAAACCAATCAGTAAGGTTAAAGCGTCCAAGCTTAAACGCACCATTACTAATCAGAAATTTGCACCCGCTGTTAATCTGATTTTTGCAAAAGAGATTAAGGCCAATAAAATCACACAAAATATGTTTGATGCGCTGGTCTCAGTCAGTTACAACATTGGCGCGGCGGGCTTGAAGGGATCCAGCATGACTAGCCATATTAAAGCGGGCAACCCATTGGCTGCCGCTGATGCTTTCATGGCGTGGAATAAGGTAAGAAATCCCGTCACTGGACGCCTTGAATTTAATCAAGGTTTATCTAACCGCCGCGCTAAAGAACGTGCCTTATTCTTGTCTTAAAGAAAAAACAACCATAATTGGAAAAAACTATGAAACAGTACACCGGAACAAAAGTAGTCAATGCAACCCCAATGACGCGAGAAGCATATAATCATTTACGTGGTTGGCAAGTGCCAAGTGATGAAAATCCATTAGATGAGGGTTATTTAGTTGAATACATGGACGGTGGGCAATCTAATACAGATAGTTATGACGGCTATGTATCTTGGTCGCCTAAAGATGTGTTTGAAAAATCATACTTGCCGTCGAGTCATCCATTAGATCGTATGGCTATTGAAAATATGCAATTAATTGAGCGATTAAAACCGCTTGATGAATTGCTAGCAAAACCACAGCCTAAGTTTATTAGTGATAAGCAATGGACTTTACTCCATGACCAGCGAAAACACATGACCGCTTATTTCAATACGCTTGATGAGCGTATTGAAGGTTTAGCTGCTGAGCTAGGAGCTTAATTGTCGTTAAGCGCTTTTTTAACCTGATACGATTAATTATTGTGTCAGGTTTTTTTATGCCTAATGCTAATGGAACGCCGCGCCGTGGTGGTGGCAATCGTTGTCATAATATGGGAATGATCATTACCACTACCTTGGATAATCGCTATGACCACTAAAAGCAAGATTGCCGAACTGACCGCCTTACAACAGGCACTCACTGAATTACAAGCCGCGACCAATCCCATCAAACGGGTGGTCGCTGGCAAGGCGCTGATGGACGCATTAGAAAGTATGGGGCTTTATAGCCAAAATGATAACGAGGCCACCTTAGCCGGTGCTGAGACAACAGAGGGTGCAGACAATGAGGACGATGAATACAGCGACAATCCGAACGATGATAATTATCGCTATGCTGATACTGGCTATATTGCTGGCAGTCAAAAAGAGAAAGCCAGCCAGCGTATCAAAAGCCTAGCCAAAGATGGCTTCACGGTTAAGGTCACTGACATTGAATGGGATGAGATTGAGTCCGATAGCTTATTGGCTGAGGACATGATTAAAAAAGCCAATATCATCGGTGATGTTGATTATCAGTCAATGAAGGATGGCGGCGGGGATGCCGGTACAGCCTTTTTAATTCAAAAGGTACTGGCGTCAGTTGCGCCAACCCCGCATTGGGATATCACCTACTTTATCAAAAATAGCAACGTGGGAAAACGCTTTGTCAGAGGCAACCGGTACAGTAGTTTTGTCAGAATTGATGACGCCTTACTTGATCATTCTATTGAGGATCAAAAACGCCTTGCCCGCCGTGCGTATGTCATTGGCATTAATTCCTTAAAAGCCCGCATTATCGACATTAACACCCCGCTGGCTTTAGTCGATGAGCTGAGAGCGATTGCCGATGAAATGGGTGGCTTTACCGTGTCGGCTGGCGCGTCCGAGGATTACCTTGCTAATATCAAAGATATCGAAGATTTAAAGTCGTATGTTGAAAGCAAGTCAAAAGACTATGAAAATGCGTATAAGGATGCGGCGGTGGCGGCTGAGCAAGGCTTTGATATGCCTGAACCTAACCCCAGTTTCGGCACACCCGTGGTCAAGTGGGAAAATGGCAAGTTTACTGTCTATCACGGCAGAGGCAGTATGAATGTCATCGAAAACTCACGCTATGAGTGGTTAAAAGACAATTATGCGGGAACCACGTTCAGCAGTAGCACCCGTGGCATTGCTCACGTTGTCGAAAAAGACGATGAGGAAAGCTATAGAAAACTGGCAGCCGTTGGACGCAATGAATGGCTTAAGGCTAGTATTGAGTCGCTGATGAAAGTCACGCCAAGCCTATCGTGGCTATCATTGGGCGAACGCTTTTGGGCGGTCATTGAGCTTACCTCAACCTCGTTTGTTAAGCATGCCAATAAAGCCAATCGCAAAGAATATGACGACTGGGATTTAACCGTCAAGCCCGCCGCAGACGACGACGGGGAAAGTGCCACACCCACCAAAAAGAAGACCACTTTTGAGCTGGTCGTGGCTGATAAAATTGAGCGCATCGGCGGCGATCCGATTACCGTCAAATCAACGCAAGATTTAAAAGAGCAGTTTGGCTTTCGTGAAATTCAATTAGGCAACTGGGTATTGAAGGACAAGGCCAGCGCCAAGTTTCATGTCGAGAACGCCGCCGCTGCTATGATGGACTTGTCCGATGTGGTCGGTATCGATATGAATGCTTTAGCGTTTGATGGTCGCCTTGCCTTGTCACTGGCAGCCCGTGGACGCAGTAAAGCGATGGCACACTATGAGCCATCCGAGCGCATTATCAATATCACCAAAATGAAGGGCGGCGGCTCACTAGGTCATGAATGGTTCCATGCCATCGATAATATTTTAGGGGAAGTTTTAAACATTGATGGCGCAACCGGCGCTAATGTCATGCTCACCGTTGACCCCTCTATCTTAGGGGACAGCCCATTAGGTAGCGCGTTTAGCAGCTTGCAAGATGCTATGATGCTGGGCGTGACCCGTTCGCCTGAGACCTTTAAAATTAAGGATAAGGACATTCGGCTGGCGGTATTGAATATCAGTGAGACCAGCCGCTTAACGACCGCTAAAAAGATTTATGACGCGGGCAGTGCTGATAAAGCAGTCATTGCCGTTGATGAGACCTTTGCGTCTAAATATCGATCCAAGCGCAGTAAAAATCACCGTGACTGGCGCAAGGTTGCCGTGGCTTACTACCATCAAGACAAAGCCGATGAGTCCGTGGTTTTGAGTACCGGTGAGTTGGTGTCTGAATTTTACGCCAATTCTAAAAAGCTGGACGAAGGACGTAGCAAGCCTTACTGGTCAAGCACCCATGAAATGGCGGCACGTTCGTTCCAAGCCTTCTTAGAAGACAGCCTAAAAGACAAAGAGCGCCGCAATGATTACCTCAGTTTTGGGGCAGACAATGACCTATACGGTGGCAACCACCAAGCCTATCCTGAAGGCGTCGAGCGCAAAGTGATTAACATTGCTTTTAAGAAACTGTTTGAGGTCATCAAATCTGAAAAAGTCTTTGAGAACGCCGCAAAAAACAAGCCCATGATGGACGCCATTTTTGGTGTTGAACGACTGTTTATCGATGCAGATGATTACGAGTGATAAATGATGGCGTTTGACGACGCTGGCATGCCCGCCCACTTAAAACCCCGTCATTATTGATGGGGTTTTTTGTTGCCGAGCACTGATGGAAGGCCGCCGAGCACTGGTCATAATCATTGTCATAATTAGTGAACGTTATTTACCACTACTTTGGATAATTACTATGAGCATTGCCGCAACCCTAAAAAAACTCAACGAGCTTAAGCAGGCGTTGAGCGAGCTACAAACCGCCAGTGATGCCAAGTCACGGATTAGCACCGCGCAAAATCTATCGGCGGTATTGATGCGCCTAAACTTACTGGGCAAACCTGCCACCAATGACGACGCGCCAACCGGCACACAAAGCGAATGGAGTGTCGCTATGATGGCAGCGCTTGAAGGCGCAGACGTGAACACCGTCATTTATAAGAGACTGATGAGCCAAGCGCAAAAGGCAACAGATCCCGCCACCACAAGAGAGAAAAACAAGCTATTGCGTTCGGCAAGCAATGCCCCGCTTAAGCCCACTGACGATGAGATTATCGAGCAGCGCAAAAAACTGTTTAAGTTAGTGGCGCAAATGTATAAGCAATTCCCTGACAGTGATTATGAACAGGCAAGCGACTACTTCAAATTATTGCGTAATGCCAAAGACGTCACTAACAGCAACTATGACCAGCTAAAAGTCTTCATGTTACCGGCTGAATTTAGAAGCGCTTTTGAGGCGTTAAAGCCGCAAGCTGTGACCCCCGCGCCCGTTGCCACCGACGTGCCAGCCCCGCAAGCGCCCGTTGCCACCGATAAGTCAGCCGCCGGTGCTATTTTTGATCGGTCGTCTATCAGTGTTGCCAAGACCGCAACCGGTCGTCAAAAAGCCAACAATGCCGCCGTTAAATTACTGACAGAGGTGAACGAGAAGGGCTTAACCCGCGATGACCTCACCACTGAGCAAATTGAGACCTTAGCCGCTTATACCGGTTCAGGCGGTGGCATGACCGCTGATGACGGTCGCAAGGGTTCCGCTTATGAGTATTACACGCCCGTTGTGCTGGCAAGCTCATTATGGGACTTAGCCGCTGAATATGGCTTTAGTGGCGGCAAGGTACTAGACCCGTCAGCCGGTACTGGTATTTTTGCCAGTACCAGCCCCGCCAGTGCCGTTGTTGATAGCGTGGAGCTTGACGGTATCTCAGGCGGTATTGCCAAAGTATTGAATGATGGGGATCGCAGTAAAACCATCGTGTCACCGTTTGAGGCACAAGCTGGACTCATTGAAGACGACAGCCTAGATATGGTCATTACTAACGTGCCGTTTGGTGACAATAACACCCGTGGTGCGAATAAAAATATCGATGACTGCTATAAAAAAGAGTCGCTTGAAAACTACTTTATCTTGCGCTCGTTACAGAAAATTAAGCACGGTGGCCTAGCCATTTTTATCACCCCAACGTCGGTTGTGAGTGGACTTGAAGCCGCGAAACTTAAGCTACGCAATAAAACCAGCTTGGTGGCTGAATTTATGGGCGCGTATCGTCTGCCGACCGTGGTATTTGACCAAACCGGTGCAGACGTTGTGACTGATGTGGTCGTTTATCGAAAACATAGCCGTGAGGCCACCGATCAAATCACTGAATTGTACCAAGCGGGCGACACCGATGCCTTGATTGAGCATGGCGTACTGTGGGATGACTACCTAAGCGGGCTTTATTTTAAAACAGCGGGCAAAAAGTTTGTACTGGGTGACACCATCGAGCAAAAAAACCGCTGGGGCAAAATGGCAGAAACCGTTGTTAGCACCAAAAAGACACCCGAAATTGCCAAAATGATGAGCAAGTTTGGTGACAGCCGTATCAAGTGGGACGCACTGGGCGCGGTCGAGGCCGAAATGGTCAGTTATCAAGAAGGTGACACCTTGTTTCAAGAGGGACAACAGCTAAAACTTACTGAGGGGCGCTGGCTGGCAGTAGAAAGTGAAGTTACCGACACCGACCGCGAAATTCAAGAGCTTTTGGTGGGCATGGGTAGCGCTATCGACATGATCAAAGCGGGCACAACCATCGAGCAGATGAAAAGCGTTTTGAGATATAGCCGCGATACCAGTCAAGCCGATATCATCCCGCCAGCCGCCCGCCGGTTGTTGAGCCGTAGTACCGATAAAGTTGCACCGGCAAAGCAAGCCGCCGCATGGCATTGTGTGTTAGCCGCCGAAGCCATCGAAGCCATGATTGCCAAGCATGACTATGGCTATGACTTTTACACCAATCAGCCTGAGCTAACCGCTCACATGAAGGTAGCCTTTTTAGATGGTAAAAATACCAAGCTGAGCCTAGACCCCAAGCAAGATCATAAGATGGTCGCCTTGTACTACAACAACGGGACTTATAATGACGCATGGCGCGGCGCTATCGATACTGAGGTTGTCGATAATGGCACAGCCGACACCTATCAAAGCGTGATTGCCCGTATTCAGTATGAAAACAAAGGATTGCGCTTAAGCCGTGAGCAGTTGGCACAGGTTGACCCTAACGCCGACCCAATGACCAGCGATGACTGGTTTATTGGACATGACGGAACCAGCATTATTGCCGCCGATGACTTCTTAATTGGCAGCCTAGCCGACCGCTTGGCCGACATTGACAAAGACATTGCACAGGCAACCGATGAGCAGATTATTGCTAAGTTGCACAAGCAAAAGGCCATTGCCCGCGATAGTGTGACCCGCATTAATTTACAAAAGCTAGAGATTGACTTGCGCTCACCACTGGTCAGCGCCGAGGACAAAGTACGCTTTTTAATTCAGTCAGTGCATAAAGACGCTTATGTGTCCTACGATGAGCAAGGCAAGGGCACACCTGACATTAACGTCACCAAGTCGGAGAGCCAAAAAGGGGATAAGGACAAACTGTATAACCGTATCGGTGACTGGATGGCAAAAGGAACCGTCACCATTGGTAATATCACCTTAACCCGCATGAGTGAGCGTGAGGCATTGGACTGGCTGGCTGAGCAAATTAATATTGCTAACATCAAGTTTGACGCATGGGTTAAATCCAATACGCAGTTGATGGCACGGTTAGAAACCAAAACCAACGACGATAAAAACCTATACTTTACTCAGAACGCCGATGAGACCCCGATTGACATTGCAGGCTTAAATCCCAGCCTTAATTTACATGGCTATCAAAATGCGTTTGTCCGTCGTCAAGGCCGCTTTTTTGGTGGCATTAACGGTATGGGCGTTGGACTGGGCAAAACCTTTTCAGCACTAGCCAGCACCCAGCACGTTCAAAACATTGGAGCCAAGAAAAAAACCATCTTTACCGTGCCCAATAGTGTTCTATCGAATTGGCGCAAAGAAGCTGAATTTGCCCTTGAAAGTACCGATGATTGTATCTTTATCGGCTTGCGTGAAAATGGCGATAAATTCAAAGTATCGTCTAATAAATATGACGAAGATCTGATTGAGGCCGTCAGTGGTAAGTATCGTAAAATCTTTATGACCTATGAGGCATTTAAACGCATTCGCATGAAAGATAAAACGGTCGAGGATTATGCAGGTTATATCAAAAACAATGACGCCGCTTATGCTGGCGAGACCTTGCACAAAGCCGATGAGAAGGCCAAAGGCATGGTATCGGACTTAATCAATCGCCTTAAGATGAAAAGTAATGCCCCCTTTTTAGAGGACATGGGCGTCGATAGTATCGTCATCGATGAGGCACACAGCTTTAAAAACTCTATTGGTGCGCCTAAGACCGACAATGACATTAAGTATTTGTCGCAGCCTGACCAATCAGGGCGAGGTGAGGACGCACAAGCGAAATTATGGTACATACGCAACCTAACCGGTAACAAAGACGGCGTACAGCTACTCACAGCCACACCCGTGACCAATAGCCCGCTTGAAATATATTCAATGCTATCGCTGGCAAGTGGACGTGACACCGTGAACAATATGTGTGGTGGTATCAGCGGCGCGGATGACTTCATTAAAGTCATGTGCCAAATTGAAGAAGAAACCATCCCAACGATTGACGGTGGCAGCCGCTCACAAAATATCTTTACCGGTATTCGTAACGCTTATGTTTTGCGTAACGTCATCAAGTCTAACTCAACCATTAAAAATGCCGATGACGTGGGTTTATCAGTGGTCATTCCTGACCGTGACGAGGTATCGACCAGCGTTGATTTAGGTGATAAGACAAACGCCGAGCTTAAGAACTTTCAGTCAGCCTATCAAGTGGCTAAAGCGATGGAGAAAGACAACCTTGATTTTGCCCTTAAAAATCCAAGCCATCCGGACAGCCCTTATAATCCAAACAGTCCTATTAGTCGCATCATGGCTAAATATGGGGAAACCACCGATCTTGTCGCCCATCCGTTTAACCTCATTCGTAAGATGGACGTGATGATTGCTGATAGTGAGTTTAGCGATTTATCGACCTTCTACGACTTTGACAAAGCACAAGCGGCAACGGCTCAAAAGGTCATTGACCAATTCAACAAAAAAGAATATGTCGACAATCGCAAGCGCCCAAGTCCTTACACTGACGACGATATGGTACAAGAGATCCGCAAGCAAGAAGACGGCGTGAGCGTATTGAAAGGCTATAAAGTGACCAGTCAAGCCAAAATCGTTTTGCATGATGGACGCCAGCGTATTGTTGTTGACACCTTGAAAAACAAGATACAAACGTCTTTTGAGGACATGGCAGCCAAAGAAAAATTGAGCCTTGATGTGACCATACCGCCCAAACTTGCCGCCATGCTTGACAATTTTAAGAGTGAGAAATCAAGCCCACGCGGTATCAATCCTGACAACACCAACAGTAAAACCGTTAAGCAAATTATCTTTTGTGATCATCTGTTTTTGCATAACAAAATCAAGCGTATTCTAGTCAAAAAAGGCGGTATTAAGGCGGGCAAGATTGCCATTATTACAGGTCAAGTGAACAACGAGCCTGACCAAATGCTAGACATTCAAGATGGTTTTAATGCCACTGAGGGCGATAACAAGTATCAAGTGATCATTGCTAACAAAAAAGCGGAGGTCGGTATCAACTTGCAACGCGGTACGCAAGCCATCCACCACCTAACGACTGGTTGGACGCCTGACAGCTTAGAACAGCGCAACGGTCGCGGGGCACGTCAAGGCAATAAGACTGAGAAAGTATCTATCTATCATTATGATGCGGATGGCACGTTTGATGAATTTAAACGCACCATGATTGATAAAAAGGATGAGTGGATTACCAATGTATTATCGACTGAGGGCAAAAACACCATTGAGGTATCGGGCAGCATATCCCGTGCTGAGCAGGACGCCTTGATTGCCACGATGGGTGATGCCAAAGCCATCGCTGAGTATCAAGCCAGCAAAGACGCCAAAGACGTTGAAGCCCGCCGTCAAGTAGCCGTTAAAAAGCAAAAGATTAACCTTGAAACCATCCAAGAGCAATCGGACATTGTCCTTAAGCTAAAGCCTAAAGATATTGTTGACCAAGCCATTATTGAGCTGATCAATCTGATTAGAGACAGTAAGCAGCTATATACCAAAGCCACCAACACTAAGACCAAGGAAGCCACCCGCTTAAAACATGAGGAACGATACAACGCCGTTAAGGATGAGGCGATTAAAAAGATTGGGGCAATCATTGCGGGCACAACGCTCGAAAGTACCGGTATCAATCCTAAAGTCGCTAAGTCAGCCGAGGCGATACACGATAGCGTCTTTTTAGACAGCACCGAGTACAAGCCCTCAGACATGGATTATTGGGTGGGTAAGTTTGAACGCGAGGAAATGGACGCCAGTTACGGCACGGTTAAAGTGGTTATCAATGAGGCGGGCAAGTATCAAGCCGCTTATGATGAGATTTTTTCAACCGGCGTTAACTTGATCAATCAGTCTATTAAAGCGGCAAATTATATTGCTGAGGAAAGCGGTATTGACTCAATCACGATCCCTGACAATGCCGGTTCTTTAATCGGTCAAGGACTGGCAGCGGTCGTTGATGGTATTTATGTTGAGGCGGGCGCGTTCATCATAAAAGATAACGCCGCCAGTGCCGCCCTACAAAACTTGTATATCGTCGATGACAAGCTAGAAGGTCACTATATCGAGGAATATAAACGATATGATGAGCCTGAAACCAAATATGTGGACAGAAGCAGCCCTTTGCGTCGTATCAGCTTGACCGGCAGCCGTGTCGTATTGAAAACCGACAGTCGTTATTTAGAGTATGTCAAACAAGCGGCGCGGCTTGAAGATAACGCCCACGCACAAGACAAACTAGAGATTGCC
Source organism: Psychrobacter sp. W2-37-MNA-CIBAN-0211 (assembly GCF_040309405.1). Lineage (NCBI taxonomy): Bacteria > Pseudomonadati > Pseudomonadota > Gammaproteobacteria > Moraxellales > Moraxellaceae > Psychrobacter > Psychrobacter sp. W2-37-MNA-CIBAN-0211. Next base: position 218,082 of record NZ_JBEOOU010000001.1, read on the forward strand.
GTTTATAGTTTTTATTGCCCGCAAGTGGCTGAATATAGACAAGCAGACACAAAGCCATTTTGGGGTATTGCGACTGGTTTGCAAAGTACCAATGCAGGGCTTGGCAATGCCACTATCGGTATCATGTTGCCGCTAAGTATTTTGAGTACCGGCACACCCTTTGCTAAAAAGATGATTGCTGAGTATGCAAAAATAGGCATTGATATTGATGTTGAGCAAAAGACGTTTACCGTTAATGACTCAAACATTCGTGTTGAGCCGAACGCGTACAGTGGCATGAAAGCCAATCAGTTATTTACCCAGCATGTCGGTGACTTGGTTAAGCAGCATAAAGTCAAACTGGTGGCAGGTGATGAGGAATTATTAACGAGTGGCGCTATTATTTACACCTTGACCAAGCCCGTTGATGGCTCGTTCGTTGATATTGTTGAGTCGGTCGCTAAAGCCAATGACGATAAGCTGGATGGCGATAGCATCAGAGTGCTTATATCAGAATTGTATGATAAGCATCTATTCGATGATACTTACATGACAGACAAGCCTAGTGATAAAAACAAAGAGTATGTCACCGCTAGAGTGTATTCTAATAACGGTGATGGCAGCCGCAATTCATACAACTTAATAGAAATGATGCGTACCATTGGAGAGCAAAATATCAAGGCGAAAAAACGTGCTAAGATGCTTGAAGGCTTGAAGGATAGCGATGTTGTTAAGGTTGGCGGTCATTCAGCTTACCGTGAACGAGTCGTCATACAGAATTACGCAATCGGCTACGGCGTACCAGTATCAAATGACGAGAATTTTGTTTTCAATCGTGATGATAATACATGGTCTATCAGCTATGGCGCATATAAGAAAATGATAGAAGAACAGCCCCTATTAGCCACCAAATTAACCGTTAGCACGTAAGGCAGACCTTAATGAACTATTTATTTGATCCTGAATTTTTGACCACCAAAACGTTAGCCACTCAGAAGTCGTTAGCGAAAAATCAGCCTGACGTAGACTTTACTGAGTTTGCGGCCAGCGTCATTTATAAGCGCTTAAAAAGCAACATACAACGTTACCGCGTTTATGGCGTCTACTGGTGGGCAGTTAAGGACGTGCTGGCACGTTTAGACTATGACATGGGTGATGAGAAAGATGAGGAACTTGCCAGCGTCTACCGTGGTTCTAACGACGCTGAGACATTGGTTGCCGCTGATACTTTTTACTTAGATATGAGTAACAAGGTCACTATTGATAACGTTCGATGGACGCCGGACAATCGCAAGCCTGAATATGTTTTGTATGACGCGGACATGGAAGAACGAAACAGCATTACTGATAGCTCGTTTGTCGATTAGCAGCAATGCCATTTCTTAACGCGGGCGGGGTATGTCATAATTAACTTGTGTCACTGGTTATGGCATGGTTTACACTCCGTATTATGATAATCTCACTCAACAAAAAGCCCGCTCAAAGTAGCGGGCTTTTTATGGGCAGTTGTTTAATTATATGTAACGAAAATAATATATAATCCTTATGTTCAGAGGATGGTAAGATTATTTTGATAGTAAAAAATCAACAGTTAAGGAAGGTTTATGTCACAACATAACGGCACTAGCGTAACTAATAATCATGCGTACATTAGTGAATATGTGAATAAAATAGCATCAAGAGTGAAGTTGGGTAACACTTCAGAACATACTTTCCGTACAGATCTAGAGGTTTTAATAAATAATCTAGCGCCTGAAATGCTTGTAACCAATGAGCCGAGCCAAGTAACAGATTGTGGTAACCCTGACTTCTTGATTAGTAAAAACAATATTCCTATTGGATTTATTGAAGCTAAAGACGTTGGTAAAGACCTTAGCTCTAAACAGTACAAAGAGCAGTTCGATCGCTATAAAGCAGCCCTTGATAATTTGATAATCACCGATTATACGGTATTTGAATTTTATGAATATGGTGAGCTTAAAAAAACCGTTCGTTTGGCTTATATCTCAGATAACGATACAAATTATGAGACTTCTTTAGTAGGCAATGAATGCTGTGAAGAAAACTATGAAACCTTTATTGAGGCACTAGAAAACTTCTGTGGCTACGAAGGGCAAACTATCAAGTCTGCCCAGCGCCTTGCAGTGATGATGGCTGGTAAAGCGAGACTACTAGAGAATACTCTTTACCATGCCTTGACCAGTGATGAGAGGTCAGATGAAAATTCAGACCTACGTGAACAGTTTGAGACCTTTAAGGCTGTACTTATCCATGACTTAACCCCAGTAGACTTTGCTGATATTTATGCACAAACATTAGCTTACGGGATGTTTGCGGCACGTCTGCATGACGACACGCTAGACACCTTTAGTCGTCAAGAGGCCGCTGAGCTTATCCCTAAAACTAATCCATTCTTAAGAAAACTTTTCTCTCACGTAGCTGGTGTTGATATTGACGAACGTATAAAAAACACGGTAGATAACTTAGCGGAAGTTTTTAGAGCCACCGACGTAGCGGCTATCCTTCAAAACTTCGGTAAAACGACACAAACACAAGATCCGATCATTCACTTCTACGAGACTTTTCTAGCGGAATATAACCCAAAACTTCGCAAGCAAAGAGGCGTATGGTACACGCCTGAGCCAGTCGTTAAGTTTATTGTCCGTGCCGTGGATGATATCTTAAAGTCTGAGTTCGATTTAGCAGAGGGTATCGCTGATACCAGCAAGATTGAGATAGAAAAACAAACGCAAACATTAGATAGTCGTACCAAGTCAGGCTATAAGACCGTAAAAGAGCTAGTTCATAAAGTACAAATACTCGATCCTGCTACGGGCACAGGTACATTTTTAGCAGCCATTATCCAGCATATTTTTCACAGCCAGTTTGAGAATATGGGCGGTATGTGGAGTAGCTATGTTGAGCAAGACTTATTGCCACGCTTACATGGTTTTGAGCTATTGATGGCAAGTTATGCAATGGCGCATCTAAAATTAGATATGTTGCTTGCTGATACAGGGTATGAACCTATTAAGCCTAAGAGATTACAGGTTTATCTCACAAACTCATTAGAAGAGCATAATGCTGATACGGGCACGCTTTTTGCTGGTTGGCTATCGGCTGAGGCAAATGAGGCTAATGCTATCAAGCGCGATGCACCAGTAATGGTAGTGATTGGTAATCCGCCGTATGCAGTGAGTAGTACCAACAAAGGTGAGTGGATTCAAGATTTAATAGTGGATTATAAAAAAGATCTGAATGAACGTAAAATTAATTTAGATGACGATTACATCAAGTTCATCCGCTACGGTCAGCATTATATAGAGAAGAACGGCGAGGGTATCTTAGCTTTCATTACTAATAATAGTTTTGTCGATGGTATTACACATCGGCAAATGCGTAAGAGCTTAACGGAAACTTTTGATAAAATTCATATCATCGATTTACATGGCAACAGTAATCGAAAAGAAACTACACCTAATGGTGGTAAAGACGAAAATGTATTTGATATCCGCCAAGGGGTTTCTATCAATATATTCATTAAGAATGCGAAAAAAGCCGATTGCAAAGTATATGTAACAGACATATATGGTTTGAGAGAAGAAAAATATAATTATCTAGAGGAAAATTCTATAAACTCTATAGATTGGACGCTACTAGAGGTTGATGATGAATACTGTTTCTTCAGTGACAAGAGTTTAAATAATGATAAATATATGAACGAGATAAGTCTTAGTGACTTATTTAAGACTTTCGGTACAGGAATTGAGACTAAGTGCGATGACATCACGGTTGCATATACCTTCGAAGAAATGAGTAATGTAGTTCACGATTTTAAAGAGTTAAGTGCTGACGCATTACTATCTAAGTACAAACGTAAAAATTCAAAAGGTTGGTGTTATGAAGATGCTAAACAGGATGTTTTAAGTTTTGAAGGAGATAATATTGTAAGGAGTATTTCCTATCGTCCTTTCGATAAAAGATATACTGTTTATACAGGCAACTCAAGTGGCATAATGGGGCGACCACGTTTTGAAGTTATGAAAAACCTCTTTGATAATAATCTTTCATTGACTTCTACTAGAAGTCGAAGGAATGACGCCTCTTGCTACCTTATCTCAGATACTATTGTAGATAAAAGTGTAACTTCATCTTTAGATAATAATTATATATTCCCTCTTTATCTATATACAGACCCCGAAGATTATAGCCAGAACAAACTGTTAGACTCAGATGGGCAAGACAAGATCGCTCGGACACCTAACCTTGATCCTGAAATTGTGGCAGATATTGCTAAAGCAGTTGGATTAACTTTTACCAATGAAAAATCTGATGAGGCTGGCACGTTTGCACCGATAGATATTCTCGACTATATCTATGCCGTCTTGCACAGCCCGACATACCGTGAGACTTATAAAGAGTTCCTTAAAATTGACTTCCCACGCGTTCCATACCCCAGCGATGCCGATACTTTTTGGCAGTTGGTCGCGCTCGGTGGAGAATTACGCCAAATTCACTTATTAGAGTCACCGAAAATTACCGCACAGATTAAAGTATTAAGTATGGGTTATCCCGTGGCAGGAGATAATGCGGTTACGCGTAAAATGACCAAGACTAGCATTGGTTTTGAGTCTGATGAGACAAATAGTAGCATTGGCAAAGTCTGGATTAATGACACTCAATACTTTACCAATGTACCGCTCATCGCGTGGGAGTTTTATATCGGTGGTTACCAGCCAGCACAAAAATGGCTAAAAGACCGCCGTGATCGCACGTTAGACCATAATGATATCAAGCACTACATGAATATCATTGCAGCTCTCAGTTTGACTAATGAGATCATGCAGCAGATTGATTTGATAGATGTAATCAATTAAATAGGATGCATCAAGTAAGAAAGGACGGCTAAAAGCCGTCCTTTTCGTATGAGGATGTTTACCAAAATTTCAAATAGGTTATATCAACCGCGCTTTAGCTTATCAAGATAGTCAGCCCATCCCTGCATCATTTCACGTCGCTCATCTAGTAAGGTCACACGGTTATATGCCCGCCCGTGCATATCGCGCACCCGATGGCCTAATTGCATTTCTACTAATTGCTCAGGGTATTTTAGTTGCTCAACCAACATGGTACGCGCCGATGCTCGAAAGCCGTGTACCGTTTGTTTCGTTCCCTCATACCCTAAACGTTTAAGCGCTTGGTTCATTGTGTTCTCGCTCATAGGCTGCACCGTTGTATGAATAGCGGGAAACATATAGTCAGAACGGGCATGATCCGCAAGCTCACGGAATAGCTCGACAGCTTGCGTAGGCAGTGGTACAATTAGTTTCAATTCGGTTGAACGCTTTGTTTTGCGGGGCGTGAACGACCAAGTAGCAGCGGATAAATCTAGCTCATTCCAAAGGCCATAACGTAGCTCACCCGACCGAACAAACAGCAAAGGCAATAGCTTAAGCGCCGTTCTAACCTCAAAACTTCCTTGATAATCTTCCATGTCACTTAGCATGATACCGAACTCTTTTGGGTCAGTTATCGCTGGGTAATGTGTCGTGACCGGTGTTTTTATTGCACCAATTAAATCTTGCGTTACATCGCGCTCACACCGACCAGTCTGCACCGCATATCTAAATACTTGTCCTGCCATTGTCCGCACTTTTACGGCGGTCTCTAAATAGCCTTGCGCCTCAGCCGCACGGCAAACTTCTAATACGTCCGTTGGCTTAATAGCTGTGATGGGTTTATCACCAATAAACTTATTCAGGCGTCTAAGCTGTTTGTGATTGTTTCTGATGGTAGAGTCTGATACATGGGACTTGCGGCTCATGTACTCATCTGCGATTGCCCTAAAGGTATTGTGAGATAGCAGTACCTTTTCGCGCTCATCTTCTTTGCGTTTCTCGAAGGGATCAATACCATCTGCTAGATTTTCTTTTAAGCTGAGCCGATGCGCCCTTGCTTGTGCCAATGTCATAGTAGGGTATTGACCTAGTGTGATAGTTGCCCGTGTTCTAGTCACTGGTCGCCTATAGTCAATTCTCCATGACCGATTTCCCGTTTTGCTAACGTGAAGATAAAGCCCTCCGCCATCCGAAAGCTTATATGCCTTGTCCGTTGGCTTGGCCTGCTTAACTTGTGCATCCGTAAGGGGGTTAATGATTATGGCCATTTTGACGGTATCCTATTTGACGGTATTGTTCGATACCGTCAATAATACCGCCATAATAACGGGATAGATACCGTTATTATTAAGGACTATTAAGGGCTATTAATGACTATCCATAAAAAAAACCCTTGCAGCGTAAGGCTTGCAAGGGTTTATTAAGGTTTATTCAGGACTATTAATATATTAACTGGTGCGCCCACCAAGACTCGAACTCGGATCGATCGCTTAGGAGGCAACTGCTCTATCCTGTTGAGCTATAGGCGCATTATGGAGTGTATTGTAGAAAAAAGAAGACATAAAAGCAATCAATGAAAACTATTATAGTCAATAATTTTAGATTATAGGCGACTATTTACCATTAGTCAGCGCATCAGCCACTTCTACAGCACTACCATTAGCTGACGCTTGGGGGTTTGACGTGGGTTTAAACAAGTCGTTCACAGTGTTGTTATAGCCATCAATATTATAATAATCGTATTTTCTCAATATATCTTGTCCAGTACTTGAAAGCAAAAAGTTGCGAAAGCTGATGGCAGCAGGGTTGTTTGTTAAAATGACACCATCAACTTTTCGTGTGTCTTTTAACGCATAGCTAAAAGAATTCAGGCGACGTGCTTCAGTATTATCCGTTACGGTTTTAGCAACATCTGTTTCATTCGCAATTTTATTTGCTTTCACGCTATCAGAGTTATCTTGAGCGGTACTACCAGTCTTAGCTTTGCGCTGGTTGTGCTTGCCTTGCTCGACGTCGATCTGGGTTTGTAAGGGTGACAGTCGCTTGGCTGACAAGCCATCATCAGCAATAATTATATCGGTATTGTTGATAACAGACGTGCCATTAGTATCGCCCTCTGGCAAAGTCAAAAGCGCGCTCGAAGCTACATAGCTTGCCAACACCTGCACATGCGGATAGCGGGTTTTAAAGCGAGCGATAACATGGTCTAGTGGGGTTTGCAAACTGTCCTCTACTTGCAAATACAAAGTGCTATCGGTGGTAGTTTTAGCATCGTCTTCAGTTGTCTCAGTCATTGGCTCATTCTCGCTTGCCATAATGGGCAGTGGGTCTATGTTTTTACGATTGCTACTCCACAGCCAAGTAAAGACAGCGATAAGTATAATCAGCAGCAGCAAAAGCAGGCCAGCCAATAGCAGCTTGTAGTCTTTCATATATTATTGTTCTTGTTTTAGTGGATTTAATTAAATCTTCAAATGGCATATAGTGAGTGATTTTCTGCTAAATATAAAGCTATTTATACAAGACTTCTTCTACCAAGTCTGCCAGCATATCAGCAAACACATCCTTTGCTTGCAAGTTATCATCTTGTTTGCGTGCTTTTTTAGTATCGCTATTTTGCACACGGCTCTGCTGTCCAGCGCTCTTGTTGTCGCCTGAGGGTGATTTGCTGTTTAGCGGTGCAGTAGAGTCATTTTCGCCATCGTTGATAGCGCCTGTCTCAGTATGCGCTGCTAATGGTGATTCACCTGTTAACAGTCTGTCTTTTAACCATTTAAACCCATGTGCCTCCCACCATGCTTCAAAACGTGGCAACGTGCTACCACGTACCGCCACAGGTAGATCTAGCGTTCTCAATTTCTGCGCAAGTAGAGGATCGCTGATAGCTTGATGAATACTCAGGTAAAGTGAGCTACTATCGTCCTTATAGGGTCGTCTGTTCTGCCATGATCTGTCATCGATTTTCATACGTGGCAATTGCCACAACTCACCGCGATAATACACGACGTATAAGCGTTGTTTTGGATGGACAAAAATGGCATCAATGGGACGCAATGGCATAATATTAAGTAATCTCGTCAATAGAAAGTGTTATTTATATACAGGTTGTAAAGGTCAATTTAAAAACCGCAATGAAATTATTTCATAATAAATATGAATGATAGTATAAAACGACACTAAATGTCGCAAGCTTATTATAATGTCGGCATCTACACTAGTAAACGATAACCATCAATGGCACACTGATAGCGAATTCGGCATGTCAACGTCATCAATAGATATGTAGAATTTGCTACTATGGTTGTTTTTGTTTATGGCCCTCATGCTAGCAGAAATGCATAATAGTAACGACCATCAAACATGGATTGATGAGTATTGATTTTTGTTTTGTCTGGACGTTTTATAGCGTTTTTGAAATTGGATACAGACATCCCATCTATAAGTTAAGCCTTTTTTATCAATCCTAGTATCTCACCCTTATTCCAATCAGATTATTGTCTATGTTCACTATTATTCAGTCGCACCGTACCGAAAACCTTGTAGATCAATTGCTTGTACAATATCAGTCCAAGGATCAGCCTGTTTTTGAGCCTTTTATTGTCATTGTACCGTCAATGGTATTGGGTGATTGGTTGGATAAGACTATTGCCAGTCGCGCTGGCATTAGTACCTTGGTGCGTACTAAGTTCTGGGGACAGTATCAATGGACGCTGATGCAAGATGTATTGACTCGCCATAATGCGTACTTACTGGTGCAAAACCCTGAAGCGACAACTCTAAATGTACCCGAAGTGGCGGTATTGTCACCAACGGTAATGCAATGGCGATTGTTTGGATATTTAACTTACTACCAAGAGGCGATTGTTGCAGATGAAAAGCATCCGGTTCATCCGTTGCTAGCGTCTTTGATTGATGAACCGCAGGCAGATGCTCAGCAGGACAATGTGCGACAGGATAAGGCGCAACAAGATGCCCGTATTTGGCAGCTGGCAAGCGATTTGGCAAGAGTGTTTAACCGCTACTTAACCCATCGTGAGGATTGGTTGGCGCTATGGTCGCACAACGAGCCGCTGAATGTAGATGAGTTGATAGCAGATAAAGATGCACTGTCACTGCGCTTTGATAAATATGCGCGCGGCACGCCTGAGTGGTTGGTCGAGCATTATGTTGAGTTAGAGGTTGGCCAGCGTTTTTTATGGGCGCATTTATTTGCTGATGTTCATCTACATCGTGTGGCACTGGAGCGCGCTTTCTGGTCGGCCTTAAAGAATAACAAGGCGAATGAGCGTGACCAGTTGCCAACTATACTGCGTATCTTTACTATCCAGCAACTGCCACAGACCGAGCTAGACTTCCTACAGCGCCTGTCGCAATACATGAATATCACGCTATTGCATTACAATCCATCAAAGCTGTTTTGGGCGGATATCGTCGATAAATCATGGTTACAGCGTCAGCAGATCATTAATCCTGAGAGTGTCTTTTTGCGTGATTACGGTCATAGTTTGCTATCGCGTTTGGGCAAGCAATCGCGCGATGCGTTTGCGATGCTTGCCAATTTATCAGGTAATGAGCAGTACGACGATGCATTGGTTGAATGGCAAGATAATTTTGATGATACGCTGAGCATTGGTTTTAATCATGGGGTTGCTACTGAGTATATTGATAATGCTAGTAGCGCTCAGAATAGTCCAAGCTTGTTAAAGCGTTTGCAAAACGATGTGCTGATGCTTGATGAGCAATCGACCCAGCAAGCAACGGCCGCTACAGTCTCGCAAGCGGTAAGTAAGCAAATAGAGCCAAGCTTTGATGAAGCTAAGCCAGCAACGGCTTGGTATGACGATGAAGTATTAGAGAATAAGCGCTTTGAGATAGACCGTTTTTGGGCAATCTCTTCGCAAGATAATAGCCTAAGCATTCATTCGTGTCATAGTTTGCAGCGCCAGCTTGAAGTGTTGCGTATCATGATTGGCCGTTGGTTGAACGAACCTATCAAACTAGGCGAAAAGAAACGCCATATCTCTGACATTGTTGTGCTACTACCCGATGTTGAACGTCATCATGCATTGATTGGCTCTATCTTCGTCAATGGTAAAGGTCAAGACGGTTTGACTTTGCCTGCTAAAGTGACTGGTGTTGTTGATGCAGATATTCGTCAGTTATGGGAAGCCATTATCGGTTTTTATAAACTATTAGGTAGTCATAGTGCCCGCTTTGAAGCGGCTGAAGTCTTAGACTGGCTCATGTTGCCTCCTTTATTTGAAAGCTTTGGGCTGACTCATGAGCAGATGAGTCGTGGTTGTGACTTGTTGGTAGAGGCAGGATTTATCCGTGGTTTTGATGAGCTGCATCTTAAGCAAACTTTGGACAGTAATGACTATGACTATCGCTTTAGCTTTGCGCAAGCGTTAGACAGATTGACCTTAGGTTTGGTCATGCCAGAGGCTGAGTTGAGCGACTGCTTGTATCCTTTAGATGAGGATGAATGGCCAAGCACTGCATTGCCAGAAATGACCTTGCCGCTACCACAAGTGAGTCTAAATGATGCGCTGATTGTTGAAGCGCTTTGCCGCATTTATACCGGCTTGGTCGCACGTCGTGATGACCATACACAAAAAATGAAAGCGGAAGACTGGCTCGATCAGATTGAGACACAAGTTATCCATCGTTACTTTGGTGATGTGGATCAAACGCGTACCATGCGCGCCATTTACAACGCGATGAATGGTTTTAAATCAAGTCTACGAGCCAATCGTCACTATAGACAGTACGCTAGTGGTGATATCGACAACAGAGAAGTGGAACAGAGGCTGGCAGGTGTGGAGCAATTGCCGCTCAAGTTGAGCTTTATGTTAGACAGTATCGAAGCGGAGCTAGAGAGTCAGCAGGTCAGTGCAGAGCCGACGGGGGTGATTACCTTTGGTCGGTTTGGTGCATTAAGAAATGTGCCGTTTGAGCTGGTGGTTATGCTCAATATGGATCTCTCTGAGTTTCCTGGGCGTGATCGTGACAACCGCTATGATTTGATGAAAGCGACCAATGCACGCCGCGGTGACAGAGTTAGTGAAGATGATGACAATGGCGCATTTTTAGATGCGCTATTGTGCGCGCGCAGTGCATGCTGGATGTTCTACAATGGTCAAAGCTTGACGGACACTCATGAGCATCTGCCAGCCAATCCAGTGAGTGAGCTATTGCAATTCCTACAAGGCGAGGTGCAATGGCAGGTGAACTCGCTTGAAACGTTGCCTGAGAATATTGATCCCACTACCGAGAGTCTTAAGCGCTATTTGCCTAAATTGATTAAGCAGTGGTTAGTGACTGAGCATTCTGCACTGCCTTTTCATGAGAGTCTGTTTGAAACGGCAATCGAAGGCAATGATATTTTTGAGCAAGCGTCTCCTGATATTGATGGCAATGCTAATGCCAACGTTAATGCCAACATTACTATCAATGCTCAGGATTCCAGCCCTGTCGATATGATTGATGAGTTGGATACTCTATTAAATACAGCCATGCGCAAAACCAAACTGGCTCAGAAAAAACAGTTTCCGCCTGCGCCGCTTTGGCAAGCGGTGTTTGACACATTAAAAGGGCGAGTATCTAGTGAGCATAAAGAGTTGGTCGGCCTACCCACAAAGTCACAGTATCAGTCAATCGCTCAGGTGCTTGGCCAAGGCTTGGGTCAGCTAGGTCAAGTAGACAATCAAACCTTGTCTGCATTGGCTGAATTGTTGGCGCTAGATACAGCTGTTACTGCCAGCGATGTCAGTAGCATGACCGAGGCGCTCATCCAAAATTTATCTGATAGCATATTTAATATCGGAGAGATTGATATTGAAGGGGTGTTGGCTTACCAAGTACGCCATCCTGCCAAAGCATTTTTACGGTCTCAAAAGGTACATGTGGTACAAGGTGAAGAAGCATTGTCGCAGCAAGAGCCGCTATTCTTAGACAGTTTAACTACCTATCAAATCAAAGATCATTTGATTAAACAGTTGGTTACTGATGAGGCTAAGAAGAATGATAGTGATGCAGCGGCTGAAAGTACCACTCCAATCCTGATGTATCAAAAAATTATGCCCGCTGGTGTCGCTCGCCAAACTACATTACCCAATCAACAAAAAAAACTGCAACAACAATGCTTGGAGTTCAAAGAGCAATTAATGGCTAATGGCTTTGATGAGAGCAGTATTCTCAACGAGAGTGGAGCAGATGTCGCTACAGTATTACAGCTATTGACGCCAACCGCCGAACATCCTGTTCAGATAGAACTAAAAAATATACTGAGTAGTACTGACAACGAGTCAAGTAATCAGACGAATATAGAGGGTATAGAAACACTGTTTAAGCTGTTGCCGAAAGTCATTAAGATAAAGGGCTCAGTACCAATATCAGCACCCATATCAGTTATTCAGGCAGGCGTGCCTTATGCTCAGCAATCGCCTAAGCAATGGTTAAATATACTGCCCAATTCTGCTAGCCCTAGGCATTTGCTCAAGTTTTGGTTATCACATTTGTATTGGCAAGTGGCCAGACGTACCACTGCCGAGCAAGTGGCATTAAATGATGGCGTAAGTATTTGGCGCTTCAATAAGGCCAGCTCACAAGTTGGTAACTATAAAGATGTAATCGCATTTAAACTAAGCCCAATTGTGTATGAAGACGCTGTGATTGAGCTGATAAAATGGGCGTTTTTTGGCAAGTTAACGGGTCAAGTGCCTATTACATTACTGCCAGAATATGCACTTAATTACCTTGATAAGTATCTAAAGCCTGAAAAAGGTGACGATAATAGCTACTGGCCAAAACGTGCCGACTTCTCGGACTGGTTAAGACCTAACTACAATTCAGATACGGTATATGATACTTGTTCGCAGCATGCAATTTGGCAATATGTACTGCGTGACCAAGATGCGTTTAAGGCTTTGTCAGCAGCTCTGACTACATTAGCGCAGCCACTGTATGAGCCGATGTTTAATGCGTTAACTAACTTAGATGGTTAGCTCATTATCTAAAGCAGCCCCTAATTAATTTTTGCTATCTTGTTTTAATAAATAATAATTAAAAGTATGCGCCCATATGACAGACTTTACCGACCCAACCAATACTACTGACTCATTTACACAATCAGATTTATTTGATGAATATTCAGATGAGCTGACTTTATCTGCTGTGCCTGAACGTAAAAATGATGTTATACCGGCAGTCGATGTTGATCTGACGGGTAAACACCTGATTGAAGCCTCAGCGGGCACGGGTAAAACTTGGACGTTGACCGGTATTGTACTGCGCCTACTGATCGAAGCGCGACGTGCGCCAGAGCAAATCATTGCCACGACTTTTACTCGAGCTGCCGCTGCCGAAATGCGTCAGCGTATCCACGATCGTTTGGTAGATTTTTATCAGCTATTACAATGGGTCAATAGCCTAAGTGCTGATACTAGCAATAAAGAGAGTCTCTATCCCAACATACTACAGGTTATGCCTGAGAGTAATAAAGATACAAAAGCAGGCAGTAATGCAGACGTAGACGCAAACGTTGAGACAGGTATTGACGATTTAAATCAAGACCTTGCTGCTTATAAGCAAGCGGCGGCAGAGAAACATAAACAAGCAAAGAAAGACCGTGAAGATTGGTTGGTTAATCAGGCCAAATATGTGCGTTTAGATGGCATCATGCAAGATCCTATTAACTTGCATCTCGTCGGTTATTTGCTCGATCACGTGTACAGTTACCCCATGGCGGAAGCTATCAGGCGTACGGCACTGGTACTCACCACATTGGATAAGCTGTTCGTAGGCACGCTTGATAGCTTGGCGCAAAAATGGTTGACGGAGTACAGTAGCGAAACTGGTCACCAGCAGGGTATGGGGATTATTGAAGACAGCAGTATTGAACAGGTGACTGACAGTATTATCCATGATGAGCTGCGTCAGTTTCAGAGCCGCTTATACTATGAGCAGCCTAAACTTTACGCGCTAATGGATCAGCAAGGTAAGCTGACTGCAGTTGGCGATCATAAGAAATATGTGACTCGATCGCTTAATTTTATCTCTGCGCCGATTGATGAGATAAGGCATGAGAAAAGCTTTGATTTTGATGCATACGAAAAGCTAATCAATGAGTTTTCTCAGTTAGATTTAGCCGATATCCAGCCTTATTTAAATCCTGATTATAGAAAGTCTCAAGGCTTCAATGGACGTTCTAACTTATTTAAACAGTTTGATGTCATTATCGAGGTGCATCAAAAGATATCGCAGTATCAGCTAGCATTTAATAGCTATTTAAATGAGAGCGAGAATAAGATTTTGACATCATTGCAAGATGCCAGATATCCAGATGAAAATGGCAAAATTAAGAACTTTAATAAGAATAAAGAAAAAGAGCATCAGACGCTTTTTGAGCTAGAAACCATTAGTAAGTTAATGGTTCTCTTAGATATGCTAGACAGTTTAAATCAGCATATATTGTTGGTATTGGCCAATCTTAACCGCCATATTGTGCTAGCTGTGCGTAATAGGCTGCCAGTCATTTTAGAAGAGCGTGGCGAGACGACTTTTAGTTTGCAAATGGTACGCTTAAACCAAGCATTAACTGGTCGCCAAGGAGACAAGCTGGCGCGTTATATTCGTCATCACTATCCTGTGGCGTTGATTGATGAGTCGCAAGATATCAATGGCGAGCAAGCCACTATGATTGAAAGCATCTACTTGCCAAAGAATAAGCGCAAACAGTCGGACAGTGATAAACAGGCAACTACTAAGAAAGCCAATCATGAGTTTCTGTTATTGGTTGGTGATCCCAAACAGGCTATTTATGGGTTTCGTGGTGGCGATGTGGCCAACTACAACTATATGAAAGCCCAGTTTGATAAAAGCGCTCTTTGGACGCTTGATATCAATCGCCGTTCAAATGCCGGTGTGATTAACGCATTGAACTGCTGGTTTGGTATGGCTGATGCCACAACTGCTGAGAATAAGCTGTCGCAATTGGGTACTGGTATTCACTACCAACATATCAAAGCGGCAAAACCGGAATATGAGCTGTCTTGGTTTAATGCGTCAAATAGTCTGGATGATGTGCTGGTGACAGAGGTGCTTTCTGCTCAGCCAGTGAGCTTATTGCACCTGCCTTATGACAAGGACAAAGAGTTTGATTACGATGAACATGAGATAACAGCTCGCCATATAGCCACTTTGCTTAATAGTGGTCAGACACTTAAAGGTAAGCCGATTCAGCCGAGTGATATTGGGGTGCTAGCACGTGCCAAAAAAGATCTGAAACGCGTTGAAGACGAGCTGGTAAAACTTAATGTGCCGACCTTGACCACCAGTGATGTCAGTATCTTTGAGACTATTATGGCAGAAGATGTGGCAGCATTGCTAAATGCCATGCTCTACCCGTATCGTCATGACATGATTAATCGGGTATTGACCAGTCATCTATATGGGCTGAGTATCAAAAACATCAAAGCCATGATGAGGGATCATGAGTCAGGCGTTACTGAGGGCAGCAGTACAACAAGCTTCCATTCACAAAACTCTAATTCGAAAGACCTCCCAGCCAATGAAGCTACTGATAATAAAAAGAGCTATCAAGACTTTATTACCTATCTAAAAGAAGGTGCACAGCGTTGGCAGCACTTTGGCATATTATCGGCGCTACATTATTTATTAGATAAAAGTTCCGTGCAGCCGCAAGGCGTATGGCAGGCCTTAGCTGCTCATCCAGAAGGTGACCGTCATATCATGGACTTGCGTCATGTGATGGATATCTTGGCGCAGTACGGCCTCGGTATGGGTGAGCATGAGCTACTGGCGTGGTTCAGGCAGCATATAGATGCAGCGCCTAATAGTGATTGGGCTAAGCAATATCCGCTACCGACAGAATCTGGCGTGCAACTGATGACCATTCATAAGTCAAAAGGGCTTGAGTTCCCTATTGTCTATGTATTGGGAATGGGTGATGCCAGTAGGAAATCTGGGAATAAGGAAGACTATGGGCTGTATCTATACAACGCGCAACAAGCGCCCTCAGCGTTATTACAGCAGTCGACAGATAATCAATCGGGTAATCAGCGCCGCTTCTCACCATTGCAAGGCTCTGCCACGGATGAGGGTTACTATACCGATATCGAGACACAGGAGGGTTTTGATGAGATAAGACGGCTTGGCTATGTGGCATTTACTCGAGCCAGTGAGCAGCTTTATGTTGTGTTACGAGATCCGAGTAACAAGACAGGGTTCGAGCTAAAGCCGATGTTTTATTGGTTTGACTCCGAGGAGGCCAAGTTTGAATTACCTGATAGACTCAAAGGTACCATAGGCATGCTCAGAGGGCATAAGGTTAATGAGTTTTATGACAATAATTACGTAAGCAATGATGCTGACTCAGCAGGTATAAATGACAGTGTTCAGCTGTCTACTACCACGTCAAATGCTCATAAGCCTACAACAGAGGCTATTGAGTACGCGCCATTTTCTGAGGTGATGAAAACCAATTATTTTTATGGTTGGGCTAAGACCAGCTTTACCGCTTTGGCACGTCAGCTAGATGAATCTACACAAGCAAGGGCGATAGTGGATGAGCGTATTGATGATGCGATAGACATTGATATGACAGAGTCTACAGTTTCGGATATCTCTTTACTTAATAACGATGAATTTAGAGAACAAAACAGTGAACTCAGTCTCAAGTCAGAGGATGATATTCGTTTTACCTTTGTAAAAGGTGCCAATGCCGGTACGTTTTTACATGAGATATTTGAACAGATTGATTTCACCAATAAAGCCCAGTGGTCTCAGGTTATTGATAGAGCGATTAGTAGCTATCAATTGCCGCTGATATATAGTAGTGCTGAACAGCAAAGCCGCAGATCACAAGGCAAGAAACAAAGAAATAGTGATGGGTTTGATCTTGAGTCAATAGATACAACAAAGCATGAGGCATTAATCAATTGGATCGAAGAAGTGCTACATGCGCCATTATTATCTTCCAACCAACCTTTGATATCTCTTAATAAAGGTAAGCGATTTGCTGAGTTAGAGTTCAATATGGGGCTTTCAGAAAGGTTTAAAGCACAGGATATCAGTAAGCTTTTTCAACAGTACTTACCTGATGAGACAGATAAACACGTCACTCTAGTGCCACAAAACAAAGCACATCTATATCGTTATTTGCGTGGTGAGATTGACTTGGTGTATGAGCATGCTGGCAAGTATTATGTGGTCGATTATAAGAGTAACTTTTTAGGAAATAGCCTAAGCGATTATAATGAAAATACGCTAAAGAAAGCAATGTCCAAAGCAGGGTATTGGTTACAAGCAGCGATTTATCAAGTGGCATTACATCGATTCCTTGCCATGAGAGTCAGTGATTATACGGGTAACGAAGATAAGTACTTAGGCGCTGTAGAGTACGTGTTTTTACGCGGCGTATATGATCCAAATGCTAAAATCGCTGACACTACATCTCAAGATAATAATAAGCCTAGCAGTAACAATTTAGAGAATCATAACTGCTATGGATTGGTCACTTGGGATATTTCTATCGACTTTATTAAAGGTTTAGACGCACTATTTGGCCTGCCGGATTAATAAACTTTATATAACACTTAAATGGGCAAACATTGTTATAACATTTAATCAGATTAAAAAGAGACAAGCACACGATGAGTAATAATAACAATAAGAGCAAGTCAGCCATTAGCTTACAAGAGAGCTGGGCAAGTAATCTCAGTGATTATATTTTGCTACGCCGCCAGCAAACGCATGTAGCATATAACGTGACAGACATAAAGGTAGAGGCTGAGAGTAAGCATATCGGTAAGACAGAGGATAAAGGCTTATTTACGGCTCTATTCATTATGTTGGCCACTCATTTGGAGGAGGGTCATACCGTATTGACCATTGAGGCAGCTAAGCATGACACACCGCTACAAGGTCAAATCAATGGTGAGTTGGTCGCACTATATGCATGGCAGCAAAACTTACTAGAGATGATGGCAACGCCGATACTCGCATTGATGGATGCTCAAATAGACACGCCATCAGAAGACGACTCTTCAATTGAGCTGCCATTATTTGGCTCATTAGATACTTTGTTTAGTAAACGAGCTCAGCTATGGGCGCAGTTAGCACTTAGCAGCCATGAAAAAGAAATGATGGTCAAACGGTTTGATACGATAGTTATGCTATATCAGCGCCTAAAAAATACGGACTTAACGACTTTCCTTCAGTCAATTCATGAGCATACGTTATTTGCTAATGTTGATGCGAATACTGATAGTAATAATAAGAAAAATAGCCTAAGTAAAAATAAACCTATCATATACCAAATGAAAAAAATCGAAACAGATAATGAGACAAAAATATCGCTCACCTTTTGGTTACACCGTGCTTGGCAAGCGGAATTTAATTTAGCAAAAAATATCAATAATATCTTAAGTCAGCAAGTAAGCCCTTTACAGATAGCAATACCTGAAAACCTTCATGAACACCAAGTGAAAGCGATCAATGTCGCTAATAATAATGCGTTTAGTATTATTACCGGTGGCCCAGGTACAGGTAAAACATATACCGTGGCTCAATTGGTCATTGCGCTGCAGCAAGCGACAGAGAGTGGGGGAGATGGGGCTGAGCATATTCGGTTCAGTACGGACAGTGCCAGTTTGGCATTGGCCGCACCGACTGGTAAAGCCGCCCAGCGAATGCAAGAGTCTCTGCAGGCGGCTCTAGACGCGGCGAATGTTAAGCTACAGTTGCAAGAAGCCAAAACCATTCATCGTCTGCTAGGTATCGGCCGAACAGGTAGACCTCGTTACAATGCTGATAACCCACTGGGTGAAGATATTATCATCGTTGATGAAGCATCTATGCTCGGGGTCGAGTTGGCCAATTATCTTGTGAGTGCGATAAAACCGGGTGCAAGGTTGATACTATTAGGCGATGCGAACCAGTTAGCAGCGGTAGATGCGGGGGCTGTACTGGCTGATCTTTGCCGTATTCCACTACTGCAATCTATTCACGCAGAGCTAACCGAAAGCCGCCGATTTAGCGCCGAGTCAGGAATAGGGAAGCTTGCCTCGCAAATTAATAAAGTAGAGGTAGATACGCAGGCCATTTGGAAGTTGTTAAGACAAGATGAAGCGTTGAGCTTTCAGTATGTGAATACGTTGCAAGCGGAGTCTATATCAGATAATCAAATAAAAAATAGCCTAGGCAATAAAAAATTATCATTAAAAATCGCCCATGATTACAATCCGTACGTAAATAAAATTCGAAATTTACTGGAAAATCCGGTAGAAAAATCCATGCCAGAATCAGTAAAAGCCACAATTACCTCACTAATGGAAACCTTTAATCAGTTCAGAATTTTAACTGCGGGCCACAATGGTGAATGGGGCGATCATTATATTAATAACTATCTCACCCAGTGGCATCTTGCTGAGCTAAAACTACCATTGGGTCAAAACACATGGTTCCATGGTCGACCTGTTATGGTTTTACAAAACAACTATGAGCTTGGGCTATTTAATGGTGATATTGGTTTTTGCTTGCAGACCAGCGATGATAGAAGCCGACTAAAAGTGTTTTTTGAGAATAAAACACAGGGAATTGCGGTCAATTTACTGAATGAAGAAGTCATCGCCACCGCATATGCCATGACTATTCATAAGTCGCAGGGGTCTGAGTTTGATCATGTAGCGATTACTTTTGATAATAGTCATGCAAGATTATTGAGTAAAGAGCTTATCTATACAGCAGTGACTCGTGCTAAGAAACAAGTGACCATTTATAGTACCAAGCAAGCTTTCGAACGCGCTATCAAAACACCAACTGAGCGCCATACGGGCTTGGCATTACAGTTTTCTAAGCTTTAATAGATAAGTATTACAGGACATGAAAGTACAAGATATATAAAAGGAGGGTTAAAGTTGCATACCTTTGATAGTGTGCTAGATCATGTTAATACAATCATTTATGAACCTCACCAATTCATTGTATCCTCAATTAAACAAGAGGTACAAAACTCTGAATACGCAGCAGGATTATTTACCTTATCCTCTCGGTCGGCTATTAAAACAGCTAGAGGTAGAGTGGCTAAGCAAACAACTACCAAAATAGGGCAGTTCGTTACTTTTTGGGAAAAGGACACCACAGGCATTAATCAACCTTTCCAATATGATCAATCACCAGACTTGTTAGTAATCACGACATTTAAAGACAATCATACATTTGGTCAGTTTGTTTTTCCAAAAAATGTCTTACTTAGACATAATATTCTTCAATCTCATTTTACAAAAGGTAAGATGGGTATGAGGGTGTATCCTAGCTGGGATAAGCCAACCAGTAATACTGCTGTAAAGACTCAGAATTGGCAGCTCGATTATTTCTTCACGGTTACTGATACAGGCATGCTACCTACAGAAAAAATACGAGCATTGTATGAGTTATAAAATCTAAGCAATAAAAAAGCATCCAATTTGGATGCTTTTTTAGAACTCAAATATTT
Organism: Psychrobacter sp. W2-37-MNA-CIBAN-0211; assembly: GCF_040309405.1. Lineage (NCBI taxonomy): Bacteria > Pseudomonadati > Pseudomonadota > Gammaproteobacteria > Moraxellales > Moraxellaceae > Psychrobacter > Psychrobacter sp. W2-37-MNA-CIBAN-0211. Next base: position 238,476 of record NZ_JBEOOU010000001.1, read on the forward strand.
TTAAGCATTTAAAGTATAAGACTTAAATTTTGCCTTCTTTGATTGCATAGATACCAGGCAGATGGCGCAAGTAGCCATGAAAATCCATACCACAACCATAGACGTAACGGTCAGCAACATCAATACCCACAAAATCAACGTCAAACCCTTCAACTTTACGATCGTGTTGCTTATTGAGTAGGACGCAAGACTCGATAGACAATGGCTTTTCTTTACCCAGTTCTTCAACGATGGCTTTTAGAGTGATGCCTTCGTCAAAAATATCATCAATCAATAAAACGTGTTCGCCCTCGATGTTAACATCAGGCTTAAATTTCCAATCAAGCTCACTGGTACCTTCGTTATCACGATAGCGTGAGGCATGAATATAATGCATGCGATGATAGAAAGTAAGGTGAGTAAGCAGTTGACCGGCTGGGATAAGACCACCGTTCATAACGACCATAACGATTGGGTTTAAACCCACATAATGTAGGTTGAGCTGCGCTGCAAGGCGCTCATAAGCAGCGGCTACTTCGATACTGCTGATAAGGCACTCTGAGTTGCGTAGGGTTTTTTCAATTTCTTGATTACTAATTTGGGTCATGAGTTGCGCCTTGGATAAAAGTGCCGCCTATTTTAGCAAATTTTAGCAAATTTGCCCAACACTACCTTTTTAATAAGAATATAAATTTTATTATGATGGCTTTTTTACAATGAATGGACGGTAATAATTGGCCAAACGATTCAGTGATGTATCAGGTAGGTCCGGCAATAACTTGTTCAGCGCCATGCTCATTCCTTTATCAATGGCGGCTTTGGCAACTGGCACAGACTTACGTTTGATCATGCCGAGCTTCAACGTTTCAGCAAAGCGACTGACAAAGTGGGTAAGCGTCTCTTCATTGACAGTTTCGAGTGCTGTTTTGAACTTCGCTCTATCCACATGCTCAGGTGTAATAGCGGCAAAACCTTCATCGATGGTCTTTGCATCTGAATCTGACAATTTGAAACCTATACGCTTGACACCTTCATTGTCGATAAATGTGGCACGATCCCTTAGAAAATGAAAGCTAGGAAGCACTTCTTCATTGTTTTCTTTACCCAATAAAATATTGAGTAGAGTATCGGTCGCACGCTCAATCGTTACAACAATTTTTCGCATAGAGGCTTGACGCTCGGGATTAGGAATAATATCTACCAAGCCAACCAATAAGTTATCTGTAAGGTCGCGAGCCGTCTGATGCGTAAGCGCATCGCGATACGGGTAATAATCCACTTGCTCATTTGAAGCAATGACTTGTTCGGCCTCAATGATTAATGCTTTTAATTTATCTGAAGGTACGAATCCAAAATAATGTTCCATGATACTTCCTTTATTTGTTGTTTTTTATGTCTTACTAGCATTACATTTATCGTCAAATCGGTTATTATTTAAACAAAGTCTTTAATCTTAGGCTCATCACACGAGATGCGAATTAGTGACATGACCTAGTTATAAAATACATGACTTTTGCATGACTTTATTGATTGGCAATAGTTTTACAAATTGCTAGGATTTAGCTAAACGATAGGTGAGCTGAGTCAATCATCGCATACTAATTTAGCATATTTTTCATATTTTAATTCAAAAAGCTTGAACTTATAAGGCTACTGATACTTGTCTAGGGAGAGATAAGATGAATAGTGCTATTGTACTGGTATTCGCTGTGGCTGCTATGCTCTGCGGTTACGTGTTTTACTCAAAATTTATCGCCACCAAAATTTTAGCATTGGACAACAGTCGTCCAACGCCTGCACATACAATGAAAGATGGGGTAGATTATGTGCCTACCAATAAGTATGTATTGTGGGGGCATCATTTTACGTCAGTAGCAGGGGCTGCACCGATTATTGGTCCTGCTATTGCGGTTATTTGGGGCTGGGTGCCTGCCATCATTTGGGTAGTATTGGGCACTATTTTTATGGCTGGTGTGCATGATATGTCGGCCATTTGGGCGAGTATGCGCAATAGAGGTCAGTCGATTGGCTCTATCGCTGGTAATGTTATGGGCACACGTGTCCGTAGCTTGATGATGGTCGTTATTTTCTTATTGTTACTAATGGTGAATGCTGTATTTGGTGTTGCTATTGCTAATATGATGATCAAAACCCCATCTGCTGTGTTACCAGTCTGGGGTGCCTTAGTGGTTGCCTTTATCATTGGACAGTGTATTTATCGCTACAAGATGAATTTGGTCTGGGTATCAATTATCGGAGTAAGTGCTCTATATGGGCTGATCTATCTTGGCCCTATGTTCCCTATTGTGTTACCTGAAACCGTCATGGGTTTACCTGATAACGCTGTCTGGATTCTTATTTTGTTTGGTTATGCGGCGGTCGCCTCATTATTACCTGTCTGGATGCTGTTGCAACCACGCGATTATATCAATGGCCTGCAGCTATTTGTCGGTTTGATTCTGCTGTATGCTGCTATTTTTATTGCTACGCCAAATATTGTCGCGCCCGCTATTAACACCGCGTTGCCAATTGGCACGCCGTCACTCATGCCATTGTTATTTGTGACAATTGCTTGTGGTGCGATATCAGGGTTCCATGGTTTGGTCGCGACAGGTACGACATCCAAGCAGATTGATAAAGAAGAAGACGTTCGTTTCGTTGGTTATTTCGGTGCGTTGGGTGAAGGTATGCTCGCACTCGGTGCAATTTTGGCGGCAACGGCAGGTTTTGCTACTCTTGGTGATTGGCAAGCAGTTTACCAAAAATTTGGCGATGGCTCTATTGGTGCTTTTATCGATGGCGGTGCGACCATCTTGAATGCGGGCGTCGGCATCGATATGGTGCTATCACAGACGATGCTGACGGTAATGGCTGCACTATTCGCAGGTACTACAATGGATACTGGCGTACGTTTGCAACGTTATATCTTCCAAGAAGTTGGTGAGATTTACAAGTTGCCTGTACTGAATAAAAGTGTCGTCGCAACACTATTGGCTGTCGGAAGCTGCTTGCTATTGGCATTTGGTGCCGGTGGTATCGATGGTGCTGGTGGTATGATTATCTGGCCACTATTTGGTACGACTAACCAGTTAATGGCGGCACTAACACTCATGATTGTCACTGTTATTTTGTTACGTAAAGGCAAACCAGTCTGGTATACCTTAGCACCATTATCATTTTTACTAGTTATGACCGTATTTGCACTGCTGATTCAGCTCAAAACCTTCTTTACTGATGGTAATTGGCTACTTATCATTATGGATATCATTATATTGGTGGCCACGATTTTAGTGACATTTGAGAGTCTATCGGTATTGCGTAAAGAATGGTCGCTACACAGAGGTAAAAGCGGCGACGCTTAAACGCTAAATCATACTGAATGTCTATCTAACAAACAACGCTAGCAGCAATTGCTGGCGTTTTTTGTATCGGATAGGCATGATGGATTATAAGTATTAAATAAAATAAGAGGTCATTATGGACGACGAAAACACACCAAATGAGCTAGAAAACACCCAACCATGGTGGCAACGGTTTGTGGCTGGATTGAATGAGTTTTACCATGCGCCTTATCGACAGACGATGGCGCGCGCTGCTCGTGATGAAGAAGATTTTTTTATGTTGCTTATGTTTGCTGAGAGCTTGGGAATTGATAACCCAGCCAGCTTTTATACACTAGAGCTACAGCCATTGTTTTTAGAAAATTTCCACGAATGGCACACGCGTATGGGGATGGATAGATGTCCATTTGACCATGTTGGTTGCTGCTAAGAATTTGTTGATTATAAAAAATAAGTATTGATTGAATAACGAGATAAAAATATGGCATTACACCCTTTACATGGATTGGTAGAGCAGCTGGCGACGCAGCCGATTATATTTATCGGTGGGAAGGGCGGCGTGGGGAAAACCACCACTGCTGCTGCACTAGCCAGCTACTATGCAAGCCAGCAGCAAAAGACACTGATTGTTTCGACCGATCCAGCACATAGCTTGGGCGATGTGCTCAATATGCGTCTAAAGAACGAAAAAACTACGATATCGCCTTATCTAGATGCTATTGAGTTAAACCCTGACGTGATCATCGATGCCCACTTTGCTCAAGTTGAATGTACGATTAAATCCTATGCCAATCCAGATATGATGCCAAAAATTCGTGAGCATCTACGACTATCTAAGTCGGCACCCGGCGCCCAAGAAGCAGCGATGCTTGAATCCATGTGCCACCATTTAGTCGAGGCGGCACATGCTGGTTATGATCATATAATATTTGATACCGCGCCGACAGGTCATACCTTACGATTGCTGGTACTACCAGAGATGATGGGTGCATGGACGGATGGTCTACTGGCACAGCAACGGCGACAGGCGAAACTGCGCTCGGTAGCAACACATTTGGACAGTCACAATCAAAAGGGCGATCAAACAGACAGCCTCAAAAACGATGTTGCCAATCCGTTTGCCGCAAAGAAATCTGATCGCTGGGAGCAAGCAGTATCGGTGCTGGAGAAACGTAAAGAGTTGTTTAGTCAGGCGGGAGCACTACTACATGACCGTACCCAAACGGCGATCGTATTGGTTATGACTGCCGATGTTTTACCATTGGCTGAGACCAGACGTGCTATCGAACAGTTAGAAGACAGCAAACTCATGCCAGCAGCGATAGTCATCAATCAGCTCATCGCACCCGCACAGTCTGATGAGTTTTGGCGCCACCGTGCTGAGCGCCAGCAGCAGCTGATGCAAGATATTGACAAGATTTTTGCTAATTATCCGCTATATCCAATTTATCTGCAGCAAACTGACGTACGCGGCACTGAAGCATTGAGTGCGTTGTTAAATGCATAGAGTACATAGATAGTTCGCTAGCAATTTATGACTCACGCTTATACGACTGTAACTTCCCTGAAAGCGACCATGCCATGTCGAGCCGCAAACTTTGGGCAAGCTCTGCTTTACCACTACTGAGCGATGACCATTGTGGTTTGCCCCGTGCTTTTTTAAGCTCGCTTGGTAGCTTATTCGTTGGCCATGGTGTCACGTTATTGTCTTCTCCAGACAGATCGTTACTATCTTTATCACCTTTGTATAATAGCTGCGTGGCATCAGTCGCAGCGTGACCACGATGGCGTAGGGCAGTGAGTAAATCTATCGCACGAGTGGCGAGCAAGGTAAGAGTCGCAGGGTCAATGTATAAGCGTTTTACCCCAGTAATCCGGTCGGCGATACTACTGGTATTTGATAATAGCCCACCTGCGATACCGCCTATTGCTGCACCCAAGCCCAACGTCGTACCAAGTGCTGCCGCATCAATGCCCAATCCGAGCAGTGCACCAGCTGCCGCGCCCGATGTCGTACGAATGCCATAGCTTTTAAGCAGTTCAGGGTCAAAAGGATCTTGCTGATACGCTTGTAATTCAAGCGGCGTTGCTGCCACTGCATTGTCATAAAATTTATATAAATTAAGCAGGTTATGCTGCATCGCGCGCTCACTTTGCCTAACGGCTTCTTGCATTTGCTGCAATACTGGCATCGGGTCGTCATCATCGCTAATCTCACGCACGAAAGCGGCAACGTTCAATAAAAAATCCGCAATGATGATATTAGCCTCATCATATAGCTGTGCCCAGTCTTCTGTGCGTCTCTGCATGAGCTGTTCAAGCATTTCTGAATGGGTGAGCATGGTCGCAAGGTTTTGCCACAAATGCATTTCATCTTCGAACTCAAAAGCAACCGAATCAAAACGTGTAGAGATATGCAGATTGCGTCTTGCCAGCATGGTCTGCCACTCATCAATATTGGCATTTTGGCTATCAGTAAAATTGAACACCGGCATAACAGGTATCGCTGCCCACGATAAAATGGTCAATTCGTCCTTGTATTTACCCAATACTGGTTCACGCGCATCGACGACATAAACCGCCATATCACTTGCCAGCAATTGGCGGATAACTTTGGCTTCTTGGCTATAGTCCTCATTGCTACTTAACGCATCACCACCTTGAGCGATATCTGCTGCCAAAAATTGCTGTAGACGTTCAATACCATCGCGACGACTGGCGGTATTGTCCTCCAACCAATCCATCAATCCCGATGCGTCCTCTAAACCTGGGGTGTCATATAACGCCACCAATACTTCACCAGTCTGACTATCGATCAATTGGGCGCGTTCGACATGGCGTGTCGTCGCGGCTTCGTTTTTGACTTCACCAAAATACACGTCACGTAATAAGGTACGCAAAATAGAGGTCTTACCCGTATTGGTATGACCGACCACTGCCAATTTTAATGCCTCACCGCTGGCTATCGTGGTTTTCTTACTCTCGCGATTTGTTGAATCTTCTACTTCATAATTAGAATTAGAACTGGTATCAATGGAAGTGGCGACGTTGGCTGTATGGCTAGCACTGGTTTTATTAATATTAATAGGCTGGGTAGGTGCTGTCGTTGAATTTTCTATGTTGATAGGCTCATCTTTTAAGGCCTTGTCGGCGAAGAGACCGACAGGCTCATTCTTCGTTTTATTATTATCCATCATCTGATCCCATATTATATTTATTAGAGTCTGGTGAAAATTTGAAAAAGTTATTATCGTTTTTTATTAAGCAGTATAAGTACTTACCAAGCCAATCTTTCGTGCTGATAGAGCTGTTTGCCATTGTTGATATCGCACATTTTGTTGCTGCGAAACTTTTTGTTGTAAGGCGTCAGTAGTGCCAGGCGCATCATTAAGTAGCTGCACAATCAGCCCGTCTTTAGCATGCGCCGCAATTTGATCGAGCTTGCGTAGCGTGCCACGATCAGGGAGGGCTTTGCTATGAATACCGAGCAAGACTTGTACTGGATGGGTCTTTAGATACACTGTTAATCGATCCATATCATCACGGTCATCAACGATGCCGAAATTCTCTATCTCACTATTATCATCAGTATTGGCATCCAGACCTTTTTGCCACCAGTTATCTTGCTCTGAAGGATATTCCAGTAGCGCAACCAGCTTCTTGCCAGCGCTGACAGTTGCCTTTGGAGCGATAGGCGCCGCTACCTCAGTAAAATCGTCGGCATCAACCACATGACGCTGCCAAAAATTTAGGATTTTTTGATAATAAGGCAGCTTGATATCCAAACGCATTTTTTTACGACGGAACATAAAAGCACAAAACGCCCACGCTATCGCCCGTGGCACGATACCATACATCAGCAAACTACCAATTAACAAGCTTGCCCATTGCCGCGCGACAGACAATGGCATGGCATCAGTCACCAGTCGACTCTGCACGATAGCAGCATTGTCAGGTACACCAAATCCGACCATACTGGGTAGCCAGCCAAGCACTTGAGTGAGGGTGATCAGTGCCTGATCGGATAGCAGCGTCGACTCCCAACTAAAGCTATATTGGCGCACAATCAATAAGAATATAATCGCAAAGAGCATGCCGGTTAAGGTGGCAAGCCATAACTGATGACTAAAACGACCCAAATACCAGCGCATACCACTATGCTGTAATTGACGCTCGTACAAGTCAACCGCCGCTTGGGTGACATCGTCCTTACCACGGATAAGATAACTAGGGCTAACAAAACTCGCAAACCAGCTGGGCGACTGACGACCTTGGTTAAGCAAGGCCATGACTAACCAACCAGCCAGCATAAGGGTATGAAACCCAAGCAAACAGACCAAGACATAAAAGAAATTGACGACATTGGCTTGTAGTAAGGTAAATAATCCTAAAAACCCCGAGATGCACCACACCACACTCATGACCACCATGATGCCCTTGATGCGCCCATCAATCTTGCCCAATACTCGTGCCAGCGCGCCATTACTATCGATACGTGAGGCACGGCGATGCAGTTTTTGGACGGATTTTCCATCCTCATTTTGCAGTTTTTCCGTGATTAATAGCGGGTCAGTGGCAAAGACATGTTGCTGCGTCTCAAGCGTGCGTACCAGCTCAGTCAATTGATCTTGGGGTGAGAGCATAAGGTGATAATATCCGTATAAAAGCGTTCATTTAGAAGACAATTTTTGATTATTGTAGCGTATATATAATGACGATTACTGCTGTTATTTTGCAGCCTCACAAACCAATGCTAACTAAATGAGCCATTATTAAGCATTTTTGTCATGGTAAAGGTGATAAAAATCAGCCAGAATGAATGATAGCAACGATGACAACAACGATACAGGTGATCAATACACTGTTAAAGAAGAACCAAAAAAAGGAATCGTTATGAGTACCAAAACCTATTTAATCATCGGCGGTACAGGTGGCATTGGCAAAGCCATGGTAGAGCAATTGGTAGAGAGCACGGCCAACAATAATGATGCAGACAAGGACAACCTGCGCGTCTTTGCCACTTATCACAAAAGTGTTCCTGATTTTGCAGCGGACAATCTCTATTGGGTGCCCATGGACATCTGTGACGAACAAAGTATCAAACAAGCGGCGGATGTCATTAGCCAGCATACTAGCCATATTGATTGGCTTATCAATTGTGCAGGGCTTTTGCATACCGCGACGCAGCAACCCGAAAAATCACTACGGCAAATTGAGACAGATTTTTTCTTAATAAATATGCAGGTCAATGCTTTAGCCGGTCTGCTTATTGCTAAGCACTTTAAACCTTTATTGGCCAAATCTGAGCGTAGTAATGACAATCCTGCCGTTTTTGCCACTATTTCTGCACGAGTCGGTAGTATCAGTGACAATCAGTTGGGCGGTTGGTATAGCTATAGGATGAGCAAGGCGGCACTCAATATGGGTATGAAAAGTTTAAGTATCGAATGGTCACGGTCGCTAAAGGATGTGTGTGTGGTCGTCATGCAGCCCGGAACAGTCAACACGCAACTGTCAGCGCCTTTTCAAGGTAATGTGGCTGACGGTCAGTTATTCTCGCCGGCCTATAGTGCAGAATGCTTATTAGAAGTGCTAAGCCGCATGACGGCTGCGCAATCTGGCAGCTTTGTTGATTGGGCAGGGGAATCTATACCTTGGTAGCGCCAAACGATTGAACATTGAAATTGATTCAATTCAATAGAATAAAATAGGGCGTGTCGTTATCATGATAACGACACGCCCTATTTTATTGATAATACAAGGATAAATTAAGCGTAAATCTCTAGGTGTACAAATGCTTAGTTCACCATAAACAAGTCCATAAACTCATGCACGGGTGTCTGCTCCAAGCGTTTTTTATCGCTGCATAACGCAAAAATAGCCTCGCAGCGACTGTCGATAAAACGTGTCGCCAGGCTGGCTCGAAACTTGGCTTCTAATACAGGCAAACCTTCTTCACGGCGGCGTTTGTGACCGATAGGATATTCTACAGCGACCTTATCGGTACTGGTGCCATCTTTGAAAAATACTTGAATGGCATTGGCAATCGAACGTTTGCTTGGGTCATGATAGTCTTTTGAATACCGCGGATCTTCCTCTACCACCATCTTGCTGCGCAACTCATCGATCAATATATGATGCTGCTCATGGTAATCATCTTCATAGTTCTCTGCCATTAGGTCTCCTGTGAGCAACGGCACAGCCACCATATATTGCAAGCAATGATCCCTGTCAGCAGGATTGGCAAGCTCGCCTTGTTTTGAGATGATGCGAATCGCTGAATCATGGGTCGTCAAAACGATTTTTTCGATGTCATCAATTTTATCTTCGATACGTGGGTACAAAATAACGGCCGCCTCGCATGCCGTCTGCGCGTGAAACTCAGCGGGGAAGCTTATCTTAAATAAGATGTTTTCCATGACATAGCTGCCAAAGTCACGCTGGAAGGTAAAGCGACGCTCGTTTTCGGGCTTGGTGGCTAAGTCCTTATTGGTGTGGCTAAACAACACATCATAGAATCCCCACTGCGGTGCGGTTAGTGCCCCAGGAATACCCATCTCACCGCGTTTGGTGATATCTACCAAGCGTACCGCACGGCTGGTCGCGTCACCTGCTGCCCAAGACTTGCGGCTCCCTGCATTGGGCGCATGACGATAGGTGCGTAGTGCTTGTCCATCGACGAGGGCTTGTGAGATAGCCGCCATGATGCGCTCACGGGGTAGGTTATAGAGCTTGGCGACGACCGCAGTTGAGGCCAATTTGACTAAGAATACATGGTCAAGACCAACGCGGTTAAAGGAATTGTCTAGCGCCAATACACCTTGGATTTCATGCGCCATAATCATCGATTCGAGCACGTCTCTCATGGTGAGCGGTGCGCGACCTTGGCTGACGTTTTGCTGACTAATATAATCTGCGACTGCCAAAATACCACCGAGATTGTCTGATGGATGTCCCCATTCAGCCGCCAGCCATGTATCGTTATAGTCTAGCCAGCGTACGATGCAGCCTATGTCAAAGGCGGCTTTGATAGGGTCGAGGCGATGATTCGTGCCGGGCACACGAGCGCCATTTGGGGTAATTTGATCAGGGCAGTCGGGCCCCAAGTGCTTGGTGCATTCAGGGAAACGTAGCGCCAGTAAACCGCAGCCCAGTGTATCCATCAAACAGTAACGAGCGGTACTCCAAGCGTCATCACTGTTTTCGGAGTCTTTATCGATAGAGTAAGTTAAAACATAGTCGGCGATTTTTTGGATTTCATCGTCATATTCTGGACGGACGTTGCTTTCTACTGTCGCACTACTTATATCCGAATTGGTTGTATCTGAGTTGCTATTTGACATGGTCGTCTCCTTTTCCTTGAGTGTGCTACTTCTTTAACCAATTATCTTGGTTATCCTTTTAAAGCAGTCATCATTTAAAAGTAGCATACTCAATATGGAACAACCAAATTGAATTATGTTAAGAATTAAGACGTTAGCAGCCGTTTAAATCATTAAATACAGCAGACCTAAAATAAACAAAGCAGCCATAATAAACAGCAAAAATCCCAAAATTTTGGTCGTCGTTGTCGCGGTATCCGTGCTCTCTTTTTTGACTTTGTTTTTCTTAGCAACGTATAGCACCATTTTCACATGCTCGATATTGTCCTCAAGGTAATGCTCGCCTTCAGGCACAAAACCCAAAGACTCATAAAAGCTGAGTAAGTAAGCCTGTGCAGAGAGTATAATCGGGCGCTTCTTACCATACTTTTTGCGGCAGTGCGCAATGGCTTGATTCATCATCTGCCGTGCTAGACCGTCCCCTCTATGCTCTGATAATACCAGCACTCTACCGATGGCAGGCATAGACGTATGATTGGTCTTAACCGCAGGGTCGGCGACTGATAGATTTGACTTCAGCTTATTGAATTCAGGTGGAATGATGCGGCAATAGCCAATTAGCGTTTCATTTTTATGCGCAACTAAGTGCAGACAATCAAAGTCCACCTCATCCATATCTTGATACGCACAGTTTTGTTCGACAACGAAGACCTGCGAGCGCGCTTTTAAAATATGATAAAGATCAACTGCGGTCAGCTCGTCAAAGGTTTTTATAGAAAATTCACAAGTCATAGTGGGCTAGCTTCTGGCAATAGGCGGTAAAATAATGGGCATTATAACGATTTAGGCAGGTATTAACCATTCCTAACCGTTTAGGGTCTGGCTGATCTTGTCTAAGTTTAGGCTATCAGACATGGCGCTAAAGATTTCAAAGTATTTGCCACGCTGGGCATAAAGTGCCTCATGCGTACCGGTCTCAACCACGCGACCATCTTCTATCACGACCAAGTCATCAGCATCGATGATTTGGGCAATATTGTGTGAGACCATAATCACGGTTCGATCTTTTTTGATGAGATCTAGGCTTTTCTTCACTTGTTGGCTGGCAATCGCATCGAGGCTGGCGGTTGGCTCATCCAAAAACACAATAGGTGGGTCTTTTAAAAACATCCTTGCCAAGGCGATACGCTGCTGTTGACCGCCTGATAGGGATTTTGCGGTGCTCTCATAACCTTTAGATAAATTAATGATTTGCTCATGGATGGAGGCTTTTTTTGCTGCAATGATAATATCTTCATCAGTCGCATTCATATCACCATAACGGATATTTTCGCTAATCGTACCGGAAAAAATATGATTGCTTTGTAGTACCAGACCGATATTTTGACGCAATTCATGCGTATCGCAGTCGGCTAAATTATGCCCGTCTAAGCATATCATGCCAGCATCCGGCGCGTAAAACTTTACCAATAAGCTAATAATCGTACTCTTGCCAGCACCGGAGAGGCCCACCAGTGCAGTGATACGATTTGGCTTAATAGTAAAGCTGACATCTTTTAGTGCTTGTGTACCATTAGGATAGGTAAAATCGACGTTTTTTAGCTCAATGTGACCTTTTAAATCTTGACTACTTCTGCCAGTGATATTTTCAACTTGCTCGTTATCTTCTAATATCTCAAAAAAACCTTCGGCATAGGTCAGGGCGTTATTAATCTGATCATAGATGCGATGCAATTGACGGATAGGGGCCGCGACGTTTTGGAACAGCATGACATGAAACAAAATCATGCCAATCGTCATCTCGCCTTTTAACACAAAATAAGCCGTGAGAAGAATGATAACCACCACACCAATCTGCTCGATAAAGGTCTTTATCGCATCATAAATAAAACCGATACTGCGAATACGCAGCTGATTGTCGGTCATCTCTTTTTGAATGGTTAAATGCTTCTCAGCCTCAATAGATTCACGGACAAAGGATTTCACCACGCTGATAGAGTTAATCAGCGAGATAACCAACCCACTCTTAGCTTCTCTATAGCCACGCATCTGACGACGGAAGCCTTGCAGACGCCGCGCTTGTTTTTGGCTGATGAAGAAATATATCGGAATGATAATAAGACCGACCAGACCAATCCAAAAATTGGTCGAAAACATGATAATGAGTGAGACGATCGCACTGGCAAACAGCGGCAGCATATCGATAAAGAAGTTTTGCACTAAACTGGTTAAGCTACTGACCCCATAATCAATACGCGTTTGCAATTTGCCGCTGTCGTTTTCACTACTGGTATAAAAAGCCATGCGATAAGTGAGAATGCGCTCAATGATTTTTTGGGACAAGTCGCGAGACAAGTTAATACGAATCTTTTCGCCAAAAAAGCGCTGACCAAAAGAGATAAATATCGACAGTATCTCTTTGGTCAAGAGCACCGCACTAATAATCCCTAGCATCCGTAGACCAGCCTGCCATGGATCAGCAAGCGTGGCAATTTCGGTCAAGGTATCAACGGTATAACGCAATACAAAGGCGTTGACCTGAGCGGTAAACGAACCAAGCACTGTTAATATTAAAGTGGCGATAATTAAGGTTTTATAAGGCGCAGCAAAGACGGCAAGCTTTTTGAGGATATCCCACAGCAATGCCCGCCGTTCAGTTTTCTTGATCGGAGGTTTTTTATTTAACTGTACGCGGCGTGGTTGGGGAGACGTTGGCATATGCTTTTGTGTAAAGCTCACTCTTACAGTTAAAGAAAAACTCTCTTTTTTGGACCCTTTAAATCGTTTATCTCTTTCGCCAATTTATCTAGATTATCAGGGGCAGAGTAGTATACCTTCGAGAGCACATACTCAACCATTTCATAAGCATCCATCGTGTCATCCAAACTTAACTCGTTGTCTGAATGACTTCCGGCATTGCCCAACCACTTTAGTGCAAAAAACTTAGTTTTTAAACTCTCATGCTTTTCTGGTAACTTTTCAATCCTTCTATGCAAATTCCTCATCTCCTCGACTCCTTGATCTGTAAGAATACCTTCAATAGCGATTCTTACTAAATTAGCTGCCGCAGAAGGAGAGGTAAAAAACAATTCAAATGACTGATTTAGTAGTTTTTCGATATCAGCAGGTGTATCTTCTGGGATAGCGATTAACTTGAGATTTGGATGGAAAAATAATGGTCGATAATCGCTATACCAATATTGTAATTGACTACCAAACTCATCGACGTCTATATCAAAATCCACGTTTCCGCGTCCTGTACATACAACTTTACTAGCACATTTATGGTTATTACATTCAAAAATGCAGTGAAAAATATAATCAATCCAGTCTGGATCAAGCTCATGTTTATTCTGCATTTCTTTTGCATCAAGTTCTGCAAATTCTTCAAAGCTATTTTCTTTAATTCGTAAAAGTCCAATATTACACTTAGGGCAATTATAATCAGGTGGGTCATCTACGGTAAATGGCCGCTTATATAGATCTCTATTCATGCCTTGATACCTTAATTTTTAGTTAAAAAGCATCCGCTGGCACAAAAACTTCACCAACCATGATACGCCTTGCTGAGCGACTCATCGATACCTTTTTGGCTTGCCAGCGTCCATCAACCAGTTCAGTTTTGCCACCGACAAGTAACGTACCTGATGGATGACCAAAACGCACTTCATTAAGCTGCTTTTCAGATTGACCGTCACCAGCTGCTTGATTGACGAGCGTACCTTGTGTGGTTGCGGCGGCGGCGATAGCAACTGCTGCTGTACCCATCATGGCATGATGCAATTGCCCCATACTCATGGCACGTACGACTAAGTCAATCTCATCTGCATCGACCGATTTACCACTAGAGGCCGTATAACTTTGTGCTGCGCCCACCCAAGCGATTTTAGGAATGTGTTGGCTGGTCTGCGCCTCGCTCACATCTTTAAACAATCCCATTGCCACGCCGCCTGTGGCACGGATTTTCTCCAGCTTGGCAAGTAGCTCACCGTCACTGTTGATATCACCTTGCAATTCAGTACCGGTAAAGCCCAAATCTTTCGCTTTCATAAAGATGGTTGGGATACCAGCGCTAATGAAGGTGGCTTTGACACTATCAGCGTTTAGACCGCAGCCGGTAACATCGAAGTCATCGACCAAGTTGCCAGTAGGGAACATATCGCTGGTGGCATCTACAGGGTCGATAAATTCAATTTTGACTTCAGCAGCTGGGAAGGTCACGCCATCTAATTCAAAGTCGCCCGTTTCTTGAACTTGCACTTTGTCATTTGCGTCTTTATAGACGGGAACATGGGCAATAATCGTTTTACCGATATTTTCTTGCCAAATGCGTACTTCACAAATACCGCTTTCAGCACCTTCATCGATGCTGTTATTGATTTTGTCAGTATCGACCAGACCCATATTAATGGCACAGGCACCAACCGCTGCGGTTAAGTTGCCACAGTTTCCCGCCCAATCAATCATTGGCTTGGCGATATTGACTTGTCCAAACAGATAGTTCACGTCGTGATCTGATTTGTCAGAGGCCGATAAAATGACCGTTTTTGACGTGCTGGAGCTACCATTACCTAAGCCATCGATTTGCTTGCCATAAGGGTCAGGGCTGCCGATAACCCGCAATAGGAAACTATCGCGCGACTCGCCAGCAACTTGGCAACGCTCAGGTAAATCGGATAATTTAAAGAAAGTACCTTTTGACGTGCCACCGCGCATGTAGGTAGCCGGAACTGAGATTTGTGGGGCGAATTTTGATTTAGAGTTGGTTTGGGTCATTCTTGGACATCCTTTTCTGACTTAAAGTAATTAAATTCGTTCATATTGATTATCTGTGGTAAAATACCACAGTATTGTAAATTACTGAGTTTAATAGAAATTTACTTCATTTTAGTATATTGAGGAGACTATTATGGCCACAGCCAGTATCCGTCTTGACCGATTATTAGTTGATAAAGCACATGCCATTGCAAAAGCACAACATCGTACTCCACCAAAGCAAATTGAACATTGGGCAACCATTGGGCAAATCATGGAAGACAATCCTGATTTATCTTATGAATTTGTTCGTCAGCTTTTGATTGCACAAGCAGAAGTTGATGCTGGTATGGTTCAACCTTATGAATTTGGATAAATAATGACTCAGCCTTTAAGCGTTATCCAATCGCACAGTTTCAAAAAAGCGGTTAAAAAATTGCATAAAAATCAAAAGGCTGATTTAGATAATGCTGTACGTTCCATCATTGAAAATTCTGATTTAGGTGTGCAGAAGGTAGGTGACTTAGCCTCTGTACGTGTCTACAAGTTTAAAATGCTAAAGCAGTTAACCTTATTGGCTTATCAAATTGATGATGGGCAGCTTGTCCTTACCTTATTAATGATTGGTACACATGAGAATTTTTATCGTGATGTTAAATTACTGCTTTGAGATTTTTCTTAACAGCTCAATACTGCGCAATGGACTTAGCTAAATGAGCCGCATTAGTAGGTGATTTGATCAGATAGACAGTCTCTATCAAGCCATTATAATAATCAAGTAACATGATAACCGCATCATCTGCCAGAGTATCATTGTTTATTATCTCATTGAATTGGTTATCCCACCCACAGAGGTGACAGAGACAATCTCCAAACCCGTTAGGGTTCTTTTAATTTTGAGTGTGTCATGTGTTTTACTACTGATTGCGCCTATCGCGCCCATACTGACGTTATTGATTTCGTCATAACTGGCACGGGATTTTTGCCAAGGAAAGCTTGAGATAACGTCCACGTTTTCAAAATGAACCGAGGTACTTGCCTGCATAACGATAAAAGCCGCCTGAGATTGCTTCAAATAGCCGCACAGCTCATTTTTACCACCCTCAACTTCCCATGTACCGTCAGTCGTTTTGTGATTGATCGTCACCTCTACCTCATCGCTGTAGTTGTCACAAGCAGCGACAGGATCATTCATAGCAAGCGTCTGATGCTCCATCAAAAACGTCTCTACATGACTGGGGGTCAGTAAATAATAACTTTGAGCCAAATATAGTGCTCCTGCGGCAATCAATAGTTTAAACCAACCCATAACCCTCTCAATTTTTTTCAGTGATAAATACGACCGTTATTATGCATAAATTATTGATGAATGTTGAGTAAATTTTTAGCTAGATAGTCGTTTAAATCAGTTTTAAAGTGACTCTCAATAATGATAGCGACAAGAGATAATCGTCAGATAATTATCATCGACGGCATATACCAAGCGATTGGCATCATCGATGCGTCTTGACAAAAACCCTGATAGGTTTTCTTTTAGTGGCTCAGGTTTGCCGATGCCTTTAAATGGACTGCACTTGCACTCGGTAATAAGTTTGTTAATACGCTTGAGTGTCTTTTTGTCTTGTGTTTGCCAGTACAGGTAATCTTTCCAAGCGGCATCTGTCCACGCTAGTTGCTCACTCATTATCAGACCTTTTACGTTTATTAAAGCCTTTGAGTTCAAGCATTCTCAATGTTGCTATCCGTATGCTCACTATCATCGCTGCTACCATCACCTTTACCACTGCCTTCTGCCGCATCAATTAGCTCACGCGTAACAGTCTTGCCAGCTTTATATTGGGCAATAGATTCCGCTAAGTGCGCCGCATTGGCAGGAGATTTTAGTAGATAGACGGTTTCCATCAGGCTATTGTAATAATCAAGCGACATCACAACTGCATCATCAGCATCGCGGCGGGTCACGATAGTGGCGTTGGCATCATCATTTACCGTATCTAGGACGGACTTTAAGTGCTTTCTGGCTTCTGAAAAACTAACGACTCTCATGGTTTACTCCTCTCACGACATACTCTATAACTTGTACAATATATCGTACATATTACGCTATTAAGTACAACCATTCAATATCATTATGACTTACGGCTCTTTTGCCGCTGTACTATCTTTGGTTAGGGTGAATTTGTCTTCGTGAGGCTGAATGCCCATCCGAAACGACTGATTGCCAGTCAAAAAAGCAGTCATCCAATTCCAAGTTGTTGCCAAACGATTTTTGGCAGTGCTGAGCGACAAGATATGAATAACCACCCATGCAAGCCACGCTATGATGCCTTTTAAGTGCATGCCTTTTATATCGGCGACTGCTGTTAAGCGTCCAATCATCGCCATATCACCACTATGTTTATATTGAAATGGTTCAACTGTTTTGTCACTTAAGTATTTTCCAAGGTACGTACCCTGACTACTCGCAACCTGTCCCAATTGAGGATGACCATTCGGATAGTTGTCATCATGAGTCGCCAGTGCAATATCACCAAGTGCATAGATATCTTTGTGGTGTTGTAAGGCCAGATGACTATTGACAACTAGTCGATTTCCTCGACCATAATCATCTGGATTGAGACCGCTTATAGGTTCGCAAGTGACACCCGCCGTCCAAATCAGATTGTGTGTGTGAAGGGTTTTACCACTTTTTAGTGTGACTATATGACCATCGTAACGCGCTACAGGATCACTAAAAACAAGGTCAACTTTGAATTTTTCCATCTGTAATTGAGTATAACGTTGTGCCTCAGCACTCATCGGTGCGAGCAAAACGGGATCAGCCGTGACCAGCGTGATACCACCGACATTTTCTAGTAGCTCAGGATATTCTTTATGTAGCGTATATAAGCGAATCTCGGACATCACACCTGCCAGCTCAACACCACTAGGGCCACCACCTGCAATTACAATAGAGAGATAAGGCTCACGCTCTGCTACTGGCAAAGAGGCAGCGTAATTAAATTGCGCCAGCATATGATTGCGAATACTCAAGGCATCCTTGATCGTCTTCATAGGCAGTGCATGAGCTTCAATATCCTTACTACCAAAATAATTGGTCTCAGCACCAGTGGCGATAATCAGGCGATCGTAAGACACATTGCCTGTATCAAGGGTCACGACTTTATCTTCGGTGTTGATACGAAGAAGATTGCCTTGACGGTAGCGCACATTGTCATAATTTTCGATGAATCGTCGTAGCGGATAACTAATGTCTGATGACGCTAAAAATCCAGCAGAGACTTGATATATCAGCGGTGGGAAAAAGTGATAGTCATTACGGTCAACTAAGGTGATATGATCAGCGCTATATTTGGCCAATTGCTCAAGACAGCGAATACCGGCAAAGCCTGCACCAATCAATACGATGTGACGGCGATTATCTGTTTTTGCAGTTAATTTTAGAGGTAGCTTTGGAGGTAATGATGCTTGATGACTGCTCAATGGCGGGTTGCTTTTATTCAGCTTGATTTCATTGTCTACGATAGGAGTGCTCATTATATTTCCTTTTTGTCTTTACAGTAATTTGTGAAATAACAAAAACTGATAAGAGGTCAATAAAATAATGCAATTATCAGGATAATACTTTGTGAACCAAACCAGTATATTATAAATCAATGGGGTTTGAAACCTATAGCAAGAGAACAAAGGCTGAATTTTGTTCATTAATTTAGCGAAAATTAAAAAAAAGAGCCACTCTTAAATTAGCTCTTTTTGTCTCTACGTTTTAAAAAACTTGAAGCAAAGGCAAGGATTTACACAATATCTAGCGTACCCTCGATAAACTCTTTAGCAAAACGTTGTAGCATACCGCCAGCATTGTACATTTTGACTTCATCAGCCGTATCTAAACGGCAGATAATAGGTGTCTCAGTAGTGCTGCCATCAGTACGATGGATCACCAACGTCATTAACCCGCCAGCAGAGACTTCGCCCGTGACATCAAAACTTTCTGAACCATCAATGTTTAACGTATGACGAGTCGTACCTTCTTCGAACTGTAAAGGTAGAGCGCCCATGCCAACTAAGTTTTGACGATGAATACGTTCAAAGTCCTCAGCGACAACGGCTTCCACACCAGCGAGACGCACACCTTTGGCAGCCCAGTCACGGCTTGAGCCTTGACCATAGCCATCACCTGCGATGATGATAAGCGGCTGCTCACGGTTCATATAGGTTTCAATCGCTTCCCACATGCGCATGACTTGGCCTTCTGGCTCTACGCGCGCCAGTGAGCCTTGAATGACTTCACCACTGTCGTCGAGTACCATCTCGTTCAATAGCTTAGGATTGGCAAAGGTGGCACGCTGGGCGGTTAAGTGATCGCCGCGATGGGTGGCATATGAGTTGTAGTCCTCGGCAGGCAAGCCCATGGTATCAAGATATTCACCAGCAGCTGAATCACCCAAAATAGCATTCGATGGTGACATATGGTCGGTCGTGATATTGTCGCCCAATACTGCTAATGGACGCATACCTTTTAATTTGTTCATCGCTGCCATTTTGCCTTCCCAATACGGTGGACGGCGGATATAAGTGGTCATCTCGCGCCAGTTGTATAATGGGCTTAATGCCTTACCCGTGTCTTTTTTGGCCTCATCAAACATCGGAATATAGACGGCATTGAACTGTTCAGGCTTCACGGCTTCTGCCACGATAGCATCCACTTCGTCATCGTCGAACCAGATGTCTTTTAGGTAAACCTCATTGCCGTTTTGGTCTTGGCCTAATGAGTCTTTTTCAATATCAAAGCGAATATTGCCCGCGATAGCATAAGCGATAACCAGTGGTGGTGATGCTAAGAAGGCTTGCTTGGCATAAGGATGGATACGACCATCAAAGTTACGGTTGCCCGATAATACCGCAGTGGTAAACAGATCGTTATCGATGATTTCTTTTTCGATATCAGGATCAAGCGCGCCACTCATACCATTACAGGTGGTACAAGCAAAGCCAACTACGTCAAAGCCTATTTGCTGCATCTCAGACATGAGACCAGCTTCTTCTAAGTACATCTTTACGGTTTTAGAGCCGGGCGCTAACGATGATTTTACCCAAGGCTTACGTAATAAGCCTTTTGCATTGGCGTTACGGGCGACAAGGCCTGCGGCAACCATATTGCGAGGGTTAGAGGTGTTGGTACAACTGGTGATAGCAGCAATGATAACCGCGCCATCTGGCATCAGACCGTCTTTTGGTTCAGGTAGTTTTTCGTCAGCGCCATGAGCAATACCTTTGGCAACCAAATCCGTGGTCGATACCCGTGCATGTGGACGCGAAGGGCCAGCCAGATTACGTACGACTGCTGACAAGTCAAACTCAAGCACGCGCGCGTATTCGGCGTTTTCCATGCCATCAGCCCATAGGCCGGTTTGCTTGGCATACTGCTCGACTAATTTTATTTGCGCTTCACTACGACCCGTTAGACGCAGATAATCAATGGTTTGCTCATCGATATAAAACATCGCTGCGGTCGCGCCATATTCAGGGGTCATATTAGAGATAGAGGCGCGATCACCAACGGTTAGCTGGCGTGCGCCATCACCGAAAAACTCAATATAAGTAGAGACCACGCCTTCGTTGCGTAGGAACTCAGCCATGGCGAGGACCAAGTCGGTACCAGTAACGCCTTTTTGCAGCTTGCCAGTTAATTTTACGCCAACAAAATCAGGCAGGCGCATATATGATGGATTACCCAGCATGACGCTCTCGGCTTCTAGACCGCCAACACCGATTGAGATCACACCTAAAGCATCAACCATAGGCGTATGGCTATCCGTACCAACAAGCGTGTCAGCAAAGGCCACTTCACGACCGTCTTTGCCTTTTACGACTTGTACCACTGGCGACATTTTCTCTAAGTTAATTTGATGCATGATGCCGTTACCAGGTGGTACGACGTTGACGTTATCAAAGGCATACTCACACCAGTTGATAAAGTGAAAACGGTCATCGTTACGGCGCTCTTCAATGGCACGGTTTTTCTCAAACGCGTCTTCTTCAAAGCCAGCATGCTCAACAGCCAATGAATGGTCAACGATGAGCTGGGTCGGTACGATAGGATTAACTTTCGATGGATCGCCACCTTGTTCAGCGATGGCATCACGTAAGCCTGCCAAGTCAACAAAAGCGGTCTGACCCAAGATATCATGACAAACGACGCGAGCCGGATACCAAGGAAAATCAAGGTCTTGCTTACCCTGAATATGCTGGGTCAATGCGGCGGTTAAGTCTTCAGGTGGGCAACGACGAACCAAGTTTTCACACAGTACTTTGGATGAGTACGGTAGTTTGTCATATGCGCCAGCTTGAATACTCTCGATAGCCTCACGGGTATCAAAGTAATACAAGTCGGTATCAGGTAATTGCTTTTTGAATTTATCGTTCATGGGTTGTACGAGAGGGTTGTCCATAAGTCACCTTTGGCGGTTGGCTGGTTAATTTAGGTTAAAATTTTTTTAGCAAAATCATTGCTATGCCGTTGTTATCGCTAATGTTGTTATTAGTAGTGCTGGCAGGCTTTGCTAAAAAAACGGTATAAATTTGCAAGGGAAATAAAGGTAAGAATAAGAAAATGTAGGGTGCGACCTGTGTACCTGAAAGTCATTATTAATACGATGGAACACACCCTACCAAGCTAAAACTTACTCAACATTAAGTGCTAAATTAACGCGCACTCATATCTGGTACAGAACGCAACTCTTCACCAGTATATTCGGCACTTGGGCGAATGATACGGTTATTCGCACGCTGCTCAAACACATGAGATGCCCAGCCCGTCAAGCGTGAACAAACAAAGATAGGTGTGAACAATTTGGTTGGAATACCCATGAAATGATAGGCAGACGCATGGAAAAAGTCAGCATTACAGAACAGCTTCTTCTCGCGCCACATGACTTCCTCACAGCGTACTGATACGGGGTACAGCACTTCATCACCAACGTCAGCAGCCAGTTTTTCCGCCCAACCTTTAATCACGACATTACGTGGATCTGACTCACTATAGATGGCATGACCAAAGCCCATAATCTTATCTTTACGCGCCAGCATTGCCATCATCTCAGACTCTGCTTGATCAGGAGAGGTAAATCCTTCAATCATATCCATCGCCGCTTCATTGGCGCCGCCATGTAAATGACCGCGTAATGAGCCAATCGCGCCAGTGATACAAGAATGAATGTCAGATAGGGTAGAGGCACAGACGCGAGCGGTAAAGGTTGAGGCGTTAAACTCGTGCTCTGCATAAAGAATCAGTGAGACGTTCATTACCTTAGTATGCAGCTCGTTTGGTTTTTCACCTTTAAGCAGATGTAAGAAATGACCGCCAATCGTATCATCGTCGGTTTCAGTTTCGATGCGCACATTGTCGTGGGTAAAGCGATACCAATAGTTGATAATCGATGGGAAAACAGCAAGCATACGATCGGCTTGGTCGTTTTCTTCGTCGAAACTCATTTCAGTCTCAAGGTTACCCAGCATAGAGCAGCCAGTACGCAAGACATCCATCGGATGCGCGTCAGCTGGGATACGCTCAAGCACGTCTTTTAGCGGCTGTGATAGACCACGTAGACCTTTTAACTTGGTTTGATACGCATCAAGCTCACTCTGCGTAGGTAGGTTGCCATAAAGCAATAGATAGGCGACTTCTTCAAAGATGCATTTGTCTGCCAATTCTGACACATCGTAACCGCGATAGGTCAAGCCTGAGCCTGATTTGCCAACGGTAGATAAAGCGGTCTTGCCAGCGACTTGACCGCGTAGTCCTGCGCCTGACAATACTTTTGTTGATGGGTTCTGTGCTGCCATGATTAAGTTCCTTTTGTGGGTAGCTTTTTTGAATTGAAAAGGGAGTATTTCTTACCGTTAATTTATGACTTACTATATCGCTGACTGACAGCTACATAGGCTGTTCAGGCTGTAGACCATCTAAATCGACATTGCAACGCTCAAACTCAGCTTCAATAGGCACATTCAATACTTCCATCGCGCTGCCTGCGCCTTCTGCATTGTTAATTTTCATGTACTTGACGCCAAGCGGTGATTCCATAAAGGTTTGGATTTCAGTCATTTCTTCTGGGGTAGGGTCAGCCATTGGCGTTGCAACTTCTTCACCATTCATGACGCGCAGTTGCTCATTGCCAAAAGCAATCAACTTTTCCCCTACATCTGAGGTATAAAAGTTATCCAACTCTTTTAACTCAGCATCAGTGAACTGACTTTTATAGAAGCTATCGACTTCGGCTTTGCCCAAGTCTTTGTCACGCGATTCAATGCAGCTTACTTGCTCTGCACTGAGCGCACCGCTAGTGATAATCGGGGCGAACAACAGACTGTTAACGGTATCTAACGTAATTGTCGTCATCACAAGATCGTCTTGACTGGCTGGCTGTGCAGCAGACGTATCGGCAACAGCAACGTCACTTGCATTACTGGTCGTGTCATCAGCGGTTTCTGGTGTTTTATCACAGCCTGTTGTGAATAACAAAGCGGCAAGCGTGCTGCTAAGTATTGAAGCTTTTACAACAGAATTAGAATTAAAAAATGACATAAATAACCTAAAATTAAATAAAGACGAATTTCATAGAGATAAAAACACCCAAAGGTGATTTATCTCTACGGCGTTGTCAGTTGCTAACTATTAATGACTAACTATTTATTATCAGCGAACAAGTTATCTAGTGTTTGCTCAAATTCATGATAATTCAAGAAATCATACAGCTCCATGCGGGTTTGCATGGTATCCACAACTTTGTCTTGGGTGCCATCATTCAATAGATGCTGATAAACGTTTAATGCCGCTTTGTTCATCGCGCGAAAAGCTGATAGCGGATACAGCACCATATCAACACCAACGGCATATAATTGCTCTGTGGTATATAAATCCGTCTGACCAAACTCTGTCATGTTCGCTAGTACTGGGATATCAAGTACATCAGTAAATTTACGATACATCTCGATATCGGTTAAGGCTTCTGCAAAGATCATGTCAGCGCCCGCCTCTTGAAAGGCAACGGCGCGCTCAACGGCTGCATCAAGTCCTTCAACAGATAAGGCATCAGTACGAGCCATGATGACAAAGTCCTTATCCGTTCTGGCATCAAGAGCGGCTTTTAAGCGGTCAACCATTTCTGAGATGCTAACGATTTCTTTATTTGGGCGATGACCGCAGCGCTTTTGAGCGACTTGATCTTCGATATGTACCGCTGCCACGCCTGCTTTTTCCATTTTTCTGATGGTTTGGGCGATATTGAATGCGCCACCAAAGCCAGTATCAATATCGACAAGCAGCGGCGTGTCAACCGCATCCGTAATACGGCGAGCATCTTCTAAGACATTATCAAGGCTAGTCATACCCAAATCAGGTAAGCCGAATGAGGCATTGGCCACGCCAGCCCCAGAGAGATATAAAGCCTGATGACCGACCTGCGTCGCCATCATCGCTGTATAGGCGTTGATTGCACCAGCGATTTGTAATGGTTGATTGTTATCATTTTTTAGTTTCATTGCACTGCGGAAGCGCGCGCCAGCCGATGGTGAGGTCATGTCGTAGTCCTTACGTGGAGGGATAGTGTTATCGTTGTTGTTGATTATACCCAATTAATCACCCCTGCAAAGGCTATGAATTGAATTATTATTTATTTATTTTAATAAGAAAATGTAGTATTTTTAATAATATTCATAAATCGAATAGCATTATGTATTTTATAACGATCTGCTTAGCTAACTATTCATTTTTCTCAAGCAATCAAAATTCTTATCACTATTTTTTTACATTTAGTTACAATTATTGGAAGCATTATTGCTTTGTCTACTTATCAGTAGCCATTAAAAAAGCCCTAACAACTCAGCTATTAGGGCTTTTATGACATACGACTAGATGCGTTAGGTTATCAGTGTTTATTTAACCAAACAGACCCGCCAAATTAGCTAGGAATAGTAGCGCAAAGCCGCCTAAGAAGATTAAGCCTGCAACTGATAGCGCATTCATGCCTGCCGATAGTTTTTGATGACTACGAACCAACGAGTAGTTTAACCAGCCAAAGATAGGCGCGGAGACAAAAGCGGATATCATGGCAAATTTGAGCATAGAGCCTAATTGTCCAGTAAAGAAAGTGATAATAACCAAGCCACCACCGATGGCATAGGTCGTCCAAAAAGCAATTTGTTTTTTGGTGATTTCACTTTCGCCTTTAATCAAACGCCAGCACTCTGCATTGGCGCGACCGTAGCCATCCGCACAGGTAATCGTGGTGCCAAACATACACATAAAGGCGACGAAGGCGACCAGTAATCTCGACCATTCACCAATGGTGGCGGTATACATGTTAATTAGCTGATTGATATATGCACCGCCGACCAGCTCAATCTCTTGACCCGAGCCATATTGCACAAAAACACCAAGCGATAAAAAGAACAACGCCAAAATAGCAGAAATTGAATAACCAACATTAAAGTCCAGTAACCCTTGACGCTTGGTTGTATGGTCGGCTTTGACTTTAGCAGACGTCCACATAGAGGTAATGGCGGCAAATTCGAGCGGCGCTGGCATCCAGCCCATTAGCGCGACGATGAAACCCAAGGTCGCCAAATTCCAAGGAGAGGCAGCAACAAAGTCAACGGTCATCACTGTCGGCTTGCCAGCAGCAATAATCACGGCAGCAACGGTCGCCGTCGTCAGCGCAATCATAATCCACTTGGTCAGGCCATCGAGCAGCTTATAATGTCCTGCTATCAAAAAGAACCAAGAAACGGCAACGATGATTAACGACAACGCCATCGTTGATAACCCGAGGGAGGCGGGGAGCATAAAGCCCAATATCACTGCGGCGATCAAAGAGACTGCGCCAGTACTGATGACGGCTGATAAGATGGATAAGATAAAGTAAATCCACAGATAGGCTTTTGAGCGTTTGGCATAGCCAGCGATTAAACTCTCGCCCGTGTCATAGACATAATCTGTCGCGAAACGAAAGAACGGATACTTGAAGACATTGGCCAAAATAATCATGATTGCCAGCTGCCAGCCATAGATAGCACCCGCCTGCGTTGATGAAATTAAATGCGAGCCGCCAATGGCAGCCGTTGCCATTAGAATGCCAGGACCAAAGATGCGCCAACTAAAGCCTTCCTGGGCAGTAGCGCTATCATGGTTGTTCATACGTTGTGTGGTCATAAATACCTCGAAATGGTTAAAACGGCAAATTATCACTTTCCTGTGTCAGCTTGCCAATGATCATTAGAGAATCGGTATATCACTTGCTTAAATATAAAACGATTCATCTTGTATCGACTTTAGCACACCAATGCTACTCAGGAGAACGATTATTCTAGGGCATGCCCTCAATTCAATCGATAGGGCTCTAAATGGGCTAAAAATGGTTAAATCTTGCCAAACATCGTCAAATAGCTAGGTAATATCTCGATATTATCTGCACTATTTTCCTTATTTGACTACAATTTACCCCATTTTTATCACCATTTTTAAAATGAGGACACACCCTAGTCATTATTACTATTTGTTTGCATTGCCATTCTTTTTATTTAGCATAATCAATCCATAATATCAAGCATTAGGATTGATTATTTTTTGGCGGTTCTTTATAACACAATATTCATTCGATAGCTGATAATTTAAGGCTCTGACACAAATTTTTGCTGCCGGTAAGTGATGCCGCGCTGCTCATAGACATGATAAATGGCGACGAGCAAATCAGGTATTTTTGGATGCACAAAATCTTTGAGGGTGTGCAGAAAAATAGGCGAGGTGACGTTTTCATGAACCAAACGTTGATAGCTGATTTGTTCCGTGCGTACCGTTTGTAGGCTGGCAGGCACTAGGGTAATACCTTCGCCCGCAGCCACCAAACCAAGTGCGACTTGCAAGTCGCTCACTGTGGTAGTCATAAATGGCGAAATGCCATATTGTGCAAACAGATGTAGCAAAGGTTCGGTGATGGGCTCATTCAGCGGTGGCTGCTCACTATTGGCGTTTACCGTGCTACTTCCCGTATCAGCTGTTAATGTGCTTGCTGTCGTCGTCAAGACTGGCAGATGCGTTTGATGATATAGAATCAAGCGGTTGTTTGCCAAATCAATCAAACGCTGCTCACGTACATGAGCCAACGGATGGGCTTTAGGAAGCGCCACCACATAACGCTCATGACGCAATAGTATCTGTTGAATCCATGCATCCTGATGAGCAAAACGACCGAAACCAATATCAATTTCACCACTCTTTAGAGCATCCATTTGCTGATAAGAGCTGATGTCTTTTAAATTGACCTCGATATCAGGATTGGATTGTTTGAGCGTTGCAATTATTTCAGGCAGTAGTCCATACAGCACTGACGGTACAAAACCGATGTTTAAGACGCTGCTTGGCGCTGATAAGCGTTGCGTCATACTGGTAACGGTATCGATCTCTGTCAGTATGGTACTGATTTTATCGTAAAAAAACGCACCCGCTTCAGTCAAATGGAGCGGTCTATGGTAGCGATCAATGAGTACCACGCCCATATCGGTCTCAAGCTGTTTGAGTAGGCGACTCAGACTTGGCTGTGACAATCCAGTTTTAGTCGCTGCTGCGCTAAAGCTACGCAAATCTGCAACAGTAATAAACGCATTGAGCTGTTTTAAATCCATATTATTGCGCCTGTTATGGTGTAGGGTGTCTCTATAGAGATCGGTTTTCCATACGTATTCACCTTACTGTTTGAGAGGCTACGTATAAATATTAGTGATATCGAATAAATTATGCTTGAAGATAGTGAGGTGAGCAACTATATTGAGGGTTGGTAACATTGTTACACTTGCGCAAGAAAAATTACAATTTCATTTTAGCAGTCATTTAACGCCAGTAGAATAAACTGGCTTGGTGTTATTCTATGAACGATGAAAAAAAAGACATCGGTACTGATTTTGACGAGGAGTTGACCAAACTTGTTAATAAAAAATCGCGTAAGCTTGTCAAAAATAATATCTATGAACGCTTTATCAGTCGTGTTGACGGTACAGAAGATGACAATCAAAATGAAGGCAAGTCTGACCAATTAACGCCATGGGAAAATATACGACAATCTCCTAATTATGAGTCTTTAAGCTCAGAAGAATTGCAGTTTTTTGCCACCTCAGAGGATAATGAGGGGATAGACATTGATGTATCAGATACGACAACTACAGATGTCAGCTTTGACTTTATTAATGAAGAAAAAATCTTTGGTAATGATGAGCCACTAGCAGATACGCCTCAACCATCAAATAAAGACTATCTGGATGGCTATGATTTAGATGAAAATTCAGACCTTGAACTAGACAGCCATCATGTTGAGCATACCAGTGACGATACTGATACTGATGTTTTTCACCCAGCTCATAATGATGACCAAGTGGTTGGAAGTAAAGTTGCTGAAAATACAGTCGTTGAAAACACGGCAGAACCTGTTAACAACGAAGCAGTAAAACCGCAGGGTAAGCTCGCCAGTAATAAAAAGCCTCTCATCATTGGCATTGCTATAGGGACATTATTGGCTGCTATTATTGTGTTAACCATTAATGCCAGTGGCATCTTATCTCCTTCGACAGAAGGTACAGTGTCTGACGCCTCTAAAGAGGTGGCGAGCGATATTGAGACCAATGCCAGTAGCGATACTCAACCTAAGACTCAGGCTAAGGCAGCTAAGGCAGCTAAGGCGACAACCCTCTCGAATAATCCACCAGTGACTGAAGCTGAACCATCAGCAGTGACCAATCCCAATCAAAATGATGCACCATCAAGTGTCGCAGCGGATAAAGAGACAGAGCAGATAGTAGAAGCAACTACCGATGGCTTGGACAACGAAGCCGCGATTACTTACGAGGATTTTAGAGAAGAGTCACAAAATACGTTATATCGCGAAACCAATGATTAGTTAGGCTGGCAAGTCTTAACAAGGGCAATACGCGCTTTTGGCCGTTATAGCGGGCGATTTTTTAATCTGTTGCATGTAAAATCTTTCTATTATCTACAAGGTTATTTTTTGTCTAAGTAATAAAGGGATAATCTATCGCAAGCTATTGATGTAGTAGGGCACTGATTTCAGCATTTTCTATTTAATCTATTTTCGGTAAGAATCAAATTATAATAAATTGTTTATAAGTGGTCGATTTAATGGAATTATTGAGTAATATAAGATAACCCAGTCTGAAGTATCAAAAACAGTCAAAATTAAAAATATAACTTTACAAGCATCTAGGGGATTAGATTGAAAAAAAAGCTGCAAGTTTTCGTTTCTTCGACATATGAAGATTTAAGATCTGATAGGCAAGCAGCTGTAAGTGCCATATTGAAGGCAGGGCACATTCCTGCTGGTATGGAACTCTTTACTTCTGGAGATCAGTCACAGATGGATACCATTCGGCGCTGGATTGATGAGTCGGATGTATACATGTTGATTCTAGGTGGGCGTTATGGAAGCGTTGAATCGTCAACTCAAGTTAGTTATACAGAATTGGAGTATGATTATGCTTTAGAGCAAGGTAAACCTCTATTTGCTGTAGTTATTGACGAAGACGCATTAGAAGAAAGAGTAAAAGCATCTGGGACACCCTTAATAGAAAGAGACAATCCCAAGCAGTTGAAAGGCTTTCGTGAAAAAGCGCTCTCAAATATATCCTCATTTTTCTCAGATGAAAAAGATATCCGACTTTGTGTATACGAAAGTCTTTCAGATTTTGCCACTAACCGTGACTTAAAAGGTTGGGTAAGTTCAGATGAAGTAACAAACTCACAATCTTTGCTTGATGAAATATCAGCCCTTCGCTTAGAAAATGAACAGTTAAAGTCTGATTTATCAAATGCTGAGAAAAAGATATCTAAACCACAATATGAAATCTCAGATGATAATTACGATGAATTAATTTCGATACTAGAAGCAACTGAAGTTAAAATTCCAGCAAATTTAACAAGTGATGATCAAGATACAACTATAAGTTTGTTAAATATATTCAAACAAACTAGCAAATCATTTATTGTAGGTGTTAGCAATAGTAGAAACTCTTCTGATTTAGATACGTTTTTATACTATAACGTTTGCCCGAAATTACAAATACATGGTCTAGTCATTAATGAGAAAGTTGCAAGTGTTCAATGGCGTCGTTTTGCTATTACTCAAAATGGTATTCAACTACTAGCCTATCTTGATAAAGCAGAATTTTTAGCAAAAAAATCTATATCTGTATGACTTGTAGTATATTCCTCGATTACAATACTGATATTTTTTTAAATAACTTAGCTTACTATCAAACACAAAAAAAGCAGACATCATAATCGATATCTGCTTTTTTGTTTCTAAATTACTTTTTAAACAACAATTAAGCTTGAGGCGTGATTAAGTACTTCTCACCGGTCGCTTGTTTACCGTAAGCAGCGATTGATTGTAGTTTTAATGCCTCTGCTAATGACACTTCATGCGTATAGCTGCTGGCAAATGTCGTGGTGATTTCTTCTGCAACACGTTTGCGCATCGACATGACTGTTTTAGTGCCCAGTTTGCCTAGCGCATTGAACAATAAGAATCCATTAACACCCCAAGCAAAACCAAAGTTACGGTTCAATGTAATAGGGCCGCGGTTTAGGGCGCCATAAATATAAGCTTGTTTAAAAGTGTCAGACCCATAAACGCTGTATTCTTCTACATCACGAGTGATAGCAGTTTCCATACAGTTAAGAATATCGCTGCTTAACTGACCGCCACCGATAGGGTCAAACGAGATAGTGGCACCTGTTTCGATAATCGCTGCCGTTAAATCAGCAATGAAATTATCACTGCTTGAGTTGACCACATATTTTGCGCCCATATCACGCAATAGCGTTTCTTGCTCATCTCTACGTACAATATTGATCAAATCAATGCCATCAGCCATACAAATACGGTTTAACATTTGACCAAGGCTAGAGGCTGCCGCTGCATGAATGATGGCTTTATGCCCTTCAGCACGCATGGTTTCAACCATCGCTAACGCAGTAAGCGGGTTCACAAAAGAAGACGCGCCTTCTTTAGCCGTGGTGCCTTCTTTTAGTTCTAGGCAGCTCTGTACATTGACACAGTGGTATTGACGATAAGTCCCACCGCCAATCACAGCTACTGTCTTACCCATCAATGCTTGTGCGGCATCTGATGAGCCCGCTGCGACCACAGTCCCTGCGCCTTCATTGCCCACAGGCGTGGCTTTACCCACACGTGTTTTTAGCGATGGCATAAACTGGGCGGGGACATCAGCCGTGATGACTGGGTTTTCGTCGGTGCCTGATTGTACAGCTGTTGCCATATTGGCGGCGCTGAACATAACCCCCAAATCAGATGGGTTCAATGGTGCCGCTTCAATGCGCACAACGACTTCATCAGCACCAGGCTGCGGCATATCAATCTCTTGTAATGCCAATGTCAATTTGTTGTCTTCGCTGATGGTTGAAGTCAGCTGGATGTTTTTATCAGTCATAGGGTTTGCTCCTGCAAATCGTTATAGTTATTGAACCAATGACGGTATTGTATTGGCACTATTTTTTGGTTATTGACTACAAAGGTTGTTCTGTAGTTAAGTACTTTTTAATATCAAACTAGCCAGCGTTTGCGGCTTTAATTTGAGCTGTCACATGCTGCATAAACTCTGGCATGTTTGCTAGGCGACCTTCTTCTACTTGTTTGGCAGTATCAGACTCTTTCACAGCAGCATTCCACTCTTTCATACCTGGGATTTCTGCCACCACATCCCAGTTAAGTTGGGTAGAGGCAAATGCGCTGACAATAGTATTCACATAATAAACATAGATGTCAGCCATCGTGAATTCGTCACCTGCAATCCAAGGCGAGAATTGACACAAGCGATTCAAGGCAATAATACCGCGGCTCAATACTTGGCGTACTTCATCCTTGACAGGTTCAGGGGCATCAGTGCCTGAAAAAACATAAGGGATTAGCCTGCGGCTTGGCAGCTCAAAATAAAGCTCTGATATCTTCATAATTTGACGCACAGTTGCGCGTTCTGCCACATTTTTGGGATATAACGGCTTTTCTGGGTAAGTTTCTTCTAAAAAATCACAAATAACGCTCGATTCTGACAAGTTAAAGCCGTCAGGAGTTGTGATGGCAGGTACTTTGCCAACTGGGCTGACTTTCATCAACTCGTCACTACTACCGTAGACAAGGTTTTCTTGGAATGATAGTTCTTTGAATAAAAGGGTGTGTTTCACGATATTGTAATAGTTGCTCGCAGCAAAACCATGCAAAGTAATCATAAGTCCATTTTCCATTATTGATATAAAAGTTGTAATTTTTAAGTTAAACACATTATTACTGGTTTTAATATGGTTATATATAAGGGAAAACGTGAATCACTATTGTTATTAAGACAATAATAGAGCGAAAATACTCAAATATTTATTGAATGGAGAAATAGGTTGGATCAACTACGTGCAATACGGTATTTTAGTAAAGTCGTCGAAATGGGTAGCTTTACCAAAGCGGCAAGTGCATTTAATGTGCCGCCATCCTCATTGTCGAGACGTGTTTCTGATTTAGAAAAGAGTTTGGGCGCGACATTACTAAAGCGTTCGACCCGCATCGTTAAGCTGACCGAAGTTGGGCAAGTCTATTACAACGACGTGCAGCAGATATTGAACCAATTAGAACAAAGTAAAGAGACGGTTCGCAGCTACCAAACGACGCCAATGGGGCGTTTGCGCATCAGCTCGATGGTGGGTTTTGGTGAAAAGATACTGCTACCTTTATTAGATGAATTTAGTCTGTTATACCCAGAGATTGTATTGGATGTCAGTTTAAGTGATGAGCTGTCAACGCTTGGGCGTGATGATGTCGATATTGCGATTCGCGGTGGCTACGCGCCAAATGAGCGAGTGCTTGCAATCAGGCTGATGGACAATGGCTTTATTCCAGTTGCGTCCCCTAGTTATCTGGAAAAATACGGTATACCTAGCCATGTGATGGAATTAAAAGATCATAAAGGCCTTTATTTTAAGGCACCAACAGGGCCAACGCCTTGGCTATGTCATGTGGATGATCAGTGGCATGATGTCTCAGGGCCTGCGGTAGCGATTTCAAATAACGGGCCGTGGCTGGCAAAAAAAGCTTGTGACGGTGACGGTGTTTTAATGTCAACTCGATGGGCGTTAGCGTCATATCTTGAGTCAGGACAACTGATAGAACTAAACTTTGAGCATACATTAACGATTACCCAACATGCTGATATGGCGGTGTATTTGTTGTACCAAAAACAGCGCTACTTAGTACCAAAAGTAAAAGCTGCTGTCGATTTTTTGGTTGAGAGGATAAAGATAGCGGTCAGTTAATTTAGCGTATTTAAGAGGTAGTTGCTAAACCAGATATATCTTTACAAAGATACATCCATCTTGATTCAATATCAAGGCCTCTAGTAAGTAGCTTTATCCTTTTAGTTTTCCCTATATCAAGATAGAGATCAGGAGATTATTTACGCTTAGTACATTTATAGTGGTTATTGTTTTCCGATGATATTATAAATTGAGTGCTGTTTTAGAGTATTATAAAAAACTGAAATAGCACAGAATGAGATATTAGTCATGCTTAAACTCAGGAGGTTAAATTGATCTTTCAAGAAAATGAAGAAAATACATTAGAGGAAAAAACTAGAGACAAGCGTCTTTATAGTATTGGAGATATGACAAAAGCAGGATCAAAAATTTCTGGCATATATGATAGTTCCATAAATTATATTTTATATTGGAATGCAAATGGTGGGCTTTGTTGGGAAATAGATAAACTAAGTGACAATGCAAACAATGTGCTTCTAGAGGCTAAACGAATAAGAACATTAGCTGGGAGCGTATTAACCCAGAATAGAATTTCAGTTATCAATGATATGCTAGCAGACATAATTTCTGAATCTTTAAGGACTAATGATCTCAAATCTACCGAAGATCTATTCAAGGAAGTTGAAAGTCATATCGAGAAATATAAAGATGAAATACTATCTGTTGTTTCTAGAGGGCCGCGCTTTAAAATTTACAGGGTAAAAGGAGATCTAATACAATGGCATCACTCTAAGCTTCATGAATCTTTAAGAAAGCCAGCTGAAGATTTCAATGCATTACAGTCTTTAGCTACATCTGTTTTACCTAAATCCCAACGTAAAGCAGTTTCAAGGTTGCTAAGCGCTTCATTATCTAACGCTTTTAGACAAGAAATAATACAAGATAATGTTGATCTATTTGAGAAACCGAGAGTGTTTATATACTCACAAATAGAAAGCTACCTTAAAGTAAAAATTTTCTATGTAAGTCTATTGACAACCATTATTATGCTTATTTCACTTTTAGGTGGTTATTTATATTTTGACAGTGGTCTAATGTATTTCTCTGCTGCCAGCGCTGGAATTTTAGGGACTATGATTTCATCCTTGCAGAGAAATAATGAAATTTCTATCGATCCTTATATTAGTCCTCGGGGACTGTATAGTGAAGGAATATCTAGAATATTTATTGGTACTGTATTTGGTTTATTCATAGTTTTTTGTGCTAATTCTGATTTGGCTTTGGCTCCATTCAAAGAAAATATATATGCTTTGGTTTGCTTTGCCTTTATAGCAGGATTTAGCGAAAGGTTTGTACCTGATTTAATGTCAGCGGTTGCAAGTAATGTTAAGAGTCACGAATAGAAAGCTAATCTAAGGAACAAAGAGTAGCTAGTTTTTCTTATTGTTCGCTTAAGCTTATCTAAGCACATTAGTATTACCCATATGCTTGACATATTGTTCCATACATCAAGCGTTCAATATGTCAAAATAGAATGATAAGCTTTAAAGCACAATTTTTTTCACTTCAGTTTGTGCTGCTATGTGAATAATCCCAATTGATAACTAGTGATATATAAATGCACTTACAAACTGAGGTTTGTCGTATC
Source organism: Psychrobacter sp. W2-37-MNA-CIBAN-0211 (assembly GCF_040309405.1). NCBI lineage: Bacteria > Pseudomonadati > Pseudomonadota > Gammaproteobacteria > Moraxellales > Moraxellaceae > Psychrobacter > Psychrobacter sp. W2-37-MNA-CIBAN-0211. Next base: position 273,843 of record NZ_JBEOOU010000001.1, read on the forward strand.
TTAAATCAGAGACATTACAAGGACACATTGATATAACTAACTCATTTTCTTTATTGACCCTGTCCTAGATCCTCTAAAATAGCGCACTCTGCATTATCATCGCCTGCGCAATGATCAAAAGAGTTCTGTAGCGAGTTGACCATCTCTTGCAGTTGTGCAATTTTTTGATTCAGCGTTTCGATATGCTCTTGTGTCAGTTGCTTAACATCCGCACTCTGACGGTTGGCATTTTTGCGCAGATACAGTAACTCTTTCATTTGCTTGGATGAGAATCCTAAGTCACGAGAATGTCTCAAAAAGCATAAGTCATCGATATCGTCTTTAGAATACAAGCGATAACCTGAATTCGAGCGATTGACTGTTTCTAGCAAGCCAATCTGCTCATAGTAGCGAATCATTTTGGTAGAGATACCTGATTGCTTTGATGCTTGACCAATATTCATATTTATCCTCCTAATCTAAAAAGGGTTTAAATAACCTGTGTATTTAAACCCTATAGGGATAACCTTTACGATTCTATATTCACTCTGTAGCGGTTTAGTAGTTCGCTGACTATGCTTTAAAATACTTGAGGCGTAGTGCATTACCCAATACGAAAACAGAGGACAGCGCCATTGCCGCTGCTGCAAAAATGGGTGAGATCAGGATACCAAAGGCGGGATACAAGACACCAGCGGCAATCGGGATTAAAGCAACATTATAAATAAATGCCCAAGCCAGATTTTGTCTGATATTACTGATGGTGGCTTTACTCAAGGCAATCGCGGTAGGCACGCCTTGCAGACTACCTGACATTAGCACCACTTCAGCCGCCTCAATCGCCACGTCTGTGCCTGTACCAATGGCCAATCCAACATCTGATTGAGCCAATGCAGGGGCATCATTAATACCGTCACCAACAAATGCCACTCGACCATATTGTTCTTGTAACTGGCGTACCGCATCCACTTTTCCTTCGGGTAATACTTCTGCCACTACCTGATCGATATTTAATTTTTCGGCAATCGCTTGGGCTGTATGGCGATTATCGCCTGTAATCATAGCCACTTTTAAGCCCAACTGATGTAGTGCAGCGATGGCGGCATGAGTCGTCTCTTTAATAGGATCTGCAACGGCGATGATAGCGGCCAACTGCTGGTCAATAGATACATAGAGTGGGGTTTTGCCTTCTTGACCCAAACGTAGCGCGTCTTGTTCAAAAGGCGCAACATCAAGCCCCAATTGTTGCATGTAACGATCCGCGCCAATGTGAATCACTTGGCCTGCCACGTTTGCTTGAATACCCAAACCTGTCATCGCCTCAAAGTCAGTGATAGGAAGCAGTTGAATATTCTGTTGTTCTGCGGCTTGAACAATGGCTAAGGCGATTGGATGTTCAGATTTTGCTTCAACCGATGCCACCACACGTAAGACTTGTTCTTTCTCAAACCCTTGTTGGATTTGGAAATCCGTTAAGGTAGGTTTGCCTTCAGTCAATGTGCCTGTTTTATCAACGGCAACCACGCTCACGTCTTGAAGCATTTGTAGCGCTTCACCTTTACGGAATAGCACACCCAATTCTGCACCACGACCCGTACCGACCATAATAGAGGTGGGAGTAGCCAATCCCATTGCACAAGGGCAGGCTACAATGAGTACGGCAACCGCATTGATTAAACCAAAGGTTAAGGCAGGGTCAGGGCCAAAAATTAACCAAACTATAAAGGTCAATGCTGATAAAAACATCACCGCTGGTACAAACCACAGGGTGACTTTATCCACCAATGCTTGAATCGGTAATTTAGAGCCTTGGGCTTGTTCTACCATACGAATGATTTGTGCTAATACAGAATCTTCACCAATGGCCGTTGCCCGAACATTCACGGTGCCGTTTTGATTGATAGTACCGCCGACCACTTGATCGCCTGCTTGTTTTTTCACAGGGACAGGTTCACCCGTAATCATAGATTCATCAATATAACTGTGACCGTCGACGACTTCGCCATCGATAGGCACACGCTCGCCTGGACGGATTTCAACTATCATTTGTGCAGTGACGTCTTCTACAGGGACTTCAATGACTTTGCCATCTTGCTGTACACGGGCGGTCTTTGCCTGCATGCCTACTAAATGCTGAATGGCTTGAGAAGTACGACCTTTAGCTTTTGCTTCAAAATAACGACCTAATAAAATCAAGCTCACAATCATGGCAGCGGCTTCATAATAGACGTGCACCGTGCCTTCAGGTAGCGCTTGCGGGATAAAGGTAGCTATGAGAGAAAAGCCATATGCTGCGACGGTACCAATCGCCACTAGCGAATTCATATCTGGCGCAAAACGCAATAAGGCTGGCACGCCTTTCTGATAAAAGCGTCGGCCTGGAAAGAGTAGTACCAATGTGGTCAAAACAAACTGTATCAACCAACTTTGCTGAGTGCCGAGGTTATTCACCACCCACATATGAAAGGCTGGAATCATATGCGAGCCCATTGCGAGAATGAATACGGGCAGTGACAACAGCGCAGAAAGCCCCAAATCTCGTTTAAGCTGATTTTGCTCCGAGGCTTTCTTATCTTGTCGATTACTTTGGTCTTGTTCTACCAGTTTGGCCTCGTAACCCGCTTTTTTAACGGCCTCAATCAATTCACTCGTTTTTATTTGCGCATCGCCTTTAATCCAAGCGCGTTCAGTCGCAAGGTTTACAGTAGCTTGTTGCACGCCAGCGACTTTGGCCAAGGATTTTTCTACTCGTCCAACGCAAGAGGCACAGCTCATGCCTTCTATTGATAGCTCGATAGGCTTGGTTTCAGTCACCTTATAGCCTGCACGCTCTACCGCTTTATTTAACTGGGCGACATCTACAGGCTGAGATGAGTAAACAGTCGCCTGTTCAGTGGCAAGGTTTACCTCGGCATTTTCAACGTGTTCAATATTTTTTAATTGTTTTTCGATACGCCCGACGCAAGATGCGCAACTCATGCCTTCAATGCTCAGCACTTCATGATAAGTAAGGGCTTTAGTATTTTTTGTTTTCATAACAACCTCTGTCGTTTTTAATTCTGTTTTTAATCTATAGTGACAGCATATAAGTTGACACCATGGTAAGGTCAAGCGTATTTCTATAATACTTTCAAAACATTACTCCTGAACCGTGTTGTGATGACGAAGTAAGGGTGCGGAAGGTTTAAATGAGAGGAGTTGTAGATAACAAAGGAGGGTAAGAAGGGTATTGCCGATAACTTATCTCATGGAAACAAGGGCGGCACCCTACCTAGTGAAGACTTAAGTATTTGGCTGTAGGATAATGGTATCAACACTTTAACTTCCTGAAATAGTTCGCAGTGTACTTCATGGTGTACTTACTATATATATTCTACTCGTGATTAGTGCGCCATACAGGCTTCGAACTGCTAGTATTTTATGTGAAGCTAATAACGATAAAATCGACAGTATGAAGCGTTATCATGAAGCTATATGACTAATACATCCTTATTTAGTTACACTGTATTTTCAACACAGCTCATATTTATCATTCATCTTTCAATAGTGATATCACCCATCGCTGCAATGCATCCTCATGATAACGTGGGTGCCAAGCGGCAATCACATCGAACGTATCCGGTGTGTGCTCAAGTTTAATCTCAATTAAATTTAATCCCTTGATAGCACGAGAAGGCAAAAAAGCAATGGAATCCGTTGTTTCAAGATACAGTGGTACGACCGAAAAACAGGGCGCAGACACCACCACGTTTCTTTTTAAACCAAACGATTTAAACCAATCATCAACAGAGCCTTTAAAGTTAGGGCGTGATGGTGAGGCAATGATACTAGGATATTGTGCCACGTCGGCCAAGGTAGGTGTGCCTTTCAAAATAGTGGCGTTTGGTGATGCGACACAAACATGATGCTCTTCAAATAAGGTCAAAATAGGATAACTGTCTGGAATATAATCAGGAAAGGCAATCGCCAAATTAACGTGACCACTCTCCATCAATTCGTTGAGTTTATCAATTTCAAAGTCCCTAACTATCACCTTTAAGTTAGGGGCTTGTGTCCTTATCAGGGCAATCAATGTTGGCAAGACTATTTGCTGTGCATAATCAGTAGCCGCAACAACAAAGGTGCCTTCAACGGTATTGGGGTCAAATGTGATTGGTGACACCAAAGTACTAAAATCATGCAGTAGCTTGTCAACACTCACGGATAGAGTCTGTGCGAAGGGGGTGGCAATAAACCCATTGGTTTTGCGAAGAAACAATCGATCATCAAAAACGTCGCGTAGCTTTTTTAATTGCTCACTGACCGCTTGTTGCGTAAGTCCTAGCTGCGCTGCGGCTTTAGAAGCACTTTGCTCACGTATGAGCGCTTGAAACACACGCAGTTGTTTGATGTCTAATCTGTCTAATTTACTCAATGTAGTTCTCCATTGTCAGAACGTTCGCCTCATAGTATTTAACCAGTCGTCAACTGCTTGTCAATCTGCTGCTAACAATCAACACTATAAACCAATAATACTTGTATCACTAACAGGAATTATTTGTTTTTAATTGTTGATCGAGTGGCTTATTATCAACACATCAAAACAAACCTCGGAGAAAAAAATGAAAACTGTTATTTTGATTGGTGCATTGGGTAAAATGGGTCAAGCAGCGTTAAGTGGGCTTGGCAATCATAAGGTAATTACGGCAGGTCGTTCTGGCGACGTGAATCACATTGTAGATATTACTAATGAGCAATCTATTAGAACGCTTTATGAAGCTGTTGGTCATTTTGATGCGGTAGTGAATACTGTTGGGCTTTGCGAATATGCAAGCTTTGCAGAGATGACAGAAGCTCAGTGGATGACCACTGTGATGAGTAAGATGATGGGGCAAATTAATTTAGTGCGTATTGGCCAAGAGTATATTGCCGATGCAGGCTCATTTACTTTGATTAGTGGTATTTTGAATAAAAAGCCGATTCCTTACGCCATTGCAGATGCTACAACGAGCGGTGCTATTGATACTTTTGTGCAATGTGTTTCGCTAGAGATGCCAAGAAATACCCGTATTAATGTGGTAAACCCAACAGTCTTGGTCGAAGCTTGGGATGTATATGGTGAGATGATGCCAGGTTTTGAGCCAGTACCAAGTGCATTAGTAGGTAAAGCGTTCGAGCGTTCAGTAGATGGTTTTATTACTGGTGAAGTGATTGTTGTTGACGCTTAACTATCATCAACTAAACACTGCGGTTTTATCAGGCAATTGTTTTACCCAAAAGTCAGCTTATAGTAAGCTGACTTTTTTACTTTCGTTCAGACTGAGGACACGCCCTAGCCATCTGACTTAATACTAGAGCTAACTACCAGTACTTCAGCTTTGCTAAAGTAGTATGATTTTTTAGGGTATACCCCAAGGGAACTAGCTGTTTTACACTCTAAACCTATTAATAGACCACTGAAAATAGACTGGATTTGCGGAACCACTAATAATAGACCGCGAGCCTTGATACTCTATATCCTCCCTAATTGGACGTTTCTCAAATTGTGAAGCGTCCTTAGAAAATTGTTTATTAATATTCTGAATTCACAGCATGACTTCATAACTCGTACTACGTCCTGAGGCATCAGGTTTTTCTAACATGCCTTTTTCTACCAAGTCATTAATATTTCTTAATGCCGTATCAGCCGAGCACTTAGTTATCATTGCCCATTTTTTTTGGTCAGTTTGCCATAAAAATTCATTAGTAAGGTATTGAGGAGGATGCGGTGATTAACAATGCTATTCGATTCATATTATGCGGAGATTAGCGCGGTTATTCAATGCTTTTTAAGTGTGCATATAGGTCGTACAGGTACGTTCTGTCATGTTTTGCTAAAGTTTATACTTGATTTATGATGATGTTATGACTGATGTATAATTTCTATTCAGAATGATTCCGCAGCCCATCTATATAATTGGCCCAATCCTGCATCATTTGCACTCTGGTATCGATCTCATCAAGCCGGTTATAAGCACCGCCATGCGTGTCTTTGATTCTATGGCCCAGCTGCAACTCTGTCACGATGTCCGAATAGCGCAGTTCGGGTTGCTCCATCAGCAAAGTTTTGGCTGATGCCCGAAACCCATGAGCGCATTGCACATCCTTATATCCAAGCCGATGAAATATCTGTACTAGGGTTGCTTTACTAATATATGAATTGCTTGAGGCGCGCATCGATGCAAATACGTACTCTTTATGACCTGTGATGGACTGTATGTTTCTTAAACGTGCAATTACTTGTGTCGCTAATGGTACGACTAAGTGCGACACCATGTCCTCACGACCTTCGCCCTTGGTAGGGGAGAACGCCCATAGCTTATTGTCCCAGTCTATATCCTGCCAGCGCATAGATCGCAAATCGATACTACGCACAAACACATAAGGCAGCAGATTCATTGCCTCTATCGTAATGGCGCTTGCGCCTTTAAATGAGTCCATGTCTCGTAACAATATTGCAAACTTATCAGGCTTAGTGATGGCTGGCAAATGATTGCCTGAATTAGCTGGGGCAAGCTCACCACGCGTGTCCATCGCCACATTTTTGTCACATAATCCTCGCGCTACTGCGAACGAAAATACTTTTTCAGTATAAAGTCGGGTACTTGCGCCCACAAAGGTTGCTTGGTTTTCATTGTTTTGGATGGCCTCGCATACACCCAAAATAATCTCGCTGGTGATATCATTCATTTTTAAGTCACCAATTTCACGACACATATATCCTAGACACAAATCCCAAAATTTGAGGGTCGACTCACTAAACGAGGGCTTTTTAGCCTTACTATGATGACGACTCCCTATCTTGTGGTCTCTCCAAGCCTGTGCAACCTCAGCAAACGTGGCGTTTTTTAGATGAGCATACTTATTAACTTGTTCTTGTTGCTGTATGGCCTTGGGGTCAGAGCCTTTTGAGACTAGAGTGAGTATGGACTCGGCTTTATGCTTAACCTCATACAAGCTAATATCATCAACCTTACCAAGCATCATCCTAGGTCTTTTGCCCTCGATATGTGGATGCGAATAACGAAGGTAGTATTCTTTTTTGCCATTTGGGTAGATACGAACACTTAGACCAGAAGTGCCTGAAATACTGATTGAATAATCTTTATCTCGGCATTCAAGTTTATTAATATCGTTTATAGTATTGACAGCCATTATGTATATCCGTAAATGTTGCAGGTGGAATGTGTCCAAAATATTTAGAGATAGCCTGAGAGTATACTTTCTAAAATAGTGATGACTACTGAAAGTCATACTTTGTATAAACTAAAAAAATCATTGGACACTGGTATGGACACTAATTATCACCAGATATCTTAATAAAATTATTTATTATAGTAACTTAAGTCTTAATTATCCCCAAGGTTCACTTGGGGATAAATCTAGTATAGTGGAGATAGAGTGACTAAGCTATATCTCAATTGGCGTGCGGGCGATTAGTGAGTGGTGAGCACCATAAATATGGAGAAGCCTATCAAGATTTGCATTCGATAAAAGAGGATTTGAGCGCCTTTAGGCAAAAACGCATGCTCCTGTACTTGCACAGAATCACTTAATCAGGGTCATAGTACTGTTCTGTGCAAATTTGGACGGCATCAAATTCAATGCGTTAGATTTAAATAGCTTAATGGGAACAAGAGATATTCAAAAGACCACTAACTGCTTCTCTAATAAGTGACTCTCTAATAAATGATTTTCTAATCTGAAACACTTTTTGATGATGCAAAGCACAGAGTATTAGCGCAAAGTTATTATGACTCCTTCTATCAAAATAAAGCGCTCCGGTATTGTCAGAGACATAACGTCATTTATGCAAACCTAGTCATGACGCCAATATACTTTTACCACAACACCGGTACGACTGAGTTCCAGTCGCTCTCTCAACAATGAGCGCAATGCTTTGGCAGTATTTGCTTCTAGTGCGCCCCAAACTTTATCAATCTGTAAAGGGTTGTCAGTTAAATAATCACCTAGTGTACTGTCAATCAGCGTGGCTAAATCTGATCCTGAGTTTGCTTGATTGGTTACTATAGGCAATACGGTAAAGTGGTCATTACCGTGGGTTTCGGTATCGCAATCAATTTTATTATCAATGTTACTGTTGTCATTACCAATGCTATCAAGGCTACTGCGCATTTTCACTGTATCAAAATAAATTTGATCATCTGCATCTTGCGTCACACAAATGATTAATGGTGGCTTAGGGTTATTCCATAGCTCCAGCAGTCGTGCTGCCGTTGGCATCGAGGTCTCGTCGACAATCAGTACCGCTTGACCGTCTCGTAAGTGCTCTACCTTTTCTGGAAACTCACGTTTTGTGACAACGGTCTCGCCTGCTTGTAGTTCTGCTGCCCAGTTGCCGCCCGGCGTATCCCCATGCAAAAAAACATCGACCCACGCTCGTATCTCATCATCAGCTTGCCATGCTTTTCTTAAAGTGTAATAGCAGTGAGGACGAGTAGGGCGCAGGTTGTCTTTTCCACCATCATTAACTGCATTGTCACCAACATCGTCAGACATCAATGCATTCGTCATTGCATTGTGCTCTAAGTCAAACAAGTACGCGTAACCTGCTTCGTTGGTAGGTACTGACGTCGAGCTTGTTGTGCCTTTAGCATCACTTAATATTGGCATGCTCAATTCAAGGCGTAGCATATTTTTGCTGATTCTATAACTGTTTTGCACATCAAATACTTGCTTGGTCAGTTTGATTGTTTTTTTGCCCAGTTTTTTATCTGCTCTTTGTTTTAGCAAGATATATTGAGCTTGCAAGTCATCAAGCTGGGAGATAGGGGCAGCAAAAGCGATAAAGAAGATCTGGTCATGAAGCGAGCTATCTTGAGCATCAGTTGGTTGATTCTCTGAGCCTTTTGGACAAGTCTGTATAGCAATACCTTCAACATAAATATTAGTTATTTGCGCATCGACCAGATCCAATTCGGCGGTAGATAATGAAGTAAACACACTCAAGAATCCAAGTAGTTCGTCGAGGTGCTCTTCATTAATATGAGCGACGACACTGGCTATTTCAGGGGCATTTAAGGAGGTGTAGTGGCTGTGTTGGTTGTCAGCGTTTTCTGTAGCAGCTAAAAGAAGGTTGGTCATATAAATACTCGCAATCAACAAAGCGTTGACAATAAAGTGAATGAGTTTTAGTTAATGATAATTGTTTTTGTTATCATTTACGAGTAAAATCCATTCTTATTATAGTTTGATCTTCAAAAATTGGTCTATAACCAATGATCGATACACCATGATTTTTATGACATATTACTTTTATCAACAGTGAGTGCTTATATGCTACGTGCAAACCAACTGACCATCAGTCGCCAAGGAAATACTCTGTTAGACAATGTGACTTGTGAGATTGATAGCAAGCAGCTGGTGGCTTTGGTTGGGCATAATGGCTCTGGCAAGTCGACCTTGATCAAGGCGTTGGCAGGCGAGATGGCAAGTAGTAGCGGCACTGTCACATTAGATGAACGCAGTATTAGTGAGTATGGCAGTAAAGAGCTAGCACGGCAGATGGCATATTTACCGCAGCAATTGCCAGAGGCGGCTGGATTTACTGTGCGTGAGCTGGTCATGCTAGGACGCTATCCACATCAGAGATGGCTACAAAAGCCTACCCAAACGGATAAAGAAAAAGTCGCGCAAGCATTGAAGGTGACCCAAACTGAAGCGTTTGCTGATCGAATCACGGCCACGCTATCAGGCGGTGAGCGCGCTCGTGCTTGGCTCGCCATGTGCCTGGCACAGGATACCCGTTATCTATTACTTGATGAGCCACTTGCTGCCCTTGATATGCATTATCAAATCGAGGTTATTCAGCTTATCCGTCGTTTGGTAGACGAGCAAGGCTTGAGCGTGGTGATTATTATCCATGATATTAATTTGGCCGCACAGTATGCAGATCGGATCATCGCGCTGAAAAATGGCCAAGTGTGTCACAACGGTGATATCGCCAGTACCATGCAACCTACCGTGCTACGCGATATCTTTAATGTCGATATGCAGCTGCTCAGTCATCCCCTCACTGGACAGCCTGTCGCAGTCGCTTAACGTCTGGTCTCTGCTCCTCCTTTTTAACTCGCCTACAAAGATATGCTTCTATGCCTCCCCTTTTTTATACAGAACAATCATCGAAATTTTTAATTTCAATAACTACGTCAGTATTGGTTACACCAGTGACAACACTGAAATGGTTCGCGCTCTCATTGTGCTTAGTATTGACAGCTTGCAATAACCCAACATCTACGAAAAACAGTACTGACCAGCTCGATGAGGTGCAATCTACCCTTACGTCAGAATCAGAAAATAGTCGTGGCGATAGGATGAACATCGTCTCTCCTGACTGGGGTAATGCAGCGACTTTGACAGCGATGGGGCATGCACCCATTGCGACAGGTGATGTAAGGGTTTGGGATAGGTGGGTTGGCAGCCCTAAGCTACCAACTTCGATAACAGATTTAGGCATCCGCTATCAGCCCAATGCTGAGCTCATCGCCCAACTGCCGGTTGATATGGTCATAGACAATTATTTTTATGAGCATGCGCGTAATTTATACGGCGATGTCCCTGCTGAGTCTGTGATGTTTGCCGCCAAAGGGGAGACGGCAACGTGGGCGGACTATACCGAACCGACGCGGGAGCTGGGCGCGCTGATCGATAACCCAAAGATGGCTGAGGACTATATTGTACAAAGTCAAAAAGACATACAGCTAGCCAGTCAGCAATTGCAGCAGCGTTATCCAAAAGTAAAAAAATTCGCAGTGGTACAGTTTGCAGATGCCAATAATATGCGTATGTATGTGGCAAATAGCTTGTTTCAGCCTGCGTTAGAGCAAATGGGTAAAGAGCTTGTGGTATTGGGCAAAGGCAATAATTGGGGGTTTGTGCCGATACGGATGGGAGATTTGGCGCAATTAGATGATGAGACTTGTCTGTTAATTATCGATCCACTCAGTCCCATCACTAGCGCTGAGATTGATGACAGCTTGATTTGGCAGCGTTTAGGTTATGGCAATACCCGCTGTGTGGGGGAGCTACCTCCAGTATGGATTTATGGTGGGATGTCGTCATTGGTCAGCCTAGCAAATAACTTGTCAGACGTTTCATTAAAAGGCGGGGAAGTACTATGAGCGCCAATGTAGATACTCACAACAACAGTCACATCAATAATCATATTAATAACAACATCGACAGTGCTCATACGATGACATCAGCTTCTCAAACGGCAACGGTTTCTAAACCATCATCGCCGCCACCAAATCAACCCAACCCCCAGACTTCTTTGTTTACCAGTACCTCTTGGCGACTGTGGGCAACGCTCATCGGATTAGCGGCTCTATCATTATGGAGTAGTTGGGTACTGTTAGATCAGCAGTGGACGCGCCCGCTCAGTGACTTGTTTATACCAAGCATGCAATTGGATATTGCCAGTATGGCGATACAGCTGCATATCGTGGCAACCAGCATAGTGGCGTTATTAGCTGGCGGGTTATTGGGCGTGGTCAGCATTCTATTACAGCAATTGGTAAAAAACCCACTAGCATCTGATACGACGTTAGGTGTGGGCGTTGGTGCTCAGTTGGCCATGCTCATCGTCACGCTGTTTTTGCCAAGCTTAGCCATTTATGGTGGCATTTACGTGGCCTTTGTGGGTGCTATCATCAGTATGGGTCTGGTGTTTGCCTTATCAGCACCCAGCCGGTTTAATCCATTAATTTTGATATTGTCCGGTTTGGTCGTCAACATTTTGCTGGCCGCAGTAGCCAATGTCCTGGTGCTGTTTTTCGCTGAGCGTAGTAATGGCATGCTGTCATGGGCGGCTGGGTTTTTGGCGCAAAACAGCTGGCATACCAGTATCGCGCTAGTCATCACTGCCATTTTGATGGCGATAGTATGTCTGCCCTTATTAAAGCCATTGACGCTGATGAGTCTAGATGACACGCAGGCAAAACGTCTGGGTGTTCCTATCAATGGCATTCGCGCACTTGTTGTATTGGTGGTCGCCGTTGTGACGGCTTTAGTGATTAGCGAAGTTGGCTTGATTGGTTTCATCGGTCTTGGTGCGGCAAGTTTGGTCAATGCACTGGGCATCTCTGCTATTGGTAAGCGTTTAGTCGCTGCCTTTGGGCTTGGCGCGCTGCTGTTATTATTGACCAGTAATGTCGCGTTACTGCTTGAGCCGATACTTGATATGCAAATACCAGCTGGTGCCATGACAGGTATCTTGGGTGCACCCTTGATTATTTGGCTGATTTTGCGTCAGCGCCGCGAGCGGATAGAGACAGTGACGCCGATGCTGGCAGGTAAGCATACCTCTATCGCATTTTGGCGCTGGGGCGCTGGTGTGCTCGCTATCATCATGCTGGCTTGTCTGTTTGTACAAGACATCAATGGTTGGGGGCTCAGTACGGATTGGGCGCTCACGCAGCAGTACCGCTTGCCTCGCAGTTTAAGCGCTGCGGCCACAGGCTTGATGTTGGCAGTCGCAGGTGTGCTATTGCAAACATTGACCCGCAATCCCATGGCCAGTCCTGAGGTGTTGGGTGTCAGCTCGGGTGCCGCACTTGGGGTTATTTTAGGGTTCTTACTATTACCAAGTTTAGGGCTATCCGCTGGCGCAGGGACGTTGCTGGTTTCAGGACTCTCAGGTGCGATGGCTGTACTGCTATTGATTATTTGGCTAGCACGTAGGGTCAGCTCAGGTTATTTATTATTGGTCGGTATCGGTATTGCCGCCATGATGGATGGGGTGATGCATATGGTCAAGCTCTCAGGAGACCCGCGACTGGAGGCGATGCTTAGCTGGTTGTCAGGGACAACTTATAGCGCCCAGCCCAGTACGGTATGGTATCTCATTGGCATTGCCGCTATTTTGTTTGTGCTCAGTCTACTGCTGATCAAGCCTTTGCGCGTCCTTGGACTAGGTACAGGTGTGGCGCGTAATCTAGGTGTGGCAGTCACGCCCGTTACCTTGTCACTACTGGCATTAGTCGCAGCGCTTAGTACGGCCAGTACGCTTGCGGTTGGTCCCTTGAGCTTTATTGGTTTGATGGTGCCACATTTGGCTACCTCACTGGGTGCGGTCAAGCTTGAACGGCAATTGCCATTAGCTGCACTTCTAGGGGCAGGCGTGATGGTGATAGCGGATTGGATTGGCCGTTATGTTATTTTCCCTTATGAGCTGCCTGCTGGTACGATTGCGGCCATTATCGGTGGTGGTTACTTCTTATGGCTCATTCGTAAGGTGCCAGCCACAGCGAGTAGATAGCCGCTGTCTTTAAATAGCTATCAGTAAATAGTTCAAGCGAGCACAGATAATTCTAGAGTTGTCTGTGCTTGGTTGCTAGTTGTGCATGCTTAGTGGTCAACGGGCTGTAATAGTTTTCTTCGTTTTTAATTTGTCATTCTTAACTTTTCACTCAAATCATTATTTTTATCATTCTTAGCTATAGAAAATCTGAAAACTGGGTTGACAGTCAATCATTGGTAGTAGATACTACGCCTCATTAATAATAATGATTATCATTTACATTACCATTCAATATGAATAATCAGTATGTTAAAAGTAAGCGGCAAGGTTTACTTTTGAATGTTTATCCAAGACGACTGACAATAACAAGGCTGAAGCTATGGACACGATCCTTTTAGACAAACCACTTGATAACGAATGCTACTTACACCGTCAAGAAAAATTTGAATCGAAGGTTCGCAGTTATCCACGTAAGCTACCCTTTGCGATTCAATCTGCTAAAGGTGCATGGATTACCGATGTGGAAGGTAACAAGTATATCGACTGCCTATCAGGTGCTGGCACGCTGGCACTTGGGCACAATCATCCCGTAGTCATAGAAAGCATCAAAGCGCTATTAGACAGTAACCTACCGATGCATACATTGGATATCACCACACCGTTAAAAGACAAGTTCAGCGAGTTCATGTTCAAGCTACTCGCTACCAATAGCGATGAGTATTGCTTACAGTTTTGCGGACCAACGGGTGCTGATGCGGTAGAAGCGGCGATTAAACTGGCAAAACAAGTCACGGGTCGTTCGGGTGTGGTTAGCTTTAGCGGTGGCTATCATGGCATGACGCATGGCGCGCTGGCGGTGACAGGAAACTTGGCACCCAAACAAGGTATAGAAGGCCTGATGAGCTCGGTGCAGTTCTTGCCTTATCCTAATATGTATCGCTGCGCGTTTGGCTTGCCTTTTGAGCAAAGCATCCATGCCCACATGAGCTACTTTGAAAACTTCTTAAAAGATGTAGAGAGCGGTGTGGTGAAACCAGCAGCGGTCATTTTAGAGGTCATACAAGGGGAAGGCGGTGTCAACCCTGCGCCAATAGAGTGGTTGAAGCATGTGCGCCGAGTGACAAAAGAGCTGGGTATCATGCTGATTATCGATGAAGTACAAACCGGGTTTTGCCGTACAGGACGTTGGTTCGCCTATCAATACGCTGATATTGATCCCGACATGATTGTGATGTCAAAAGCAATCGGTGGTGGGCTGCCACTTGCGGTATTGGGTATCAAAAAACAATACGATGTATGGCAAGCAGGCAATCATTCTGGCACGTTTAGAGGCAATCAATTAGCCATGGCGACTGGCCTTGCCACCCTCAATTACTTAAAAGACAACAACGTTGCTGATTATGTTTTAGAAATAGGCGCATGGTTCATGTCGCAGCTAAAAATACGCCAACAGCGCTATCCAAAAATGGGTCAAGTCAGAGGGCGTGGTCTCATGATTGGCATAGAAATTATCAATCCAAGCCTACCTAAGCAAAATGACGGTAGCTATCCAGCAGATAGCGATATGGCTGCCAAAATCCAGCAATCATGTTTTAAGCATGGATTGGTGATTGAAAAAGGCGGTCGTGGTGGCACCGTACTGCGATTATTACCGCCACTCAATATAACCAAAGATGAGCTGCAGCAAGTCTTGCAAAGGCTTGAGTTGGCGCTAGAAGACAATCAATAGTCTTGCCAGCGCTTTAGCATGATTCACATAAAAAACTCTGATAACAACTCTAATAATAAGTCACTTATTTGCGATTTATACCATCGTAGAATAAACAAGTGAGGACATTTTGCATTTATTAAATCAGCAAACCAGTGAGCAATATGTCACGCATATGCAAAAAACCACAGCTGTCATCAAACAGTGGCTAGACGACAATAACGTCTATTTGGGCGGCACACCGCAACAAGTGCAAGCGACCAATTCCTTTAGCATCCGTGAACAAGGCCGAGACATCGACACGATACTCGCTGATATTCAAAGTAAGTTTTTACCCAGTTGTGTGTTGACGGCTAATACGAATTGCTTAGCCCACTTACATCCGCCCACACTAGTCATCGGTCAGATTGCTGAGATGATTATCGCAGCCACTAACCAAAGTATGGACTCGTGGAACCAAAGCCCAGCAGCGACCTATATCGAAAAAGACTTAATCCATTGGCTGTGTCAACGTTGTCAGTTTGGTGACATCTCTGGTGCCCTTTTTGATGAAAAAACAGACAGTAACGCTGGTGGAGTCTTTACCAGTGGCGGTACGCAGAGTAACCTGATGGGTCTACTGCTGGCACGCAATCAATTCTATAGGGTTAAGGGCGTTGATGTGCAAAAGGACGGCCTGATGGGTCAGCCTAGCGGCAGTATTCTATGCTCAGACCAAGCGCACTTTTCTATTGAAAAAAACGCGGCGCTACTGGGTCTAGGCCAACGTTCCGTCATTAAAGTAGCGACCGATGCATCAGGCACCATGCTAATGTCTGATTTACAACATCAGATAAATCGGCTAGGCGCTGACAATGTGATGGCCATCATCGCAACTGCGGGCACCACCGATTTAGGTGCGATTGATCCTCTAATGTCTATCGGAAAAATTTGCCGTGATGAACAGATATGGCTACATGTCGATGCGGCATGGGGCGGGGCATTGCTACTATCACAGCGCTATCAACACTTGATTGAGGGTCTGAATCAAGCTGACTCTATCACCTTGGACTTTCACAAACATTTCTTCTTACCGATCAGCTGCGGCGCTTTTCTCTTACGAGACAATCGGAATTTCGAGAGTATTCGCCATCATAGCGAGTATTTAAACTCTGCTGATGATGAACAGGACAATATCCCAAACTTGGTGACGTACTCTTTACAGACCACACGCCGATTCGATGCCTTAAAGCTGTGGATGGCGCTGGACTTACTGGGAACGGATGGCTATGCAGCCTTGATTGATAGCTGTCTGGATACTGCCAAGCAAGCAGCACAGCTGATTGATGCAAATGAAAATTTTGTGCTGGTACATGAGCCTATTATCAGCAGTGTTTTGTTTTACTTTACAACCAAAGACACCGCGCTATCTGATGAGCAACTCGCACAGCTCAATCGTCACATTGCCCAAGCGTTATTGGTCAATAACATTGCCAATGTGGCCACCACCCAGTTTGAGCAGTGCCTTTGCCTTAAATTCACCATTCTAAATCCCAATACCCAAATCAATGATATTGCAGACATCATTGAGCAGATGGCTATTGCTGGTTTTAACCGACTCAATTCTGACAACCTGAACGTTGATGGGAAAAAATAACATGATGCAGCATAAAACGCTTGATCGACTCACACTACAAAATCTAATCAATGCTTACTGTTTTGAAACTGGGCACGGCGATATTATTGCCGTAGAGCAGCAGGATGATATACAGAAGCAGGCCTCACAAAACAAGCCTCTATTAGTGCTAATGCTATTGCCTTCGAACACGGTAATGGTCGTACCTGTCGACAGAGTGAGCCAATTGGGTCAGCATCGTTTGGCGGGCACGCCGCTTATATTGAATAAGCAGGTAAGCATACGATCAGAATCAAAATTAGACACGCAACTGGACGACCCTTTGCAAAACAGCCGATGGATAAAGTCCTCTGCTATGAGCCTGGCGTCTTTGATTATTGAAGACATTGTACATCGTTATAAAGACAAAGCGACGCTAGATGCCAATGGTGTATTAAAACGCTGGATTGAGAGTTATGAGGGGCTACAGATTATTTTAGAGCATCGCAATGATGAGATTGATGACATCGTTGACTATCAGCAAGATTTTATTCAGACCGAACAAAACCTTATTTACGGTCATGCCATGCATCCTACACCCAAAGGCCGTGCCGGCTTTTATGGTGCCGAATGGGCGAAGTATGCGCCCGAGACCAGTAGCAAAACCCAGCTGCATTATTGGCTAGTGCACCCCAGCTGTATTACAGAAGAATTCGTAGATGGCGAGAGTATTACCACAGCGCTCAAATCAAAGCTACAAGCTGATATGAGTGGCTATCAGCAGCAACTTGTGGATGAGCATCCTGACTATAAGCTGTTGCCATTGCACCCTTGGCAAGCAAGGTTTTTGCAGCAGCAGCCGTGGTATCAAAAACTGCTAGAACAAGGTCAATTGTTTGACTTGGGTGAGCTCGGTTGGTATCTGCATCCAACGACATCAGTACGCACACTGGCTGCATTTGATGCACCTTGGATGTTTAAACTGTCGTTATCTGTAGCAATCACCAATTCGGTGCGGATTAACCTGCCCAAAGAGTGTAAACGCGGTATGCATGCCTGCCGAATCTGGCGTAGCGACTATGGTACTCAGCTCAAAACTGAGTATCCTACGATTGCGGTATTGAATGATCCTGCTTGGATTGCCTTACGTATGGATGGAAAAATCATTGATGAGACCATTTGTATCTTACGTGACAACCCTTTTACAGAAGATAAGCAAGTCACCAATCTTGCCAGCTTAAGCCAAGACCATCCAACTCGTCTTACCAATCGCTTAGATACATTGTTTAAGTCTATCCATAAACGGACAGATGAACCTTTAGAGCAGGTGGCTATCCAGTGGTTTGACACTTATTTACAAGTTGGTTTTATACCACTTATTCATATGTATTATCAGCATGGTATTGGGTTTGAGGTACATCAGCAAAACAGTCTGATCGAGCTAAAAGACGGCTATCCTATTAAGTTTTGGGCCAGAGACAATCAAGGGTTTGGCTATATTTCGGAGTATGCCACGCCGCTCATTGACGCTTATCCCGAGCTTATTAGCGAAGGAGAATGCGTCATTCCAGAAGACTTTGCCGACTCAAGATTTGCCTATTACCTAGTTGGTAACAGTATATTTGGTCTTATTACTGCTATTGCTCGTACTCAGCTTGTGAGTGAGGATGCATTAATCACGACGTTTAAAGAATGCTTAATAGCGTTAGAGCAACAATACCCACATCGCTCGTTATTTGACTTGTTGTTGCGTAGTCCTACATTGCCGTTCAAGGGCAATCTACTCACCAGACTCTATGCACTCGATGAGCTGACCGCACCTGTTGAGACCCAGTCTATTTATGTCGATATCCCAAACCCTATGATGACGTAGCACGTCATATTGGAACGGCAAAATTAGCACACGATAAAAGTTAGGGTTCAACAAGAATTAGTATCAGAATTAATGTGACCACCAGATCACTAAGGGGCGACAGTGTTAGATATTATTGGTATTGGCGTAGGGCCGTTTAATTTAAGTTTGGCGGCATTACTGAAAAAGACAAGCGTAACCGCCAAGTTTTTTGAGCAAAAAGCTGAGTTTAATTGGCATAAAGGCATGATATTGCCAAACACTACGCTGCAAGTACCTTTTATGGCAGACTTGGTGACGATGATAGACCCAACCAGTCCGTATTCTTTTTTGAATTATTTGCATACTCAGCACCGATTGCTCAAGTTTTACTTTTTAGAAGAGTTTAAAATTTATCGTAAAGAGTACAATCATTATTGCCAGTGGGTAGCAGGGCAACTGGATAGTCTGAATTTTGATGCGGCAGTGATAGACGTGGCGTTTGACGACACCAATGATGGATTTGTAGTGACAGTCTCTGAACAAGGCATTCAAAACACCTATCATACTAAAAATCTGGTCATAGGGACGGGCACACAAGCCACGCTACCACCATCGCTGCAAGACATTGCCAAACGAGCACCCAACCGCTGTATGCATACCGCCCATTTTGCAGACAATTTTGACTTGGACAGCCTCACTAGTAGCCTTGATCTGAATAGCACCAAGACAGACAACAAGCTGACCAAAATATTGGTGTTGGGATCTGGGCAATCTTCAGCAGAGGTGTATCGAACGCTGTTTGATCAGCAGTTTGATGGCGATGATAGTACTAATGACGACCCTAAGTTTCAATTAGATTGGATGACTCGCTCGGCAGGTTTCTTTCCCATGGAGTACTCGCCATTAGGTTTAGAGCATTTTAGCCCGGCGTATACAGATTACTTTTATGATTTAGACTCAGCAACCAAGCCACAAGTTACTGCCAAGCAAGATCTACTCTATAAAGGCATGGGCTTTGAGACCATACGTGATATTTATCATCGTCTCTATGAGCGCAGTATTACCAATCAAGATTTGTATTCGACGTTGCTGTCTAACTGTGAAGTGGTTGAGGCAACGCTGACAACAATGCTTGAAGTGCCAGAGCCGACAGACACCATAAAACTGGTAGTTAAACAGCGTGAGCAGAATCAAGATTTTACTGCTGAGTATGATTGTGTGATTGCTGGTACAGGCTATCGTTACGGTCTGCCTGAGTGCTTAAATACGCTACTACCTAGCATCGCGCACGATGAGTTTGAGCAGCCAATCATTGATAGAGACTATGCACTGAAATATGTGCTGACGGATCAAAAAGACATCGAGACTGAGAGCAAGATTTTTGTACAAAACCAAGAGGTCCATACTCATGGCGTTGGCGCACCAGACTTGGGGCTGGGTGCTTATCGAGCAGGATGCATCATCAATCAGTTGACAGGTGAAAAAACTTACGACACTGACGCCTTAAAAGTATTTCAAAAATTTGGCGCGTAGTGTTTTATAAGCATTATATTGAACAGAAACTATATTGAAAAACACTAGGGCGTGTCCTCATTTTAAAAATGGTAATAAAAATGAGATAAATTGCAGTCAAACAAGGAAAATAGCGCAGATAATATCGAGATATTAGTCAGCTATTTGACACCGTTTGGCAAGATTTAGACATTTTTAACCCATTTAGATAACTATCGATTGAATTGAGGACACGCCCTAACCACATAGCAAAATAATAATTAGGAGCAAGTCATGCCGACCATCACCCAAAACCTACCCGATACCTTTAGTATCGAAGCTTATCAAAAAACGTTTGCGTTGAGACCTGTCAAATACCCAGATGATATGCCATTGCTGTATAAATGGATGCATGCTGAGCATGTGGTCGATCAGTGGCAGCTACATCTCCCGATGCCGCAGCTAAAAACCCATTTTGAAAAAATGCTGGCCGATGATCATCAGCGTCTCTACCTCATACTTTGTGATGATAAGCCGATTGGTTATACAGAGATTTATGAAACGGCTCGTGACCGCTTGTCTCATTATTACAAAGCCAAGGAGACGGACATGGGCTGGCATATTTTGCTTGGCGATCCAGCGGTGGTTGGTAAGGGCTATCTCAAACCAACCGGCATGATGATCAGCAAGTTTATATTTGAGCATACTGAGGCCAAAAAAATCGTGGTCGAGCCGGATAGTAAGGTTGAGGTGTATCAATGGATTGCTGATAGCTTTGCCTATAGAGTGCAACGTCTGATTAAAATGCCAGAAAAAACCGCCTCATTATATTTTTGCAATCGCGATGAGTTTTTGGAATCTAGAGGTTATCTTAATTTCTATGGTGCCACTGCTTAATGAGCAAAGCACTTATAAATAAGGCATCTACAAATGAGTCGCCTATAAACGAAGCCTCGAATAGTAGCGGTAATGGCTTTACTGACAAACAGATAAAGCAGGTGTTACTGACACTACTGCTCGGCGGTACGGTGGTCAGCTTCAGTAATAGCGCGCTCAATCCGGCTATTCCTGTTTTTATGTCGGTGTTTGATGTCGATATCGTGATGGGCGGCTGGGTGTTAAATGCTTATGTCTTGGCCATGAGTGTGGGGCTGATGCTAAGCGGCTACTTAAACAAAAAATTTCCTTTTAAGCATGTTTATTTGGCGGCAATTTTTGGATTTATGCTGGGCTCAGTCATTGGGATGCTGGCGTCTAGTATGAGCTTTGTCATCATTGCCAGAGCCATACAAGGACTGAGTGGCGGTCTCATTATCCCGCTGTCTATTGGTATGCTGTATCAGATTTATCCGCAGCAGCAGCACGGCAGAGTCATGGCGCTATGGGGCATTGTTATCATGATGTCGTTGGCGTTTGGCCCTTTGGTCGGTGCTTATTTGGTTGAGCAGTTTGCGTGGTGGACACTGTTTGCCATTACGTTACCACTCAGTGCAGCGGTCATGGCGATGGTGTGGTGGTTAATACCTGATATGCGCTCACATGATGAAAAAATCCCTTTCGATACCATCGGGTTTATCAGCTTACTCACTTGGCTGCTTGCGATGATGGTTTGGCTGAGCACGCTGAAGGTAGACTTCACTGGTGGATTGTTCAGCAGTGACGGCTTATTAAAGATAGCCACGTTGGGTTTATTGTCTGTCGGATTTTTACTGTCCGCGATGGTTTGGTGGGCCTATGAGCGGCGGCAGCGTCATCCGTTATTAAACGTGCGTTTGTTTAACAACAAAACCTATTTGCACAGTAATATCATCAGCATTAGCCAAACAGTCGGTTTGATGCTGTGTCTCTTGCTATTGCCCGTATTGATACAAGACGTTATGGGCGAGAGTGCTTTATGGACAGGTGTTGTACTGATGGTCGCGACGCTCGTGGCCAGTATCACCACGCATTACGCTGGCAAGATAGTAGATAAGCAAGGTGCCAGAGGGATTGGCATCGTAGGAATTGCGATTAGTGCACTGTCTACCTTGATGCTGGCATGGTGCTTGTATCAGCCCACGCTTTGGCTGTTAATGTTGATTATGAGTATGCGCGGTGTCGGAGTGGGTCTAGCATACCTACCAACCACGACCGTTGGGTTTAGTAGCTTACCCAAAGACGCAGTCACTGATGGAGCCGCACTTAATAACATCAGTCGCCGCATCATCTCTACCATATTTATCACGCTGTCCACCCTTTATATAGGCAGTCGAAGTGCGCAGTTATTAGCAGCAGGTAGTAGTGACGGCATGGCAAGCGCGATCCAAGAAATACTGGTGGTCATCGCGGTGATTTTATTATTCACGATTCCTTCAGCGTGCAAATTACCACGATCCCCATAAACAAATACCCCGTATCGGGGTTTACTTTAACTTATTAACGTAAATAATTATCATTCGCTTTACATGTATATAAATTTATACTTTTATTTGATTCAATTTCCAGACAGGAAGCTTATATCTATGTCCAATAATCTAGCAAACTCTATCAAAAATAATAATAGTGCAAATGTCACTTATGCGACTAAACCGTGGCAAGCACCTGTTAATTATCAAATTATCGCACGCGCTGAGCAACGAGTGATGAAGCAATTGCTACAAGCGTTGTTATATGAAAATATCATTGAGTTTGAATCTGAAAGTGCGAACACAGCTCATGAAAGTACTAGTAATGAGACGCTGCTGAATTTTGTTATCAAAGCAGGTGATGATGTTCGTTATACCGCGCAAGGCCATATTCATTACAGTTTTGACATCATCCGTTTAAATGACTTGAATGTACAGCGAGTGGTTAACGGGGTTGCCGAAGACGCTATTCTTGAGCATGTAATCAGTGATATCTTGCTCAACATTGAGGGTGCAGAATTCAAAGACAGCTTTATCAAAGAGCTGCATCATACCTTAGTGAACGAAACACAGTCTCAGATACTGGCTTCTAATGTGCCTGTAGCTATTAATAAACTCACTTATGAGCAACTCGAAGGCTATTTGACGGCAGGGCATCCTTATCATCCTTGTTTTAAGTCTCGTATTGGTTTTGATTTGCAAGACAACTATGACTATGGACCAGAGTTTGATCAAAACATCGGTGTGGTGTGGTTGGCGGTCAAAAAACAGCTCCTGGTGAGCAATACCACTACTGACATCGATATAAATGAATGGGTGAAAGATTATGTGGGTACTAGTGAATTTGATGCACTCAATGCCAAACTCACAGAAGTACTTACAACCACAAATGAGACGGCTAATAATTATTGCCTAATACCTGCACACCCTTGGCAATGGCAAAACACCTTAATTCAAGCATTACAACCACTGATTGCCACGCAAGAAGTTATCTACTTAGGTAGTGCGGGTCATCAGTACCGCGCTCAGCAGTCTATTCGCTCACTGACGATGCTTGGTAATAGCGATGACAATGTTAATGGTGATAATGACGTTAGTAATAATAAAGCCTACTTAAAGCTGAGTATGCATCTGATTAATACCTCAAGCACGCGAATACTAGCAAAGCATACCGTGATGAATGCGGCTGTTGTCACCACTTGGTTAAATCAACTGATTGCAGATGACAAGACTGCCCAAGCATTACCCATTGCGTTTTTAGGTGAGACCGTTGGCGTTAGTCTAGACCATGAGGCGCTACGCACACGTGGCTACCAGCATCCAAATATGTATGGCGGGCTAGCTGCGATTTGGCGAGAAAACGTGAACCAGTATCTATCAAAAGGTCAAACAGCATTTCCGCTCAATGGTGTGAGCTATGTCAATGCTGATGGCTCGCATTTAATAGCACCTTGGCTTGACAAATATGGTGTAGATACATGGATTGCGCAGTTGATTAAGGTCACTGTCACCCCTTTATTACATATTTTATTTGGTTATGGTGTGGCATTAGAGTGCCATGCGCAAAACATCGTCTTGATACATGAAAATGGCTATCCCGTAAAAATAGTATTAAAAGATTTGCATGACGGGGTTCGTTATTCACCTAATCACTTAACTCAACAACATCTGCGTCCAGACTTTTATAGCTTGCCACCTGCTCATGCTGCCTTAAATAGAGGCTCATTCATCGAGACCGAAGATACAGATGGCATTCGAGATATGACGGTTGCTTGCTTGTTTTTTGTGGCGTTGTCAGACATTGCGATTTTCATGCAGACGCATTATCACTATTCTGAGGTGGCGTTTTGGCAACAGGTTGCTGACTGCGTGACCGACTATCAAACCTCCCATCCAGAGCATCAAGTACGGTTTGACTTGTTTGATGTATTCGCCGAACAAACACGCATTGAGTCATTGGCTAAGCGCCGATTATTCGGAGATAAAGCATTCCCGATTAAATACATCAATAACCCATTATTTAAAAGTCAGGGGTAAGACGATGCATACCTTATTTCCTGTACAAAATTATGTGAAAAACAGCCAACCTGAGGCAAATTCTGAACCAGATATCGAGGTCATCCAATGGTCGCTGATTAGTCATTTGGTAGAGTGCTTTCTATTAGAGCAGTGGGTGGATGAGCATTTTATTCAAGTGACAACTACCACTGAGTACTTGGCAAATCATCAGACGTCACAACCTCAAGACGCGCATCAATTTTTAGCTTCACTACCACAGCAGTATCAAGGCTTCTTTGACCAAAATAACCCATTAATGGTGATGCAAGTTGACCAAAATAGACAGTTATTACTACTGGTCGAGCCTGCTTACGCGTCACCGTGGCGATTGTCTAAATCATGTCTGCCTATCATACATAACAAGCATCACAAAGATAGCGCTTTGCTAGAGACAGTAGGCTCAGCACAGCACTTGTTAGATATCTTTTTATCAACGATGGATAGTGCCGCGTTATCTGATATCGGTGTGTTAAAGCTAAAAGAAAGCTTAGAGGCCTCCTTTATAGCGCAGCAACAGTCAGCGGTGGCAAATATCACAACTACAGTATGTCAGAACCCGCATTGGCATCAAACCTTGATTGCAGCGGAGCAGTGGGCATCACTGATGGATCGTCCATTTCATCCATTGGCAAAGGGTAAGTTGGGCTTTACATCAACAGAATATAAACGCTATATGGCAGAGTTTAACCAGCCTATCACGCTCGTATGGGTCGCCATTGCTAAAAGTCATGTCATGGTGGCAGAGCAGGTCAAAGACACGACAACACAACATCCAGCAGCCTATCTTTTGGACACTACGCAACAGCAGAGGTTGGCAAAAGAGCTAGATGACAAAGGTATTGCAGAGACGCACATTGCGATGCTCGTACATCCTTGGCAAATGACTCATGTGATTGATGCTATGTATGCCGACGATCTTGCCAATGGCACAGTTATCGCTCTGACTTTTGAAGCGCTTATCACTTATGCCAGCTCATCCATGCGCAGTATGTTAATTGATACGGATACACCAAATAGCATTAAGCTACCTATAGGTGTGTATGCACTGAACTCAAAGCGCTACTTGCCAGCCCTCAAGCTGATCAATGGTGAAAAAAACCAAGCCATATTGATGCAGGCAAGAACGTTAGACCCTGTACTATCAGCACAGTTACGGTTATGGGATGAGCGCCTATGGTGGGGTTACATGTCTCCGCCTCATTTACATGATAAAAGCGCTATCAATCCTTATTTTTATCAAGAAAAGCCCACGCATTTAGGCGCGATGCTACGTCAATTACCAGCAGATCTATGTGACGATACGATTCGACTATTACCGATGGCAAGCTTGGGTATGTTGGTCTACAAGCAAGGTGTTAGCCATCATTTTTTTGACGGCATTGTTCAGGAGGGTATTCATAGTACTACCCAGAATAGTAGCCAAAACAGTGATCAAGACAGCTTTCAAGAAGGCTCGCCACAGAATAAAAAACTCGCTGTCATAGCGTGCTTTAAGAATCTTTGTGATGTATTTTTGGGGACTATGCTGCGCTGTTTACGCCTAGGGTTCGCACCTGAGATGCATGGGCAAAATATTGTTATCGTATTAAAAGACAATCGTTTTACTAGTCTGTTATTGCGTGATCATGATTCCGTACGCATTCATCTACCATGGCTGGCACGTCATCAAATAGTAGATCCTGAGTATTTAAGTCCGCCAGATTTTAAAAACCGTCTATATCGCGAGACGCCGCAAGCGCTGATATTTTATCTACAGTCGCTAGGATTGCTAGTCAATATTCGAGCGATTATCGAGTCATTGGTTGAGCACTATCATATCAATGAAGATACGCTGTGGCACGAGGCAATGACCAGTATCGAGGAGGCATTAGCGACTATCGATTTTGATGATGATCAGCGTCAGATACTCCGTGACGAGTTATTAAACAGTTCACACTATCCGCATAAAACATTGCTATTGCCTGTGATTGCACGTGGTGCTGACCCTCATGGCAGTATGCCAGCAGGAGAAAGCAGGACGATCAATCCGTTTATGCATGTTAAGAAAGCAGCTAGCCGAACAATAAAAATTATAAAAAATAGCCATAATCTAAAAAGCACGATAGTGAGAACATCATGAATAACATCATAAATGACATCGATATTCACGACCTTATAGACAGTTATAAAGAGATAGGTACCTCAACCATTGGTCATCTGACAGGGGTAGGGTATTTGCCAGATATTAAGCCACTCAACCCCTACACGGCTACCATAGTAGGCCGAGTGTTAACAGTGCAACTAACCTCTGACAACACGGATGTGATCAATCAAGCATTGATTCGAGCAGCATCTAATGATGTGTTATGTATTGATGCTCAGGTATTAGGCATTAAAGCATGTTGGGGAGCGTTGCGTACTTGTGCGGCTATCTATGAGAAGCTATCGGCGGTCATTGTCATTGGACAGGTAACGGATTCGATACAAATTCAGCAGCTGGGCTTTCCTGTCTTTGCACAAGGTATCAGTGCTGTGACCACGTTCAAGAGCAACCAAACACAAGGATTATTAGCCTCTGATATTGCCTATCGCTTTGGTGAGCAAACAACGATTATCCGTTCAGGCGATATCGCTATGATGGATAATGATGGTGTGTTTGTATTGCCTATTGATGTAGCGCAGCAGCTGTTATCAGATTGCCAAAAGAAACATAAAGAGGATGAGGTTAAGTTTCAGCTATTTTTTGAGGCATATCGTAATAATCAGTTAGATAAGTTGTTTGAGAGCTAGGGCGTGTCCTAGTGAAGTTATCAAAAATTAGATTTTCAGCTGAACCCAGAATCATCATAAGTAAGCACTTACTAACAAAGTATAAATACATATAGAAATAAAAACGATTATCATTTACAATATCGTTCACAAAGTTAGTACACACAGTATTGTTAGCTAAATATAACTGATACCACTATTTGACTATCCAACTAAGTGAAGTAAATATGAAAAGCCATCATCAAGTTGCTCTATCCGTTCTTACCCTTTGCATCAGTCAGCAATTATATGCACAAACCGATGTCAGTACTACGGGTGTTGCTGTCAATACGGCTACGTCAGAAGCGTTGGCCTCAAATTCAACATCAAGTTCGGCATCAACTGAAACTCCCAATGTGACTTTAGACACTATCAATGTCACTGCTAAGGCCAGAACAGGTACGGCACTGGCGCAAAAAATTAGTGAGATGCCAGCCGTCACGCAAGTGATTACTGAAAATGAGATTCAGATGCAGGCAACGGGTGACCGTACCACTGGTGATATATTGGCTCAGCTGATTCCAAGCCTAGGTGCCAGTAGCGGTTCAACCAGTAACTATGGTACGACCATGCACGGCCGTCCAGTACAGTTCTTGCTGAATGGGGTGCCATTGAGCAGTTCACGTAGCCTCTCACGTGAGTTAAATAGTATTGATTCTGCACAGCTTGAGCGGGTAGAGGTACTCTCAGGCGCTACCAGTATCTATGGTGCTGGCGCGGCAGGTGGTCTTATCAATCTCGTGACCAAATCTTTGGTCGGTTATGGTCCTATCAGACAAACCAGAGTCGGCGTCAGTAGCAGTCGTGGCTTTGAGTCAGACTCATTGGGTTATCATGTGGGCCAGACCTTGGGGTATGGCGGAGAGCGGGTTTATGGGCGTTTAGATGTCGACTATGATAGCAAAGGCGGCAAGTTTGATAGCAAAGGCAATCGAATCAGCCCAGATGCCAATCAAACTGACCAGCAAGATACCGAATCGCTAAGTGTAAATGGTAGCTTAGGTATGGAGCTCACTGATAGCCAACGTCTTGATCTCGCCGTGACTTATTATAAAGATGAGCAGGACACCGACTACGGCCCAGATTATGGTGATAATTTACAGGTCTTGTTAAAACCTAAGGATGCACCACCGTCTTTGAAAGCCATTAATGGTGCCAACGTAGAAAATGAGCCATATACCGAAAAAAGCTCAGTAAATTTAAGCTATAACGATGATGACTTTGTAGGCTCAGGTTCTAGCTTAAGCTTGACAGGCTATTATAGAGATGAGAAAGGCCGTTTTTATCCTTCTGGTAAAGATTTCCCTAAACAAGCGGGCAAAGTCTGGGTGGCTAATGGCCTTACCGATGAGAATACGCTAAAAAAATTACTAGGCGGTGCAGTCGTCGTCACTCAGTCAGAAGCTGATATCGAAGTAATGGGTTTGCGAGCAGCCATGCAAACCGAGACGGAAGTCGCAGGTAAAAAGACACTGTTTAGCTACGGCGCTGATTTTGAACGCGAAAAAAGCGAGCAAACTTACGACGGACAAGACTTAAATAAATTTAAGGCCAGCAACGGTCTAAGCGCTCAGCCAAATGGACTTAGCTATAACGGTGGACCAGATACTACCATCGATAAATGGGGCGCTTTTGTCAATGCAGATGTAGACATCACTGATAAATGGCATGCCAGTGCTGGCGTGCGTTATCAAAAGCTTAAGTCAGAAACCGATACTTTTACGCCCATCTATGAGCAGCTGCTTGAAGAGTATTTTAATAACCCTGATATCAGTAGCATAAGCGATGCTTACGGCATTGACTATCAAGCAGGTACTGTCGAAAAGGGCAACACAGACCATGACAAAACCTTGTTCAATCTCGGTACTAGCTATCAGTTAACCCCAAATGATCAGATATTTGCCAATTTTTCACAAGGGTTTACCACAGCGGATATCCAGCGTGCGCTGCGTGATGTGCGTGCAGGTTTTGTGGTCAACTCAGACAACGTACAGCCGATTGCTATTAACAACTACGAGTTTGGCTGGCAAGGCAAGCATGGCGATACAGCAGCGCGCTTGAGCGGTTTTTATAACGAATCAGATAAAGTAGTGCGCTTTACTGACAGCTATACTGTAGAAGTCGTCGATACCGATGAGCGCGTTTATGGCGTAGAAGGGTCGCTCAGTCATGACATTAGTGATAAATGGCAAGTGGGCGGTAGTGTCGCCTATACCCGTGGTCAATATGACAAAGATGGTGACTGGTTGGAGCTAGATGCAGTACGTCTAACACCGCTCAAAGGTACCGCATTTGCACAATACAACTTTGATGAAGGCAGCAATATTCGTCTACAAGCATTGGCAATCGGCGGTGATGACAAGGCTTTTAAAGACCAACAAAAAGACCCTGACTCTAGTGCCTTGCCTGTCACTGGTTATATGACCCTTGATGTATTGGGACAAGTAAAAATGCCAGTCGGACGAGTAGATTATGGTGTTTATAACTTGCTCAATAAGGACTATTTAACAGTCTATCATCAAACCACATATGGCGACCTGAACCGTTTACCGGCATCAGGCACCACCTATGGCTTAAGCTACACCGTTGATTATTGAATAATAAGTACTCAAAAGCCTTTCATACTAACTGTTTGATAGTATGGAAGGCTTTTTTATTTAGGGCGTGTCCTCATTTTAAAAATGGTGATAAAAATGAAATAAAGTCTCTCTATTTGATATTATTTAATACTACTACTGAAAATGGAAGACAATATGCTTGAGCTAAGACCCAATTGTGAACGCTGTGATAAGGACCTGCCGCCTAATGCTACAAATGCGATGATCTGTAGCTTTGAATGTACGTTTTGCACCTCTTGTGCGGCTAATGTTTTAAATAACTATTGTCCTAATTGTGGTGGTAATTTAACTAGCCGCCCTATACGTCCTACGTCTTTACTTAAGCAGTATCCGGCATCATTAAAGCGTGTGGTCAAAAAAGACAGTTAAAATGCAGTTAAAATATAGTGTTTAGATGTCTATTTATTGCCATGCCATTTACTAGGGCGCGTCTTCAATTCAGTCGTTATCAATAAATGCGCTGCTTTATCCGCTACTAAGTAAGAATAGCCTTCCTTCCCAGTCCTATCTTCACATTAGCCAAAATCAGTCCAGATAAGATGAGCATCATCGCTAGCATCTTCCACCATGTCACCACCTCTCCTGTGAACAACACAGAGGTCGCCATACCGAATATGGGCACCAGTAGAGCAAAGGGCATAACTTTTGAGGCGGTATTTTGCGCCAGCAGATGTGCCCACAGTCCAAAGCCAATCAGGGTTGAGATATAGACTATAAAACCAAGCGATAGCCAAGACTTGAGCGATGCTTGCGTGAACGTCGCTAACTGCCATGCTTCGGTTTCGAATAGTAGAGAAGATAACGTCAAAATCACACAGGCGATCAGACCGCCCCATACCACCAGTGCTAGCGCCGACAGTGCCGATGTCTTATTTGAAGCTTTGTTGTTGCTATTGACAGGCAAGGCAGTAGAAATATTACTGGTACTCTGCTGCGTTGAGGCCTGTTTTGAAGCAATATTTCCAAAGCTCCAGCCTATGGCTGCAATCAGTATGCAGATAAAGCCAACCAAGGGCATATCACCGCCAAGGTTTAACGCAATGACACCCAGTCCTAGCACACCGACTACCATCCCGATGATCTGCATGCGACTCACGGCTTCACCCAGCATGACAAAAGCCAGTAATACGGTAATAAAAATCTGAACTTGTAGCAATAACGCCGTTAATCCTGCCGATGCACCCAAATGCATGGCGGTGAATACAAAAGCATACTGCATGACAAAGGTGCCGATCGCATAAATAAATAGCGTACGGTTGAATTTAGGCGGCTTGAGAAAAAGAACCAGGGGCACAGCGGTAAAGAAAAAGCGTAGGGCAGTGAGCATTAATGGTGGAAAGCTTTCAAGCGCCCATGCAATAAAGGTAAAGTTCACGCCCCATATAAAGGTAACCAATACGGCTAAGGCAATGTGGATTGGGGTCATATAATTATCCTAAATAATGATTATTCGTTGTTGATTTACTCAACTATAGTTTAAATGTCCATAACAGACCCGATACAGTTTCACTAATGGTGAACAAAGTGTATAGTTATTCTCAGCATGACACTTCTTTTATTCATAAACCTCATATAAAAATAGGCGTCCTTCATTATGGTCGAAACCTATACACTCAATCCTAATTTAACCAAAACTGCCGCCGTCGCTGAATGGCTACAGCAGCGTATTGACTGGCAGATTTACTTGCCCAACCAACGCGTACCCTCGGTGCGAAAGTTAGCGAAACTATTAAATATATCAACCTTTACAGTGGTACAAGCTTACGAACAGCTGGTCGCTACCAACATATTAACCGCCAAACCCAGCTCGGGCTATTATGTCAATACGCAAGCAAAAGTAGTTCAGCCCAATGATGATAAAAGAGTAGTCGTTAAGCACCCAGTAATAGATACGCGCTGGCTGGTACAGCAGGTCTTTAGTGATATTCCACATCATCGCTCGCCAGGAGTGGGAACATTACCGAGAGACTGGATACGTAATGATAAGATGGAATGGGCCATACGGCAGGTCACCCAGCAAGCCGATAGCTTTATCTATGATTATGGCAATGTTCACGGCTATCTACCGCTACGTCAACAACTGGTTCAACACCTGCATACGCTAGGCATGCAAACTAATGCTGACCACGTAATTACTACAGCAGGAGTGTCGCAAGCCGTGACCATGGTGGCGCGGCTTCTTACTCAATCTGGGGATACGGTGGTCGTTGATGGGCCGGGCTGGTATTGGCTATCAAGCTGCCTGCAACAACAGGGATTAAACGTCGTCTCTGTAGAACGTGACCATCAAGGGCCTAATATCGAGCACATGCAAAAGCTATTTGCCACGTATCGCCCTAAGTTATACCTGACTAATAGCGTGCTGCACAACCCAACATCCTATAATCTGCATCCCGCCCGCGCGCACCAAGTACTCAATCTTATTCATGAGTACAATGCTTATATTTTTGAGGACGATTTATACGCCGCATTCGTACCAGGTGGTCAAGTATTGCGTTATGCCAGTCTTGATCAGTTTGAACGGGTGTTTTATGCGACAGGGTTTTCAAAGTCGATGGCGTCTGGCTGGCGCGTCGGCATGTTAGTCTGTCCTGATAAGCATATTGATGATGTATTACGTATGAAAACCTTGAGTAATTCAAATACGCCAGAATTTGGTGAACGAGTTTGTCATCATTTATGGACGCATGGTGAGTATCGTCGGCAGATTAAAAAAGTGCAGCAGCATTTATATAGCGCTCATGAAAGAATGCGCAACGCATTACCAAAGATAGGGCTTATCTACCCTGAGCATACACAAGCAGGTCTCTTTGTTTGGGTAGATACTGGGCAGGATACGAGCCAGCTGGCACTAGATGCCTACAAAGAAGGCTGGCTGGTCGCACCGGGGCAGTTGTTTTATCCAGATGCGCGCGCCTCAACCCATCTGCGACTCAATGTATCAACAACTGGCGATGACTTTTTGGCGTGGTTAAGGAAGTATTTAGATAATTAAATCTACATACTCTACATTTGCTAAAGACAGTTCACCACCAATACGTTGGATACTGTCTACCTTTACCCAGATTGTTATAAATCAGCGCTATCACTACCAAAACGATTGAACCGAGCAGGGTAGGCGTTATCAAGAAATTCCAATTTACTGCACCAAGCATGACTATCAAAGGATTGGAACCCGCAGGCGGATGCGGCATTCTAAACACTAGCATGAGTGCAATGGCAGTGCCTACAGCGGTTGCCATACTCCACCAGTGAATACCAAATAATGTCATAAATACCAGTCCCGTAAAGGTCGCAATGAAATGCCCACCTACGACGTTTCTTGGCTGCGCAAAAGGGCTGGCGGGATACGCAAATATCAATAAACAGCTCGCGCCGAACGAGCCTAAAATCATAACGAGTTCTATTGAGCTTCCTAATATAGCAAGCGTTGCTGTTGCAATGGTGCCGCCTAACCAAGCGATTACTATCATCGATAAAGGCACTCTTTTTGGGCATTGACTGCCTTGACCGCTCAACTTATGCCAATTAAAAAACGACTGCATACTTATTCCTATAACAATTAAACAATGAGAAGACGTCACTACTGATATACTGATCAGTATATTAGCTAAGTATACCGAACGGTATATGTAAATCATAGTTTTTTATTGAATAAAATAATAGGAACGAAAAAACGGGAGGACCAACTAATGGAATTACGAGATACCATTCTACGAAAAAGTTATGAGATTTTTTACAAGCAAGGCTTTCACGACAGTGGAGTGGAGCTTTTAGCAAGGCAAGCAGGGACTACCAAGCGGACTTTGTATGCTCACTTTGGTAATAAAGAGGGCTTAATCGAAGCAGTGCTTGAATATCGTCATCATATGTTTATGAATCAATTAAACAATTACTTCGACAATTCTGAGATCAAAGACGTGGCAGATATTGCAAGGTGCTATTTATTCTTCATAAAAAACTGGACATTATCAGAGAATTTTTATGGTTGTATGTTTATTAATGCTTGTGCAGAGTATTCAGATACTGGGTCTTCGCCGCATCAAATAGCTAAACAGCATAAGACTGAAGTCAGACAATGGCTACTGGCTAAGTTTGAACAGGTAGGTGCGGAAAATGCTAAGCAGAAATCTGACACTCTGTTCGTATTTGGGGAAGGTATTATTGTAGCCACACAGGCAGGGCAAGAATCACTAGAGCTAGAGGATGATGTTTTTAAAGGTTTTTCTTAAAGCGCTTGCAACAAGTCCTCAGTATTTATAACCGTAGCAAATTCTGCATTCGATTCAAACCCTAACAAAATTGTCTATATAAACACCCTATAGTCGGTTCAATACTAAAAAATACTGGTTAACACCTGATAAAACAAAACTTTTGTCATCATATTGTCATGACGGCATCGTATCCTTGAGCCCACTATAAATGGTGGTTGCGTATCACTGATGTCTTTATTCATTAAGTGATTCATTGATGATGGTAGACGCATCAATATAAGGTTTATCTATGAGTGTTGCTGGTCGGCTTGGTAGTATTTCCACACGTATGCTGATTATTTTAGCATTGGCTTTTTTACTAATTATCCTGATGGTGTACTGGGTCATCGAAACCCAAGCTAAGCCGCGCATACTGGAGATGACCTCAGAGACGGTAGTTGAAACGGGTAACGAAGCTATTAATAGCATTATGGCGAATATCAGCCACGTCGACGGACTGGCAAAGGCAGCCAGTGCGATGGCTGGCGGGTTGCCAAAAGAAGACCGCCTTTATAAAGAAACCTTTGGCAATCTCATGCAACAAACCGATCAACGGATTGTGGGCGGTGGCGTATGGTTTGATCCAAATATGTATGCTCAAAACCGAGAGCGCCAGTCTTTTGTGTGGGCGCGTGATGACTCAGGCAACATGCAGCCGTTAGAGTATTATAATCAAGTGCGCCAAACGCCGAGTCCCTATTATCGAGAGTGGTGGTACATTCCTGCGATGTACGCACGTCACGACCACTGTGTCTGGAGCCGTGCGTATGTCGATCCGCAAAGCAATCAGCCGATGATGACTTGCGCCAAGGCATTGTATGACAGTCGCAATCAAGCTTTTGATGGGGTAGTGAGTTTTAATCTGCTATTAGACAACCTCGATGACGCCATGAAAAAGTGGCAAGATAAGCTGGGTGGTTATGTCTTTTTGGTAGACTTGGACAATCGGTTTTTGACCTTTCCTGATCAATCTATAGTCACGCAAGTGACTGAGGATAACCCCCAAGGCGAGATGGTAACTGCGCATCAATTGGCCGAGAAAAACCCTACCTTTGCACCTATTGCGGATAGCCTAGATAATATTAACCAAACACTCATTGATGAGGCCGTTGCCAAAGACGAAGGTCGTTATACGCTCGCGGCACGTAGTATTTTGAGTACAACTAACCTGAATAAAATCGGCGAACAAGAATCCAAGTTACTGTCAGCATTACTGCTATTAAATATTGACCAAACATTTAATTTGGTAGACAGTCACTTGATTGGGACCATCGCTGTGCCCAATGATTTTGTGTTGCAGCAGCCTGCCACCGCCTTTGTGTTTCGTATGCCGTTTACCTATTGGAAGATGGTCATCGTCAAGCCCAATAATGACATGATGAGCGTGGCAAATGCATTGTCAAACCAGCTGATTCAAACCATGCTACTGGGCTTTATTCCTATCCTGTTGTTGACCGCATGGGTGTTCCGTCGCTACTTTACGCGACCGCTAAAGTATATGGCACTAGCAGTGGCTGATATGGGCGCATTGATTGAGCAAAAAAAATATCAACAATTAAGCGTGCTTAAACTGCCACACTCAAATG
Source organism: Psychrobacter sp. W2-37-MNA-CIBAN-0211 (assembly GCF_040309405.1). Classification (NCBI taxonomy): domain Bacteria; kingdom Pseudomonadati; phylum Pseudomonadota; class Gammaproteobacteria; order Moraxellales; family Moraxellaceae; genus Psychrobacter; species Psychrobacter sp. W2-37-MNA-CIBAN-0211. Next base: position 309,414 of record NZ_JBEOOU010000001.1, read on the forward strand.
TCAGCGAAATTCAAATCATCAGTGAGCAGACCAACCAATTGATCGACCGCGTCGTCGAAAATGAAGGCGCACTTGCTGAAATCAATGTTCATCTAGAAAAACAAGTCGCCGCCCGTACGCAAGACTTACAGCAAGCCATGGATGAGTTAAAAGCCTCACAAGTGCATCTAGTGCGCTCCGAAAAAATGGCTACATTAGGTCAAATGGTGGCAGGCGTGGCACATGAGGTCAACACGCCGCTGGGCTACGTGCGTAGTAACATGGAGCTGGTCGGCGATAATCTTGTTCGTTTTGATGAGCTGCTACAGCATACCGATCAACTATTGCAGGCGTTAAAAGCGCCAACTATCAACCAAGAGCAAGTCAAGCAGCTAATAGAGCATACTCTACAATGCTGTGACGAGATTAAAGAAGATGAAGTCAGTGAAGATTTGACCAATCTAATTAAGGACGGACTGTATGGTGTTGATCAAATTGCTGAACTGGTCGTCAGCTTGCGCGATTTTTCTCGAATTGACGAATCTAAGGTAAAAGATATCGATATCAATGAGTGTATCAATACCTCATTGATTATGGCTCGCAATAACTTAAAAACGCTAGACGTCAAAACCAATCTAGCCGAGCTGCCGCTGATTCAATGTAATCCTTCACAAATCAACCAAGTACTATTAAACCTATTTAATAATGCCGCCCAAGCCATACCGAGTGATCATAAAGGGACATTACAAGTCAGCTCGTCTGTGGATAAGGCGCAGCAGTCTGTTGTGGTACGCATTATAGACAATGGATCTGGTATCAAAGAAGATGTTTTAAATCATATCTTTGAGCCGTTTTTTACCACCAAAAAAGCAGGCGATGGCACAGGGTTAGGATTGGCCATTACAGCACAAATTATGGAGCAACACGATGGACGCATTGAGGTTAGCTCAATAGTTGGGGAGGGCACGACGTTTACCCTCATGCTACCGATACAGTCTATCGCTCATGAAAAGAAACCTTCACAAGTCTTATTTGAAAGTTAAGAGACTTCCAGCCACTTATTTAAAGAGAGCGTCATGCAAAAACCAAAAATCGCTTTTATCGATGACGAGCCGCGTATCCTGCGCAGCTTAAAAATGCATTTTCGCCAGTCACATGACGTATTTATTACAACCGATGCTACTGAGCTGATGGAGTATGTCAGCCAGAATGAGGTACAAGTGGTCATCAGCGACCAACGCATGCCAGATAAGCAAGGTACGGAAGTATTAAGTGACATTAAAGCGGCTTCGCCAAATACTATTCGTATCTTGTTAACCGGTTATGCGGATCTAAATGCCGTGATGGATTCTGTGAATGAGGGCGAAATTTATCGCTATATCACTAAGCCATGGCAAAATGATGAACTCAAAAAAATCGTTAATAAAGCCACAGAAATTGCTCAGAAAACCCAAGAAATCACGCAAAATACTACGGAAAAGGATGCGACTCAAAACCATCCTGATAGTAGCACTGTTAGCAATCGCAATATATTGGTATTAGATGACGATGAGAGCGTCTATCAACAAATAAAAAGTCATTTTAAGAGCGCTTATACCGTGAGCTGGGCCAGTAACCTTGAACAGGCCGCGAAGCTATTACAAAAAAAACGCTTTGGCGTCACTATTACGGATTCGACGCTCAATAAAGAAAATATTACACCCATCGTTTATGCCTTAAAAAATATCCAGCCAGATCTGATGGTTCTGATGCTGACGGAGTTCAAAGACGCTCATATGGTCATTGATTTAATTAACAAGGGTCAGGTGTATCGCTGTCTACCAAGGCCAACTAATTTATCTATCATGAGTATCAGTCTTGATCGTGCTTTTGATCATCACGAAAGATTGGTGCAGCAGCCGATACTGGCAGCGCGCCATCATGTCGAAGAAGTGCCGGAGTCAGAGGCTTTTAACTTTTCTGAAAGATTGAAAGGTTTCTTTGCCAAATTCAGAGGTTGGCGCATTAGTAGATAGAAAGAATAGGGCATGCTAAACATTCTCTATTCATGGTTTGAAAAATCATCGCCTTATATTTGTATGAGAGGCGTTTTTATCGATACCAGCTTCAATCGATACATTATAATTATAATCTCATGAACTTGTCATTGGGTACTGTCTATTTAACATAATATACATTATGCGAAAACAAACCAATGGTCTTAAAAGGTAAGTATCTTATACTTAAATACTGTCTTAGCTCAGATATTTCTGGTATCAAGTTCAACTATTAACGACACGTTTCCTGCAAATATCTGCGTAAAGTTTTGCCATCGTCATTTAAACTTACATCTGCGACTTGGCAACCAGCACGCTTATCATTAGCATCACATGATAACTCATAATAAATATCGCTACCTTGCGCCAAGCTAACCTGAACCAAACCTTGCTCAGTCATCGAAAACTTTTTGTCTTGCGTATAATCAGGATCTTGAGAATCCCACAGCACATCATAATCGATATTGCAGGACGTTTGATTTTTATCAAAATAATCTTGTTCAAGTTGCATGGCTGCTTGTAAGTCAGCATTTGCATATTGCTGTAGCATCACAGGATTACTCATGCCTTGCTCGTCTATGTCTTGTTGATACATCTGTGTGATGGTCGCAATCTTCATAGCAGCCATAACAGATTGTTTCTGATCTGATTTTGTCACATCTGCTGTAGCGCTACCGACAGGCATCAGTCCTATGGTCAGCAGAAATATGAGTGATTTATATGTTGGCATGATGTTCTCTACAAGCTTTTATTCTATAAGTGTTACAACCTATTACATCATACCCATATTTGGACTCTGCTGTATTATCGTATCATTCAGGTTTACTTACCAAAAGAACCATTTCATAGCGCTCTTATGATACTTTTTTATTTGTTCTCATGACAATTTTGAGTGATTTTTTATCTCTGATAATCGTGTTAAGGATGATTTTATGACGATATTACCTGTTTTTTTTAAGAAAAAATCTGCGACATTGGCCTCTAGTAGCCTTTTATTGCTTACTTTGACCGCGACTGGCTGCCAGTCTACTTCTGAGTCCAGCGAAGCCATTGTGTCTCAACCAACCAGTAGCTCATCAATGCCTAGCAATGCTGATAGCAGTCAGCAAACGCTCAAACAGCAATCATTGCGCATTCAGCACGCACTGGCTAATGGCGACTATGCCAGTATCACCAATGATATTCATCCCACACGTGGCGTCCGGTTCTCGATGTATGCTTATGTGCGCCCTGAGTCTGATAAAGTCTTTAGTCGCGGGCAGTATGCACAGTATCTACAACAGTCCAATATTCGCTTTACGTGGGGTGAAAAAGACGGCACGGGTGATTCATTGATCACGCCGCTACCTGACTATTTGAGCAATTGGGTCGCTGCTAATGCATTTGATCAGAACGCAGAAATTGGTATTAATAGTAGTAAAGCGATGGGCAACAGTATTAACAACTTAAACAAAATATATCAAAATTCTGACTTTGTTGAGTTTTACAGTAATGGCAGTGAAAAATATAGCGGTATGGATTGGCGTGCGATGCGTTTGGTGTTTGAGGAGTATCAAGGTAAGCCTTATCTCGTGGCTGTCATTAATGACCAGTGGACAGTTTAGACTATATGAAAACGATTAACTGACCACTTTTATAGGGCGCGTTTAGAATAGCAGACTACTCTACTTGGTTTATCATCAGGGTTATATTCAAATATAAAGATATGTGTTGCAACTTATGCTACAGGATTGTTGACAATAATCCTGTTTATTGGCCCTCTAACGACAACATATTCATAATCAGCTTAATCAAAGTCTCTTTTTGATTGGGGTCAGATTCAGCGACCAATAATGTTAATGCCGCAAGCCCAGTATTATTGATGACCATATCACCTTTATCATTCAGCAGTCGGTGATTACGGTGTAAAAAATCCACGAATAAAAAAGCGCCGCTGCGTTTATTACCATCAGTAAAAGGATGGTTTTTTACCATAAAGTACAGTAGATGTGCCGCTTTACTCTCGATAGTTGGGTACGCAGGCTCACCAAAGACAGTTTGTTGCAAATTACCCAATACACTATCCAAACCATCACCACGAGGTTTAGCAAATAACTCAGTCGCCTCACCCCTATCTATCAGCTGCGCTTTCAAGTTCGTCAGCGCTGCCATCGCCTCAGTCGTACTGGGTAAGACACCACCATCTTGTCCTGTAGGATTATCAAGTAGACCTTCATCATAGCGCTGTAACCATAAAAATGTCTGCGTATAGCGGCTTATAATCTCAACCAGTCCGCGTCCTTCGTCGGTGTTAAGCTCGGGACTTTGGGCGGTTTTTTTGATTAATTTTAGCGCTTGTTGCAATTCAGTAGAGTTTTTATCGAAGCGCTGTTGATTGAGCGTATAGCCTTGTACCAAGTATTCACGTAAGCGCTGTGTTGCCCAACGCCTAAATTGCACACCTTGAGGAGATTTGATGCGATAACCAACTGATATAACCACATCTAGGTCATAAAAAGTCACTGGACGGTCTGAATTTGCAATATGCATTTTTTGCATATTGCTTTTTTCATCGATTTCTTCATCTTTTATGGCATTGGCAATATGACGAGAAACCACTGATTGATCACGACCAAATAACTCGGTCATTTGGGCTTGTGACAACCAGACTGTCTCTTGCTCAAAACGCACATCTACTTGCGCCTTTCCATCAGCGCTTTCATAGATCTCTACTGTTGACATGTCGTCATTTATAGCGTTAATCATCTCAGCTTCCCAATCCTAAAGCCTTCAATTGATTAGCCCGTATTGAAGGCTTTAGGTTCTGTACTCTTTCTTCATAGTGGTGTTTGCTTAAAGAATTTCACCATAATCTCATAAATATCTGGATATGCGTCCACTAGCTTTTGCGGTGTCTCAAAAAACACCTCACTCAGAACCGCAAAAAACTCAGCAGGATTGGTCGTTCCATAGCGATCTAGCCCTGACTTGCGATGGGTTTGAAAGTCCTCAAAATCTCGCGCCATAATCTCAGTCCAGCGCGCAGGATCCATATCAGGTTGCATCGGTGGAAAACCGTTGGCGCGGCCATTCATCATATCGAGTTTGTGCACAAACTCATGAATCACGACATTATGACCATCACGTTCGCCTGAATGTTTGGCATCTTTCCATGACAAGATAACAGGACCTCGCTGCCATGCTTCCCCGCTACGGTGCTGACTGCCTTCGTGGACAATACCAAATTCATCTACAGTAGTGCTGTCGCTTTTGTATGAACCTGGATAGATAATGACAGATGACCAGCCAGCGTACCATTCAAGGCTTAGGTTTAAGATAGGCAAACAGGCTTGCAGCGCAATAGACTGCCTAACAGCATTGGTGATTTCAAACCCTTGCGCACCAGTAATGGATTTATCAGCCAAAAACAAAGTTGCCAGCTCAAACAGATGTGTCATCTCGTCATTGTTTAATCTATCTAGTATCACAATACGCTCAGCCGCTTGTACCCAATCGGCATGGGTAAACTCGCTGTTGTCCAATATACGCTGTTCACGCCAGTCTTTTATAATGCCAAACATACACGTCACCCCTATTCTTATAATATTTGGAACACATTTTTTATTACCACCTCTGAATATTATAGCGGTAACCAATAATACGCCATTATAATTGGTATATTGAAATATATAAGAAAAAAACGCTGCTCATAAATCAATTATTGAGCAGCGCAGGTTTATATTCACAAATTATGACATTCATACATTGAGATTTAAAACTGATATTGCAAGCCTAGTTGTACTGAGCTGTCTTTATCGTCACGTGCAAAGGTGGTGTCGCCATTCAGATATGCATAAACGTTTTTATGAACCTTGTTACTCACACTCAGCTCAAAACGTCCATAATCGTCGTCTTTATCTGCTTCAGTGATACTAACCTCTCTTGTCCGGCCGTCAGCTAAAGACGTGGTCGATAAATTATCTATTAGACCATCTTCGATCACATGCACATAAGCGACTTTGCCTTGAAGCTTGGCAGGCGTGCCCATCAAATTAAAACCATACTGTAACTGGTAACCAAACTCTGAATCCCATGCCTCGCTAGAGGTGTCATCAATCTTGAGCGCAGTGCGAGAATTACCATTGCCACTGGTATAACCCTCTATGTCTGTATCACTGTAATTGAGACCCAAAAAGGCACCATGGGCGACATTTTTTTGCATAAGAAAGTTGTAGCCAAGCTCATTGTGTGCGCTAAACACATCGGCATCAGAATTACCACGTTCGCTATTGTTGATAATATTGATACCATCATTACCATCCAGCCTGACGGTTCTATTAACGTCCAAGTCATGCTTAGACAGACTTAAAGAAGTAGTATTCCACCAAGCTGTGTCTTTGCCGCCCAGCAATGAATAGGCTTGAACACCATAACTCGTATCTTTTTTAATACCGTTTTCTACGCTTTTATTGTTTTGATTGGCCGCTTGCACACCTACGCCAACACGCCAGCTAGGTTGTATAACGTACTCGCCATATAGACCAATATTGGCACGAGTGCCTTCTTGTGCATTATCAGCGTCCACATAGCTTTGAGAGCCATCTACCCAAACCTGAGCACGCGACTCATAATCCATTGGATTGGTGTTATCCATTGCCTGTAGCGCCAAAGCATTGGCACGTTCGAGCACAGCTGAATGTGAGTCGGTAGCATTAATTTTTAATGCGGCGCCCATCGTGTTTTGCAGAGTGATAGCGCTTTTGGTTGAGGCGATGATATCGGCATTCGTTTGCTCGACAATCAATCTACTGATGATACGAGAGTAGTCGCGCATTCTTTGTGATAGTCGTTCTGCGCCAAAAGCAGCAGTAAGCACTTCCTCATTGTCTAATGCAGGGTTATGCCACGTATAGCCACCTGGAATGTCTGGGTTTTCAGTTTGTGTATAACCATCATAGTCAGGCCCGAGGCTCCAGTTAGTTGCCTCAAATCCTACGACCTGCATGACACTATCAAAAGACTCCTGATCACTACAGCAGCCAACGCCATAAGGCTCGTATGGTTCTGTATTACCTGGTGCAATAATGGCTGGATTGACCTCCACTGTAATACCAAGCTCTTTAGCAATACGCAGCGCATTTTCACGCAAGCTCACATTGGCAGCCACTTCATTGCCGTTATTATCATAAGCATTTCGCCCTGCGTTGGCATACATTTTGTCGCCTGTAATCAGACTGTCTAGGTTAATCATACCCAGTGCGGTCGTTTTTTCTGCGTCCGTGAGCTGATCAACAAACGCCTTTGAACCATTGAGACCACCCTCCTCTGCACCAAATGCCACAAACTGAATGTCATGCTCCGTCTCAATGCCAGTCAGGTTTCTGGTCAACTCAGTCAAAACGCCAGATCCAGAAGCGTTATCATCCAACGCCTCTAAATTCTCATAATTTGGATAGGCGACGGCAGAATCATAATGTGCACCGACAAACAGCGTTCTGTTGGTATCAGCACTGCCTTTTTGAGTCACGACAACGTTATTGCTCGTTAACGTCTCACCTCTGAATAAACCACGAGGCGCTACGAAATCGAAAGTTTGGCGATTGACTTGGTTATTACTGCCATCGATGGTCATACGCTGCTGCATATAGTCAGCAGCTTGGACTTCTTTATCAGATCCTGTATACCTGCCAGCATAATCGCGGGCAAGCGTTAATGCCGTTTCTTCACCATAAGTACCGTACTGAGCATCTGCAAATGTTTGCGAGCCTGTTAGCATTGCTAGAGCCGCAACGACTGAAACGGTAAGCGGGGATAAGATAGTATTCAAACGGCCTCTCCTTGGTCAAAGAAATGTAATCAATGTTAAAAAGTAACCTAAAAAAATATGGTTTACAAGACAAAAAATCCATGTTTACTTATTTATTTATTTTTAATAAAGCAGCGATTGATTGAAATGCCATTTGCCTGCTTATTATGAGTATTTATTGATTGCTGTTTGATATCTATACTGCTAATTACGATCGTTTTTAGAAGGGCTTTACTTTAGCTTTAGTTATGTCAACGGCATCAAGCTGTACTTCTACCACTCGCAGAGCCATCGTCTTCCAATCTAAATCTATATCATGGGTAAACACCATATGGTGACTAATACTCACGTATCCGTGCACAATTGCCCAAATATCTAGCGCTATTTGTCGACGCTCCATCATACTGGCATCTTCTGGTAAATAAGAACCCGCCACTCGAACCAATTTTGAAAACGCGCTATCTCTTGCCGCAATAGCTTCTTCAGAGGGCTGATAGCCTGCATCAGACTCCCCAAAAATCAGTCGATAATGCGCCTCATACTTCTCTCCGACATTCAGGTACCCTAGGCACGCCTCTAGCACTTGCGCTTTGCTTGCTTTACCTTCCGGAATAACATCCATGGCTTCGCGTACTAGATTGAATCCCTCAATATATATCGCGTCTAGTATGCCTTGCTTACCTTGGAAGTGACTGTATATTCCGATAGTAGACAGACCTGCGCGTTTAGAGATACCACGCACGCTTAAGGCATCCCCGCCTCCTTCTAAGAAAAGCTCCGATGCTGCGTTTAGTATTTTGGTTCTGGCATCCATTAGATTCTCACTAGGTCTTGACAATTATAACAGTGTTATTTTAGTATATAACACTGTTATGCACAAACAGTTATACAAGATTTATATGGATAAATTCAACTTAAGAGTAAGGATGCTATGAATACTCAACACCTAGAAACGGATTATCTAATTATTGGCAGTGGCGCGGTGGGCATGGCTTTTGCCGATGTACTACTTACAGAGACAGATGCCAATATTATTATCGTTGATAAACACCATAAGCCAGGTGGTCATTGGAACGATGCCTATTCGTTTGTCACACTGCATCAGCCATCGTCTTTTTACGGCGTTAGCTCGCGCGAACTTTGCGGCGGTATGATTGACAAGATTGGTTTAAACAAAGGCTTGTCTGAGTTGGCATCAGGCGCAGAAGTCATGGCGTACTTTGATAAAGTTATGAGGCACACGTTTTTACCAAGTGGCCGTGTGAAGTATTTCCCGATGTGTGAATACAAAGGCGATGGTAAGTTTTCATCCCTACTGTCTGACACCAGTTATGAGGTCAAGGTCAACAAAAAAATCATTGACGGTACTTATTTTAAAACCTCGGTGCCAGCGACCCATACCCCAAACTTTGAAATTGCTGATGGTGTTAAATTTGGCCCGTTAAACGACTTACCGAGTCTAACCACATCACATAATGGCTATGTCATTATCGGTGGTGGTAAAACAGGTATCGATGCGGTTTTATGGCTACTAGAAAATCATATCAACCCAGACCATATCACGTGGATTATGCCCAGAGACGCTTGGCTAATTGATCGTAAAAATACCCAACTCTCTCGTGATTTTTTCACCCATACTATTGGAGCACAGGCTACTCAGGCAGAAGCGATTGCTGATGCTGAAAATATCGAAGACCTTTTTGACCGTTTAGAAAAAGGCGGCGTATTAATGCGTATTGATCCAAATGTACGCCCGCAAATGTTTCATGGCGCCACCATTAGTAGTGAAGAGCTTAAGCAGTTACGTCATGTTAAAAACATTGTGCGTAAAGGACGCGTGACCCGTTTAGAGACTGACAAGATTTATTTCGGTGATGACAGCATTGCTACCACTCCCAACACCATGCATATCGACTGCTCCGCACGGGCGGTACCAGTGACAGAGACGTACGATGTATTTAAAGGTAAGACCGTAGTGGTACAAACCGTGCGTACCTATCAGCCTGTATTCAGTGCCGCGTTCATCGCTCACATTGAGGCCAATTACGATGACGAAACTGTCAAAAATGAGTTATGCCAAGTGGTGCCAATCCCAAATCATGATACAGACTTTTTGGTTGGGCTCGTTAAACAAATGCAAAACCAGATGCGTTGGTCAAAAGAGCCTGCGCTACGTGAATGGATGATCAACAATCGCTTAGATGGCTTCACCAAATTGGTACGAGCCAGCGAAGACACGCCACCTGAAGAGTTAGCCATCCTTAAGCGTTTAAAAGAAGCAGGACCAAAAGCCGCTGCAAACATGCCAAAGCTCATGGGTGAAGTCATGCAAATTACGGCAGCACGTCAAGCTAAGGCTGCCAACGCTTAATCTGATACCTATAAAGTAAAACAAAAAAGGAAATGTCCATGCAAGAATTTCAAACCAACAAAGCAAACCTAATCCAAGCTCGCCTGCAAGACACACCTGTACATACCCTCGGCGATGGCGAAGTACGCGTCAAAGTTGATCGCTTTGCTTTTACTGCCAACAACATTACTTATGCAGTCATGGGCGACCAATTACGCTATTGGCAGTTTTTTCCGCCAAATGGTGACGAGCCTGAAAAATGGGGCATTATTCCTGTATGGGGCTTTGCCGATGTCATCGAATCAAATAGCGATGCACTACCTATCGGTGAGCGCTTATTCGGTTACTTCCCGCCTGCCAGCGAATTGGTTATCACTCCTAAGCGAGTCACCCAAACCAACTTACTCGATGGCAGTGCCCATCGTGCCGAGCTGCCGCCTGGCTACAATATCTATCAGCGCGTCAATCATGAACGAGGCTATGACCGTGCCAATGACAATCAGCGCATGCTGTTGTTCGTATTGCACTTGACCTCATTTTGCTTGCATGACTTATTAAAGAGTAATGACTGGTTTGGCGCTGAACAAGTCGTGATTATCAGTGCCTCTAGTAAGACCAGTACAGGCTTAGCATATGGCCTAGCTGATGATAAAGACGCACCGCACGTTATCGGCCTTACTTCAAACCGTCATATAGATTTCGTCAATTCAATCGACGCCTATGACAACGTATTGAGCTACGACACGCTTGAGCAGATTGATGCGACCAAACCTACGGTCATTGTCGATATGTCGGCCAACACTGATGTGCTTAGTCGTCTACATACACACTTAGGCGATAACATGCACTACACCAGCAATGTCGGTCTCACGCATTGGGACGAGCCACGCCATGTAGACGGTATTATTCAAGAACGTAGCCAGCAGTTTTTTGCACCCAGTCATGTACAGCAATGCATGAAAGAATGGGGTGCAGAAGAGTTTAATAAACGCTCTATGCGCTATATCATGAATAGCACCGCAAAAACCAATGCATGGCTAAAAATTCAAGAGCTTGACGGAGTCAATGGTTTATTGGAAGTCTATCAAGACATTTGCGCAGGCAAAGTAGCCGCTGATGAAGGTTTGGTGGTAGTCATGGGTGACAATCAATACAATGACTGGGCTATAGAGGCCGGACTATAAAATTTATCATTTATTCATCATTAATAATAAAAAAGCAGAGTGCTTAGTCAATAAGCGCTCTGCTTTTTCCGTATTATGTTCTTGATGCCAAACACATACGCTCTACTCACGATTTTTAAGGTTGAGATTCGCCGCTTAATACATCCACCCTTCGTCTTTTAAATAACCATGTAATCCTTCAGCGAACTGTCTATAGCATGCAGCATTGGCATGTATGCGGTCTGATTTTAAATCATCATCCGACAGCACAGTCGACCAGCCATAAGAATATAATGGTATTCCTGCTGCTTCTGCAACGTCTTCATAAATAGGGTTGTCACTAGCCTTGCCAAACAAGGCACTGGTACTAAAATAAGGCTGTGCCATCAGTACCACTGAAATGTCAGCGGATTTAAACTGATTAATCGTTTCGGTAATATTGGCACGCATCGTATCAGGTGCAATACGCTGCAATACATCATTACCACCCACACCCAATAAGACCAAATCAGGGTTTTGCTCAGTGATCTCATTCACTCGAGTCAATACATCTGCAGAAGTATCACCATTGACACCCGCATTAATGACCCTCCATTTGCTTAGCTCTGCCAGTACCATGGGATACGCTGTTTCAGTATTTGCTCCATATCCATAGGTCAGTGAGTCACCAAGTGCGACCACTGTACTTCCTGCAGGTAAAGCCGTTTGCATCGGCTCATTACCACAGCCTGTCACGCCAACAGCTGCGGCAAGTCCCATGCTTGCTAGTGCTAAAAATCTACCACCTATATTCATATCTGTTCCACTCCTACATTCTCACCAATTGAGCTAAATTTATTTGCGTTAATAATTTGAGGCTACCCAAAATCCATTATTTAACTTCTGTTGTATATCAATCAGTATACGTTGTATAGTTAATACAGGAGATAGATTACCTGTTGGGCGCAATACAAGTGCTACGCGGCTTAGCATAGACAGTGTATTCATCATAAAGTGTAACTTTACCAAGGATACGTGAGGTATTTATGAATAAAACAGCATCTCAAAGTCAGTCTAGCGATAACACTCAAGACAAAGAAAGCGCTGGCAATCAAACCCAAAGTCAGAGTCAATCCACCAAAGCGCCCAATACCAAAAGTCCTGTTTCAACGACGGTCAAAGATACCTTAGAAGGAAAAGAGGCTTTAGAAAAACCTGAGAAAAAAGCAAAAAGTTTCGATGAACTGCAAATAAGTAAGGGTAAGTATCGCCCAGTGGCACAAACCGTTGGCAACTGGCTTGATAACATCAACATGGATGCCCTTAACTATCTAAACGAACAAGCCGAAAACATCTTTTACCGTAAAGGCGTCACCTTTACTGTCTATAGCGATGCCAAAAACATCGAGCGAATGATACCGTTTGATATTATCCCCCGTATTATTGCTGCAAGCGAGTGGCGTCTGATAGAAGCCGGTTGTAAACAGCGCATCACCGCACTCAATGCATTCTTGCACGATATCTATCATGACCAAGCCATTATGAAGGCCGATATTGTACCTGCCAGTTATGTCTATGCCAGCGGCTGTTATGAGCCTTGGATGATGGGTATTGAGCTTGACAAACCCATCTACTCGCATATCAGTGGTATCGACTTGATCCGTGACGAGTCTGGCAAGTTCTGTGTATTAGAGGACAATTTGCGTACTCCGTCTGGTGTCTCCTATATGCTTGAGAGCCGTAAAATATCAGAGACATTATTGTCTGATATGTTTGCTGACACCTCTATTATGGGCATCAGTGATTATCCCGACCGCCTCAAAGCCTGTCTTGCCAGCTCAACATCCAAATATGATCCACAAGTTGTCATCTTGACACCTGGCCGCTTTAACAGTGCCTATTATGAGCATGCGTTCTTAGCACATGAGATGAATGTGCCACTCGTACATGGTTATGATTTGGTAGTTGAGGACAGTAAGGTCTATATGCAAGGTATTCGTGGCAAGGTACAAATCGATGTGATCTACCGACGCATTGATGACCCCTATATTGATCCGCTCGCTTTTCAATCTGACTCGATATTGGGCGTCTCAGGGCTAATGAGCGCCTATCGCGCTGGTAATGTCGTTATCGTAAATGCACCAGGTACAGGTGTGGCTGATGATAAGAGCCTATATCCTTTTGTACCAGACATGATTAAATTCTATCTAAACGAAGAGCCGATTCTGCCTAATATAGAAACCTATCAATGCCGCAAGCCTGATGAGCTCAAATACGTGCTTGATAATTTAGACAAGCTAGTCGTAAAAGAAACCCAAGGCTCAGGTGGTTACGGCATGCTTATTGGGCCGACTTCTACCAAAAAGGAGATCGAAGAGTATCGCCTGCGCCTACTTGAAAACCCAGCTGGATTTATTGCCCAGCCGACTATTTCGTTATCGACCAACCCCACTGCTGTCAGCGATGGCATTGCGCCGCGTCACATTGATCTGCGTCCCTTTATCCTCAGTCACGGCGATGGCACAGTCGATATCGTACCGGGTGGCTTGACTCGTGTGGCCATGGTTGAGGGCTCATTAGTCGTCAACTCATCACAAGGTGGCGGTATTAAGGACACTTGGGTCGTCGATGACAGTCACCTACAATCTGAAACAAAAAAACCAAACGGTAATGGTCAAGCTGGCAAATACACGCCTGTGCCTTTAGATGCCAACAACTCAGATCACGCCAACTATTATGATCGTGTGCAGCCTAAAGAAGCAGGCTATGAGATGCTAGATGACGCACCAATGATCTTGCTACTCTCCACTGCCAGTCATCTCATATGGCTAGGACGATACAGCGAGCGCCTGTATTACTATGATAATGTCATGAAGCAACTGGTCAAAGACGATCTTAAAAAATCACAGCTGAAGCACTTAATCAGCCATTTAGGTTTTGACGCGGATGCGGATGAATCGTTTAAGACCATGAAAGCGCAGATGCTGTCTGATCTGGAACGAAATATCATACCGAACATCGTTCAATCGATAGATGACAATGTGCAAGAGGCCAAAGGCGTCATTGGTAAAGACACGGCTGAGTTATATAATTTGATTAAGCGGCTTTCAAGTGCTGGTACTTATCGGGCTGCAACCTTGCAGCTACATGCATGTAACGCAGCTATGAAACAAGAGCATCCAACGGTGACCTGCTTCTGGCAATTAGGGCGTCATTTTGAGCAGCTAGAGCGGGCTGTGCTACTGGAAGAGGACTCAATAGAAGTCAGTCTTGAGTTTAAGTACTGGATCAATGAGCTGCCTGAAAACACGCGCTGGCGTGAGCTGACACGTCTGGCCAATCAGATGATTAGATCGAAGAAATTTAGTGATTTTCAGCTGATTAGCAAAGAGTTTAATATCATCTTGCGTCAAGGTGTCTAGTCGCAAGATGATTACAGGCGCTAATGATACAGTCGATTCAAGATAATTTGGATAATAGCAAGGCGAGTAACAGTACTACCAATAGTAAACTAAGCAAGCCTGACGCCATATCCGATTTATATGGGATTGACCATACATATGAAATAAACAGAAAAATAGGAAGCTATCATGAAACTTCAAATCAGCCATCAAACCAACTATTATTACGGCGAGCTTGCACAGCGCAGTGTCCAGTATATACGCATGACTCCAATGCAGATGCCGCACCAAATTATTCACAAATGGGAGGTCATGCTGCCTAAAGTGGCGACCAATCAAAAGGATGGCTTTGGAAATGACTGGCTTACCCTCAGCCGTAACGAGGCGCATAACAACCTGCAAATGCAAGCGTCAGGTATCGTCGAGATTGATACAGAGACCAAGCGTGTAGCGGATATGGATCATGTTCCCTACCTACTGTTTACGGTACAAACACCATTGACCAAATGCTCACAAGAGATGCGTGAGTTTTCAGCGCCCTATCTAAAAAACCCCACCCATGACAGCCTAAAATCGATGGCCAATGCCCTCATCATGAAGATGCCGTTTGTGAAAGATGTGACTCATGTAGGTACGACAGCGACTGAGTCTTTTGCGACAGGCGCTGGCGTTTGCCAAGATCACACCCATGTGTTTTTAGGCTGCTTACGGGATCAGCATATTCCAGCCCGTTATGTGTCAGGCTATCTATACGACGATACCGAAAACCATATGGCCAGTCATGCCTGGGCAGAAGTATGGCTGGACGGTTACTGGTACACCTTTGATATCTCAAATCAGCTGTTTCAACCAAGCTCTCATGTCTACGTCGCCATTGGTCGAGACTATTTAGATACAGCTCCTGTCCGCGGTGTTAGAATGGGCGGCGGTTATGAAAACCTTTACAGTCAAGTATTGGTTTCGAGATTATCATAGGCTATTTTTAAGCCTATTCTACTAAGGATCAGTTATGACTTATTGTGCCGCTATACGTCTGAAAGAAGGGATGGTTTTTGCTAGCGACACACGTACCAATGCTGGGGTTGATCATATCTCAACCTTTAGAAAACTCTATCAATATGGCGTTGAGGGCGAGCGCTTTATCGTATTACAGACAGCTGGCAGCTTAGCGACATCGCAGGCGGTGTTTAACAAGCTGCAAAACGATATTGACCAGCGTCTTGAGAGTAATCTCAATACGGTCCCGACTTTATTTGATGCCGCGCAAATGGTTGGTGAATGCATGCGTGAAAAGATGAATCATGCAAAAAAAGTCGCTAATTCTAGTGTCGATGGCGCCTTTACCAGCTCTTTTATGCTGGGTGGTCAAATAAAAGGCCAGAAGCCTGAGTTGTACATGATTTATCCTGCAGGAAATTGTATCAAAGCCACTGAAGACACACCGTTTTTTCAGTTGGGTGAAAGCAAATATGGCAAACCCATTCTAGATCGTTCTGTCAGCTACAATACAGACGTAAGACATGCAGCCCGCGCGTTGATGCTATCATTCGACTCAACCATTCAATCCAACTTGTCAGTGGGCATGCCAATTGACTTTATACTGTATGACAATGACAGCCTGACCATGCCCACTGGCCGACGTATTGATGAGAATGATGAGTATTTCAACAGCATTCGCCATCAATGGTCAGAGGAGCTACGTCGTATTTTGGTGGAACTGCCTAAATGTCCTGATGGTTATTGGGGATAGGTATATGAAGGGCAAAAACTGTTTTAAATGAATGGTACGGATCAACCGACAGACGTAGAAAAAGCAGCATAAGATCGATCTTATGCTGCTTTTTTTATAACCATTTTTTCAAATTATAAGGTTATGTCACCACCAATCGCATTAGCTGCGTACTGATATAACCACCAAACGTGCCCACTGCATAACCCAAAATACCTAAAAACACGCCAACTGGTGCTAACGATGGATGAAAGGCCGTTGCGACAATCGGTGCCGATGACGCACCGCCAGTATTTGCGTTAGAGCCAACCGCCAAAAAGAAAAATGGCGCACGAATGACTCTAGCGACCGCAAAGATGATAACGACGTGAATACTCATCCACAATAGACCAATGAGTAGTAGTCGCCACTGCGAGACAATACCTGCTAGGTTGATTTGCATACCAATAGCCGCAATTAATACAAAGATAAATACGGTCCCGATTTTGGAGGCACCCACATGATCAAGGCGACGTATTTTGGTGAAGGAAAAAACCACTCCTATTAAAGTGATAATCACCACCATCCAAAAGAACGAGCTGGCAAAGCTGTATTGTACTGCCCAGCTATAAGGTGCAAAAAACTCTGCAATCTGACCACCTATGAAATGTGCCACCCCAACCATCGCAAAGCATAAGCCAAACATCACCATCAAATCATTTAAAGTCGCTGGACGTGTATGATCACGCTCGTAGCTTTCAACCGCTTTAATCACTTTATCGATACTGCTGGTATCCGCGCGTAGAAAACGGTCTATCTTGTCACTGTGTTTTGCCATCACCAGAATAGCCAATAACCATAATGAGGCATTGGTAGCATCAACCAAAATCATCATACCAAACAAATCATCACTGACCCCGAATAGCTCCTTCATCGCGGCTTGGTTGGCTGCACCGCCGATCCAACTGCCCGCCACGGCAGAAAATCCACGCCACAATGTGTCATCTGTGAACATCGCAGGTGATATCCATTTAGCAATCCCTAAACTGATCGGACCGCTGATGACGATGGCGATACTCGCAGCGAAGAACATGGCGATCGCTTTCCAACCTAAGCCCAATATCTTGGGCACATCCATCGATAAGGTCATCAACAGCAAACTTGCTGGCAGTAAATAAGTCGCAGTAAAACCATAAATCTGCGAACCAACACCATCAGCAAACACACCCAAGCTATTCAGAGTGGCTGGTATAAAGCAGCACAACACAATACCTGGTAGTACCGCATAAAACCGTCGCCAAAACCTACCGGGTAGACTTTGTGTATAAAACACCAAGCCGATAATGGCCATAATGATGCCAAAGGCCAATGGCAAACTATCAATGGCTAAATTAGAAATGTCGGGCATCCAATGGCTCCAGTGCGCACGATAAAAGCTTGTCAGTATAGAGAAGGCAAAAAAAACGTGCAAGCCACTATCGAGTAGAAAGGCATTTTTACTCTGTTAGCTAAGTTAATCCTATGAATTATGCTCGAAGAGTATTAAGGCGGACAAAGATAAAGTTAGCAGACATAAAAAAGCCAGATAACAAGTATCTGGCTTTTCAATGCTAGGTTATACGGTTAAACTAAGTGATTTTATTCAAATCATTATTAACCGTTAACGATAGCGTTATTACGAGTTGTTACCACGGTTGCCGCCGTTTGGACGACCTTGGCCACGGCTGTCAGAACGACCAGCTGGACGACCTTGGCTGCCGCTTGGACGACCGCGACCCGTTGCAGCGCGCTCACCACGTGGAACGCCAGTGCTATCACCGCGGCTAGGGCCACCAGTGCGCTTGCCTTGATAAGGCTTGCCACCTGAACGCTCATTTGGTTTGCCTGACGTGTCACGTGGCTTACCTTGATAACCGCTGTCATTGCTAGCGCGTTGACCAGTTGATGAGCTGTCGCTTGAACGACCACGAGCATTAGCAGGATTACCTTGATAGCCACCGCTTGAACGACCACGGCCTTGACCATTACCACCACCGTTAGAGCGACCACGACCACGGCCACGACCATTACCTTTGTTTTCGCTAGGTACGTAAGTTTTCTTAGGCTCCATGCCTTCGATGATACATACTTCCATTTTGCGATCTAAATAACGGTTGATGGCGTTAAGCTGTGGACGATCATCCATGCTACATAAGCTGATAGCGATACCAGTACGACCAGCACGGCCACAACGACCGATACGATGGACGTAATCTTCAGTTTGGCGTGGAAGATCATAGTTGATAACGTGCGAGATTGCTGGGATGTCTAGACCACGAGCAGCAACGTCAGTCGCTACTAGGATTTTAACTTTACCATTACGCAAGTCTTGAACGATACGGTTACGCTTGCTTTGTGGCAAGTCACCATGTAGGAAGCTTGCTTTATGACCAGCTTCTTGTAACTGTTTTGCTAGTTTTTCAGTGCTACGTTTGGTAGCAGCAAAGATAATGATCTGTTCCATATCTTGCTGGCAAACGATTTTGTCAAGTAAACGGTTTTTGTGATCGAAATCATCACAGTAGTACACTTTTTCTTCGATGTGTGCAGATTCTACTTTGATTGATACACGCTCAGGGTTCTTAGTGAAGCTGGCAGCGATTTTACCTACTGGGCCATCCCAAGTTGCAGAACACATGATAGTTTGGCGATCCGTTGGTGCGGCACGTAGGATATCACTGATGTCATCAGCAAAACCCATGTCCAGCATACGGTCAGCTTCATCAAGTACTAATACTTCTAGGTTTGACAAGTCAACGCGACCGGCATTGATATGGTCAAGTAAACGACCAGGGGTCGCAACGATAACTTGTACACCTTTTTTCAAAGCAGTAATCTGACCGTTGTACGGTGCGCCGCCTACTAATGGCACACAGAACAAACCGCGCATATCTTTAGAGTATGTACGCACGCTGTCATGTACTTGCTGAGCAAGTTCACGCGTTGGCGTTAGGATAAGTGCTTTGGTTAGTTTGTCAAAGCTAGTGGCGCGGCTTAAACGATCAAGTACAGGGATAACGAAAGCTGCCGTTTTACCACTACCGGTTTGCGCTGATAGAAGAAGGTCACGACCCGCTAGAGCAAAAGGAATAGCTTGTGCTTGAATAGGCGTTGGGTTGGTGTAACCACTGCGATCAAGCGCGGTAAGAATTGGCTTGGCAATACCGAGGTCAGTAAAAGTAACTTGATTTTCGTCAGAAGCGTCAGTAGAAGCTGCTTCATTAGTAGTTGTGTTTTGAGTGTTGTCTTCGATAATGCCATTTTCAGCGGCGATTGCAGATAAGATGTCAGTCATGAGAATCCTTGGTAAGTATAAGTTGCTGTAAATTCAGCAAACTTGATGCATACCACTGATAACCGTTCACCACGCTGCTTTTATTGAGAGATTATCGAGCAATATGAAAATGTCGATAATCAGAAGCCAAGCTAATAAAGCTCTACTTCTTCAATAAATGCGTTCGTGCTGTCTGACGTATTTTGGTGGTAGTGCCGAGTGTCTTATCCTTGCCTGATATCAGCGCATTATCAATGCTTTGTCCAAAGCAGATAAAGGCAAACAACAACCAATCTAGACCGTATTATTTATGGGCCAGTAGATAAGATATGAGTCAAAAATAACTGATATTTTTTAAAAGGTTATTTAAGTACACAAAATCATCGGCAACAATTACTTATGGTCATCCTAGACCCAAAATCGCAGGCGATGTTATCAATCTCATAATTCACGCTAGTCAATGCTAACGTGGCGACGCAGTATAGCACAGTACAAACACTATCTGTATCTATTTTTCCATTTACTATTAAAATAAGCGCTATCTTCTTAATAAACAATCATTTATTTAATGAAGACATGCCTTAGCCTTTAAATAGATGATTGGTCATTAAAATGAACGTCGAATGTTCTAGCGTGGCATTTTTACTTCAGTCACATAGGTTGGCATTTGCCATGCCCCGCCTGCTTCAACCATACGGCACAGCCCCGTAGTGCTTTCATGACTTTTTTCAAAAGCTTTACCTGTCCATATCCAGTCGACTTTGGATAAGCAGTCACCTATCCCGCGACCTTTTTGTACCGAGGTGATTTTGCCTTTGTCGTAATCGGTTGCATTGGTGGTAACCAAGGTCGGCTTATAGGGTTTACTGTCATTTATCACCCAAACGCCCATGCCTGCATTATAAGCCCCTACCCAGCATCCGTGTTGTGCTAATAACTGCGTATTGTTCAAACGGCTGACACGCCATGAGGTTTCATCGAACAAATTTGGGCAGTCACTATCGGCATCTCGCATGGTAGTTTTCATCATTGCTGACAACTGCGAGGATTTCATCACAAATTTTTTGTTGCTGCTAGATATAGCAGCAGGGTTGGGTGCTACAAAACGGAGCGACGGTGCAGGCTTAGGTGGCAAGACACTACTATTGGGCTTTTTAGCATCATCGCTACGGATAAAGGCACTCGATGTGCCTAGGCGGCCCTGTGCCTCATCTGCCTTGAGCATGACAGCGCTAGCTCCTTTATCAGACAACTGCCAACGTGAGTTACGTAGTACCAGCTCGATTTTGCTTGATTTAGTCAAGGCATCTAGCAGTGCGGTCACCTGTGACGAGGTCAGCTCCGCATTGCCTGCTGCTGCGGAGAAAGGTTTGGTTTCACCCAAGTCTTTGCCGTCGATAACCAAAGAAATGCGATGGCGATTACCCAGTTGCATCAAGGCTTTCGCAGAGCTTTCTTTCGCACCGCCAAACTTAACCTGACCGTCTACGGTGGCATTGGCCCCTGCACGGCGCACCAGCAATACCGAGACGGGCAACTGGCTATTGTTTTCTGCTTGGTATCCTGCCAGCCGGCAAGTACGGGTATTATCACAAGCAACCTGCCAATCTTGGTTGGTAAATTCAACGGCGGCAGCATGAGCGTGGCTCATAGAGCTAAATGATGTGATAGTCAGTGCCGTCAGTATGGGTAATAAAATTTTATTTTTTGACATGAATAGGCTTATTTTTGTTGTTTTAGCTTTATTTGCAGAATGAGTCATATTTTTTGCATTAAATTTTTTATGAATATTGATATAGCAACTGGCATTGTGGTCAGTTAACAATAATGGTGCAATTAGAACTTTATGCTTCTTCATAATAATGACTCATCAATAGAAGAATTATAAACACACGCCCTTTAAGACGGCGACCTGTTATCTTAACGTATCAATGTTTCTATCTGTTGTACTAATGTACCATTATGTAAATATACAAGTACACTGCTAATTTAATATATCGATACATAAATATAGCACTATCAATATGTTAAAAAACAAGGCTGACAAGCAAATTGCCTACCAGCCTTGTTTGACAGTCTCATTATTTTTATTTTTCTAATGAAGACCTATGATGCTGAATTACTTAAGCCATTGGTTTTAGTGACAGATTGACTGCCCGTTTTACCGCAGGACGTTCAGCAATTTGCTTCGCCCAGCGCTGTACATTTTTATAATCGTCGACCTGTAAGAATTCAGCGGCTTCATAAAGCTTACCCAAAACCAATTGTCCATACCATGCCCAAATAATGATATCCGCAATATTATAATCTGCCTCGTCATTGCCGCACATGTATGCACTGTCTTTTAGGTGTTTATCGAGTACGTCGAGCTGGCGCTTGGTCTCCATGGCATAGCGATTGATGGGATATTCCATCGGCTCCGGCGCATAAGCATAGAAATGACCAAAACCACCGCCTAAGAAAGGCGCACTACCCATTTGCCACATCAACCAAGACAGACAGTCTGCTCTCGCTTTACCAGCGGCTACAGGTATGAACTGACCAAATTTTTCTGCCAAGTATATTAAGATGGCACCGGACTCAAAAAGCGCAATAGGCTCGCCAGCGGTATCGGCAGAATGATCGACCAAGGCTGGAATCTTTGAGTTAGGATTTATCGCCACAAAGCCCGAACCAAATTGATCGCCTTCTGAGATGTCAATTTTATAGGCGTCATATTCGGCGCCTTCCACACCAAGCTCGGCCAGCTCTTCTAATAAGATGTTAACCTTGACACCATTTGGCGTATTTAGTGAATATAGCTGTAATGGTGCCTCGCCTACTGGCAGCTCTTTCTCATGACGCGCGCCAGCCGTTGGCCGGTTGATACTAGAGAATTTACCGCCACTTTTTTTATCTTGTATCCATACCTTAGGTGGCGTATAAGTCGCTTCTTTTACATTATTATTGGTCGTTGATTGATTGTTATCATTACTCATCAGAGATCCTATTTGTTATTGTGTCACAAAATATAATTTTACTAAAAATAGCCCGTTCAAGATAATTTGGATAAAAAAGCAGGCGAAAACACTATAAGCAGTAGACTGAGCGAACCTAACGAATTATTTAATTCATGTATCCAATTTATACGAGACTGACTGAATGTGTGCTCTACTATAACGGCTATCTCTCGACCTATTAAAGTCCTGTCGTGTAATTAATGTAGTGGTTTTTAAGATAAAAAGTCCTTTGGTTACTTTGCTCACCTTTAACTACTCTGCCATTGTTTCTATACTACGCACAATTTAACGGTCTTTAGAGATAAAGGCAGTCGCTCACGAGCACGCTCTTTGAATACCTTAGCCTTAAGATATGGTGATGTCAGTATGGTAACGCTAACCTCCACACAAAATAAATACCTACCCTATGTGCTGGCAGTGGCGCTGTTCATGCAAATTTTAGACGCCACTATTTTGAATACCTCGCTACCACAAATGGCACAAGCACTGGGTGAGTCACCACTTAAGATGCAATGGGCTGTGATTAGCTATGCGTTAACCTTGGCTGTTTTTATTCCAATCAGTGGGTTTTTAGCGGACAAATATGGCACACGTCGGGTGTTTTTATCCGCGATTATCGTCTTCTGTATTGGTTCATTGCTGTGCGCAGCTTCACCAACCCTAGACTTTTTAATTGGTTCACGTGTGATACAAGGCATTGGCGGTGCGATGATGACACCTGTTGCTAGGTTGATATTGGTCAAGTCATATCCTCGCAATAAGCTATTGACCGTGATGAACTTTGCGGTTATTCCAGCATTGGTAGCACCCTTGGTAGGACCAGTACTCGGCGGTTATATCGTGCAATATGCCAGCTGGCAGTGGATATTTTTGATCAATATACCGATGGGTATTTTTGGTTTTATTATGGGCAAAAAACTGGTACCGGCTTTATTTGAAGATACTAAGCATTTAGATTGGACAGGGTTTTTATTGTTTGCCACTGCAGCTTGTGGGTTTACGCTGGCGGTAGAGTTTGGCTCACAGGCAGGGCGAGAGCTTTATGGATTGTTCTGTGGTTTGGGTGCAAGCCTGCTGATAGGTGCTTATATCTGGCATGCCAAACGCCGTCAAGCGCCGCTATTCCCCTTGACCCTATTTGATATTCGTACCTTTAAGATTGGGATTACGGGTAACTTATTTACGCGCTTAGGCATTAGTGCCGTGCCGTTTCTACTACCGTTACTATTACAAGTGGTGTTTGAATACTCACCGTCGCAGGCGGGTTGGCTACTGGCACCTATCGCGGTTGGGGCGATTGGTATCAAGCCTTGGGTGAGTAAAATTATTCAGCGTTATAGCTATCGCACGGTATTGGTCTACAATACATTTTTTATGGGTACGCTCATCATTATGTTGGCGCAGTTTAATGATGCCTCACAGTGGCTTTGGTTCATCCCTATATTGACCGTGATGGGTGCTTGTAACTCTATGCAGTTTAGCGCGATGAACACCATTACCATTGGTGATTTGGAAGGCGTACAAACCAGTAGCGGTAACAGCTTGATGGCCGTTAATCAGCAGCTCGCGATTAGCTTTGGTATTGCCTTTGGGGCTGCGCTACTGAATCTATTACGAGAGCGGTTTGAGCTTGATACCTTGGCTGCGTTTCAGACGACGTATTGGATATTGGGAATACTAACGATTCTCTCAGGACTGTATTTCTTACGTCTTAAACCTGAAGATGGCCGCGGTCTGTATTAGGGCGTGTCCTCATCTAAAAACTGAAGACAAATGATGCTATAAACACCAGACACAAAAAAGCCAGTAGAGGTTTGAATGATATCAAACGCCTACTGGCTTTTTAATCGATGAAAAGCTTAAGCGATGAAGGATTAAGGCGCTTTGTCATCATCCATCTGTGATTGGATGTAGCGTTCTACACCAATGCTTTCGATCAAGTCTTCTTGTGTCTCTAGCCAGTCTTGATATTCTTCATTGCCATCTTTGAGCTTCACCAATAGCTGACGAGATACATAATCACGATGTGTCTCGCACAAAGTAATCGCATCGGTAAGAATATCGAATTTCTGTTTTTCTAAACGCAAATTGCAATCAATAATCTCTGGCACATCTTCACCCACCAGCACTTTACCCAGTTCTTGCAAATTGGGTAAACCATCAAGTAACAAGATACGCTCGATTAAATCGTCTGACCATTTCATCTCAGCAATTGATTGATGGTATAGCGAGTCATTCAGCGCTTCGAGACCCCAATGCCGAGCAATCCGTGCATGCAAAAAATACTGGTTAATAGCGATTAGTGATTGACCGAGCACTTTATTGAGTGCACGAATAACGTCTTTATCCCCTTTCATAATATCTCTCCCTTTATCATTACCTAGTAAATTAAATGTCGTGTAACGCTATCGATAGCTATTAAACAAGATGAGGAGATACCTCAGCCATTTGACTTTGTAGGTAATTTGGTAGACCAATCATATCGATAAGACGCAACTGCTGCTCAAGCCAATGCGCATGATCTTCTTCAGTGTCTTTTAGCTGCACAACCAACATCTCGCGAGTGACGTAATCATGTTGTTCTTCACACAGCGCAATACCGTCTTTTAGATGCTGTTGCACTTCATACTCTAGATCAAGGTCAAGCTGCAGCATTTCAGGAACAGTGCTACCAACATTGATATCGTTGACTTTCATCTTTGGCGTGCCGCCGAGCATTAGAATACGGCGAATGATAGCCTGTGCGTGTAAGGTTTCATCTTGCATCTCATGATTGATACGGTCGTATAATTTGCCGTAATGCCATTCCGCATACATCTCTGAGTGAATGAAATACTGGTCACGAGCTGCAAGCTCGCCACCTAATAGAAAATTTAAATACTCAATAACTTTTGGGCTACCTATCATCACACGCACTCCTATATTTATTCGTCTTTCAGATTACAGTAATAGTAATAATACCTGTATTGATAGCATTATCAGTAACCTGCACGGTCAAATTGAAAACAACAAAAAATATTCTAAATCAAGATAGATATAGTAGCATATAGACGCTGTATGACTTGTAACGTTATTAACTAAGAATACGATGCTAATTGAGAATCATAATTAGCCAGCTTTTTTGAAGACGCTCAATAGGTATTTGAGCAATATAGAGAAAGTTCAGTGCGGGATATAAGCATGATAACTGCCCTACCCTTTATAACAGCTAATCTAGCTATAAAGGGTAAACAGCGATAATAGAAAAGGCGGTTGTTCGAAGGTAGGACTACTTGTCATGCGCAAGCGTAAACGGTGCTTATCTAACAATCGTTAAACGGCATAAGCTAGGACATCTAATCTAGCATGGTGTTCATCAAGATAATCGTTGACCATAGGTTCGCAGCAGCCACAGCACGTCGCAACATCAAGGGTATCTTTTAGACCGTCAAGGGTATCGATGCCAGCAGCAATAGCGGCTTTGATTTGCTTTTCTTTTACGTCGTTACAGATACATACGTACATGTGCTTGCTCCTACGATGGTTACCATATGCTTTGCTGAAGTACTTAAAAATAAATAGGTACTTAGAAATAAAGAGGTACTTAAAAATAAAGAGATGTGTTTTGGACGATATAGGTTACTTGATGTTCAATACTTTATCTTGTTGGTCGTTATAATAACGATAATTATTACCATTTGCAATAGCATTGACCTATCTGTTTGTCATAAATCTATCGCTATTGAATCTTGATAAAAACTCAATTCATGTAACTGCATACACACAAACATGTAACCGAACATTTTTAACGGTATTAAATTGACGATGAAGTGTAATTTTGCTCACTTTTTAATCGATTTTATTGATAACTGCTGTTATATTGGCGTCCTATTAATAAAAGCTCTCTTGGGATTACCCTATGTCTGATAATAATTTTACGATACAACCTATCGAATTGTTTAAAGTTTTATCTGATCCGACACGCTTAAAAATCTTCCAAATTTTATTCAAAAAAGAGGCACGCTGTGTAGGCGCATTGGTAGAAATATTGGATCAACCGCAGCCAACCATCTCTCGCCATTTAAACCATTTGAAAAAACTGGGTATTTTAAGCTGTGTTCGCGACGGTACGTGGATGTGGTATGAAGTAGCAGATGACCTGCCTGACTGGTGCCAAGATATCTTAGACATCACTTATGAGCAAACCTCACTTGGAGACTTAGACGGTGATATGCAAAAACTCGCGTAGTTACTATTAAGTAGTTACTACTAATAAGTGCTTAGATGGTAATCGATTAGGATAGTAGCTAATTAGAAGCTATTCATTAAGCGTTACTATCTGCGGGTTTGGTCATTGCTCTACCTCTAAAGTTGACACTTATAAATAGCTTAATCCATAAAAAAAAGACCTAATAATTTAGGTCTTTTTTTATCTACAAATGACAGCAACTGCACAGACTGGTTGTCTTAAACATAGCTAAAACGCGATGAGATATAGTCAAAATATCCCAAAAACGTTACGATACTGCTGATATTAATTTTTTGTAGCCTCTGTCTGCTCAGGCACAGCAAGCAAGAAAAATTGATATCAGCAGTGCGTGATGTATCGATATTACTTTGCACTGACTATATGACTTAAAGAAGTCTGATTATACTAAATCTAAAAAGTCGCTGACAAAAGCGTTAGCTGGATGGTGTATCAGCTCTTCTGAAGTACCTACCTGCTCGACATGACCATGATTCATCACCACAATCTCATCAGATATTGCGCGCGCCTCTTCTTGATCATGGGTCACCATGATACTGGTAATACCAAGATCATGATGAATGTCTTTTAGCCAGGTACGCAACTCTTTACGCACCTTGGCATCAAGTGCGCCAAACGGCTCATCCAGTAGTAATAACTTTGGTTTTACCGCCAGTGCTCGTGCCAGTGCAATACGTTGGCGCTGACCACCAGATAATTGATGTGGGTAAGCATTGGCAATCTGCGGCAACTGTACTAATTCTAGCAGCTCTGCCACCCGCTTATTGATATCAGCTTTGCTTGGGCGTTCGTTCTTTGGCAACAGCGTTAAGCCAAAGGCGATATTATCAGCGATATTTTTGTGGCGAAACAAGGCATAGTGCTGAAACATAAAGCCGATATGGCGTTTTTGAACCGGCGTGTTGGTAACGTCCAAATCATCAAACAATATCTGTCCCGAATCCGCATATTCAAGCCCAGCAATGATACGTAACAGTGTCGTCTTACCGCAACCAGAGGGGCCTAGCAAGGTCGTCAATTTACCAGTAGGCACAGTGATATTAATATTGTCTAAGGCAGTAAAATTGCCAAAACTTTTATTAACGTTCCTAATTTCGATGCTCATAATAGTGTCTCTTATTATATCTTTTGTCTTATCGTGGCAGATTGTCTTCGATTACTGTTTTATTAGTAGCTAAATATAAGTAGCGAACTATTAACAGCTACTTGAACCATTTACAGGCTGTTATCTTCGTTCTTTGCTACGGTGGCATTGGCACTCACTGGCAGCTCAGGGGCACTTGCCAGCCGTTCAGATTTGGCAAATTTACGCTCTTGTACTTTGGTCATGACTTGTTGTATCAGCAGCGTCACGAGAGCAAGCGCAGCAAGTAAACTTGATAAGGCAAAAGCCGCGGTAAAATTATAATCATTGTAAGCAATCTCAACCAAGAGCGGCATGGTAT
Source organism: Psychrobacter sp. W2-37-MNA-CIBAN-0211 (assembly GCF_040309405.1). Classification (NCBI taxonomy): domain Bacteria; kingdom Pseudomonadati; phylum Pseudomonadota; class Gammaproteobacteria; order Moraxellales; family Moraxellaceae; genus Psychrobacter; species Psychrobacter sp. W2-37-MNA-CIBAN-0211. The sequence goes on from NZ_JBEOOU010000001.1 coordinate 337,818, forward strand.
TGGTCTCACCGCGAATATGGCCCGAGACCACGCTCACGGCACCAAATTCACCCATTGCTCGAGCATTGGTTAAAATCAAACCATAGAGCAATGCCCATTTGATATTGGGCAAGGTTACATGCCAAAAAGTCTGCCAACCGGTAGCACCCAAAGTAAGCGCGGCCTGCTCTTCACTATCACCTTGTGTCTGCATCAGCGGTATCAGCTCACGTGCCACAAAGGGAAAGGTCACAAATAGCGTTGCCAACACAATCCCTGGCACCGCATAAATCACTTGAAAGCCCATGCTCTCAAGCCAGCCACCAACGGTAGAGTTGAGTCCAAATAACAACACAAACATCAAACCGGCGACCACTGGTGACACCGAAAACGGCAAATCAAGCAAGGTTGTGACCAGCTGCTTACCTTTAAACTGATAACGCGTGACCAACCATGCAATCGCGATACCCATCACCATATTAATGGGTAACACGATAGCAGCGGTAATTAACGTCAGCTTAATGGCTTGCAAGGCTTCTGGATCGACCAGCGAGGCAATGTACAGCTGCCAGCCACCTTTAAAGGCTTCGTAGAACACCGCAAACAATGGCACCACCAACATGATAACCATGAATAAAACAGCAATCGTGATAAAGGTACGTCTAATCCATGGGCTGTCTTTAGTCGCTGGATTACTTTGATAATCGTAGCTATTGGATATCTGCATCTTAGCGAGCTCCTACACGGCGCGACAGTTTCCACTGTACGATGTTGATGGTCAATAAAATCACAAATGAGATCAGCAGCATAAATAACGCCACGGCGGAGGCACCCTGAACATCAAACTGCTCAAGTTTACTGATAATAATGAGCGGTAAAATCTCAGACTGCATCGGAATGTTACCAGCGATAAAAATCACCGAGCCATACTCGCCAGTCGCACGAGCAAACATCATGCCTGCACCCATAAGTAAAGCGGGTAACAGCTCTGGCAAAATAACCTTGCGAAAAGTGGTAAAGCGATTTGCGCCTAATACCGCAGATGCCTCTTCAAACTCAACCGATAGCTCGGCCAGTACGGGCTGTACCGCACGAACAATAAACGGAAAGCTGACCACTACTAAGGCGAGCCAAATACCAATAGGCGTAAAAGCCACCTGAATATCGAATTTATCGAACCATTGACCAATCAGACCATTAGGTGCGTAAAGAGTGGCAAGAGAGATACCGGTGACGGCGGTTGGTAGTGCAAAAGGTAAATCAACCAAAGCATTGATTAGGGACTTACCCCAAAACTCATAACGCACCAGTACCCAAGCGACCAACGTACCAAACACCATATTGGTGAGCATCGCTAAGAACGACATCCACAAGCTTAATTTTATAGCAGCGGTCACTTGCGGCTGGGTAATGGTTTCCCAAAAGCCAGTCCAGCCCATTTGCGTTGTGGTATAAGCCATCATAGCAAACGGCAGTACCACCAGTAACGATAAGCTAAAGACGGTGATGCCCATGCTCAGACCAAACCCTGGCAGCACATTGCGCTGACGCAAACGGTTCAGCCACCCTTTGTTTCGCAGGGGTTTATTGGCAGAAGATAGTGGTGCACTCATAGTAATGTCCTATTGCCTATCTGATGGTACTTATCGTAAAGACCACGTTTTATCAAATTTATTATTAGTACGCTTATGGTATAAAGGACATAGCGCGGGTGCCATGTCCTTTATATGATTGGACGTTACTTTAGAATTGCTGCGCTGGTAACGACAGTACGTTTAAAACATAGCAGACTGGCTACTGAGGGGCATTAATTGCTAACTGATCGAATACGCCGCCATCACTAAAGTAAGTGCCCATGATCTCATCCCATGACCCAAACGCATCGTTTGGACGGAAAGTTTCAACCGGTGGTAATTTGTCACCATTTTTATCAAGAACGCTTTTTACGCTAGGACGTAAGTAAAGGTCAGCAGCCAATTGCTGAGCAGGCTCGCTCCATAAGTAATCAAGATAGGCTTTTGCTGCATTAGTCGTGCCTTTCTTGTCCGTCACCGACTTAACGATCGCAACAGGGCTTTCTGATTTGATAGAGTATTTAGGATAAACGATGTCAACTTTACCCGCACCAAAATCAGTGGCGGCAAGGTTGGCTTCGTTTTCAAAGGTGACGAGTACATCACCAATACCGCGCTGAACGAAAGTCGTTGTCGCGGCACGTCCGCCATTCTCATAAACTTTTACGTTTTTAAGCATATCTTTTACGTATTTTTTCGCTGGTGCTTCTTCGTTATTAAAGGCGTGTAAACCATAACCATAAGCCCCTAAAAATGCATAGCGACCGTTACCAGTAACTTTCGGATTAGCCATCACAATCTCAAGGCCATCTTTGGTCAAATCTTCCCAATCGTTGATGCCTTTTGGATTGTCTTTACGCACCAAAAATACGATGGTGCTGGTAAATGGCACGGCATTATCTGGGAACTTGCTTTCCCAATCTGACTCAACCAACCCTTTTTTCTCAAGCAATTCAATGTCTGAGCCTTGGTTCATCGTCGCAACATCCGCTTGCAAACCATTGGCAACTGACAGTGCTTGCTTACTTGAGCCACCATGTGACTGCTTAATTAGGATAGTGTCGTTTGGGTTCTCAGCCTTATAGTGCTCAACGAACAGCGGGTTGTAGTCTTTATAAAAATCACGCGCCACATCATAAGAGACGTTCAACAGCTCGATATTCTGACCTTCTGCACTCGTGGCTGTGCCATCAGCATTGGCAGTTGTATCTGCCTGCTCACTGTTGCTACAGCCAGCAAGTCCAAGTGTCAACGCCACGCCAGCGACACTTAGAGCGCTCAGCGCTTTGTTTTTTTGTTGATAACGAGCTGCGTATGTCATAAATACCTCAGAGATGTCTGTTTTTTATGTAATGCAGGTATGCTAACAGCGCCATCTTATTATGTTTAATGATGAATATGTGTATGTTATTGCCAAAATGGAATAACTGTATTATATAGATAAAGTTATCAATTACTTAAGGGTTGCCCTCTACTCTACCCGTGCCAGCTGATCGAAACGCCCGCCATCGACGAAGAATGTGTCCATGATCTGTGCCCAAGACCCGAAAACTTCGACTGGCTCAAAAGTGTCAATATCAGGTAGGGTGTCTTTGTGCGCTGCTAATACCTGCTCATTACTAGGACGCATATACATCTGTGCCATGAGTTCTTGTGCGGGGGTCTCCCATAAACCTTTGAGATAAGCGGTTGCGGCCTCAGTTTTACCGCCTTTTTCGGTGACAGCGGTCACTACGGCAACGGGGTTTTTAATAACAATCGAGTAGCTCGGATAAACAATGTCAACTTTTCCTTTTGCGAACTGCTGCACCGCCAGATGCGCTTCGTTTTCGGTAGTGATAAGTACATCACCTAGCCCGCGTTGGGTAAAGCTGGTCGTCGCTGCTCGTGCACCATTGTCGTAAGTAACGACGTTTGCCAATAGTTTCTTGATAAAGTCATCCGTTTTGGTAGGATTTTCCACACTTTCTTTGAATTGATGCAGACCATAACCATAAGCGCCCAAAAAAGCATAACGCGCCGTACCACTGGTCTTTGGATTCGGGATGACCACATCGATACCATTACGCGCCAAATCCGACCAATCTTGGATATTTTTTGGATTGCCTTTCCGTACCAGTAGCACCATAGTGCTGGTATAAGGAACGGCATTATTCGGTAGGGCTTGTTGCCAGTCGGCTGCGACCAAGCCTTTTTCAACCAACAAGTTCATGTCGCTTTCTTGGTTGAAGGTCACCACATCGGCTTGCAAACCATTGGCAACCGACAAGGCCTGCTTACTTGAACCACCATGTGACTGATTGATATCGATCTTACTGTCTGGATTTTCTTTCTGATAATTCGCACTGAATAATGCGTTATAGTCTTTGTAAAAATCGCGCGACACATCGTAAGAGACGTTCAGTAAGCTGATGTCTTTTTGCCCACTGGCAGATTCGTTTTGCGTGGCTTGCGTTGGGCTACAACCTGCAATTAGCATCATCGCTGTCAATGCGCTGCCAATCATGAGGATGCGTGGTTGTACGCTTTTAGATAATGATGGGGCACCAGCAATACTGCCAATGCAAGATGAGATTTTGTTGATATTAATTTGCATAAATGTTCTCTATAGTTTCGAGTTTCATATCTTTTAGTTTCGATGCGACCATTTTTTATTAAAATACTTATTACGGTCTCAATGGCTATTGCTCAGTGAATTTGGCTTTTTGAATTTAATATTGAGTATAATGAGAGCCATGCTAGCAGCTTGTTTCATGAACGCTTAGTGACAAATTAGCTTATCGAGTGAAGCACTTGGCATAAGCAGGCAGGAGCAATACCTATCATTCACTTAACCACAAGGTGCGACCATATGATTCAATACCAAACCCGCTCAGTACTTTCTATTGCGTTATTATTTGCCAGCCCTATCCTTGTTAGCGTCAGCGGTTGTAGTTATAGCAATGATAACTACGGTGATAGCAAAGTGAAAAGTACTGCTGTTATGCCGACACCTGCTGTGCAAAAAGTCGTTGGTGACTACGCCTCAGAGAGTTATGCGGCTCGCAAGCAAGGTTATGATTGGGTGGGCGTCATGGTGAGACCTGACGGAGCGACAGACATTACTATAAAAATGTGCGCCCGCAGTGATGTGAAAAAACCAACCTGTCATTTTGATGGTAAGGCGACCTTGCTGGGTCAGGATGATGCGCACGGCATTATTTTTCAGACCAAGATAAATAGCAGCAATGACAGCAAGGTATTCTTTCAATTTAAAGACGATACGCTGACCATTGATAGCCCAGATAAATATGCATTGAACTATTTTTGCTCAGGTGGCGGTACACTAGCCGGAAACTATGAGAAGCTTTCGGGTACTTTAGAGTTGAATTAACATTCAATGACGTTAGGCTTTACTGTAGACAATAAAAAAGGTGCTAGACGATAAGTCTGACACCTTTTTTTATGACTGATTTTATTTATCAACGATACAAATTAATTATACGGCTGATGCACCAGTGAGCTTAACCTCAGCACGCTCCTCACGAGCGATACCAGCATAATAATTGCGCAAAATTTCTAGTACTTCGGGACGGCTAAAGTTCTCTGGCACCTCTTCATCTTCTGATAGTGCTTTACGTAGCTTAGTACCTGACACTTTGACATGTTCAGAGGCGTCATGCGGGCAAGTTTTGTCGGATGCCATCGCATTACAAGCATTACACCAGAACGTCCAGCCAATTTTTAACGGCTGAGTGATCAGATCGTCTTTGCCAACGTGCTCAAAGATAGTCTGAGCATCAAAGGCACCATAATAATCGCCAACACCAGCATGGTCACGACCAACAATCAGATGACTACAGCCATAGTTTTGACGGAATACCGCATGTAGTAACGCTTCACGAGGTCCAGCATAACGCATGTCTAGTGGATAACCCGCTTGAATCACCGTATCTTGTCTAAAGTAGTTGTCAATCAAGGTTTTGATGGCTTCTTGACGCACGTCAGCAGGAATATCACCTGGCTTGAGCGCACCTAACAATGAATGTATCAACACTCCATCACAAATCTCGATAGCAATTTTGGCAAGATACTCATGTGAGCGATGCATTGGGTTACGCGTCTGGAATGCTGCGACTGTTTTCCAGCCTTTGGCATCCAATATTTCGCGCGTCTCCGCTGGTGTTTTGTAGATCTCTGGGTATAAGGCTGGGAATTCGCCTTCGCTCAGCACTTCTACGCTACCTGCGATGTTGACATCGCCTTGGTTTAGCACTTGCTGCACACCCGGATGCTCAGAGTCTGTCGTGGTAAATACTTGCTGGCATTCGTGTTCTTTATCAATACTATAGGTTTCTTCAACCGTCAAGATGCCCATCACTTCACCATCTTCAGCGATCAACGCGACTTTATCACCTTGATTTAAGCTGTCGGCTGTGGCTGTTGGTGCAGATAAGGTGATTGGAATCGGCCAAAACAAGCCAGCATTCTCGCCGCTTTTCAGACGCATGTTATCAACCACACCCTGCCAGTCGGCTTGATTCATAAAGCCGTTTAGCGGGGTAAAGCCGCCAATACCAAACATAATCAAATCGCCACGCTCACGAGAGCTTAAGGTAATCGTCGGTAATGTGCTGGCAAGTGCCAAGGCTTGATCACGGGCGTCGCCAGTTAACAATAATGGCTTAAGCTCACTGCTACCATGAGGAGGGACTAGTTTTGAAGCTGCTTGATTGAGGACTGAAGATGTCATATTGATTTAAAACCTTAATAATAAATGATTATACTTGGTAAGTTGGCTTAGCAAATTGGCTTATAAATAGAATACGCATAGGCTACCTAACTTTCGTTATGAAAATTTATGCTGTGTTTGGATATGGATATGTCTTAAAGGAATTTATGTTTTTTGGCACAAGCTTATATGATGTAAAGCTGAATTATTCACATTGCGATCGGCAACAAAATCTATTACACACGCAAATCATTTTCGTCGCTGCTTTTAAGTCTAAAAACAAAATTGAGATTACGTCATGTATCAATATAACTACGCTGACCAAACCTTGGTAGAGGAACGGGTCGCCCAATTTCGCGACCAAACTGAACGGTTTTTGGCCGGTGAGCTGCCAGAAGATCAGTTTTTGCCCCTGCGTTTGCAGAATGGCCTTTATATCCAACGTTATGCGCCGATGTTGCGTATTGCTATCCCTTACGGCCTGCTAGCCAGTTACCAATTGCGTAAGTTGGCAGAGATTACTCGCAAATATGACAGAGGCTATGGGCACTTCACGACCCGTACCAATATCCAGTTGAATTGGCCAAAGCTAGAGGAAGTTCCAGACATATTGGCAGAATTGGCATCGGTACAGATGCACGCCATTCAAACGTCGGGCAACTGTATTCGTAATACCACAACTGATCCTTACGCTGGTATTCATCAAGAAGAGATTGCAGATCCACGTCCCTATTGTGAAATTATTCGTCAATGGTCAACCTTCCATCCTGAGTTTGCTTTTTTGCCGCGTAAATTTAAGATTGCTGTTATTGGTACAGCCAATGACCGCGCGGCGACGCAAGTGCATGATGTGGGACTACACCTAAAAACCAATGAGGCAGGCGAGATTGGTTTTGAAGTATTGGTTGGCGGTGGTCTTGGTCGTACACCAGTGATTGGTAAAGTGATTAACGAATTCTTACCGCGTCAGCATCTGCTCAGTTATCTAGATGCTATCTTGCGTGTTTATAACCTGCATGGTCGCCGCGATAATAAATTTAAAGCCCGTATTAAAATATTGGTGGAGAGCATGGGCGGTCCTGCCTTTGCCAAATTGGTCGATGCAGAGTGGGAAGCGCATACCAAAGATGGCGCGCTGACCTTAACAGACGAGAATTTTGCCACTGCCAGCAGTTTCTTTAGCGAGCCTGATTATGTTGCCTTCGACGCTCTGCAAGCACAGTCTGATTTGCAGCAGCAACTCAATGCCGATAAAGACTTTGCCAATTGGTACAATCAAAATACGGTCGCGCATAAAGTGTCGGGCTACCGTGCCGTTGTTATTTCGTTAAAAGCAGGGTTGGTCGACGGAAGCTATGTACCTTCGGGCGATGTCAACGAGCAGCAAATGGATGCCCTCGCTGACTTATCAGATAAATATAGCTTTGGTGAGTTACGCGGTACTTATCAGCAAAATTTGGTGTTTGCTGACGTGCAAACCAATCATCTGTATGAGCTATGGCAACAGCTGACTGAGCTTAATTTAGCGCGTGCCAATATAAACACCTTAACAGACATGATTGTCTGCCCAGGTTGGGATTATTGCTCGCTTGCCAATGCCACGACTTACAATATCGCTGAGCAAATCGAGAAACAGTTTGATGATCTCGACTACCTTTATGACTTGGGTGAGATTCGTCTAAACATGTCCGGCTGTATGAACGCTTGTGCGCACCATCATACGGGTGATATCGGTATCCTTGGTGTCGATAAGAAAGGCGAACACTGGTATCAAATTAGTTTGGGTGGTAACTCAAGCAGTGATGCCAAAATCGGCAAGATATTGGGTAAAGCAGTGCCAGCTGATGATGTCGCTACTACCCTACAAAAGATTTTGGACGTTTATTTAGAGCTGCGTGCTAGTAATGACAATGACGTAGAACTCTTTACTGATTTGGTCGATCGCGTCGGTATCGCTCCATTTAAGGAGAAGGTCTATGGGTAATCATCATGTACTAAATAGTGATGGTGTCGATATCAGTCAGACTGATACTTGGCATGCGCTTACCACCAATGAGATACCAGATGGTATCGCTCTCACAGAGATATCGCTGCTCGAGACCTTACAAAAGCAAGAGAAGCTCGACGTTGTCCTACCACTTGCAGACTTGCTGGATGCTAAAGGCACGCTCGCTGGTGGACTATTGCAGCAAGTATATGAGCTGTTGGGCGAGCATACTAGCCGTCTTGGTGTTTGGATTACCTCAGACACCGATACTGATGCGCTGGCAGGATTGACAGACTTTTTGTTAAAGCAAGATTTGATTGTGATTCATGTGCCAGCCTTTACTGATGGACGTGGTTTTAGTTTCGCACAGACGCTACGTCAGCTCGGTTTTCAGGGCGAGATTCGTATGGCAGGCAAGTTTGGCCGTGACCAAATTGCGTATCTACTGCGCGCGGGTGCCGACACTTTTGTACTTAGCGAGCACGATATGCAGTCTATCTCTGACATCAGTCAAGCGTTCAATGCGCTTGCCAGCAGTTATGATGGTCGCAACGCTGCCGACTTGCCGATGTTTTCAGGCACTTAATATTGCTATTCAGTAGCCATTATTTACTTTTAAGTATTTTGTTTATTTAACCATTTCTATATTAACAACAATTAAGGAACGTATTATGAGCCAATTACACCCAAATCTAGACCTTGACCAAGCCAACCAAGCGCTACAAGGTAAATCACCAGAAGAAATCGTAGCATGGGCATTGCAGCAAGCTAAAAACCCAATTATCACGACGAACTTCCGTCCTTATGAATCTGCTATTTTGCATTTGGTCGCCAAGCAACGTCCTGATATTACCGTATTATGGGTAGATTCTGGTTATAACACCGATGCCACTTATCGTTTTGCTAATAAAGTCATCAAAGATTTAGGTCTAAATGTCATTACGTATATCCCTAAACAAACGGCTGCCCATCGTGACGCCACTATGAATGGTATTCCGGGGATTGATAACCCACAGCATGACGAATTCACTGAACAAGTGAAGCTTGAGCCGTTCCGCCGCGCACTAGATGAGCTAAAGCCTGACGTTTGGTTCAATGCCATTCGTAAAGATCAAACCGAATTCCGCCAAGGTCTTGATGTGTTAAGTCTATCAAAAGATGGCGTGCTAAAAGTAGCACCGTTGTTTGAAAAAACAGATGCAGACTTGGATGTTTATTTAGACGAGCACAAACTACCTAACGAGCATGACTACTTTGATCCAACGAAAGTAGAAGAGAGCCGTGAGTGTGGCTTGCATACTCAGCTGTAATATCGACTGATTTTAGTTAAGCAAAAAGCCCTCTCATAAACGAGAGGGCTTTTTTCATTCTGTATGGCTATTCCCTTTTCAATCAAAAACCACCTTTAACATGTCAAAAACGAATATACTAATGCCAATACACTAAGTGAGACGTCGCACGCGATACCTCATAATGGGGTATATTTTACATTGAATAACTTGCTGGTGATGCTATGAACACCTTTCCGCTATTTTTTAAATTAGAAGACCGCAAAGTGCTGATCGTCGGTGGCGGCGATGTGGCGCTACGTAAGGCTGACTTGCTCAGCCGTGCTGGGGCTTGTATCACGGTACTGGCACCAACCATTATGGCTGAGATACAAGCTTTGCTATCTGATAGCAAGCACCAACTCATCTATGAAAACTATCATAAAACCTATATGACAGGCGCGCGTGTCATTATCGCGGCGACGGATGATGAAACGCTCAATCATCAAATTCATGCCGATGCTACCGAGATTAATATTCCCGTAAACGTGGTCGATACCCCGCCTTTGTGTGATTTTATTTTCCCTGCCATCGTCGACCGTAATCCCATTGTGATAGGTATTTCTTCAAATGGTAAAGCGCCCGTGCTGGCACGTCTGTTGCGTGCGCGTCTTGAGACCTTAATACCTCAAGGCTACGGCAAACTTGCCAAGCTGGCAGGCGATTTTCGTACTGAGGTAAAAAGCAAAATCCCAACCTTGACAGGTCGTCGGCAGTTTTGGGAGCGTGCTTTTGAAGGTCAAGTCAGTGAGCTGATGTTTGCGGGTAATGAAACCCAAGCGGCCGCCCAATTAAAAGCCGACTTGGACGACACGGCTGCCAAAATTGATAGAACCAGCAATGCAGACACTCAAACTCCACAAACAGCGATATCGGTGACTGATTCAAAAGATCAGCCACAACAACATCCTGAACATTCAGCTGCATCGCCTGAGCAAACGCCTATCGGTGAAGTCTATATCGTCGGTGCAGGTCCGGGTGATCCAGAGCTGCTTACGTTTAAAGCGCTACGTTTAATGCAGCAAGCCGATATTGTCTATTATGATGCGCTGGTATCACCGCAAGTATTGGATCTATGTCGCCGTGATGCTGATAAAGTATTTGTCGGTAAAAAACGTAGCAACCACGCCGTCGCTCAGCTTGGTATCAATGAGCTATTGATCAATAGCGCGAAAGAAGGTCGCCGTGTGGTACGGCTAAAAGGTGGTGATCCCTTTATCTTTGGACGTGGTGGTGAAGAAATTGAAAGCCTGCGCGCCCATGGCGTCCCGTATCAAGTCGTCCCCGGTATCACCGCTGCCAATGCTGCCGCAAGTTACGCTGGTATTCCGCTTACCCACCGTGATCACTCGCAGTCGGTACGTTTTGTCACTGGATTTTTAAAGGCTGGCGCGCCCAATAGCAACTTTAAGAGCTTTTTAAATACGGATGAAACCGTGGTGTTTTATATGGGTCTGCATTCGCTGCCGCGTTTGACCGAAGGCTTGATTGAGGCAGGACGCAATGCCGATACACCAATCGCTATTATCTCTAATGCCAGTATGCCAAACCAGCAGGTATTGACAGGGACGCTAGCAACCATTGTCGCTCAACAAGAAAAAGAGCAACTGCCAACGCCAGCCTTACTAATCATGGGTGATGTGGTCGCGCTACATCATGATTTGGCTTGGTATAATTTACAGAATCAGCAGCACAATCAAAACGTCAGTGACACCGCAAATAATTGGTTGCGTGGCGGTACAGCTGCGACACCCAAAGAAACAAGCTTGCAGCAGCAAGCACATGCCCTATCAATGGTGGCCAATCTAGCAACGCAGCAAGAAGATGGACTCGAGAAACTGGTCATTGATTAGTGACTCTCCTCAACTAAATCGACAACTTAATCGATAGCCACCTAAAGGGGCTAACCAAAATAAAACCCTATCAATGATATTTGGTAGGGTTTTATTTTGGCAGCAGAGCAAACAGCAATAATTCTTGCTAGAATGAAGGCTGTCTCTTACTCATTATTAAGCTCAACTATGTCCACACTTGCCGATACCAAATCCATGCCTATTAAACCTCTCACTATACTCCATACCTCTGATTGGCATTTGGGACGACGGCTTTATGGTCGCATGCGTTATGAGGAATTTGAGGCATTTTTAAGCTGGCTTGAAGAGATGATTAGCGCGCAAAAAGTCGATGTATTAATCGTTGCTGGTGATATCTTTGACACCATGACGCCAAGTAATAGAGCCCAAGCATTGTATTTTGAGTTTTTGGGTAGAGTGTCAAAATCCTGCTGTCAGCACGTAGTGATAGTTGCGGGCAATCACGACTCCCCTACTTTTTTAGATGCGCCCAGTCAGGTGCTTAAGTTTTTAAACGTTCATGTGATTGGTACGGCCTGTGACGACTTAACCGACGAAGTATTGGTTTTAAATGATGCAGATGGTACACCTCATTGTATTATCGCCGCTGTCCCTTATTTGCGCGACCGCGATGTGCGTAGCAGTAGTGCTGGCGAGTCAGCAGATAGCAAAGACGCAAACGTTATCAAAGGCATTCGCGCCCATTATGATGAAGTCGCTAGCATTGCCAAAGCTCAGCAGGCTAAATTAGCCGAAGCAAACCAACGTCACATTCCTATCATCGCGACAGGGCATTTATTCGCGGCTGGTGGCACTACTACTGATGATGATGGCGTACGTGAACTGTATGTGGGAAGCTTGGGCAAAATATCCGCCGATATGTTCGATGAATTCTTTGATTATGTCGCACTTGGTCACTTACATGTGCCGCAGCGTGTCGGTGGGCGTGAGAGTATTCGCTATTCAGGCTCGCCTATCGCGATGGGTTTTGGAGAGGCTCGCCAGCAAAAACAGGTATTGTTGGTAAAATTTGGCGAAGCTTCAAAGCGAATTACTGATGAGATGTCACCGTCAAAGGCAATTGATGAAGTTATAAGTTTTCAGGCGACAGAAACGGTAGTGCCTATCGAGAAATCCGTAGAGAAACTTTCTAAAAAAGTCGCCGATCAAGCAACTGAATTTATGGACGACTTGTTTGGCTTTGGTGAATCGGCAGACAGCGAAGCGATTATACCAAACGCGTTTGACGACTCAATTTCTAGTCAAGTAAACGCTATACAGAGCAACCACTCTACAAACAATTCCACAAATAATGCCATATTAGTCTCTAACCTACTACATTATGACGAATCACGTCAGATGCAGGTCATCTCTCTACCCATCCCAAAATTCCAAAAGTTAGCACAAGTCTCAGGTGATTTAGAATTCATTAATCAAACTATCGATAAAACCATTCAGTCTCTCGATGCAACTGAGTCCGTTTGGCTGGAAGTTATTTATACAGGTAATGAAGTGGTCAGTGAGCTGCGCGATCATATTCAGTCAATGGTAGATGGCTCGTCCTGTGAGGTATTAAAAATAAAAAATACTCATACTTATAATAAAGTCCTCAATCAACAGCAGATCTCTGAGACGCTCCAAGATTTAAATGAGCAAGAGGTATTTGAGCGTTGCTTAGTCGCACATAGTGTCCCTGATGAGCAAAAATCAATCTTGCGTGATGCTTATGAGCAAATCGTTTATAACCTTCGTCATGAAGACACTCAGGCCGAATAATAGCAGCTTATTACAGAGGCAATTAATAGCTTCTTAATTTATCATTACTGTTTCTCATCACTGCCATTTTCTTACTACTCTATATAAAAATAAGACCTGCCCATGCGACTGATTGAACTGCGACTCAAAAACCTGAACTCCCTAAAAGGCGAATGGCACATTGACTTTAGTGACCCCGCTTTTCTTAATGAGGGCATCTTTGCCATTACTGGGCAGACGGGCGCTGGCAAGACGACCATCTTGGATGCGATTTGCTTAGCACTGTATAGCCAAACGCCAAGATTGGGTGATATTACAGGCTCGACAAACGAGATCATGACTCAGGGTACAGGTGAATGCTCGGCTGAAGTCATCATCGAGATTGACTCAACACGCTATCAATGCTCGTGGTATCAACATCGTGCTCATAAAAAAGCCAAAGGCAACTTATTGCCGATCAAGCATGAAATCAGCGAGGTCGAAACTGGCAAGATTTTAGAAGAAAAAAAATCTAAAACATCGGTCTATATCCAAGACCTTATCGGCATGGACTTTAGTCAATTTACCCGATCTATTATGCTGGCACAGGGCAGTTTTGCGGCATTTTTAAAGTCTGATATTGGTGATAGAGCCGCCATTTTAGAGAAAATAACGGGCACTGCCATCTATGCCAAAATATCATTAAATGTGCATGAAAAGAAACGCTCTGAAGAAGAGGTGCTGAGCAATCTCCAAGCAGGCGTCAACAGCTTGTCTTTACTAAGCATCGAAGATGAACAACTGCTGATTGCAGCGTTAGAAGAGCTCAATCAACAGCAAAGCACACAACGAAAAACCTTTAAAACACTAAGCGAGCAACTACAGTGGCTAGACAACGTTCAGCAGTTACAGCAGAGTCTGTCTGTTTATCAAACTGAATTTGCAACAGCGCAGCAGGCACAGCAAGACTTCACTCCTGAAGCGCTGCGCTTAGACATTGCCAGCAAAGCATTGGAGATTGACAGCCAATTTCGAGAGCTGAGTCATAGCCGCGACACGGTCAAACGTCTAGGTATTGAACAACAGGAACTGCTTGATAAGCTTCCAGTACAGCAAGAAGCACTGACCCAGACTGCGGCTCAGTTAGACGATGCCAACACTGTTGAAAAGCAAGCCACGGAACGCCTTCAAACGACTTTACCAGTCATTGCCAAGACGCGTCAGTTGGATGCCAATATAAAACAGTTATCACAGTCTCTAGTAGATGATAATCAACGTAAAGATGTACTAGCAAGTAATGCTCACAAATTACGTCAAGAAATTGCTAACCACAAACAAACAGAGCAAGTGACCAAAACTCAGCTTAGCACTATAGAAAAGCATTTTAACGATAACCAAGAATTAAACGACCTCGATACGGATATAGCAACCTTTGATAATAGCTGTAGTCGACTAAAAGGGCTGCTACAGGACAATGTCCACTTAACAGAAGACAGTCTTGCGCTTAATCATCAATCCAAACAACTCAAGGCTGAATGTAATCAGTTATCTGAGCGGCAATCCGCAGATAAATTGAAGGTAGTACAACAACGTGAACAATTGACCCACTTGCAACAGCAACAATCGGCACTGCTCCAAAATCAATCAGTCGCTAGTATGCGTAGCGAACAAGAGCAAATCGATCACATTAGCAATCAAATTTCGCAAGCCAGCTTTAAGCTAAAGCAGTTGTCCGAGATTGTTGGCCAAATCACAAAGACCACTCTCTCGCTACCGACGCTAAATAATGAGTTAACAACACTAGAAAGTTTGCTGGCTAGCCATCAATCAGACATTCAAGATGCCAAAATCAAACGACAAGAAAAGCTGACACACTTAACCCTATTACAAAAAGTCGCTAAGCTTGAAGACTATATAACAGAACTAGAGGATGGGTTGCCCTGCCCGCTTTGCGGTGCACATGAGCACCCTTACGGCAAACAGCATCCATTATTAGACAATAATAACAACGATATTAGCAACCAAAATCAACCGTCTCAAATAAACCAAACCCAGCAGCAACTGGCTGAATTAGAAACCCGTATTGAGAGTCTTGAGCAGGCTTTATCGGGCTACCATATCGAATATGCCACAAAGCAAGAAACGCTTAACAACCAGCAGCAGCGACTAGCACCACTACAACAACAATCCAAAACCTTAGGCAGTGATATTCAGGGTTACATATCGTCGCTGTTAAATACCGACCATCGTTATTCTGAGTCGATTGCAGCCATTATCAAACCACTGGCGCAAATGAGTGACAGCATTAATACCGATATTTCGGATGTTGACCAGTGCGTATTTTTATTAGATACCGTTAAACAGCAGCTTATTGAACAAAAACAGTCCATTAAGATGACATTGCTTCATTATGACGAGCTGACTGAGAATGCATCCACCCTCCGTACTGCAATCGAACATGACGAAAAACAGCAGCAGGCACTGATCAGCAATATCAATAACTTAACAACTGATATCACGCTTCACGCGCAGAAAATTGAAGGTATCGAAGGTAGGATTTTGGCTAACTTCTCTGAGCTAGCGCCCGCTATGACAATGATTTCATCTTTAGTGCGCAAATACCCTGTAGATAAATATAAGAATGATTTCAGTATCGATTTTGAGTCAACAGTCATTCAAAACGTACTGGGACAACTGGATAACAGTATCGATCAGCACACTGTGCTCGATAACGCAGACTATGACCGTCATATTGATGTATTGCGTCAACAGCGTAGTGCGCTTAATCAGTTGAAACAAAAATTTAATGAGAAAAAAAATAGCCAACAGCAGCTCACCAATACGTTAAGCAGCTTGGCTGCGCAGATTGAGACTAAGCAAGATCAGCTTACCAACGATGAAGTAGCTTTCGCAAAAATAACAAACTTCATTGCCAATAAAACCAATGATATTGAACAACTAAGCCACTCTAGAATAGATGTTTTCTCAGATAAAAATCCAGACCACGAAGAGACGCAATTACGCAGTACTATTGATGAGACTAAAGTTAAGCAAGTAGTAGCACAAAGGCGGTTAGATGCGGTGCAGCAAGCATTAGAGCAATTAACGACTAGAAAGCAACAGCTAGAGATGGAGCTACAGTCTGCCACTGTCATGATGGGTAGTAAGCAACAAACCTTTACTGATTCACTTGCAGAGTCGCAATTCGCTGATGAGTCAGAATTTATCAATGCACGCCTGCCTAAAGAAGAGCGAGAAGCCCTACACATACGCAAATTGGCGATTGATAATGCGTTATATCAAGCTAAGTTACAGTTGGATGTCACTCAGCAAGCGTTAGAGCAAAAGCTTGCCACCCTTATGACAGAACAAAGCCGAGACACACTTGCTGAGCAGCATCACCAGATTCAGACGGATATTGATCAGTTAAGTCAAAAAATCGGGGCTATTGATCAAAAGCTCACAGACAATCACAACCAAAAAGGACAACAAGTGGCTCAGCTTGTTGCTATCAATGCACAGAAACAAAAGCTGCAAGTTTGGCAACAGCTCCACATTTTAATTGGTTCGGCTGATGGCAAAAAATACCGTACCTTTGCCCAAGGCTTAACGTTTGAGGTCATGATTAGCCATGCCAATAGCCAATTACAAAAGATGAGTGATCGCTATTTGCTGATTCATGACGATAACAATCCGCTTGAGCTAAATGTCATCGATAACTACCAAGGCGGTGATATTCGCAGTACTAAAAATCTATCCGGCGGTGAAGGTTTTATTATCAGCTTGGCACTCGCACTAGGACTATCACAAATGGCCAGTCACAATATTCGCGTCGATTCGCTATTTTTGGATGAAGGTTTTGGGACACTTGATGAAGAGTCACTTGATATTGCACTCGACACCTTAACCAGCCTGCAACAAGAAGGTAAATTAATTGGTATCATCTCGCATGTACAGGCATTAAAAGATCGTATTCTCACTCAAATTAAAGTTGAGAAACTTTCAGGAGGATTCAGTCAGATATCTGGTCAAGGTTGTCAGAAGGTGCTAAGTTAACGCCGTTATTAAAAAACAGCGTAACGATAAAGGCCATATATAGTCAGTGCAAAGTAATATCGATACATCACGCACTGCTGATATCAATTTTTTGTAGCCTCTGTCTGCACAGGCACAGCAAGCAAGTAATATCGATATATCAGCAGTATCGTCGCATTTTTGGGGTATTTTGACTATAACGTGACAGCCAACGTTTAATGACCATCGTTTATTGAATAATAAAAAACCACCGTTAATGGATAACGGTGGTTTTTTTACGATCATTTATTTTAATAGCAACTGTTTTGCTAGTTGCTATTCTAGCTACTTTGTCACTAAGCCGCTCAGCTCACTCATGAGTACAGATAGCGTTGACAGACTGATTTGAATATCATCATTACTATCGAGCTTGTGCATCTCTGTCGTTATCAATTCGAGCTGGTTTTGATGACGAGATTTCCACTCACTAAATGCTTGTTTTGCATCTGGTTTTGAGAGAACAGCATCCATCAATAGACGCAAGCTGCGTGATAATTCATTCGCTAAGGCATGACGAGCACGGCGATCCCAATAACCTTGTTGCGGTAAGGTCGCGATGTTATCCGTCATCCAATCGAGCTGCAAGACTTGATAGGCTTCAAAGTATAGAGTCGCAATCTCATCGACAGGACGTTCATACTGCTCGGCAAGTAACGCCGCATCTAGCGCATCGACATGGTAAGGCAGCATAGCAAACAAGGTGGCATCACTATCGGACAGATCTTTTTGCATTAGGCTATGAGTGTCTTCTTCTAAGTACTCTGCAAATTGCTGCTCAATGAACCCGCCTGATTTGGTTAATTTCTCAACACTATCTCTGAAGCGGCTGATCATATCAGCAACTTGCAAGTTTTGCCCAAAGGTATTGATGAACCAAACCACACCGCGCTCGAGCGCATCACGTAGACGTAGCTCAAGGTTGAGCAATAATGTCGCATCGACTTTATTGTCTAACGACTCAAGCGTGTTCCAAGCTTTTGATACATTAAAGACATCACGACTAATCGCGTATCCACGGATGATGGTCGCTAGAGATTGGTCTGTTTCTTCATAGAGACGGAACAATGCTTCGATACCCAAACGGTTGACCACACTATTGGTCATATAAGTACTGATAATCTCACGATGCAAGCGATGCTCAGTCATCTCATCAAAGAACCGCGTAGCCAGCTCATCTGGGAAGTACTTGCGCAGCTCATTGATAAAGTACGGGTCATCTGGCAAGTCAGATAGCAACAAGTTGTCGTAAACCCACATTTTGCCATACGCCATGACCACTGCAAGCTCAGGAGGGGTCAAACCCGTATCTGCTTTTTGACGCTTGGCAATCTCTTCGTCTGCTGGCAAGTACTCAATAGCACGGTCAAGACGCCCTTCACCTTCTAGCATCTGGATGAAGCGCTGATGATCGCTTAAGTTAGCAGCGGCACGAATATGGCTTAGCTCAATCGCTTGCGGTTGTAGATAGTTCTGGCGCAGCACCAATTCTGCCACATTATCAGTCATACTTTCTAGCAGCTCATTACGCTGTTTTAAAGTCATATCGCCTTGTTCGACTACTTTGCCGAGTAGGATTTTGATATTGACCTCATGATCTGAGCAGTTCACGCCGCCTGAGTTATCGATGGCATCGGTATAAATGCGCCCACCCGTTTGTGCGTATTCGATACGCCCTTGCTGGGTGAAGCCCAGATTACCCCCTTCTCCAATCACCGCACAGCGCAGCTCATTACCATTGATACGCAGCACATCATTAGCACGGTCACCAACATCGGCATGGCTCTCGCTTTCACTTTTTACATAAGTACCGATACCACCATTCCAAATGAGGTCAACCGGTGATTTCATCAAAGCACTGATGAGATCGTTAGGGGCTAAGTTGTCTTCGCTAATATCGAAGAGGTCTTTCATTTCAGCACTGATAGCGATACTTTTATCTTGACGTGAGAATATACCACCACCTTGACTGATTAATGATTTTTCATAATCAGCCCACGATGAGCGTGGCAGTTCAAACAAGCGCGCGCGCTCGGCATATGAGGCAGCAGTGTCTGGATTAGGGTCAATAAAGACATGCAGATGGTTAAAAGCAGCGACTAGCTTGGTATGGGTTGAGAGCAGCATACCATTACCAAATACATCACCACTCATATCACCGATGCCGACCACAGTGAAGTCGTCACGGTTTTGAATGTCCATGCCGCGCATACGGAAGTGACGTTTAACCGACTCCCAACCACCGCGAGCTGTGATACCCATGGCTTTGTGATCATAACCGACCGAGCCGCCTGAGGCAAAGGCATCATCGAGCCAGAAGTTGTATTCAGCAGACAAAGCGTTGGCAATATCAGAGAAACTTGCCGTGCCTTTATCAGCTGCAACGACTAAGTACGGATCGTCTTCATCATGACGCACCGTATCGGCTGGCGGGACAATTTTTCCATCTACAATATTATCCGTGACATCTAGCATACCGCGTAAGAACGTCTGATAACAGGCGATACCTTCGGCTTGGAACGCTTCGCGTCCATCTGCCATAGATTTGGTCTTGACGATAAAGCCGCCTTTTGAACCGACAGGAACAATAACCGCGTTTTTGACCATTTGCGCTTTGACCAGACCGAGTACTTCGGTACGGAAATCTTCCATACGATCTGACCAACGCAGACCACCACGGGCGACTTTACCACCGCGTAGATGTACGGCTTCAACGCGTGGTGAGTAGACAAATATCTCAAACATTGGCTTAGGTTTGGGCAAGTTTGGAATATCTGCTGCCAAGAACTTAAACGATAGGCGATCTTTACGTACACCCTCACTGTCTCTCTGATAAAAGTTGGTACGCACCATCGCATTGATTAAATCTAAATACCAACGCAAGATACGATCTTCATCCAAGCTATCGACGTCTATCAATGCTGCTTTAATTCTCTCTTGAATCTGCGTGGTTTTTTCTTGGCGCTCATCTTCACTATATTTAGGATTCATGCGTGCATCGAACAAGCTGCTTAATGCCACGCTAATGTCGCTGTTTTTGACCACAGTCTGCTGAATATAAGCACTAGAGAATGGTGCACGGGCTTGCATCATGTAGCGCTGCAAGGCACGGAGCACAACCACATCATGAGTATCTAACTTGGTAATTAATACCAGCTCGTTAAAAGAGTCACTCTCAACACGTCCTGCCCAAATCTGCTTGAGACTCTCTTCAAATTGATTGCGTACCACTTGCATATTGACCGTATCGACATGCTCCAAGGTGAGCTCATACTCTTGCATCCAAATAGGCTTCTCAGGCAAGTCAAACTCATAGGTTTGCGCTGAAATCACCGAGACACCAAAGTTTTCAAGAATGGGCAATACTTTTGACAAGATGACTGGTTGCTCACGACCATAAAGCTTCAGGTGCAACTGATTACTCGCATCACCCGTTGACTGATACAAGTGCCAAATCATTGGCTGAACGTCGGTTAACCCAGCCAGACGCTTGACATCTTCGACGGCGGTACGAGCATCAAAGCGTTCTTGGTAAGCGGCAGGTATATAGTTTAAAAAACGACGATTGAGTGCATTGGCTTGTTGTTCACCCACATTATCGAGTAGCATTTTTTGATAATGATCACCCCATGACTGCATGAGTGCCGATAGCTTTTCTTCTAGAGCTGCCGTATTCACTTCATTAACTTGACCGGGCACGGTGCGTACATGGACATGCACACGGGCGTGGGCAGATTCATTAAACTCAGTGGTAAAGCCAGATGACGTGCCACCGTAAGCATCTTTCAAGACATTTTGTACTTTAATGCGCAATTCAGTGTTGAATTTATCACGGGGAATATAGACCAAGCAGGAAACAAAACGCTGATAATGGTCGATGCGGCTGAATAGACGTAGGCTCTTTTTGTCTTGTAATTGGCTGATGCCAGAGACAATTGGATATAACTCTTCGACGCTGGCTTGAAACAGATCATCACGTGGCAAGGTATTGATGACGTGCATCATCTTATGGTGTGCATGACCATCTCGTGGCAGATACGCCATTGCCATGATTTTATTGGCTTTTTCGCGTAGTAATGGTATTTGCTGAACGGTCAGCTGATAGGCTTGCGACGTTAGCAAACCAATAAATCGATATTCACCGACCAGTTTACCGTTGTCATCAAACTTATGAATGCCCAAAAAGTCCATATATACTGGACGATGCACAGGTGAGACACGGCTTGATTTAGAGAGCATCAGTACGCGCGGCTCAGTCAATAGCTGCTTGAGTACTGTTGGCAATTGGCTAAAGCTTTCTGACAGTTTGTCTTCTTCAGCGCCACGTAGCAGACCAAGCCCACTATTACCAATAGCAAATAAATCCAAGTCTGCATTTTTGGCGTTAGTAGCGTCGCTGTTGACATCCATCATACTACCGCCTTCTAAGCGGTACTCACGATAGCCTAAAAAGATAAAATGATCGTCTAATATCCAATCCAAAAATGCTTGAATCTCTTTCTGGGAATAGAATACTTCTGGCAGTGGTTTTTTTGACAGTTCAGATTGAATAGAAGTCAGTTTTTCTCTCATTTGCTTCCAATCGCCAACGACCGTATCAAGCGTGTCCACTTTTGCTAATAAGAGTTCTTGTAATGCCGCCAACTCTTCGTCGTCTTGATAGGCAATTTCGCAGTGAATCAAAGATAAGTGAGACGTGGCGCTCTCATGCGCGCCTTCAATATGAACGATATTGCCGTCATCATCACGCGCAACACTAATAATGATGTTATACGTGCGATGGACGTCAATACCTTGAGCCTCAAGACTCATTAAGATCGTATCCACTAAGAACGGCCTGTCGTAAGCCACTATCTGTATGACTGTGTGTGAGCTGTGGAAATGCTGCTCTTCTGCCTTTGGATTTAAAATGGCGAGTTGTGGTTTTTTGCCATCATAAGATTTCAGTAGCGTAAAATGATGGAGTGCCATGCCAGCTAAATCAGTATTACTTATCGCCTCTGCTGTTTCCTGATGCAGCGGCTGGTAATAACTATGAATAAAATGATCAAATAGCGATTTGTCATTTTGTACATAGTTGGTGGCAATATCGCTTATCTGGCTTATGTGCTCTTTTGCGATACTTAGAGAGTTTGGCATGTTTGCTGTCCTTGTTATAAGTTTAGTACTTCAATTTTCTCTATCTATTTTCACTCATTAATCAATATCAATGACTAGCAACGTTTGAATATAATGAATCTTACCGATGTCAGATGGTAGTACTCCATTTGTGAGCTACCTTGTTATTATTGGCATCCTCTCCTGGTTTTTATTGCCTAACTTTTATAAGAGCAAACGGCTTGCTAGATTTGATACCGTTAATATGTTGAAGTGTAACGCACCTACGCTCATAGCTAAAGCGTACAACATCATTTCATGAATCAGCAACATGCCGATAACCTTTGCTCATGAGACAATGAGGCCTTAATTGTTGGCGAATACTTGCTGGCAAGTGGATACTCATGGTAATCAAGACACTTTTTTTGTTAGAATATGACCGTATCTCTCAGAGTGTATGACTAACTCATTATTAACTTTAATGCTAAGGGCAAGACGTATGATGAATATTTTGGTGATTGGCTCAGGTGGTCGCGAACACGCGCTAGCATGGCAATGTGCAAAAGACGACAATGTCCAACACGTTTACGTCGTGCCAGGCAATGCTGGTACTGCCCTTGAACCTAAATGCCAAAACGTTATTTTAGAGCCTGCACGCAGTGAGGCGGACGAACACACTGCTGTCATCGAGTTTTGCCAAAATAACGCCATCGATATGGTCATCGTAGGCCCAGAAGCGCCACTAGTCACAGGTATCGTCGACGCCTGCCGTGCTGCTGGCATTAAGGCTTGGGGCCCGACCGCATATTGTGCGCAATTAGAAGGCTCAAAAACCTTTGCCAAAGAATTCATGGCACAGAACAATATTCCAACGGCGGCTTATCAAGGATTTACAGACGCTGATGCTGCCAAAGCCTATATCGATGAGCAAGGCGCGCCTATTGTCATCAAAGCGGATGGTCTAGCTGCCGGTAAAGGCGTCATCGTTGCGGAGACTGTCGAACAAGCACATGATGCAATCGACGATATGCTGGCCGACAATAAGTTTGGCGACGCCGGTAGCCGTGTGGTTATCGAGCAGTTTTTGCAAGGTGAAGAAGCCAGCTTTATTTGTATGGTTGATGGCAAGAATATCCTGCCGATGGCAACCAGCCAAGATCATAAGCGCGCTTTTGAAGGCGACACTGGGCCTAACACTGGTGGTATGGGTGCCTATTCTCCTGCACCAGTCGTTACTCAAGAGGTTCATGACAAGGTAATGGCACAAGTTATTCAGCCCGTGGTTGACGCTATGAATGCCGCCGGTCATCCTTATACTGGATTTTTATATGCTGGTCTCATGATTGACAAGGCAGGCGATCCGTATGTCATCGAATTTAACTGCCGTTTTGGTGATCCAGAGACACAGCCTATTTTAATGCGTTTGCAATCTTCAATGGTAGATTTAGTCGCTCAAGGGCTGGCTGGTCAATTACCAAGTGATGCTCAATGGGATGCGCGCCCTGCCCTTGGTATCGTGGTTGCCTCAAAAGGCTATCCTGAAACTTCTTCAAAAGGTGATGTGATTGCTGGCTTGCCAGAGTTGGATGCCAATAGTGATGGTGCGGTTAAAGTCTTTCACGCAGGCACGGCCTTTTCACATGATAGCAATGCTGATACGGCAAATACGGGTAATAATAAAGAAGTTATTACTAATGGTGGACGAGTATTATGCGTGACGGCATTAGCGGATACTATTTCAGATGCTCAACAAGCCGCATTGGCAGTAACAGGTGCGATCAGCTTTGATGGGGCGCAGTATCGCCGCGATATCGGTCATCATGCGATTACCCGCGAAAAAGCAAAGGCATAGTCCATTATTAACAAGGTTTCTGACGATGTTTGGCAAAATTGAGCCGTTTTAAGACTACTGTTAGCTATTCTAAGACTACTAAAATATATCAATGTGCTAATTAATGACACGCCCTAGTGCTATGCTAGGTCGTGTTTTTTG
Organism: Psychrobacter sp. W2-37-MNA-CIBAN-0211; assembly: GCF_040309405.1. Lineage (NCBI taxonomy): Bacteria > Pseudomonadati > Pseudomonadota > Gammaproteobacteria > Moraxellales > Moraxellaceae > Psychrobacter > Psychrobacter sp. W2-37-MNA-CIBAN-0211. The sequence continues at coordinate 362,145 of NZ_JBEOOU010000001.1, forward strand.
CTGTATCTTTAAATCGATACAGACTTTTCTTTATGAAGTCGTTTGTAGCAACAACATTGGCTAGCGTGTGTAAACGTTCGAATCTTACTTTAGCTTACAAAGTAACTGCCAGTAGTCAACTAAGGCTTATAAACCGTCTTCTCTTTATATGATACAATTTTGTACCCGTTTGTACCTGCGCGTCGCATCTCTCTTGTATTGTAGGTTTTGAACCCGCAAATCAATACCAACTGGATGAATGATTATATTTATGGCAAATGATACGTCTAAACCTTCTAATAATAAGCAGTCAATTGACAACTTAAAAACCTCAGGGTTTGAGCGTCGTATGTCGATTGCCAAAACCTCTCTAAATATTGGTCGTCGTTGGGCAGGCAATAGCGTGTCTGGTATGTTTTTGAATAAAGAAGCGCGCACGGCACGTAACCAAGCTTTTATGGCAGCGCAGGCAAATTATGTGGCAGAAGAACTGGGCAAACTGAAAGGCTCAGTAGTAAAAATCGGTCAAATGCTGGCCATTTATGGTGAGCATGTATTGCCGCCTGAAATAACACGTGCCTTACAAACGCTTAATGATGATACGGCTACCCTGTCATGGCCAACCATCGAGCATACCTTGCGTCAACTACTGGGTGACAAACTCAGTGAGCTTGATGTAGATACTATCCCGATTGGTACAGCTTCTCTTGCCCAAGTCCATCGAGCCACGGTGTTAGCGACTGGTGAGCAAGTGGTGTTGAAAATTCAATATCCAGGGGTCGCAGACGCCATCAACTCTGATCTTGCCTTATTTAAGCGTTTGCTAAAAGTCAGCAACATTGTCCCGCAAACGCGCTCGCTCGATGCCTGGTTTGAAGAGATACGCGACCTACTCCATCACGAAGTTGATTATGAGGCAGAGGCTGCAACCACTGAGCGTTTTTATGAGCGTTTGATAGATGATCCACGCTATGCTGTGCCCAAAATAAATCGCACTTATTCGAGCAAACGTCTGTTATGTATGTCTTATGAGCCTGGCATTAGCGTTGTTTCTGAAGCGCTACAGCTTTTGCCTCATGAGCGCCGCAATGCCATTGGTCAAGCAGCCATAGAAATTATGATGCAAGAGATTTTTGTTTGGGGCGAGATGCAAACGGACCCAAACTTTGGTAACTACCTCGTCCGTGTCAGCGATAATGAAAACGATATTGATAAGTTAGTATTATTAGATTTTGGGGCTATTCGCCAGTTTGATAATACTCTATTGACGATTGCTCATGGTTTACTAAAAGCTGGTTATCGTCACGATCATCAGGCGATGATCCAAGCCATGACTGGCTATGACTTCTTTGACACGATGAGTGACAAAGTCCGTTCTGATATTGCTTCGTTATTTTTATTGGCAACTGAGCCATTTAGTGATCCCGCGATGAATAGCGACATCCCTACTGAGTGTTTAGATGAACAAAATCGCTATATCTGGGCAAACAGCAAGCTGCATTCACGCCTCTCATCTGCTGCGACACGGGCGATGCAGTCTTTTGAATTTAATCTGCCGCCAAAAGAATTTATGTTTATTAGTCGTAAGTTTATTGGTGCTTATACTCTTTTAACAGTTTTAGACGCCTATACGGACTCTAACAAATTAGTGAAGCCTTATTTATAGTATGAAAACATGCGATTTCTGGACTGTCCTTTAGTGGCAGTCTTTTTTATATATTTATTTTAATTGCTTAGGCTATTTTATATATAACATAACTTATTATCATGAATGATTTTTAATGGTTGCGCTATTTGCTTAGGCTATTTTTTGTCTTTCAAATTACTAGCATGCCAATCATCAAACCTCGTTTTATAGCCCTCTGGCTTACGCATCGTCAGCTCCCAACATGTCTCTCCGCGTGCTAGGTACTTTACCTCAAAGTGCGTACGCTCACTGTCTATTGGCACGTGGTAGCGAGTATTTGGCAAACACCATACCGCAGAGGCTTGTTGTGCTGCATTATCCATATACGCTTCTATATTAGTCGCTAGCACCACTTCTCCGCCTACTTTCAGACGCGATAATAAGAACTCAAAAAATGGCATGTTCAACCATTGCTGATTAGGATTGTGCTGTTCAGGGTTGGGGTATAGTATAAAAATTTTGGCAATACTACGGGGTGCGATCGCATGTACGATCCACGCGATGGCATCAGCATGAATAGCATTTAAGTTAGCTACATTTTGCTGTGTAGCAAGTTTAGCAAAGGCTTCAAACTTATTACGAGTACGTTCAATGGCTATCAGCTGCTTGTCAGGATTCTGTATAGCAAAACTGAGCGCGTGCTTACCCTTCCCTGCCCCAATCTCTAGCATTAACGGTTTTTCATCTTTATTGTCATTAATGATATTTGGAATAATAAAGTCACGCGGTGCTGACAGTTTATGTGGTTGAAAAGCGCGGGTTTTCTGATGGGAAAGCGTTGGTTGTTGCATCATGATAAGATATAGCCCTGTGAACGATAACCTTTAGCAAGGTATCAATTTGATTGTTAAACTATTGGCTCTGCTTAGATTGATTTGGTTTGACATAGATAGACGGGTATTTGCCTTTTGTCATTCTTTAGCCCCATGCTATTATACCGATTCTCTTTCACTGATTGTACTTTTCCTAATAACCATGAGGATGGCCTCACTTATTATGACTGACTCTACTTCAAACACCTCCCCGAAGACCTATCCTTGTCCACGCTGCGGTACCCAGACGGCATGGCAAGACAATAAATATAAACCATTCTGTAGCAGTCGCTGCAAAATTATCGACCTAGGTGCTTGGGCAAACGAAGACTACACGTTGCCTGCGGAAACCACACCTTTCTCTGACGAACTATAACCTACACTTTTATTCAATTATTATACCAAGGATGTTTTACATGTCTGCTACTTACCTGATGCCCACTTATAATCGTCAACCAATCAGCTTTACACGCGGTTCAGGCAGTTGGCTCTATACCAAAGAGGATACGCCATACTTAGATGCCTTAACTGGTATCGCGGTGTGCGGCTTAGGACATTGCCATCCACAAGTGACTGATGCTATTCAGCAGCAAGCAGGTACATTAGTTCATACGAGCAACCTATTCGGTATCGATTGGCAAGAGCGCGCTGGCGAAGTGCTATGTACAGCAGCTCAGATGGACAGCGTGTTTTTTGCTAATAGTGGCGCTGAAGCAAACGAAGCGGCGTTAAAAATGGCGCGTTTATATGCATACAAGCAAGGTTTTAAACGTCCAAAGGTCATTGTAATGGAGCAATCGTTCCATGGCCGTACCTTACTGTCCTTATCAGCAACCGCCAACCCAAAAGCACGTGAAGGTTTTTATACCTTGGACGATGACTTTATCCGTGTGCCCTTTGGCGATATTGCAGCGGTTAAGCAAGCCGCGCAAGCTCATGATGACATTTGCGCCATCTTTGTAGAGCCTATCCAAGGCGAGGGTGGACTCAATACTGCCCCCAATGGCTTTACTTATTTAGAAGAGCTGCAAGCAGAATGTGATGCTCATAACTGGCTATTTATGCTGGATGAAGTGCAAACCGGTAATGGTCGCACCGGTAAATATTTTGCTTATCAACATAGTAATGCTCGTCCTGATGTATTGACGACAGCCAAAGGTCTAGGTAATGGATTTCCAGTCGGCGCTTGTATGGTACGCGGTCGCGCTAACGGCTTGTTCGGTGCTGGTAGCCATGGCTCTACTTATGGTGGCACGCCATTAGCCAGCCGCGTGGTTCATAGCGTCTACGAAGTATTAGCGAACAGCAATATCATGGAAAACGCAGTGACTGAAGGCTTATTCATCAGAGAAAGTATAGTCGATACATTGGGACAATATGGCGTTAGCAGTCGCGGCGCTGGTATGATGATTGGTATCGCGCTACCTGAAGAGTTGGATTGTAGCAAGCTGGTGGATCGTGCACGTGATGAGCAAAATCTGATTATCAATGTAACCGGTGGCCATGTGGTACGCTTACTGCCACCGCTTAACATCAGCCGTGACGAAAGCACACAAGTGGCTGATCGTTTGATTGATTTATTAAAGCCGTCGTTTTAGCCCAAAGGTTTAAAGAAAAAAACCTATTTACAGTTAAAAAGAAGCCTATAGATAATCGCTATCTATAGGCTTCTTTTGCTTACTACTGATCAAGTTTTATGGGTATAGTCATTCCACTATAAAAGTATTACTGCGTTAACCTCGCTTGAAGTATTTAATATACGTCTACACTCGGTTGCCTTGTACTACTTTTAAATTGAATCGACTATATATAAATACATTAAAAGTTAATTTGCATGGAAGTATTTTTTCAGCACTTCTAGACAACGCGTGATTTTAGCCGGCTGCTGATCGCGATTTAAAGTAACCGCATATAGCACAAAGCTCGGTAACTGATAGCCGGTCAACACTTCGACCAATTCACCACTTTCAAGCTCTTTTCTAATGTCCATTTCCATCATTCTAACCAAACCGTGGCCTTCTTTTGCTAAAGTTGTGGCCATAAACACATTATTGGTATAAATCCGTGAATTCAGTTTTATGCGCGATTTTTTACCAGTTTCGGTCTGAATCATATCAATCTGATTGGCATCTTTCATAATTTCAATACAAATCAGCTGATGTTCAGCCAAATCTTTAGGGGTTTTAAGTTTTACGTGTTGGCGTAGATACTGTGGTGAGGCGACAAGCATCTGGCGAACATCCGTTAAAGGATGGCTACTCAAACTAGAATCATTGATCGTTGGGCTCATACGAATCGCGATATCGATACGCTCATCAATCATATCGATATAATGATTGTCTGCTAAATAAGTAACACTCAAGTCATCATGTGCCGCCATCCAAGTCGATAACGCCGGTAAAATATGATTGACTCCAAGCTCAGGTGTTGTAGCTACGCGCAAGCTACCTGCGAGCTCATCACGTAACTGATTGACTTTAATTCTACCTTGCTCAGCCGCACTGACCACGTCCTTTGCCGCTTCGTAAAAACTCTCACCCGCTTCCGTTAAACTGAGCTTACGAGTAGAGCGATGCAATAGTACGACACCTAAGTCATTTTCTAACGAGCGAATTTGCTGACTGACTGCACTGGTAGTAATACCAAGCTCACGAGCTGAGCCACTAAACGAGCCATGTCCAACCACACTGGCGAACACAGCCATACCGCGTAAATTATCCAACATATTCTCACCTAAGCTGCGTTTTAATTTTTAGTATAACTTAACCATTATAAAGGATTTTAGTTTACCTTACAGCGATTAAATATACTGCTGTTGTTTGAATTAAGTTTATTTCATAAGTAATAAAAGCAAAAATATCAAGGCGATAGTATAACATCGACTTGATATTTTTTATGATATATTATATCTATTAACTACATAGACTATTAAATAATATTAATAATCGTTTTTCTGACTGTTTAATATAACTGAACTTTGCCCATTTTTCCTTCGCCGTGCTCGGTCAGATATTTCATCACCGGTGTATTCATCAATTTTGATTCTGCTACCGTCTTTGCTTGCACCAAACGCTTTTGTTGACGACGCTCAGGTGTCTTGTCATCTGCTTGCATGACGCTACCATCGATTTGCAGACCAATATCTGCCTGCGTGAACTGCTGTTGCAGTTTTTCTGCCAGTTGCTGAAAAGTCACCTGCAAGTGCTTACTATCAATGCTGGTAACAAAGGTCGATTTGCCATTACATAGACCCGTCATCATACCTTGACGAGCAAGTGCCAATTCATCTTGTGCCAAAATCTCGGCTTCACGAGCGGTTTGTAGCCAATAATCCCATTTCTCTGGTGTCCACTCGCCTCTCAATTCTTGCGGTGCGCAGCGTAACAACGTGCGTGGATCATCAGATTCAGACAGTAATTGAGAATCATTTGCGTCAGGCTCAACAACGGGTTCAGGCTCAACAACGGGTTCAGGCTCAACAACGGGTTCAGGCTCAACAACGGGTTCAGGCTCATGAGCTGGATTAATACTTAACGCATTCTCATCCAAACTAGCGTTTGGCTGCTCAATACCGGCTTGCTCTTGATAGTCGATATCATAAGGCTGTAACAGCGGTATCGAAGCTGAATGGGTAATGGCTGCCTGCGTAGAAGTCGTATTTTCTATAGCTGGTACTTCAGATGACACAGAGCCATCATAAATAGGGCTTAGTACTTCATCGACTGGCAACGGACGAAAGGCTAGCAAACGTAAAATGCACATCTCCAGCGCTTGCATCGGGGTACTGGCAAGCTTAACACCTTCACGCGCTTGCACGACAATTTCATAATACAGTTGCAGGACGTCTGGGCTCATATGCTGCGCAAGCGTATTAATGTCTTGGGCTTGCGCCTCATTCACATTGAGAGCCACTTCAGGAAGCAGCTGGGTCAACGCCAATTGATGTAATAGCTCAGCCAGCCCATCAAACATACTCGTCGCATCAACCATTTGCGCGCGCATTTGCTCAATATGTGCAGCGACGGCAGACTTATCGTGATTATAGATATCGGTAATTAAACTGACCAAATCAGCCGCATCAATGAGACCAAGCATGGCATTGACAGTGACATCATCCAGCGCACCTTGACCGAAAGCAATGGCTTGATCGGTCAAGGATAAAGCATCACGTACCGAGCCTTTTGCCGCACTGGCCAATTGCCAAAGTGCTGGCTGAGTATAACCTACCTGCTCTTGGGTAAGGACATTTGCCAGATGCTCACTCAGCAAGGTTTGCGGCAACGGACGCAGCACAAACTGCAAACAGCGCGAGATAATAGTAATCGGCAATTTTTGTGGATCGGTCGTCGCTAGCAAAAACTTTACATGCTCAGGCGGTTCTTCCAACGTTTTCAGCAATGCATTAAAACTGTGCGTAGACAGCATATGCACTTCATCAATTAGATAGACCTTGTAACGTCCTTGGCTTGGCGCATAAGGCACGTTATCTAACAGCTCGCGAGTGTCTTCCACTTTGGTACGAGAGGCCGCATCAATTTCAATCAGATCAATAAAACGACCTTGATCGATGGCGACGCAATTATCACACACACCACAAGGCGTACTGGTCACCCCAGTATCACAATTCAGACATTTAGATAAAATACGCGCAATCGTCGTCTTGCCCACACCGCGCGTACCTGTAAAAAGGTAAGCATGATGCAGACGATTATAATCAATGGCATTAATCAGTGCTTGCGAGACGTGCGTTTGCCCAATCAATTCATGAAAGTTCTTGGGACGGTATTTGCGAGCTAAAACTTGATATTGCTGCGTCATAGTAACTGCCAATGTGAAAAGTACAAATGTAGGTGAAGCATCAGATCAGCGATCTACAATATAATGAGTCTATGACTGCGATCTTAGCTCAGCCAATTGCTCGTATAAGCGCTGTGTGTTTGCGTCGATAGCCGAGCCATTTTGATGAAACACGTCAACATGCACCTCAGTATTGACGCTGTCTTCACAAGGTCTAACCTCTACGCCAATTAAGAACAAATGGTCCATCACCGGCTGCTGCATTTGTGAGTTAAGCTCGAACAATAAATCCTGATGCGAGGCACGAACCTTGTCTGCACTTAATGTGCTATTTTCATCTTGTGCATAAAACACCATGAAATAATGGCGACCAAATACATGATAAGAATGCTCATGACGAACATAACCATTCCAGCTTGAATCTTTATCAATCGTTCTATGCGCCAATATTTTTTCTATTAAACACGCATAGGTATACATCGACTCATCGACCAACACATCGACCTGCTCTTTTGGCAGTGGTGTTCCCGCCTCATAATACTGCTGAATCAAGCTATTAAATAGCTTGTACCACATGCGAGTATTCTTTTGAATATCGAGCATCAGCGCATTGGCAAAAGTTACTTGGTCGGGTTCTGCTGCTGTGAGCAAGCGCGGTTCCACTTGGTCTATTAACTGATGAGCGACCAACTGCTCTTGCACCTCAATGGCTCTTTGGTGAAAATCAGGCGACTGTAAAAATTGGGCGAGCAACGTTGATTCGTCTTGAAACGTCTCAAAGCCAGTAAGCTTGCGGCGATGAAAGTCCAAATAAGCACTAAGATCACTCGGGGTCACCAACTGATTGAGAATGTCGACAAAGTTTTGATGACTAAATACTTGTAAGACACTCTCCTCATCGTCCAAGTCCAGCACACAGTCTTCGGCAAAGAACTGACTGCCATACTCGTAATTGACTGTATAGGGTTGTGACTCTGAGTTATCATTTTTATGCTTAATAGCAAGTGACGTCAGACCAATAAAATAAATCGCCTTGTTCGATGCCGACGCGTTTGCGTCAGCCAGTGCCTCGTCATTTTTTAGATAAAGTTGCGCATGACGCTTGATCAATTGATTAACCACTTCTTTTCGCCACTCACGAACCTGCGTACTGTCAACCTCTTGCTGATTGGCCTGCATCACCACATCATTGACGATAAGGTAAACCGTCGCACCAGAAAACTCAAAAACAAAGTCATAACCCTGCAATAGATGCTGGGAATGGTTACTGTCTTCTTCTGATACATCGTACAAAGATAAGAAGCTTTGCTGAATCATCTGCTGCCAAACTGAGAGCGGTAGGTGCTGAGTGTCCATAATATCCCTATAAATGAGTGCTCATAAACAACTGAGCGTCTGCCATCAACGCTGCAAAACTCGCTCTATACTCAGTTCAGTAACAGCGTCACAGTCGGTTAAATATAATTTAGGCACAAGGAAGGCGAGTGAAAATACTACAAGTAGTAAACTAAGCGAGCCTGACATCGTACCTAATTTATATAGGATTGACTATATTTCATAATAAGTAGACGCTAGTCTAGTTGTCAAGCTTACGACGCATATGCGGGAACAAAATCACATCACGAATGCTCGCTGAATCAGTGAGTAGCATGACTAAGCGATCAATACCTATACCCTCACCTGCTGTCGGTGGCAAACCATAAGACAATGCTTCGATATATTCTTCGTCAAAATGCATGGCTTCATCATCGCCCGCGTCTTTTTCAGCGACTTGACCACGGAAGCGTTCCGCCTGATCTGCTGGGTCATTTAGCTCACTAAAGCCATTGGCCAATTCACGACCACCAACGAATAATTCAAAGCGATCGGTAATCTCAGGATTGTCGTCACTACGGCGCGCGAGTGGTGAAGTTTCTGCAGGATATTCAGTGATAAAGGTTGGCTGGCGTAATTGATGCTCAGCGGTTTCTTCAAAGATAATCGTTTGCAGTTTACCCACACCAAAGCCATCTTTTACTTGCTGCTTGAGCGTAGTAGATGCGTACTCTGCTAGATACTCACGGTCATTGATATGTGCCATGTCGAAGTTTTCGGCATATTTGGCAATCGCATCAGACATCGATAAACGAGCAAACGGCGCTTTTAGGCTGATGGCTTCTTCTTGATAAGTAATCTCAGTCGTATCCAAGATATCCATCGCCAATTCATTAAATAAGCGCTCGGTCAAATCCATCAAGTCATGGTAATCCGCATACGCTTGATAAAACTCAATCATCGTAAATTCAGGATTGTGACGGGTTGAGACGCCTTCATTACGGAAGCTACGGTTAATCTCGAATACTTTTTCAAAACCGCCAACCACCAAACGCTTCAAATAAAGCTCAGGCGCGATACGTAAATAAAGCGGCATGTCTAAAGCGTTATGATGCGTCACAAATGGACGTGCAACTGCACCACCTGGAATCGGATGCATCATTGGCGTTTCAACTTCCATGAAGCGCTCATTCAGCATGAATTTACGAATACCGCTGACGACCTGACTGCGAATCATGAACGTATCACGAGTTGTCTCATTGGTCATCAAATCAAGATGACGATTGCGATAGCGGGCTTCCACATCTGCCAAACCATGGAATTTATTTGGCATTGGACGTAATGATTTGGTTAGCAAACTGATCTCTTCGATATGCACGTATAAATCGCCTTTACCTGAGCGACCGATATAGCCTGATACACCTACGATGTCACCCAAATCTAGCGACTTGATGCTCGCACGCGTCTCATCATCGAGCTCTTTACGCGCGACATATAGCTGAATACGGCCACTCATATCTTGGATGACAATAAACGAGCCACGGTTGAGCATGACTCGACCTGCCACATTGACCTGTGTTTTTTCGCCATTCGCCGCTTTTTCTTCAATTTCTTGCTTTGAGACGCCGTCAAAGGCTGCTTGCAAATCTTGTGCATAATCGGTGCGTTTGAACGTATTTGGATAAGGCTGCTTGCCTGAAGCAGTGATATCGTCTAGCTTGGCTTGTAGCTGAGCAATTAGCTCGTTAGCGTCTTCTGGGGCTTGCTCTTGATTCTGATTGTTGTGCTTTGACATAACACTCTCAATATTATTAGGTAATTAAATGGATAAACGAAAACAGAAAAATTAAATCAAGGTTTAGGACGTATTGAACTCTCAACACACCCTACTATTATAAACAGACATCACGATAAAAATCGCACATCAATAATCTATACAGAATAAGCTATTAGTCACCACCGCCGATACTCGCCATCAAATCAGCTTGATGCTCACGTAGTAGTGAGTCAAGAATCTCATCCAAGTCGCCTTCCATAATAGAGTCGAGCTTGTATAAGGTCAGGTTGATACGATGATCGGTCATACGCCCTTGCGGGAAATTATAGGTGCGAATACGCTCACTGCGATCGCCACTACCGATTAAGTCGCGGCGCATCGAATCAGCAACATCGACTTGTGCTTGTACCTTAACCTGCTGAATACGTGAAATGAGCATTTTCATCGCTTGTGCGCGGTTTTTGTGCTGGCTACGCTCTTGCTGACACTCTGCGACTGTGCCCGTTGGAATGTGTGTCAAACGTACAGCTGAGTCGGTGGTGTTAACGTGCTGACCACCAGCCCCGCTTGAACGGAACGTATCAAAACGGATATCAGCTGGGTTGAGCTCGACGGTATCATCAATCTCAACTTCAGGCATGACTGCAACGGTACAAGCTGAGGTGTGCACACGGCCTTGGCTTTCGGTTTCAGGGACACGCTGGACACGGTGTACGCCAGACTCAAACTTTAGGCGACCATAGACGCTGTTGCCTGATACGCGAGTGATGATTTCTTTATACCCGCCATGCTCACCTTCGCTTGCAGAAAGCACGTCCAATGTCCAGCCTTGGCTCTGCGCGTATTTTTGGTACATTCGGAACAAGTCACCAGAGAAAATCGCTGCCTCATCGCCGCCAGTCCCTGCACGAATCTCCAAAAATGCTGGCACTTTATCATTAGGATCTTTTGGTAGCATCATAAGATTAAGCGCTTCTTCCATCTTTATGATGGTATCACGAGCATTATCAATCTCGTCTTGCATCATCTCTTTCATGTCAGGATCTGTCGCATCAGCCAGCATAGCTTCTGCATCGGCCTGATCCGTTTCTGCACCCACGTAGTTTTGCCATAAAGTAGTGATATCCATCAAATCGCTGTGCTCGACAGACAATTCACGGAATTTATTATTATCACTAATGACACTAGGATCTGATAACAAGGCGGTGACCTCTTCATAACGGTCTACCATCTGGTCTAAACGCAGGCGTAAGGATTCTTTCATAAAAGGACTTTTAATTGGATGATAAGAGTAAGAGCGTGATTATAGCAAATTTTTCACCGTAAATTAAAACCTCTGAGTAATCTTGCTGCTATTCTAAGTAATTTTGCCATTCTATTGGCAGACATTCCTATCGCTGCTGAAATACCACCCTGTTTTCTCATCAGTCAGTGTTTATAAAATGAGATGCTAAAAACATAGACATAAAAAAATAGCCAAGAAGGATCTTGGCTATTTTCATCGTTAAAAAAGATCTAGAATGAAACGCTACACTTTACGAACCAATACTGAGCCAATCGAATAACCTGCGCCGAATGAACAAATCACGCCCAAATCACCTGATGCTAACTCATCTTTATAGCGATGGAACACAATCATCGGGCTGGCTGAGCTGGTATTGGCAAATTCAGCAATGACGCTTGGGACAATCGCTTTGTCTGCTTCTTTACCGATGACTGTACGTAGAATTAAATCTAACATATTGGCATTGGCTTGGTGTAACCACATCATTTTCACATCACTGGCTTGTAATTCGTTCTCAGTCAAATGCTCAGTGATGATCTCTGACACTTTTGGACAGACTTCACGGAATACTTTGCGGCCATTTTGTAAAAACAACTTATCCGTGACCGGCTCTTTGATATCCGGATACATCTCAGTCTGTGCCGCTAAAAACTCTGAGCGATCCATAAAGCCGTATTCGTTTTTTATGTTAGTCGAAAACTGAGTAAATAGCTTAGAGTTAAGAATCTCATAACCTTTTGGCGTATCGAGATCTTCAACGATAGACGCTGTCGCCACATCACCAAAGATGAAGTGGCTATCACGGTTACGCCAGTTTAGATGCGCCGAGGTAATCTCTACGTTGACCACAGCGATGCGCTTGGCCAAACCAGAGACGATAGAGCCGTGCGCTTGTGATAGACCAAAAGTCGCGGCACTACAAGCGACGTTCATATCATAAGCAAAGCCGCCAATCATACCGATTTCATTTTGAATTTCGATGGCAACCGCAGGATAAGTGCGCTGGAAGTTTGAGCAAGCAAGGATAATACCATCCAAGTCATTGGCCTCAAGTCCAGCATCTGCCAAAGCATCTCTAAGCGCTGCGGCACCCATTTCTGCCATGATAGACAGCTCTTCGCCTAGATTGCGATAAGGAATCACGGGAGCCATAATTTCAGGATCTAAAATGCCGTCTTTTTCCATCACATAACGTGATTTGATACCCGATACTTTTTCGATAAAAGCGGCTGAAGAAGGCTCAAGTGCGGTCACAGTCTCTGCTGCTATCTCATCAGCATGCTGTGCATTATAATTTTCAACATACTGGTTAAATGACTCTACTAACTCTTCGTTGCTGATGCTATAAGGTGGGATATATAGGCCCGTGCCCGTGATACAAGTCGTCATGATAAGCTTCCTTGTCTACTACTGTGGTGCTTGGAATAAGCATAAAAGTGGAAAAATAATAGCCATTCAATTTGAGTGAATAACTGTAAACTTAAAATCAGTGCCTTTATTATGCCTGAATATTATAATTTTTCTAATACTTTGTTACAAATAATCTGTTTCTCGCCATAAATAAGCAAAGACTCAGTTCATTTTACGGTAGCTACGTTATAATTGGCGCTGTTTTACTCTGTACTATTCATCGAACTATATTATTTAGCAAAAATATCAATACACGCTCATATTTAGGAAAGCTAATGGCAGAACTTCTCAATTGGTTATTTGGTCAATACGCTGACTACTCTACGATATTCATTGTCCTTGAACTGATTGCCGTCGTCTTTGGCGTGGCAAGTGTCTTACTTGCCAGCAAAACCAATATTCTGGTCTTTCCTATTGGCTTGGTCAGCACTGCTATATTTGTCTATTTACTGTGGAAGTGGCAGCTGTTTGGCGATATGTTTATCAATGCTTACTATACCGTGATGAGCCTATACGGCTGGATTAATTGGTCAAAGAATAAGAAGGCTCAATCTGTTGAGCATAAGCAGTCAAACGATGCTAATAATGTCCGTATCGAGCATCTGCATGCAGGCGACATACCTATATTGTCTGCTTTGGCAGCAGGAACGATGGGGTTTGTAGCACTGATTTATTATTTCCGTCCAGTCATCAATAACGGTTTTAGCTTCGATGGTGCAGTACTTGGACTGCATTTATTTACGTGGGTTGACTACACTGATATGTTCACTACCGCCTTGTTCCTTATGGCGATGTGGCTCATGGCACGGCGCAAGATTGAGCATTGGATACTATGGATCATTGCCGATGCGATATCGGTACCGCTATACTTTTATAAAGGTTTTACGTTTACCGCGCTACAATATATAGTCTTCACTCTCATCGCAATCTGGGCATATTATGAATGGCAACGACGCTATCGTACACAACATCGCGCACAACCTCATACAGCATACGCCTAAATCTGTCATAAATGTCGCTATTTTAGGCGCAGAAAGTACGGGCAAGACGACTTTATGTCGGGATTTGGCAGCACATTTTGATAGCCCTTGGGTATCAGAATATATGCGCATCTACTTACAAGCAAAATGGGATGACGAGCAACTGACTTGCACGTGGGATGACCTGCTACCTATCGCACAAGGTCAGATTACGTTAGAAAATAAATTGGCCAAACAAGTCGCTCAGACGTTTGATGCTAGCCATTATTTGTTTTGTGATACCAGTCTGTTTGAGCTAATGGTTTATTCTCACTGGTATTATGGCGACTGTCCTATCGCCCTTGAGCGAGCGGCATTGGCACATCATTATGATTTGATATTATTGACTGACGTTGATACGCCATGGGTGGCTGATGACTTGCGGGATAGTCCGCATCAACGTGACGAGATAAGCGCCTATTTCGCCAGCCAACTAAATAAGCACCAAAGACCATTCCAGCGCATTGGTGGCGATAGAAAGGAGCGAGTACAACAAATACTCGAATGGCTTTCTTAAATCCATCCTATACCACGTTATAAGTAAATGACCTACAACCTTTAAAAATATCAAGAGATGTCTATGCTAAAAAACATTGAACGCTACTTAGAAAAAACCATCTTTAACAGCCGCTGGATACTAGCGCCTTTTTATCTAGGGCTGGTCTTAGGGATTATCTTATTATTTATAAAATTCATTCAAAAAACAGTCATGATGTTTAATACTGTATTTAGCGCCTCGGTATCAGATGTCATTGTCAATATATTAGTGCTAGTCGACCTCTCGTTAGTAGCCAGTTTGTTATTAATCATCATATTCAGTGGCTATGAAATATTTGTCTCAAAAATTGACACTGGTGATCACGTTGATCGACCTAACTGGATGGGCAAAGTAGATTTTTCTGGGCTTAAATTAAAAGTCATCGGTGCCATCGTTGCGATTTCTGCCATTGATCTTTTAAAATCCTTTATGGATATTCCTAATGAATTGAGTGAGGGTGAAGCAGACAAACTCATGTGGAAGGTCATTATTCACATGACATTCGTTTTATCTGGCCTGCTATTTGCGATTATGGACAAAGTGGTTGGCGATACCAAAAAGCACTGATTTTTATTATTCCACACACTCTCCATTGTTCTTACATATTTTTTCTTTATCACTCCTTTATGATTTTCTTTGAACCTATTGACTGTTATATGGACAGTTTTGGAATAAAGAATCATATGAGGAGCTTTCATGCAAAAAACACTATTTACCAAATTATCTATCATCGCTGGGCTATGCATTATTTTCGCCATCGGTCTCAATATGATTGGCTCGGTGATTTACGAACGACAAAATTATGCTGCGTCGGTGATCAAAGAAATCGCCCAGCAGCATATCAATCCGCAGGAAGTCATTACACCATTTATTGCCATTCCAACTACTGTCACGCCTGAATGTCAGATTACAGCGCCTGGCACAACCAGTAAATGTGCACCGTCCTACTCAAAAATTGAAACTATTTTCGCAAATCAAACCCAAGCAACACAAGATCTTGAGGTAAGCACTGATACCTATAAGCGCGGCATCTATCATGCGACCAGTTATGATGGGGCGTTGACATTTGACCAACGTTACACTTTTGATAAAGCCATCAGCCGCTTATATGAAGCGACGAGCACGGCTAGTGGAGAGCAAGGCTCCGTCAATACACCTACCAGTAATAATAAAACGAAACTCAGAGAAACCATCATTCACTGGAATGACGCAAAATTGATTATTCCAGTATCAGATCTGCGCGGCATCGCGACTCTACCAATGGTGACCATTGAGCAAAAACCGATAAAAGCGACTTACCCGCAGACACCGTTACTGAAAAATCTGACCTATGTAGAAGTCGCTATTCCGCAAAACATATTGCAGCGTGCCACGAAAAACATGGCTAGCCAGCAGAATAAAAGCAGTCTCATTGCCACAAGCACCAATAGCGAGGCATTAGCCAGTACAGACATAGCCAGTCAGTCGTCCGATATTAAAGGCACTCAAGCGACTGACATTATGATTGACTTGCCATTAGCGGGTATCAGCAATTTAAATACGGTGCCGACTGGACAAAACTTTACCTTAACGATGCGCAGTAATTGGCATGCGCCCAATTTCATTGGCAAGGCGCTCCCTAATGCCAAGAAATTTACTGCTAACGGTTTTGAAGCCAGTTGGCAAAATCAGTATCTAACGATCGCCAACAATCAAGATTTATCGCAGTGTCTTAGCATGGCTAACAACCGATGTGTCGTCATCAGTAAAGCCATTCTCGATACCAGCAGCCAGTCAATGACTCCTGATGATGCGATTACAGCAATAGAAGGTATTGTCACAGAAGAAGGCACTACCATGACTGACAGCCACCAAAATGTGCGCCTGAACAGCTTTGGTGTGAGTTTTGCTGAGCCCAATGACGTATATTTACAGACCGAACGAGCGATGAAATACGCCTTATTATTAATCTTGGTCTCATTCGGCACTTTTTTCTTATTTGAAGTGATTAAATCCAGCCGCATCCACCCTATTCAGTACCTGCTGGTCGGTTGTGCGCTGTTTGTTTTTTATGTTTTATTATTACCACTTGCTGAGCAAATCGTCTTTTGGAAGGCTTATGCCATTGCTGCCAGCGCCTGTGTTGGACTTATTGGTTGGTATACTTATTATGTACTGGGCGGCGTCAAGCGAGCGGCGATTTTTACTGCCACACTGGCAGGATTGTATGCCTCATTTTTCGGCATCTTAACCACTGAAGATATGAATTTATTGCTTGGTGCTGTTTTCTGTTTTGTACTACTCGCTTGCGTGATGGTCATGACCCGTAAAATTGACTGGTATAAAATTGCCTAACTTAGTTAGAGCATGCCAAAAACGTTCAGTCTAGGGCGGTCTTACGTTGGTATTACTCGCTAAACCTACCAACATAAGACTGCTCAATCTACTCATAGATAATTCAATATAGTTGTCATCTAATTCATTATCATCTAATTCACTGTCATCTAACAATCTTGCTATTTAAGGCTTTTGCCCAGTCTCTATAGTCATTCTCACAGCGCTCGCAAAGCTGATTAGGGTCAGATATGTGATTGACGTAGCCGCAATGCATACATGCATAATGCGTTCCTGACTCTATCTCTTTGACGGGTTGATACTGCTTAGGGAAAAGTGGCATACCATAGATGGTTTGATCAGGTGCATATAACAAAATACTAAAATTACCATCTGTCTCTAGCAAGCCAGTACGCACTTGACCCAGATGCTCAACCCCTTGTTGGCGCATTTCAGCAAAAAACTCATCATGGGACATTTTGCCCTTTTTAATTTTATCGAGTACCAACATGCCGTCTTCTACAATGTAGAGCGACTTCCCTTCTAGCAGATCTTCGAAAGGCTGATATTTCATCATAGCCCAAGTGCATAAACGATATAGCAAAATCACAATACTCATGATTAGGACTGCTTGAATAAGCGGCAAGTCCTCATTGAACATTGGGTCACCTGCGATAGAGCCAAGTGATAAAATAATGGTTAGCTCAAAAATAGACAGTTGGCGCACGCCGCGCTTGCCAGTAAAGCGTAAAAACAAAATGATCAGAGCAAACATCACGATGACGCGTATCACAATTTCAGCGGCAAATGCCCACGTGGTGTCATAAATAAAAATACTTGCCCAATCCATATCTTTCTTTCCTTGTCATTTTCAAATCGAGCCTATTTATAAGGTATGTATCATTTTAATTTATAAGTTAGGGTTTTTGGTATTGCACTATACTACTTCCATTCCAATATAAGGCTCAACAATAAATTTTTGCTATAGTCGATCCAAGATATTTTGGATACAAGGAAGGCGAGTAAAAGTGCCATAGATGATAAACTAAGCGCGCTTGACACCATATAAATGTTCAACAAACTCTAGGGCGTGTCCTCATTTCAAAAATGGTGATAAAGATGAGATAAATTGCAGTCAAACGAGGAAAATAGCGCAGATAATATCGGGATATTAACCAGCTATTTAACGATTTTTGACAAAATTTAGCCATTTTTAGCCCGTTTAGATATGATCAATTGAATTGAGGACACGCCCTAGTTAATTAAAACCAATTTAATGATTGTAGGAATTATTTTTGAAAGCCACGTTATACACAATTATTGCCTTAATAGCATTTGCCGCAAACTCTCTTTTTTGTAGAATGGCCTTGGCAGAGGGATACATAGATGCGTGGAGTTTCACCATCATCCGTCTGCTTAGTGGTGCTATCTGTCTGAGTATTATTATGGGTATTTATAGCTATAACCTACGACGCAAAGATTTAACCCTCAACAATCCACAAAATAAAGCTATTTTGAAAGACAAAGGCAGCTGGCTCAGCAGTCTAAGTTTGGTGGTGTATGCGCTTTGCTTTTCGATTGCTTATGTTGAGCTTGATACCGGAACTGGCGCGTTGATTTTATTTTCGGCGGTTCAACTCACCATGATTGGTTGGGGTATTTACAAAAAAGAGCAGTTAAGTGCCTTACAATGGATGGCTTTTATCGTAGCAGTAGCAGGTTTTGTCTATCTTATGCTGCCATCAGCAGCTGTCCCATCCGTATTGGCAGCGACATTGATGGCCATCAGTGGTGTAGCGTGGGGCATCTACTGTATACGCGGCAAAATCTGTGTATCACCGTTACGAGCCACGGGCTTTAACTTTATTAGAAGCCTCGTCGCTATTCCGCTACTACTCATCATTGGTATGGTTTATTTAAAAAACATGCCATTAGCCACTATCAGTATCGAGGGCATCTTATTGGCTTGCGCGTCGGGCGCAATTGCTTCTGGCATGGGCTACAGCGTTTGGTATATGGCAATGCCCTTATTGAAAAGCACTCAGGCGGCAGTAGTACAACTCTGCGTACCAGTATTGGCTGCCATACTTGGTGTGGTATTTTTATCGGAGCAACTGACCCTACCGTTTATCCTAGCAAGTGCGGTCATCTTGGGCGCGGTACTGGTGTTTATCTTAAATAAAAAAGCACCGCAGACCGCGAGTTAATATTATGAGGCATAGTGAGTCCGATATAAAATGACTTACTCTATGTCATACCCATCAAAAACAAGAATGCCAGTAGCATAAGTTACTGGCATTTTTTATGTGTGGTTATGACTATGTAACAGCCAATATACTCATAAATACTCAACTGGTTTTGGCTACCGTGTCTTTAATAATGATATTCTATCTAGGGCGTGTCCTCAGCCTGAACGAAAGCGGCTAAATGAGAACACGCCCTAATAATCGGCTTCATTACTTATTACTAGGGTAGTTCATGAGTGAATCAACCAATAACAACTCATTTTATAAAAGACACACTTGGCTTGTCCCGTTAACTTGCCTGTTGGCTGGTGGCGCCTTGATAGGTATTTCCACCAATCTAGCGAAAGCGGCAGGGCAAATTGGCTTGTCGCCACTCGCCTTTCTTTTTTGGTCGATTACTGGTGCAGCGTTCCTACTATCAGCCGTGGCAATTTTACGACATGATCTGCCGCCGCTAACTGTCCGTAGTTTAGAATACTATTCGGTCGCTGCCCTCGTCAGTGTTGCAGGCTCCAACCTGATTTTATTTTCTGCGATTCCACAAGTTGGTGCAGGTTTTGTCGCTTTAATTATCGCTTTGCCACCATTGCTCACCTATCTTGGCGCGCTATTTATGCGTATGGAGATATTCAATGTCGTTCGCGCTATGGGCGTGGCGGCAGCGCTGAGCGGTGTGGGTGTCTTAGCAATACGCAAGTTTTCGGCTCCCGATGCCAGTATTTTCTGGATTTTACTCGCGCTTTGTGGCCCTGTTTTGCTAGCGATTGGGAATATCTATCGTACCTTGCGTTGGCCAAATGCGGCGTCGCCCAGTTCGCTGGCACCCGGCATGTTAATCGCGGCGGCTATCTTTCTAGGTGTGGTTGGCACCTTGCCGAACTTCTCGCTTGCGGTGCCAACGGGCGCATTACTGCCTATTGGGTTGATTGTGCTACAAGCCTTTATCTTTGCTGGACAATTTTTATTGCTGTTTTTATTGCAAAAAACAGGCGGTCCCGTGCTATTAAGTTTATTAGGCTCAGTAGGTGCGATCGTTGGCGTGCCGGTGGCCATCTTTTTGCAGGGAGAAAGTCCACCAGAGGGTCTGTTTTTAGGGGCTTCCTTAATTGCCCTTGGCATCGTATTGGTCACTTGGGGTGGCGTAAAAATGATAGTAATTCCAGACAATACGCATCAGTAAGGCAGGTCCTCATTTTAAAAATACGGATCATACCAAACCCAAAAAGTACGATTAGCTGTGTCAAACTCGCTTAATCTACAATGCGTAGTACTTATATTCGTTTTCCTTGCTACTCTAATTTTTGTGAATAGTATCACTTCTTGCTATTGCAACTTTATCTGAAAATCATATTTATTGATGACAAAAAAACGCCAGTAACTTAAGCTACTGGCGTTTTTTAGCAGTTTATGCAGGCTTATAAATTATTGATTTACTAGCATAAAACTATAATCGCTTTACTGCACAGAACTTATATTAGACAACGGTCACGTGTAAGCGTGCATCAACATTACCACGCGTGGCATTGGAGTACGGGCACACTTGATGAGCCGTTTCAATCAATGTTTGCGCTTGTGCTTCGTCAATGCCAGACACTTCAACGTATAAATCTATATCTAAGTTATAGCTGCCATCTTGCTTCATACCAATACCAACTTGGGTAGAGGTTTTCGAAGCGGTGATCGGCAGTTTCATTTGTTGTGCTGTCAGGTTCAAGGCACTATCAAAACAGGCCGCGTAGCCCATCGCAAAAAGCTGCTCTGGATTGACACCCTCTTTGTCTTGCTCTTGAAAAGAGACCAAATCAAAGCCTAATGAGCCATCATCTAAGCCTGTATGTCCAGAACGACCACCGGTTGCTGTTGCGCGAGTTTTATAGAAAATTTTCATAATATATTCCTTTTTTGATGTTATTAGAAGTCATGCTTGTTTTGTTTCAATGGAGTTATTATAGGCACTCTCAGCTTAAAGCGTTAGAATAGTCCTCCAAAAATCTTGCCTAATTCTATAAATATATGTACGATTAAGTTATTCATTACATCAAAGACATACTATAAAAAACATCAAACCGAGAAACACCAAGCTTATAAACTTTCAATCAACAAGCCTTTATCTAAGATAACTATGATGCAGCCAACAACGATTGCGCAATTACTTAACATACTGCCCAAGAATCAGACCATCGAGTCTGCTATTCCGGGTTTATTTTTCTACTGTGCAGATAGACCCAATAGAACCGTCAGCTATATTCAAGAGCCTAGTATTTGTATTGTATTGCAAGGTGAGCGAGAGATTTATTTAGGCAATGATTGCCAAAATTTTGATAATAGCAACTTGATGTTTTGCCCCGTAAACATTCCCCTGAGCATGCATGTCAAACATGCCTCAGTAGACAGTCCTGTTATTGTGCTGTCTATGAAGTTAGACCTTGCTATGATTAGAGAAATATTGGCCCAGATACCGCCCGCACGAAATACAGAAGAAAAGCATCTGGGTATAAAATGGCATCTGGATAACACCATACTTGCCGCCTTTGAACGACTCATCAACTTGCTCGATTATCCAAACGATCTCCAATTTTTATCTAAATTAATTCAACAAGAAATCTACTACCGACTACTCTCAGCACAGCAAGGCAATAAATTGCGGCAGCTCGTCGTCAATGGCAGTCATACGCATCGTATCAGCCGAGCAACGGATTGGCTCAAAGCACATTTGAGCGAACCTGTCATCATCGAAGAGCTGGCCAGTAAATGTGGCATGAGTGTCTCAGGGTTTCATCAGCATTTCAAAGAGATCACCCAATTAAGTCCGCTGCAATACCAAAAAAGCCTACGCTTGATGGCAGCGAGGCAGCTTATTCAACGTGGTGAATCACAAATTTCACAAGTCGCCATGCAGGTAGGCTATGAAAGCCCCAGTCAATTTAGCCGTGAATATAAGCGCTTGTTTGGGGTCAGTCCGAGCAGTGAGGTTAATTGATACATCTAATAATCTGGCGCACACGTCATGAAATAACACTCAGACCTTGATGACTTTGGTCTTCTAGGTCAGCGTAGCTTTTGACTTCATTTTATTACTCTGCGTATTCATATCAAGGAGACACTTAGACGTCCCAATCGAATTATTTACGAAATGTTTTAATCCAGAAAATAACAGTTGACTTACCCTATATATTCATAATATAACATATATAATTTATGCATTTAGGGCTATGAAAACACCATTATTCCTAGGTTAATCACAAGCATATTTCGTGAGGAGCTACTATGATTCGTTTCAGTTACACACTCAAATGCTGGACACTAAGTACTGTCTTTTACTCGGTCTTTTACTTTTCCGTATTAATGACAGATCCTGATTTTGGTAAATATAACCATATGTTAGCGCTAAGCACATTGCTCTTCCCGATTTCCAAGCGGGCAATTGACGTATTGAGTGACTCTTTAAGGCTAGATTTCGATATGTTTGATGGATTCTTATCACCCTTACTCATCAATATTACGATATGGCTGCTTACCCCTTTTATCGTCTTTTTAACATTTATTGCTTTTTTGGCTTATAGCATGGGCGTGGTAAAAAGAAATCTGAATCGTCGAAACTAATAGCCAAGATCCCCTAATACCACCTTGGATGCTTTATTCTAAGTATTTCTGAGCAAACAGTATTGGCTTGAATATTAGAGTTCACGTAGGGCGCGCTAAGTTCACTGATAAGAATCAGATCTAATGCAATTAATGCGTAGAACGTACCCTACTCAAACTACGTACAAATTCTACGAACCGTTAGTTGCTTTTGATACTTACCTAAAGGACCGTATTTACCCACAGAACTAATCTTACCAATGACGCAAGTGTCAAAATATTTGTAATAGCCTTTTTGATTTATACTTTTCGAATCTTTTATTAATAACTGCTTTGGATCTGATACATAGTAAGTGATGCCATTAGAAACGAACTCATGAACCTCAAAGCTTCTTTTAAAACTGCCTCGTAACTGCACTTCTTTTTCTACGCTTGTTGGCGCGAATGCCTTCGCATTTTTATTATTACTGGCTTGTGTTTCATCACAGCCCGTACTCATAAACATAGTTGATGCAAATCCTAATATTATCAATCTACCTTTAATCATTATTTTTTATCCTGCTCAAAAATCTACGTCAATGTATTGAATAAAGTCCAAAAAACTCTGGTGCAAAAGAATAATAGCCCTTTAATTTAATCGAATATTATCGACTAAATTAAAGGGCTATACAATACAATGGTCATATGTTGTCAATTAGCAAGCTTTAACACTCAAATCGAGCCTTAACTCACTTTATCCCACATCTTGCTCAGACGCTTCGGTGATACCGCCATACGGGTTTTCATGGGCTGGGCGAACAGTTGAATACGATACTCCTCGACCATCCAGCGGTACTCGCTGATAGACTCATTGTTGGCGCGACCTGCCAGCCGCTCCATGTGCAAGTCCAGCGCATAGACACCATCTAGGTCGGCTTCGATATTGTGCTCAAGGCGCTCAATGCGAACCTCCAGCGCTTCTAGGTAGCGCGGATACTGCTGCCATTGACTGTAATCCATATGATAGACAAAGTTGGCGAGTTGCAAGTCCTGCAACTGATCCTCGATGTCTTCGATAGACTCACCAAAGATCTCTCGATCGAGCATGAGCAAACTCTGACGAATGCGTTGCCAGCGAGTGTAGACGTTTTTGAGAGTTTTTATGACAGCTTGACCAGTCAATAAGAAGTTGCTCAACACAACTTCAAGTGTTTGCCCATACTCCTCTGGCGTGAACGGCAGCTCCTCGCTTAAGCCAACAGCTATATCATCAGCGCTCTCTGGCAAATCTTCACTATGATCAAATAAAATATAGTGCTCTTCCAGAGTGGCATCTAGCGTCGCATCGATAACGATGGTTTTTAAGGCTTCCATGTCGCCAAGGGGCGCAAATGCCAGTTTGAATATCTTATCAATTTGGCTGGTCAGCTGTTTTTTCTTAGCGCCAAGCTTACCTTTGATTAAGGTCAATACCCCAATACGGTGCGCCTGCAATGCGGCATTGACATCGGTATACTGATGGATCGATACCGCCTCACCAGCTTCATCAGTGACCAAAGCAGCAAACTGTTTCATCACCACGCCTGCGCTATGATGATTTTTGCTAAAGGCAAAATGCTCAGGGAATTCGGTATGCGCGCCTTGCTGCTCATTCACAGCCTGTCTGGTCTCAGAGGCGTGACGAATCTGTAGCGTCTGGAGGTCGCGACCTTTTTCTATAACATGATTTTTATCATCGACCACACAGATTTGTGGCTGCAAATAGCGATCAATGGCAGAGGGATTAAAATTGTCTGCTGTAACCGACATAATGCCGCGACGGTTTAAGGCTTGGCAAAGCTGCTTAAGCAAGCCTTGTCCACCAGCGGGTTGCAATTCATCAAACAAACTATCGGCAGTATCGGGAATCGGCACAATTTGACGGCGAATATCTTTTGGCAGTGACTTAAGTAATTGCAAGACCAACTCAAAGCGCCAACCGGGTACGCCCCATAACAGCTCGATAGCATCTAGCTGCGGTAGCGCCACAAGTGGCACGCGAATCGTCACTCCATCGTCATCGCTCGCAGGATCAAAAATATAGCGTAGTGGTAATTTCAAATCACCCAGCTGCCACACTTCTGGAAAGTCACCTGTGGTCGGTGCTTGGCTATTGAGTACGTCATCATCGGTAAAGAAAAGATGCTTGGTATCAGTTTTTTCAACCTCGGCACGCCAATCTTCAAAAGCCTTGCGACTGGCGACATGCTCAGGGATTTTTTTGTCGTAGAACTGGTACAGCGTTTCTTCATCGACCAATAAATCACGACGGCGCAGTTTGTCTTCGATACGCTCAACATGAGCGATTTTGTCCATATTGTGCTGCAAGAATGGCGCTTGGCGACCTAAGTTACCCGTCACCAAACCATCTCGGATAAAGATTTCTCGCGACTCGACAAGGTTGACTTGCTCATAATTGGTCAGCTGCTTACTAATAATAATTAGACCAAATAAACTAATCTGCGCGTAGGCTTTGACACGTCCCGTTTTCTTCGACCAATGCGGCTCAAAGTAGTGATACTTTAATAATTCACCTGCCGCTGAGATAATCCATTCTGGTTCAATTTTGGCAACGGTACGCATAAAGACTTGCGAGGTTTCTACAACTTCAAACGCCATGACCCACGGTGGTATCTGTTTAAATACCGTACTCGCTGGGAAGATTTTGGTTTTTTGCTGGCGCGCCGCTAGATATTCACCACGACTTTCAGTCTTGTGGGCGATGGTAGACAACAGGCCTGTTAATAATGCGCGATGTAAATTGGCATATTTGACCGCTTTGATTTCTTCATCATCAATCGCTGTTGGATCGTTAGTAACGTTTTCTAACGTATCCGTAGTTTTTGCCTCTTTAACATCCGTAAGCTTAAGGTCGGTGACCATTTGCACCAACTGGCGATGAGTCTGACTCCATTCACGCACTCGTGGAAAACTCAGATAGTTTTTCTTGGTAAATTGCTTGCGTTGATTACCAGAGAGCTTGTTGCCATCTTCATCGGTTTCAAACAAGGCTTTCCACAGACTTAGATAAAATAAGAAATCTGAGTCATCTTGGCGAAATTCTGCATGCTTTTGATCCGCTTGTTGACGTTTATTGGCAGGACGCTCGCGCGGATCTTGTACGGCGAGCGCAGCGACCACGATAAGCATTTCACGAATACAGTCAAAATCAGAACCAGCAACCAGCATACGTGCCAGCCTTGGATCAATTGGCATACGTGCCATCTTTTGACCAGTAGGCGTCAAGCTTAAATGATCGAGACCTTTTTTTGCTTTTGGCTTGTTGGTCTGAGAAGAGGCGACAGCTTCGCTTTTAGCCGTAATTGCCCCTAACTCATCGAGTAATTTATGACCGTCAGTAACTAGACGACTATCGGGTGGCTCAATAAACTCAAAATCATCAACGCTACCTAAACGCAGATTGGCCATCTGTAAAATAACTGAAGCTAAGTTAGTACGCAGAATCTCAGGCTCAGTAAACTCAGGGCGACCAGTAAAGTCCTCCTCGCTATAAAGACGAATACAAACACCCGGTGCGACACGACCACAACGACCTTTGCGCTGATTGGCAGCCGCTTGTGAAATCGCCTCAATCGGTAAACGCTGCACGCGTGAACGATATGAATAGCGTGAAATCCGTGCAAAGCCCAGATCGATAACATAGCGAATACCGGGTACGGTTAGCGCTGTTTCAGCCACGTTGGTCGCGATAACGATACGTCTGCCGCGACCGGACGGCTGAAAAATACGCTGCTGCTCTTCATACGTCTGTCGCGCAAACAAAGGCAACACTTCAGTGTGCTTTGGGCCATGACGCTCTAGCACTTCTTGTGTCTCACGAATCTCTGCTTCGGTCGCGGCAAATATCAAGATATCCGCTTGATCAGCATGACCTTTGCTTTGGGCGTCGCTAAAGCATTCCTCTACCGCAGCCACAACCGCCCGTGGCAGATTCTCTTCAAAATCATCGTAGCTGTCATCATCCGAGCTGGTCACCGGCTCATCGGTCAGCGGACGATAGCGAACTTCAACGGGGAAGCTGCGCCCTTCGACATTAAAAATCGGTGCGGGTACGTTACGTTTTAGCTTGTTATCATAACGACTGAAATATTCACTAAAGCGCTTGGTATCGAGCGTTGCAGAAGTGATAATGACTTTTAGATCAGGACGCTTGGGCAATAGTTTTTTCAAATAACCCATAATAAAATCAATGTTTAAGCTACGCTCATGCGCCTCATCAATGATGATGGTGTCGTACTTACTTAAAAATCGGTCATGTCCTAGTTCAGCCAGCAAGATACCATCAGTCATCAGCTTAACGACCGATTGCGCTGTACCCTGCTCATTGAAACGAATCTTAAAGCTAACCGTATTACCTAACTGCTCGCCCAATTCCTCAGCAATACGATTCGACACACTCCGTGCTGCCAATCTCCTTGGCTGTGTATGCCCTATTTGCCCAGTAATACCGCGACCTGCTAACATCGCAAGCTTCGGTAACTGAGTGGTCTTACCCGAGCCTGTCTCACCAGCAATGATAATGACTTGGTTATCAATAATGGCTTGTATTAAATCTTCTGCTCGCTGACTCACTGGCAAATCAAGGTTTAACTTAGCTGGCAAGTCCTGAGGAATACTATTGATACGCGCTTGCACTGCTTGCTGCGAGCGGGTTTTGATTTTGTCGTACTGCGCGCGTTTTTTGGCAAGAATATCTTCTGCTTTATCGTTTTTCTCGTTCGCGTTATTGTTGGATTTCTTATTCTTAACAACAACAGCCCGCGCCAGCTCACGTTCTAAGCGGTTTAAATAATAGCTGTCTTTTGCCAGTACGGGCAGTTCTGCAAAGTTATTTATATCATTTGCTTCAGCTAAACCACCAGCTGCGTTATTTAAACTATCCGAAAAATCATCGCTTGCTAAATCTAGATCATCATTAAAAGTATTAGACATATTTGCTTAGGCTATTTATTGTTTATAAGTGGTTAGATTATGGGGGTAATTTGGGTCAGATTCAAGGTGGTTATAGTGCTTGCTTGACAGCTGATACCTCTATTACCTATTTTCAAAACGCTCAGTCAAAATATTTCTAAGCTCATCCGTCATCGGTCTAAATTTAAAATGCTTTGGCTCCATTTGAGCAATCAAAGCATACTGAGCATTTTCAATCGAGTTATTCTCACAAGAGAAATGACTCATCTCCTGACCAGTGATGGCATTAATAATATAAAAAGAGGTATCGCTATCTTCAAACTGTGTCAGCTCATAATAATTATTCGGATCCCGCATAACGAGATTAGTACCATTAGAAAGAGCCGTATAATAGGCATCCTCAGTAGCTTGCTGCGCCTCTAACTTTAAGGTATTGCCTTGGGTGGCGAAGTAATACTTGAGCATATAACCAATATCACTATTAATCACATCCAAACGTAAATGCTCACCCTCTTGTGTGATGCACTGATAGATCATAAAAGGTTCATAAACCCGTGGTTCAGTAGCGACATTCTCGTCCACTATACTCTCCCACTCCATTCCCATAATAGGCGCATCCAACATGAGGCTTCCATCCTCAATCAACTTATACCCTACTGGTACGTCTTGATCTTCGACCGTAAACTGGAGGTTTAACAACTCATTATTTTCTTTTCGAGCATTGTCAGTGTCGTTACTCAGTACCGCTGTAGTGTCGTCCAATGTGTCTTGTTTATTCTTTTTATCCCAGAGTGTTATAGCCACTAGGACAATAAAAATTCCTATCCCAAGGCCAATACCTGCGATAACCCACTTAACAAATCCTCTTATAAAATTTTTCAAATCTACCAGCCATATTTTATTTTTATGAATAAATTATTTGTAAATTTAATCGTTACTCGTGTAAATAATCTGCTGACTAGTAGCCGCTTGCATAAAGAAGCTCTGCATCTTTTGTAGTGGTACTCTAGGGAAAGGTAGGTGTAGCGAGAGTATTAACTTTTCAAACGCTAGTATCTCATCAACTAACGCGTGCGCGATATCAGGTTGAATCTGCGGATTGTCATACAGATTATCAATTAACCAAGTGAGTTGCGGAAAACTGGCATTATCATGAATCTGATATAGGGCGGGCACTAGCTCATCAGAGATTTGGCAGCGCGTTTTGCGAATTATGCCGTTCTTAAAGTACATATTTAAAGCCATATTATGTCAACTTCCTTAAATTCTTGATACTGAGGTAACCGACGTACTCTTTATCATCATCGGTATTTGCAAGTGCATGACTATCATGAGCAATAGGTTCAATTAAAATCTGTACGTTTGAGATAAGATCATTAACGTTGTAAATATCATCGACATCTACCGCAAATTTATCATCAATATGCGACGCGGCATCGAAAGGTGAATCTTTATCTTTAAAAGTAAACTCTTTATAAAATACACTTTGTTTGGCTTGTTTGATAGCATCGGCTTGAGTGGCAGCAACGATAAGTAGTTTATAATGAAACTCTTCGAAGCTCCCCTGCTGATAGCCGCCTAAATTAATAAAAAACAGTTTTAGACCATTATTGCCATCACTAGTTGCTGATTCAACTAATTTTATCGAGTGATTACCAACCTTAGTAAGAGCGCGATACGAGTCGATGTGCCATTTATTTTTGACTTCAGGCCAATGGTGATTAATACCCTCTATTAGCTCGCTCACCTGATTGGCCACGCCAAAAAACATGTCATGCTGCTCAATCAAACGACCTTTTGGGCGACCACCAAGTTGCACCATAAATAGTGTTGGCATCTTATGCAATCCTTATTAAATATATAAAATCCATCGTTAGTCTACTCAATGTTATCAGCTTGGTCTAAAGGCAGTTTGACCATTCTTATAGTTATAACACCCGCCCTGTCCTTAGCGCAAACGCCCAATCTTCACGACCGTTCATTGCAGCCAATTTGGCCGCAGCTTCATAATCATAAGGCACTTTGATATGCTCAACTTGCCAGCTTGTATCTTGCTTAGTACTTTGTATAGTACCTTGCTCAGCACCAACGCATTTAATAAGTGCGTAACTAGCATGGGGCGAATAGGTTTGCATTTTATGAGCGATAGGCAAATCATCTTCATAGGCTGGATAACCAACGCTACCTGTATTGACTATCGTTTGCCCTGTCGATAGCGTAACGGTACGTGGGATATGAGTATGACCACAGATGATAACGGCGCTCTCAATACCGTTAAGCAGTGCCAGAATATCTGCGTCATCACGTACTATCGGCTGCCCTGTTTCGATATTCTCGAGCATATATACCATGTCATCGGTTGGTGACCCATGGCATAGATATATATCTTCACGGACATGATAATCAAACGGCAAAGCCTGCATCCATTCAATAGCCGCTTTGGGTAAGTCCTCAAGGATAAAAGCCATGGTTGCGTTATCAGCAATATCTGCCGCTGTCGCTTCATAAATCTGTCTATCCTGATTACCTCGAATCGTAATGATATCGTTCTGATGCGCCATTAGAAGCGCATAGGTATCTTTAGGGGCAATCGGTCCGTATAAAATATCACCTAGATTGACAATTTGATTGATATTGCGACGTTTGATATCGGCCAACACAGCTTCAAGCGCGAAGACATTGCTATGAATGTCGGAAATAGCGGCTATTGTCGTTATTTGTTTATTTTTTGGATTATTCATTTATTTGCTCACCAAGCAAAAACTGCTTTACGACTTTGACCGTCGCTACGGGATCCTCTTCGTGTGGTACATGTCCTAAATTATCGAATACCTTTAACTGGCTATTAGCGATATCTCGATGAAACAGTTTGGCATTTTCTACTGGAATTAGGTCATCTTGCGCACCCCATAAGATGAGGGTTGGTAAATCCAATTGTTTGATTTGTGCTTGGTTTGCCGTGTTATCCATCTCCAGCAAGCGGCGGTTTAGCGGCGGTTTAACGCCAGACGGTTGCCTTGACGCAAAGTCAAATCGTAATAACGATCCACCAAAGCCTCATCAACTTTACTGTCGTCCGCATAGACGCTTAAGATACTTTTTTTCACAATATCACGCGGTAGCACACGGCTAAGCAGTGGAGTCAGTATGGGGTATTTCGCCAGTTTAAAACCAATAGGCACCTGCTTTGGTGTTGCAGGGTAGCCAACTGCATCGACCAATATAAGGTTATTAACCCGCTCAGGATACAATGCCGCAGTACGCCACGCGATTTTACCACCCAGCGAGTTTCCTGCTAACGTCACGCGACCCACTTCTAAATGATCAAGCACATCAATGACGAATTTAGCATAATTGGCACTGTCATACTGAGTAGATTCATCGGTATAAGGGCCAGTCAAGCCAAACCCTGGCAGATCCATGCTGATGACACAATAGTCATCACTTAACTCACGCGTCCAGCCCTGCCACGTATGCAAACTTGCTGAAGTGCCATGTAGTAATACAATAGTTTTGGGCTGTTCAAAGGTTTTATCACTATCAAGATCAGATTCTATCTCATTTTTTATGGCATTTTTGCTCGGATAGGCAATGCATCTTGGCGACCTGATCACATGCGCCTGCATCCCTTGCACGTCTATAAACTCACTATTGGGCAGTTGCCAACGCTCTAGGTCGGCGACGCTTTTATCAGCCGCCCAATAAAGTGCGATTAAAGCCACCAATAAAACAAACAGCCCCAAAACAATAAAGACCATGATTTTCGTTAGACGTTTTGCCATTTTTATTAAATCCATTTAATGAGATGACACTAATATGTGATGTTAATCTCGTTCAAACCTGTTATTACTTATAAACAAACAAATATTAAGTATTTTATACAGACATTCAGGCTAATAGTAAATAAAAAACCCGATGCTTGAGAGTAACTCAAACATCGGGTGTCATGGATTTATAGTCAGTTTGTTATAAGACTAAATTAAGAAAAAATACGCCCACAGCCCTACCACAAAGGTGGCGATGATATTAAGAATAATACCCGTCCGTATCATCTCTGACTGCTTGATAAGCCCCGTACCAAATACAATCGCGTTTGGTGGTGTGGCGACGGGAAGCATAAAGGCACAAGAGGCACCAATACCGATGACCAGTACCAACACTTCATGTGGTAAACCCATCTGTTCAGCAATAGCAGCGAATACTGGTACTAATAACGCGGCAGAGGCGGTATTAGAAGCGAACTCTGTCAAGAAGATAATAAATGCCGATACCGCAATCATCACAATAATAAGTGGTGCCGAGGACAGCGCATTGGCGACCGTCTCGCCCAGCACCAACGAGGCACCAGAAACTTTCAAAATTGTTGATAGTGCGATACCACCACCGAACAACATGAGCACACCCCAGTCGGTATTGTCAGAGACTTGTTTCCACGATACGAGCCCTAAGCTCACCACCGCTGCAGCTGCTGACAAAGCAATGACCGCATCGGTATCAGTGATATCGAGTGCCGCACCGATTTTTTTGGAGAATATCCAACTCAGTGCTGTCACGACAAAGACAATAATCGTTACTACACGAGGTTTATTCCATTCAATAGGTTCCTCTTCGACAAGGACGACCGTACGATTAAGATTGGGCTTCAGGAACAAATACATTGCGCCCAGCAATAATGGCAATAGTACTAACATCATTGGAATACCGAACTTCATCCAATCGATAAACGCAATATCAAGCGCTTTTGCCGCGATGGCGTTAGGCGGTGAACCAACAATCGTACCCAAACCACCCAAGCTGGCAGAGTAAGCGATACCCAATAATACAAACACAAACGTACCGCGATCTTTTTCGCGGTCAACCTGCGTTAGGATACCAAGTGCAAGGGGCAGCATCATCGCAGCCGTGGCAGTGTTCGATATCCACATCGATAAAAATGCGGTAACCCCAAAGATCAAAAATACAGCCGTACCAAGCTTGCCACCTGACATAGACAGAATTTTTAGCGCAATTTTTTTGTCCAATTGCTGTACATGCAAGGCGGCAGCCAAAGCAAAACCACCGAAAAACAAGTAAATCGTTGGATTTGCAAAGCTCTGCAAGCCGATTTCGGCATCGAATTCTGGAATACCAATTAGCGCGCCAACCACCACCACTAATAATGCAGTAATGGTCACATGTAGCGCTTCCGTCAGCCATAACACACCGATGAAAAACAGCATAGCCAAGCCTTTATTGGCATTGATATCGAACGGCAATACATTGTAAATAATCATACTGACAATGGCAGCGATGATGACCACTATCAGCCCTTTGCCAGTTCCTTTTGGAAAGGTATCGGTAAACAAATACTCATTGCCATCATCAGGAAGATGGCTGTCTAACTTTTGCTCTGACATAACATATCCTTATTGTCCTCAAAGACGTTATAAAAAACTAAAATATAGAGATGATTTTGAATCGTGACTGTTTTTTAACGATAACTTTTTAAAGATAACCTTTTAAAGATAACGTTATCCTACTGAGAAATTTATGTGGTTGAATGGCAACCCCAATGATATTCCGTTACATATCGTCACTAAACAAGCGCACATCGCATATGTACAACGAGGTAGCGCTATCACATACTTGATGTGTAGAATAAAAATGAAACGCCAATGAATATTTACTATTCAATTCTTCGTTGGCAGTCAATAAAAATAATCAGGAGCATGTTATGACAGACTCAAATAAAACAGACGCAACCACGAAGATGGCACCAACAGATATCAACCAAGATGGTCTCGATAAAAAAGACCAACAGCGTACGGATGATTCTGCCCTAGATATGATGCAAGGTATGCACGAACATGAAGACCATGACTCAGAAGACGATAAATAATTCGGTATAAATAGCTATAAAAAATAGCCTAAAAGCGCTTATCTGATGATAAGCGCTTTTTTAGTTGTGGTGGTCTCTGTTCTGGCAGATGATCTGAGGCATAGTTATAGACGAATGCCGCTGTCAGTACGATAGTGATCGGTACAAACAACGCGCCATAGCCGATCTTGGCATATAAAAACGCGCCCACTACCCCGCCACCGCAAAAGCAATACCAAATAATCGCTTGAAAGCCCAGTGTCGGTTTACTGATCGAGCGTCCTGCCAGCCAATTACCAATAGCCGCACCCATATCTGACGTTAGACCAGTTAAATGGGTGGTACGAATGACAGCGCCGCTATAGGTCGCCACCATCGCATTCTGTAGTCCGCACGCCATTGCAGCCGCCAATTGTCCAAAGTAATCATGTTCTTTATACAGCAGATAGCTGATCAGCAGTAACGCAGCCTCAATATACAGCGCCCGCCCATACCGCCGTCCTAACTTCAATGAGGTTTGCCCAATGACAAAACCGCTCAATATTGCCCCTGCCAAAAATGACAACAACGACGCGCCAATATATAAAATACTGCGGGCATCAAAATGAGCAATAGCAGCAGCAAACAGACTCACGTTACCTGTGACATGCGAGACAGACAAATTGGTAAATCCCATCAACGCTGCCGTATTGAGGCAGCCTGCACTGAATGCCAGTACAGCCCCGCCCCACAGTATCCACCTTGGTAATTTGGTTATCATATCCACCACCTAAAGGCTTGTTACCGAAAAGCCCGTAGTATAACCAAAAAAGACAGCCGGTTGGCTGCCTTCTCTGTTATTACGCTAAGGGTTTATTATAACCAATGGCTCTTATGGCTTTTATAGTTCTCAAGAATTCATAAAACACAATAAATGCCAATTAAGACTTTTTGAATAATTACTGCTGTGGATCATCAAGCATCATGAGCTGCTCACTGATGGCGACAGTATTAAATCCAGCATCAACGAACATAATCTCACCAGTGATACCTGATGCCCAAGGCGATAGTAAAAACAAGGCCGCGTTGCCTACTTCTGTTTGACTGACGTTACGCTGCAGTGGTGCGATTTTTTCGCTGATATCGAGCATCTTGCGGAAAGACTTAATACCGCTGGCAGCAAGTGTGCGAATAGGTCCTGCAGATATAGCATTAACACGTATGCCTTCACCGCCCATAGAGGTCGCTAGATAACGGACACTGGCTTCAAGACTGGCTTTTGCCATACCCATGACATTGTAGTTTGGCAATACTGAAATACTGCCTTCGTAAGTCAATGTCAACATAGAGCCATGGCGCATTGCTAATAATTCACGAGCTTCTTTAGCCAAAGCGACAAAACTGTAGCTCGATATATCATGGGCGATATGACTGCCTTCACGCGTCGTGGCGCTAACAAAATCCCCGTTCAGCTGATCCATCGGCGCAAAACCAATAGCGTGTACCACGCCATCAATACCATCACCCCAATGGGCAGTCACTTGCTCAAAGCAAGCAGCAATAGACTCATCAGAGGCAACATCACACTCCAGTACTAAATCTGCTTCGAATTTTTCAGCCGCCATATCAACGCGTTTTTTAATTTTGTCATTTGGGTACGTCAGAATTAGCGAAGCCCCTTCACGGTGTAACGCTTCTGCGATAGCCCAGGCTATAGAAAGCTTACTTGCGATGCCAGTGACGACGAATCTTTGTCCTTGAAGTAGCATAATATTTCCTTTTTGAATCGATAGAAATTATCTAGAATCGATATTTATTTAGAGTTTTTAAGTGAGAAGTAGCAAGTGATAAAAAATGTAAACCAGAAGATGGCCCATTATACATGAATTGATTTAAGTAAACAGTCGTAAACTGTACTTGAGTGCCGTTATTCAAATACAGTTATATCAAAATATGATGCTGACCCGTAATGATGGTCGGCATATTTTAACAGGCAACATTGATAATAAAACCCATATACCGTTATCTTTTTACTGCTTATTTTCAAAAATTCAGCCATCAAACACAATTGCCATTGTGGTTTCGATGGCACAATCGGCACCCCTCTTGCGATTAAACGCTTAACTGCTCGCCACAGCAGTATGAAGTTAAGCAGATTTCGAGTATAATCACAGCCCTTCCCAGCTTGCATAATTTTTATAAGAATCCTTACATGATAGGATTCAACGTTAAGCTACACCCACATTTTGGATGGCTGCCAAACCTATGAGTAACACTCCCATCATAACCCCAGATTATAAAGA
This sequence comes from Psychrobacter sp. W2-37-MNA-CIBAN-0211, assembly GCF_040309405.1. NCBI lineage: Bacteria > Pseudomonadati > Pseudomonadota > Gammaproteobacteria > Moraxellales > Moraxellaceae > Psychrobacter > Psychrobacter sp. W2-37-MNA-CIBAN-0211. The sequence continues at coordinate 397,993 of NZ_JBEOOU010000001.1, forward strand.
AAGTACCGAATCTTATCGCCAACTGATTGAATCAACTGGCGAAGACTTAGATCGTCCTGGATTGCAAGATACGCCTATTCGGGCGGCAAAGGCCTTTGCTCATTTAACCCAAGGCTATCATCAAAGCTTAGATGAAGTGGTCAATGACGCAGTATTCCCATCGACCAACCGCGAGCTGGTGCTGGTGCAGAACATTGAGTTTTATTCGTTATGTGAGCATCATATGCTTCCTTTTCATGGGGTTGCACATATTGGCTACCTACCGAATGGACAAGTATTAGGACTGTCAAAGTTTGCGCGTATCGTAGATATGTTTGCCCGTCGTTTACAAATTCAAGAAAATTTAAGTGAACAAGTGGCACAGACCATTATGGACGTGACGGGCTGCCGCGGTGTAGCCGTGGTGATGGATGCATCGCATATGTGTATGATGATGCGCGGTGTCAATAAGCAGCATTCAACCACACGAAGCACAGCAATGCTGGGCGAATATGTTCATGATAATCAAGCACGAAATGAGTTTTTGGGTGCTGTACCTAAGCGCCAACCGGCATTTTAAAGTGGTATTTTAGAATATTAAACATAAAAAAAGGACACTTATCAAGTGTCCTTTTTTATGCAATCTAGATATTTTTAAAACAAAAATACTGTTAGCGCGTATTAAACCAGCCTTAGCTAACTGGTTTTACATCATCTACCCAGTTGCCATAACCAGCGGCTTCCATCTCGGCTAGTGGAATAAAGCGCATTGCCGCTGAGTTCATGCAATAGCGTTTGCCCGTTGGGGCTGGACCATCGTCAAATACATGACCCACGTGCGAGTCAGCGTAGCGACTGCGAATTTCGGTACGGGTTGAAAAAATACCACGGTCTTCTTTTTCGACGACCACGTCAGCGCTCAACGGACGGATAAAACTAGGCCAGCCTGTGCCAGACTTAAACTGATCACGAGAAGAATACAGTGGCTCGCCCGATATCGCATCGACGTATAGCCCTGGTGCTTTATTGTCCCAATATTCGTTATCAAATGCGCGCTCAGTACCCTCTTTTTGAGTGACTTTGTACTGAATGTCACTGAGCGAGTTTTTCAGCGTTTCCTGTGTTGGCTTCACAAATGTCTTTGGATTGAAGCCAACACTTGCTTTAGTGGTTGATGACTTATTTGATGTTAGTTGCTGTACGCTACTAGCAGTGGGTTTGAACTGGTTAAAATCTAGCTCATAATCTTTGCCATAGACGCTTTCGATAAACTGGTATCGACCAGAATTAAAAGTATAAGCCTTATAGCGTAGCGGATTCTTTTTGTAATAGTCCTGATGATACTCTTCTGCCGGATAAAAGGTACTGGCAGGAACAATCTCAATCACTACTGGTTTTTCATATACACCAGAGTCTTGCAATGATTGCTTGGCAGCTTCTGCTATCTGCTTTTCTTGGGCATTATTATAGAAAATAGCGGGGCGATATTGTGTGCCTCGATCCACATATTGACCTTTATTATCAGTTGGATCAGCGATTCTCCATAGCGCCTGTACTATACCGTTATAAGTAATCTTCTTAGGATCATAGTATACTTGCGCCGCTTCCGTATGACCTGTACCACCTGCTGATACCTCTTTATAGGTTGGATTTTCAGCACTGCCACCTGTATAGCCAGACACTACTTCTACCACACCAGGTATTTTCTCATAGCCTGCTTCCACACACCAAAAACACCCACCAGCAACCGTAGCCACTGCCAATCCTGGGGTTGTCGGTGCATAAGGGTTAGCAGCAGTAGTGTCTTTCACAGTGGGGCTGGTTTCGGTCGAGGCACAGCCTGCATAAAAAACACTGCTCGCCATGATCACTAACCCAATGACTTTAGACGGTAATATACGATTCATAACTATCTCCTAAAAGGATTTTATTTAACTATCATAACCTCTAGGTCTCACCAAAGTATTCCTATATTGTTATATATATATGTACAGCACGTCCAATTATTTTGCATAAAAAAGTCTACTACCTTATGGTAATAGACTTTTTTAATTTATCAGTCGATGATTATAAGCAGACTACAATAGTCTATGCTGCTTTATCGCTACTTTTATTTTCACCAGAACGACCTTCACTGGCTTGCATAATCTTGGTCAAGATTTCCTTGATACCAGACGCTGGCATATAAGTCGGAACTGCATAAGTATCGCTGACTTCTTTTGCAGCAGCTTTAGCAATACTGTCAAAATCACTGGTTTTCATGCCTTTAACCGTTGGATCAATGCTTAAACTTTTGATCAACTCTCGTACTTGGGCGATTAAGTTATCTGCTATCGCACCGTTGCCACTGCTGGCTTGACCATGTTTGACCATGCCTGTCTTCTTTGCCAATTCTGCCAGTCGTTTTTCACTCGCTTTACGATTTAGGTCCAGCACATAAGGCAAAACGATGGCATTCGCGCGACCATGAGGAATACTATAATATGCCCCTAACTGGTGAGCAATAGCATGAACATAACCTAGGCCTGCTTTGTTAAAGGCAATACCACCGTAGTGAGCTGCGATACCCATCTCTTCTCGTGCCTTTAGATCGCCACCATCTTTATAGGCCATTGGTAGATACTGCATGACTGATTTGACAGCTGAGGCCGCATAGTAATCCGTTTCTACACTTGCGTTTACGCTCATCCACGCTTCGAGCGCGTGTGTCAATACATCGATACCAGTATCCGCTGTGATGTGCGCGGGCATACCTTTCATAATAACTGGGTCTATAGCTGCAGCTAATGGCACCATTCTTGGGTCGATAGACAAGGCTTTTTGATGGGTTTTATCGTCTGATACCACTGCACCAAGCGTTGCCTCTGAGCCTGTACCCGCGGTAGTAGGAATGCAATACAATGGCATAGAAGGTTTTCTTGCTTTGAGAATACCGATAAGTTGTCTAGGTTTACAGTTATTACCCTGCGACATCGCAATCATCTTAGCCGCGTCAATGACTGAACCGCCACCGATGGCGAGTATCGAGTCACACTTAGCATCAACTGATTTGCGTAGTCCTTCTTCGACGACCTTAAAAGTAGGGTCTGGCGTGATACCATCATAGAGCTGGTAGCTGATGTTTTTACTATCTAAATAATCGGTGACTTTGGCAGGTATACCAAGTTTATTTAACACTGCATCAGTGACGATAAATACATTAGTACTGCCTTCGTTAATGAGCATATCACATATCTCATCACAGGCAGTCTCACCGACGAATAGCATCGGTCTTCTTATCGGTATCACATAAGAAAAGGCCTTTAGCACTTTGGCGCGCGTTTTGGCAACCGCCAAGTAACCAGCGTGCTGTAATGGATTGTTATTTACTAATTTAGAAAGACTGCTTTGCTTTTTACTGGGCATAAAAAATCCTTTTTTAATAATGCTTTAATGGCAATGATGACCATTTTGATCCGCTAACGATAAGCGATGCCAAAACAGGTAAATATATGGGTCACGAAAATATATCGATAGAGCAAACGAGTGTCTAAACTTATTGTACCACTGCATTTTTTAGGATGTCGCTATTATTATGAACTGGTATGTTCTGATTTTTGAGCCGTTTTTAGTTCCTGTTAAGTGGTACTCGCTTTTAATAACTGCTGAGCATATGGATGCTGTGGGTTATTAAATATACTTTCGGTGTGACCATACTCCACGCATGTGCCTTCTTTTAATACCATAATGTGCTGACACAGTGCGCGTACTACTTTTAAATCATGACTGATAAAAACATAGCTGATTTGCAGCTTTTCTTGGATTTCACGTAATAAGCTGACCACTGTTACCTGCGTGGTACTGTCCAGCGCCGAGGTAGGCTCATCCAATATGAGCAGGCTCGGCTTCATAATCAATGCGCGCGCCAATGCAACGCGTTGACGTTGTCCACCTGACAGCTCATGCGGGTAACGCTGCACAAAATCCGCCGGCAAATGCACAGTAGCCAGACTCTCCATGACCGCCTGCTGGCGCGCGACCTTGTCCACGCCTTGTACCAATAGCCCTTCTTCAATAATTTGCATAACTGTCATGCGTGGATTGATACTGGCAAATGGGTCTTGAAACACCATCTGAATCTGTGAGCGGAACTTACGCAGCTCGCTCTTGGACAATGCTGAGAGGTCTTGCCCATTGACGACTATCTGCCCATCCACACGTGCTTGGTTGCTCAGTAATTGACTGAGTGCGAGTGCGATGGTGGTTTTGCCAGAGCCAGACTCACCGACGATGCCCAGCGCCTGTCCTTTTTGTAACGTCATATCGACATTTTTTACCGCATCGAACCAGCGTTTTGTACCACCGAATAGGCTTTTTTCAATCGGGAACTGTACTTTCAGATTCTTCACTTCTAGTACGCTTGATTGCTTATCTGCATTATCATCGACTAAAGTTAAGGCTTGACCAAAGTCTTGCTGAATAAGCGTACGCGTATATTCCGCTTTAGGCTGACTAAATACCGCTGATGTTTGCCCCTGTTCAATCGTTTGGCCTTGGCGCATGACGACGACTTCATCACTGTAACGCCTGACTAAATTAAGATCATGACTGATTAATATCATTGCCATATCATGCTGGCGCTTAAGATCATCTAATAGTGCTAAAATCTCGTGCTGCAAAGTGACATCAAGCGCTGTAGTCGGCTCATCGGCAATTAAGATATCAGGCTGCTGAGCTAATGCCATGGCAATCATTACTCGCTGACGCTGACCACCTGATAGCTCATGTGGATAACGGTTCAACTTGTCAGCAGGATCGGTGATATTGACATCATCTAGCAAAGCGATGCTGGTTGCTCGCCATTGCTTTTTTGGTACGCCGCTTAGACGCAGTGATTCGGCGATCTGTTTGGCGACCGTATGTAATGGATTCAATGCGGTCATCGGTTCTTGAAAGACCATGCCAATACGCTGTCCACGAATAGGTCGTAGTGCAGCATTACGCCCTTTGTCATTGGCTACCGGTAATGTAGACATGCCTGCTGTGCCTGCCAGCTGAACCGCACCCGTGATGGTTAAATTATCTGGTAGCAGACCTAATAGCGCAAGACTGGCAATCGATTTGCCAGATCCCGACTCACCAACGATGGCCAAGGTTTGCCCTTGCCGCAGCTCATAAGATAACTCGTCGACCAGTTGGACGCCTGTAGCCGTCCTGATACTTAGCTTATCTACTGTCAACATGAGCTTATCTTGTACACGGTCGAGCTTTTCATTCGACGTGCTATTTTTTTTATTAATCATGGTCATATCAAGAGCGCCTCGGATCAAACGCATCACGCAGCGCTTCGCCTACAAAGATGAGCAATGACAAGATAAAGGTCAAACTAAAGAAGCCTGACAAAGCCAGCCAAGGCGCATCGAGGTTGTTTTTCCCTTGCACCATCAGCTCACCTAGAGACGGCGAGCCGGGCGGCAATCCATATCCCAAAAAGTCCAGCGCGGTCAAAGCAATAATATTGGCCGTTAAGATAAAAGGCAACTGCGACAAGCTTGAGGCTAAGGCATTGGGCAAGATATGTCTTAGCATAATCTGACTGTCCGACACCCCAAGATTGCGCGCGGCTCGCACATAGTCAAAATTACGGGCGCGCAAAAACTCTGCCCGCACCAAACCAACCAGACCCATCCAGCCAAATAACAGCATTAACCCAAATAACATCGTAATACTGGGGCTGAATAAGCTAACCAAAATAATAATCATAAACAGTTGAGGCATACCGCCCCACACTTCCATGAAGCGCTGCCCTGCTAGATCCACCCAGCCACCATAATAGCCTTGTATTGCACCGACGATAATACCAATTAATGCGCCCGCGAGCGTCAGTGCCAGACCGAACAATAACGATACCCGCATACCATAAAGTATCCGCGCCAGCACATCACGCCCCATGTCATCAGTGCCAAGCCAATTCTGAGCGTTTGGTGCTGCTGGATAAGGCAGACCCAACTCAACATTCGGCGTCTGATCGGCAAACGGAATAGGCGGCATCACATAAAACCCTTGCTCATCAATCAGCGTTTGCACCGCAGGATCTTTGTAATTGGTTTCGGTCTCGAACACACCGCCAAACGTCGTTTCAGGATAGGCCTTTAATACAGGAAAGTAATAGTCGCCTTCATATTGCACCAGCAGCGGCTTGTCATTAGCGATGACATTAGCCGCCATACAAATGACAAATATCACCGCAAAAACAAACAGTGATACCACCCCAAGCCTATTTTGGCGAAAGCGGTTTAGGCGTGCTTGCCAGATAGGGTTCAGCCGACGTTTTTTTGGCATAGAGACAGGAGATGCAGACGAAGGCGTTGAAGGTAATGGATGACTTGACATTAGCGCCCCTCAAAATCAATACGAGGATCGATTAAGTGATAACTCAAATCACTGATCAACTGTAATAGCAGTCCCACTAACGTGAAGATAAATAGCGTGCCGAATATCACTGGATAATCGCGCTGTTGAATGGCTTCGAAACCTAACAAGCCCAAGCCATCAAGCTTAAAGATAATCTCAATCAAAAAGTTACCCGCAAAGAAAATCCCAACGATAGCAGCTGGAATACCGGCGATAATAATCAGCATGGCATTACGAAACACATGTCCGTATAGCACTTGACGCTCACCCAAGCCTTTGGCACGTGCAGTAAGTACGTATTGCTTGCCCAACTCTTCCAAAAAACTGAATTTGGTTAGATAGGTCAAGCCAGCAAACCCACCAACCGTACTTGCCAACAGCGGTAAGGCCAAATGCCAAAAATAATCTTTCACTTTACCAAGGGTGCTTAATTGGTCAAAGTTTTCCGACGTTAGCCCCTGTAGCGGAAAAAGATTCCAGTAGCTCCCACCAGCAAAAAACACTAGTAAAATTACTGCAAATACAAACACGGGTATCGCATGTCCGATAGCAAGCAGCATGGCAGTGACTTTATCAATCCCTGAGCCATGATGCATGGCTTTATAGACTCCAAGCGGAATGGCTATCATATAAATCAGCAGCGTGCTCCAAAGCCCAAGCGAGATTGAGACTGGTAGCTTTTCTATGATGAGATCAGTCACCGATTGGCCTTTAAAAAACGACTCACCAAAATCCAGTTGGGCGTAGTTTTTTAGCATAAGCCAAAATCGCTCGGGGGCAGACTTGTCAAAGCCATATTGGGCATTGATCGCAGCAACCATTTCCTCAGAGAGACCACGCGTCCCTTGATAAGTGCTGTCATTACCACCTGCACTGCCCGCGCCAATATTACCACCGAGCGCATTGTCTTTTGCACCTTGCTCGATAAGCGCCAGTTGCTGCTCAACAGGCCCTCCAGGTGCCGCTTGCACAATCACAAAATTCGCCAGCAATATCAAAAATAGCGTCGGTAATATCAACAGTAATCTTTTTAAGATATAACGACCCATAATGGCAGCTTCCTAAAATAAACAAATATCGGAACAGAAAAATGAGCAGCTAACACTTATTTAAAAAGCAATGATCTAAAAAACAGCTATCAAAGATGCATGAGGCTTTAAAAGTTGTTTTTCAGCTCACGTAGCGCTGCAAATACCGTTAAAGACTTGTCATCATCGATCGTCACTTTGGATTTAACCCCTGCTATCACGCTCGGTTCTTGTGTGCGTAAAAATACATTTATTGCACGCTCATGCTCTAGGGTCACAGGTAATGTCGGCACACCTTGTGCAGTTTGCGCCTCTGCTTGCGCCAATGCTTGCTGCATCGTTTCGTTGTCAGGCTCAATAGATAGCCCAAAACGTAGATTGCTGGCTGTGTACTCGTGCGCAGGATATAGCAATGTCTCGGCAGGCAGTTCATTTAAACGTTTAAAGCTGTCATGCAACTGCTCAATCGTACCAGTAAAAACACGCCCACAACCGCCACTGAATAAAGTATCCCCACAGAAGCAATGTTTTTGTCCATCAATATCCAAGATATAAGCCATATGGCTGGCGGTATGCCCTGATATATCCCAAACTTGTGCAGAGCAGCCCCACGCACTGACTGTACTACCGTCTTTTATCGTTTGATCCTCATCAACTGTATGTTCACTATGTGCGACTAAATGCGTCATCGGGTAGGATTCTTGCAACTCTGCGACGCCCCCAGTATGGTCGTGGTGATGATGAGTCGTCCAAATCGAGGTAAGTTCTAGCTGGTTATCTTCTAGATAGCCAACGACAGGTTCAGCTTGACCGGGATCAATGACAATCGCTTGCTTATTGTTTTCATTGATTAATGTCCAAATATAGTTGTCGCTAAATGCTTTAATTGGGTGAATACGGATACTCATATTAAGTCCTTACAGATGATTGTCTTTATTGCAAATACCTTTTATCAATCTTTTTAAAATAAAATTTTAAGATTATGGTCTGTTGAACATTCAAATGTGGTACTGGCAGTGGCTATTTTTTAGACAATACGCAGTGAAATTTTTGACGCCTAGTCATTCTAGGGTAGACAATTTCGCCATGTATTGGCAAAAAATAGCCCTGCCCTGAAAGGCTGATGCTAAAATCACCCCAAACGTTGTTGTAAACCTAGCTAAGGTCTCGACATTATCGTCGGTTTACGCCTAGTTTGATGCGATTTTAGCGATCAGCAGTCCTAATATTTGAATGTTCAACAGACCCTAAGCGTCATATCATTTATTGTTTTAAATACTGATTGACGCGTGCTTCTGCTTCTTTATCAACCCACCAGTAATCAATACCGACGGCATTGGTTGGCAGTTTTTTAGTATGACGATATTGATCCCAATAGGCGACATTGGTGCCAGATTTCCCATATAGCGGCACTAAATAATGCCCTGCGCGTAGCAAGCGATCAAGTACCTGAGTATACAACACAATCTCTTCACGATTTTCAGCGCCGCCCAACGCTGCTACCACTTCGTCGATAGCGGCATTTTTCATACCAACCGTATTATGATTGCCAGGCTCATCGGCAGCAGCGCTGCCCCAAAATGCTGCTTGCTCAGCACCAGGAGACAGACTTTGGGCAAATACATCGACAACCATATCATAATCGAAACGTCGCATACGCTCATAATATTGTGGCCCATCGACTTGGCGCAAAGTCGCATCAAATCCTAAGCGTTTTAGGTTACGAATATAAGGTAACAACACCCGACCCATGGTCTCGCCTGTCATCAAAATCTCAATCTGAGCAAGCGATCCATTAGGCTGATATAACTTCATATCGTTATAATAAAACCCAGCATCTAACAAAAGCTGCCGCGCTTTTAGTAACCCTTCACGGTTAAAGCCGTTACCATCACTGGTGGGCAGCTGCCATTCTGCTAATACGGCTTTACGTTGAATCGGCTCAAGCTTAGACAATAAAGGCGTTAATACCTGCATTTCTTGGCTAGACGGCGTACCCGTTGCCGCCAGCTCTGAGCCATGAAAAAAGCTCTGCAAGCGCTCATACTGCCCATGAAATAAGGTCTTATTCATCCATTCAAAGTCATAAGCGGCGGTCAGTGCTTGACGAACTCTAATGTCCTGAAAGATTGGGCGGCGCATATTCATGACCAAGGCTTGCATCGGTACTGGGTTTTGACTGGTGATCGTTTCTTTATTAATGAGACCCGCTTTTACTGCTGGAAAATTATAACCCGTTGCCCAATTAGAGGCTTTGTTCTCAGGGCGGAAGCGATATTGACCAGACTTGAAACCTTCAAAAGCAATCTCATCGCTTTGATAGTAGACAAACTTAATCATATCAAAGTTATAACGACCACGGTTGACCATCAGATCACGTCCCCAATAATTGGGATCACGTACATAGCTCACCGAACGCCCTGCATCGACCCGACCTAGCTTATAAGGCCCACTACCCATCAATGGCGTTAAGCTTATCTTTTCAAAATCAGCATCGATAGAGGATTTGGCAAAGATAGGAAACTGTCCAACCGTCAGTAAGATTTCCTTGTTCTCAGTAGAAGCAAAGACAAATTTGACTTGCTGATCATCAATGACTTGAATGTCTTTGATATCACTTAGATAACTGCGAATGTACATCGGGCCTTTATTTAATATCGCCTCATAAGTCGCTTTGACATCGCGACTGGTTACCGGTGATCCATCCCAAAAGCGGGCGGCAGGATTGAGGTGATATACAATCCAACTGGTGTCATCAGGATCATACGTTACCTTGCTTGCCAGCTGCGGATACATCGTAAAAGCTTCATTTAGTGAGCCTGTCATCAAAGTATCATATAGGTAATCGGTACCAATCATCGCCACGCCCGTGGTCATCCATTTATTGGCAGCATTAAAGGTGCCACGTGCATCGAGCGAGAGCGTACCCCCTGTCGGCGCGTTTGGATTGGCATAGGGCATATAAGGCGAATTAACATATTCAGCAGTGCTGTTATGTGCAAGCGCAGTAATGGTAATTGGTGTCGCCATACTGGCTGGTATCCAACTCGCCATTGCCACTAACAAGACGGTTTTTAGCATGGTATTTTTTATCATAATAAAGTTATAACAAACCCCTCTGCTAAACCAAATGGATGTATAGAGAATTTACCTAATGACTGAAAACTCATCGCAGCTTAAATGAGAAGCAAACAAAAACATAAGTTATCACAACAGCTGAAAATTTTATCATAACAAACTTAGGTTTTTTAACCTAATAGTTTGCAGTGTTAGGTATAGCGCATCATTTGCCCTAAAACAATAATAATTCTCATAAAAAAAGACGCAGCTCATAAAGTTGCGTCTTTTTCCTCAAACCCATGCTGACTTAAGCGTGTTTTTTTTCAAATGCAATCATAAAGTCGACCAGTTTTTGTACCCACTCAAGCGGTACAGCATTGTAGATACTGGCACGCATACCGCCGACATCACGATGACCTTTTAGATGCAGTAAGCCTGCTTTTTCTGACTCTTCTAAGAATACTTTATCAAGGCTACTGTCTGCTAAAGTAAAAGGCACATTCATGATAGAGCGATACTTAGACGCAACTGGATTGTTATAAAAACTGCTGTCATCAATCGTTTTGTAGAGCAGGTCTGCTTTTTGCTGATTGATTTTGCCGATAGCAGCAACGCCACCCTGCTCTTCTAACCACTCAAATACCAATCCCGCCAAGTACCAAGAATACGTCGCTGGCGTGTTTGACATAGACTCTTTGTCAGCTTGATGCTCATAATTCATTAGCAGCGGACACCACTCACTTGCCTGCCCTAACAAGTCGTCACGGATAATCACAATGACAAGTCCTGCTGGACCGATATTTTTTTGCGCACCCGCGTAAATCATCCCAAATTTTGAGACGTCAATTGGCTGTGACAAAATGCAAGAAGACATATCAACGATAATTGGTGCATCAACGGTTGGTGGCTCAAATATCTGCAAGCCATGAATCGTTTCATTGGCGCAGTAATGGAAGTAAGCTGCATCTTCACTCAGATTCCAATCGCTTTGATCAGGTACATCGGTAAAGTTGCTTTCTTTGCCTGTTGCAACCACATTAGTCTCGCCAAGACCTAGTTTGGCATAGCGCGCTGCTTCTTTGACTGCTTTACCTGACCAAGCACCTGTCGTTAAATAATCTGCGCGCCCACCGTTTAATAGGTTTAGTGGAATCGCTGAAAACTGTAAGCTAGCGCCGCCTTGTAGAAACAGCACCTTATAATTATCTGGAATGTCCATCAACGAACGCAATTTAGACTCAGCTTTTTCAGTAATCGCCAGATACTCTTTACTGCGATGACTTACTTCCATGACCGACAGTCCGCGTCCTTGCCAATCGAGCAACTCTTCTTGAGCGCGTGATAATACGGCAGTTGGTATCGTAGCAGGTCCCGCTGAAAAATTAGGTACACGGTTAGGAGCAGCTTGGGTAGTCATAATCATTATCCTAAATATGATGAAATCATCGTTGTTTGTCGGAGCGTAAAAGTTGCCTATCAAAATTATTTTAAAAGTGATTTTAGTTGTCTTTATTTGCTCATGTTTTTATTTATACAAATAACTTGCCAAAATACCAATGGGTAATTGGGCAGATGGCTTAAGCAGACAATTTCTCCCAAAGCTGCCGCTTTAAGCTGCTATCAGCAAGCATTTCCTCTAACGTGGGCACAGTCGTAAAGTGAGGATGCTCAAGCCCTTCAGGCAATGCGGTTAATGCTGCTACTTTTATCTCCTCGCTACGACCAATCTTAAAGACATATCCAGCAAGACTGGCATTGGCAAGCTCAGCAGTATCCATACCTTCACAGATAGGAAAGGACGTTGTCTCACAAGTGATTGATAGCGATTCAGTGATATTTTTCCATAGCTTTTGACTGTCATTATTAAGTGCTTGAATATCAACCAAAATCACCCAATAGCCATAGCGACCACCTTGCAAATCAAATGGTGTGACTTTTTTAAAGTTATCATCACTATTTATATGAGCAATAGGACTTTGCCCGATAGCGGCTGTGGTTTGGTGAGTTATTTCGTCTACGAGGGATTTGACAGGTACGTCACCTACAGCTTTGACACTAGTATCAAAACTATAGGTGACGGGGCTTTGTGCGTCGGGTTGTGCTAATCCTATATCATTAGTATCATGATAATAGTTACGCGTGGCGTCATCATCGATGGCCGCTGATACAGAATCAGCAAATGCTATATTCGACATATCAACGTTCGCAGCAGCATTACCTTGCTGTTCTATACTTGGTTGTTCGATGTTTATATCAGATGGCACAGCCTGAGTGCTAGTATCATCTGTAGGATCAGGAATAATAGGCGCAGAGATATCTGCCATATTTATAGTGGCTGAGCTTGGCTGTACCCATTGATTGATACCCATCATTGCTAAAATTTGACGCTGCTGCATACGATGTTGCAATACAATTAGCGGGTCTTGGATATCACTCATTCGACTCTACTATCCTACTTATCTTAAATGGGTTTACAGATTTTTAATGCTAAAAATAACGTTGAAAAAGCGTTTCAAACATCTCGCTCTTTGTCAGCCGAATAGGCATAGCACTTCAATCAATTCAATTTATTAGAAAAGCTGCCGAACGCCTAGCCAATGCTCTGCTAGTAGTATCAAGCAATCGTGCTCATCTTGACTGACTATCGTATCGTGTAACATCACCGTATGCAATGTACTCAGCCATTGCCGATATTCATTATAATCTATTTGACTGCTATCCTGTTGCTTCTCTCGATAATTATCCTCAATCTGAGTATCTATGATGGACACCCTAGAGGTGGATTTTTGAAAGCTAGGTACAGCGTCAATGATGGCCAGTAGCTGGACGCTATTCAAACCTTGTGCCGTCAATAATAGCCATTGCAAATTTGCATCACTGACTTCGGTCAAAGTAATGTCAATCAAGCGCGCATGTCGTCTCAAATCCACAATATAGTGGGCAACACTGTTATTATTATAACCAAATAGCGAGCTATCTAGCATCGATATCATTTGACCTTTGACATCTTTCGATAAGCGATAAGCCAACAAAGTAAGCATCGTTGTATCAGAAGCCCTAAGACCATCAAACACCTGACCTGACGGATCAAGCTGAGCAACGATACTGTCCGTGCCAGCCTGCAATGCTTGCTGCCATGTAGTCTGTCTATCTGTACTTTTATCATTTAAAACTTTAGACAATATCGGCAACAGTTTCTGTAAATGCAGCGCCTGCCATAGCGATAAAATCGATGGTACTTGAGACACTGCATTCTCTGAGTGAGTGAATCCTGACTTAGCTGTATCAGCAGAATCATTGATGATATTATCAGAAAAATTTTGGCTTAAATCAGCCGTCAAGCAGCCTTGAAGTAACTCAAATATGCCCTGCTGATAGCGCAACAACATCGTACGGCACTTTTTTTTCTGGACATAATGCTGGTAACTTTGATTGCTATGACTGCTCTCATGCTTCAGACGTAGCTCTGCAATCACGCTTTCTGATAGGTCGTGCTGACTCAAGTTCTTTATGGCAGTCGTGATTAGAACACTGTCCAATCGTCGATCAACACTCGCCACGGTTTCTATTAATTTATGGTCGATGGCATGCGGTAAAATTTGCGATTGGGAATTATTATCGGTTTTGTTAGCAGAAATCTCGTACCAAATGTCAGCCAAGTCATAAGTACTTATCGTTGCTAGAGCTTGACCCTGATGACAAAGCATCACAGCTTCGATCAATGCTTGTGCGCCCAAAGGATGATGACTGTGATCAAGAATGTACTGTGGCAATGAGACTTTTTTAATATCATCAATGCTAATGAGCGCTGCCGATGGCAAATCGCTATCAGGTTTTGCCTGCCAAGGTTTTAATAGTTGATAAGTGCCAGCATCTTGCGACTTTACCTGCAACCGTCCATCAATGATTAGATCTTCTGCTACAACAAAATCTAGCCCTTTTTCTTCTTTTACTACTCCACTATCCAACGCTTGAGTAGAGAGTAGTTCTACGTGGGATGATTGTTTATTAGCATTGTCTTTTTTATTAATGCTTAGGCTATTTGTTTTTACTTTCCTCACATCACCCAAACGACGCTGCTCATATATTTCTTTTATTTTTTGCTGATTTATCCGTTTGTCTTTAGCGACTTGTACCGAAAATTGATGATACGCATCAGCATTAACAGCACCCATACGCTCAGTCAAGCTTGGATGGGTAGCAAACCATGACACATCGCCCAAATCCGCCCCACTACTGGCAAAGAAAAAATGACTGAGTCCATTGATATCAGCGATTCCAGATAGACGCGAGCCAAGTGAGTCTTGATGGATGGCTTTTAAGGTTTCTACAATCGCCGGCGAACGTGTCAATTGCACGCTAGTGGCATCAGCAAGCAGCTCACGCTGGCGGTTGAAGCTGTGCTTAATCAACTGAGCGCTTGCCATACTAGAGAAGCTCAAGCCATGTAATAGCAATGTCCAAACACTACGCGGTGCTTGACGATCTATCACAGGTCTATTTTGCACCCATTTCGACTGACGCTTGGCTGAGAGCTGCTTTTGTTGTGGTTGCTGCTGCCAGTAAACGACCCACTCACTATGAGTGGTAAAACTGGCGGTTTGCGCCTCGGTACTGCGTGCAAAATTATCAACCTGTCTCTGTGATAGAGACTTTTGGGAGGTGCTATCACTATCGAAGTAACGGTGATTGGAAATTGGATCACTCCAGTCATATAGTATTTGCAAACCTGCCAATATCACCATCAGCTGTAGATTAAAGCGGGCATCACCATGCAGTATATGACCATATTCATGACCAATGAGACCATACAACGCCTCATCAGACAATTTATCTAGCGCGCCTTGGGTAACGACCAGCACCATATCTTGGCTATGACGACCAGCGACGAAACCATTAATACCCTGCTCATCAGGTAATACATATAAGATCGGTGTACTCAAGCCCGAGGCAATCGCTAACTGCTGAGCAATCTCACAATAACGACGATAGACTGGTGGAAAGTCACGCTCATCACGCACTGCTATATGGCGTGAGCTATAGCGAACTTTCTCCTTAGTTTCGTGTTGATGCGCGACCCCGTGGCTGTGCTCCCATGCTTCTTGACTGTTATCGATAAACAGCCTAACCGCTCCTATTCGCTGAGCAATAGCGCGGCCACCTGCTCTCAGGCGTCGATACTCTAAGAAACTACCACCAATGAAACTACCTAATATCAAGATAATGACCAGAACCAATATCCAGTGAGATATACCGCCCGTAAATACAGTTAATAGTAGCCCCATGACAACGAGACCTACCGCCATATGAGCAAGTACAATCAGCAAAAAAAGCCCATAAAGGAATAGACTGCGCCGCGTACGTATCCGCTGTTCACCGAAAAAATCCATCAGTTTAAGCTGCCTAGAGTTCGCCAAATTTATCTAAACCTCAGCCCATATTGACAATAGGTGCCTGAGCAATCGCTTCTCTATCTTCGAACACTAAAGGACTGAGTGGACGAAAGCCAAAAGTCGTACTGACGAGGTTATTGGGGAATATTTCGCGGTCGTTATTATAAAACATCACGCTATCATTATAATGCTGACGAGCAAAACCAATACGATTTTCCGTATTGGTTAACTCGTCCATTAATTCCTTGATCATACTATCGGCTTTTAGCTCAGGGTATGCTTCAACGACAGCAGAAAACTGACTCAACGCTTTAGACAACATACCTTCTGCTTTTGCAAATAGCGCCATATGATCAAGCGATTCTGGCTGATGCTTATTAGAGTCTTGTAGCTCTTGAGCATGATTACGCGCACTGATGACGCGAGTAAGTGTTTCTTGTTCATGGCTCAAATAACGCTTGGCTGTTTCGACCAAATTAGGAATCAAATCATGACGACGTTTAAGCTGTACATCTATCTGTGCAAAACCATTCTTTGCTTGGTTACGTGCGCGTACCAGCTTATTAAATATCGTGATGCCAAAGACTACTGCCAACACTACAATAATAATGAATAGCCAAACAAACATCTTCATAATCGAACCCCAGAGTGTCTAGAATGTTAATAAAAGTTAATACATTGTATTTTAACCTATATTAATCAATGAAGCTTTGAAATTAAAGAAATTAAAGAAATTAAAGAAATTAAAGAAATTAAAGAAATTAAAAAGTAAATCGAATGAAATTTTGGACAAAAAAAAGCCCTTTACAATGAAGGGCTTAATACATCATAAAAGCGTCTTTGATACTTCGTCAAAACTAATATCAAATTTTAGGCAAAAAAAAGCGACTCCATCAGCACATCCTCGGCACACATCATAACTATTACCGTTGCTACCTTCCGGTCCTGGCGGGATTCATAGAACAATGTTGCGAGGCTACCAATGGAGCCACCAGATGCAAATTATACAAGGATTTTTTAATTTTACAACCCCTATCTTAAAACTGTTTGTTTTAGACGGGAAAATGACCCTGTAACTTAAGTCAGCAACTTAGCCCAGTAACTTAGGTCACAAAATTCTCACAGCAACTCACAGAAATTTTGCTATTTTAGTGAATGAAGTTGCACACATATCAATATTTAGAAAATAAGAGGTACAGCTTCTCATATAAAGACCATTAAAATAAACTTAGGAGATAATAATGAAAAATACTTTACTTAATAAAGCAGCACTGGCTTCTGGTACGGTTTGTCTCATGACCGCAATGATGGGTAGTGCCCATGCAGAGCCAACAGGCTATGACCAGCTAACGTTTCAAACAGAAGTAAAAGAAGAGATCCAAAACGATGAAGTAAGAGCCAGCTTGTACAAAAAAGCACAGGCAGCAGATTCTAAAACTCTAGCCACAACGCTCAATACATCCATTAATAATGCTATGAAAATTGCCAAGCGCTACCCTAGCGTCACTGTCAGCACCGGACAGCAGCGCACTTATCCACGCTATGACAAAAACGACAAAATCATTGGCTGGACAGGTCAGGCAAATATAGATTTGAAGAGTACAGATTTCTCAGCGACCAGCCAGCTCATTGCTGATTTACAAGAAACATTGGTTATGGACAATCTGAACTTTGGTGTCTCAGATACCAAAAAAGATGCTTTAGAGCAAAAGCTAATGACTGAAGCCTCTCGCGCTTTTCAACAGCAAGCCAAGAGCCTCACCCGTGCTTGGGACGCTCGTGGCTACCGCGTTGTTAATGTTAACCTGAATACAGGTAGCAACTATCCACGTCCAATGTATAGCGCCATGAGCATGAAATCAGGAATGGCAGACGAGGCAGTGCCAAGCCAAAGCTTTGAATCTGGTAATAGTACTGTATCAGTCACTGCTAACGGTACCATTGAGCTGACTAAATAATTGAGCAAAGTTCGTCCAATGTAAGATAATTAAGCAAAAAGAAAGGAGCACTCACTTACCATAGTGGCTGCTCCTTTTTTAAATTCTCAACAACAAAATAGCTTAAATAGTTTTATTAATATAATCAGCACCTATACAGCTTATTTAGTAAAAGCATTATTGGTAATAGATTGATTGCTCTGTACTTTTTGTAAACTACCGTCCTGTTGGCGCAGTTTTAACATCACTTTTTGATGCCAAGGTAAATTCTGATAAGCCAAAAGCTGTTTTGCAATCTTCTTATTATTTTGCAAAGTTGTATTGTTTTGAATCACATAAACCGTGCGCGCGGCTTGTTGCAGCGTTTGACCTTTCACGCTTTGAATGACCGCCGTTATCGTATGAGCGCCTGGCAACGCATCTATCGTAGCAATCGTCGCATTTAGACCTTGAGCGACTTCGTTGCCGTCAAAATAAATACGGACACTATCACCTGCTTGCAGCGCAGGCTTAATTTGTAGTGCTACATTAATACTTTGCGCTGGACGCCGATAAGCACGTTCTTCGCTGGGCTCAGTGATAGCCAGTTGATAGTTGATTGGTGCTTTGACCGTTGCATCGTTGGTAGCAGGTATAGAGGCGGTTTGCGTGGCATTCGTAGCAGTCTGATTATCTCTAGTGCTATTATTTGAGCCACTCGTTCCATTACCTGTCGTCACTGTCGTCTGACTGACTTGTTTACCCACCTGCTGCTCATAGCTTTGCGGGCGATCAGTAAAGGTCACCTGACCTGTTTGCTCGTCGACCACTTTATAAATGGGTGCAGCATTTGCTAAAGGCGCACAGAGACTGGCTATGGCAGTGATCGTCAATAGCCCTACCTTCGCATGGCCTTTCGAAACATTCAGTTTTGATAATGAAATCATAGTCAGTCAACCTAATTAGTGTCTACTATTAATATACTTTTACAGTAACCATTATGCGATACTTTCAATTTAAAATCAGTAGTGATTTTGGAGAAATGTTATTCATTTATCTTGTGCACTTTATCCGCAGACATAAAAAAACCAGCTAAGAGTTACTTAACTGGTTTTTATTCATTAAGACAATATTGAGTCTACGCTATAAATTAGCAGCTGTAATACATGTCAAATTCAACAGGATGTACAGTCACATTCAGACGTTGTACTTCTTCTTCTTTCAAAGCAATAAACGCTTCTAGCATGTCTTCAGTGAATACATCACCTTTTAATAAGAAGTCATGATCGTCACGCAACGCTTGTAACGCTACATCTAAGCTTTCTGCAACCGTTGGGATTTGTGCTTCTTCTTCTGGTGGCAAGTCATATAAGTTTTTGTCAGCGGCTTCACCTGGATGCATCTTGTTCTGGATACCGTCAAGGCCAGCCATCAACAATGCAGCAAACGCTAGATATGGGTTAGCCGTTGGATCAGGGAAACGGGCTTCAACACGTACCGCTTTAGGGCTGCTCACGTGTGGAATACGAATAGACGCTGAACGGTTAGACGCTGAATAAGCAAGTTTAATAGGTGCTTCATAATGCGGCACTAGGCGCTTATAGCTGTTGGTTGATGGGTTGGTAATGGCGTTCAATGCACGAGCATGCTTGATAATACCACCGATGAAATACAATGCTGTTTCAGACAGACCCGCATACTCATCACCTGAGAATGTGTTTACGCCGTCTTTTGAGATAGACATATGTACGTGCATACCTGAACCGTTATCACCAACGATTGGCTTAGGCATAAAGGTAGCTGTTTTGCCAAACTGATGCGCAACGTTATGAACAACATATTTCAATTGCTGAACTTCATCTGCTTTACGAACCATGGTGTTGAATGCCACACCAATCTCAGACTGGCAAGAAGCAACTTCATGATGATGCACTTCAACTGTGCCTTCGCCAACGATTTCTTCGATGCGTTCACACATGACAGCACGCATATCGTGTGAGCTATCGATTGGTGGTACTGGGAAATAGCCGCCTTTAACACGCGGACGATGCGCCATGTTGCCCCACTCGTAAGTCTCGCCAGTCGACCATGCTGCTTCTTCAGCAGTGATTTTATGACTAACGCCAGACATATCGATTGACCATTTAACGTCATCAAATACAAAGAATTCAGGCTCAGGACCGAAGTAGGCAGTATCACCAATACCAGTAGATTTCAAATACTCTTCAGCGCGGCGAGCGATAGAACGTGGGTCACGATCGTAGCCCTGTAGCGTTGATGGCTCGATGATGTCACAAGTGACCACAACAGTGACCGCATCAAAGAACGGGTCTAGAAAAGCCGTTTCTGGATCAGGACGCAAGATCATATCTGACGCTTCAATACCTTTCCAGCCAGCGATAGATGAGCCATCGAACATTTTGCCATCTTCCATCACATCTTCGTCAACGCTATGCGCTGGGAAGCTGATGTGCTGCTCTTTACCGCGTGTATCGGTGAAGCGAAAGTCAACCCATTTAGCATTAGAGGATTGGATAAGATCTAATAGTTTATTCGACATGAATAGTCTCCGTTGTGTTGATCACGTTATTGCGATTTAAAATTATGAGTGCAGTATTCTTGTTCAAGAATGTTAGATGTGCTTTTGAGACTGAAATAATGCATACGATATTCTGCTTATTATCAGCACTATTCAGCGTATTAGTCAAGATACTCATCTAAAGCGTTTTTTCAATCAGACCAACAGTCATCTCAATGGTCTAAAAATACGCCAAGTCAATTCTAACGTTATTCTAGCAATATATAACTCATAATGCTGAACTCTTCAGGCACTTGTTAATAATTATTTTTAGACCTGTCTCTTTGTGGTCACAAATAATCATAACAGCATAACTGCAAGGGCTATGCCAACTCTCTAAGAACCGAATGGTATTAATGG
Organism: Psychrobacter sp. W2-37-MNA-CIBAN-0211; assembly: GCF_040309405.1. Classification (NCBI taxonomy): domain Bacteria; kingdom Pseudomonadati; phylum Pseudomonadota; class Gammaproteobacteria; order Moraxellales; family Moraxellaceae; genus Psychrobacter; species Psychrobacter sp. W2-37-MNA-CIBAN-0211. The sequence continues at coordinate 418,700 of NZ_JBEOOU010000001.1, forward strand.
CTAAGGCAACAGCATTACTGATAGCAAATACAATAACTTATCATAAAAAATACACACATATGAAGACTGTTATTCCGATGATTATCTTTTTAACACTCCTTATATAGAGCAATGAACCGCACTACCATTGCACCAAATTAGTGTGATTATTAATGTAATGGTAATAACTCGCTCTATTTTGGTGCGATTTAATATCTAGAGTTATTTAGTAATCTCATCATCATGCGCCATATTTGATAGAGGACGAAATAATGGTAAGATAACGGCATCCCACAGCAGCAGCTGTCACTCTTATAGCGGTATGGCATCATGCATGGACAGTAACCCATAGCAGTGCAGGCAATAGTAGCGCAGACAAATTCAACTATAGAAACACCTAAAAATCAATAAGTTGAACACAATGATTCTAATGATCGATAATTACGACAGCTTTACGTACAATATTGTACAGTACTTCGGTGAGTTGCAGCAGGACATCACTGTGTGGCGTAACGATCAGATCACCATCGATCAAATTAAGGTCTTAGCTCCCGATGCCATTGTCATTGGCCCAGGACCGTGTGACCCATCCCGCGCTGGTATTTCGTTAGCCGTCATTGAGACTTTTAAAGGCATTATCCCTATACTGGGCATTTGCTTGGGACATCAAGCCATTGGGCAGGCATTTGGCGGACAGGTTGTCAAAGCAGGTGAAGTGATGCACGGACGTTTATCCGCCGTTTACCACAATGGCACAGGCGTATTTTCAGGCCTACCTAATCCCTCACAAGTCACGCGTTATCATTCACTCGTCATTGATAAGATCAGTTTACCCGAGTGTCTTGAGCTGACCGCATGGACACAAAATATTGATGGCAGCATTGAGGAAATCATGGGTATCCGTCATAAAAAACTTGCTATAGAAGGTGTACAGTTCCATCCTGAGTCTATTTTGAGCGAGGCTGGTTATCAGCTACTCAACAACTTTTTGCAGACTCACAATCTGGCTGTACTAGCCTCAGACAAGCTACCGCAAGTTGGTTAGTTTTGACTAAAGTACTTGCTTTGATTACTCTATTCCAAATCCCTTATAGATCCATATAAAAAATAAAATTAAGCGAGACCATAATGAGTACGACGAAAATAGAAGAAACGCACACGCCAGATAGTATTGAGAGACTGTCCGATACAGAAACACATCAACTACTGACGACCGCTTTAGGTAGAATTTTTCAGCACATTGATTTGACCTTTGATGAGATGTATCAAGTGATGCTGATTATCATGCAAGGCAGATGTAGCGACGCTATGATGGGCGCTATTTTGACTGGTCTACGCATGAAAGGTGAATCCATCGATGAGATTACGGCATCAGCCAGCGCCATGCGTGCATTGGCGGCGAATATCGAACCAAAAAACTGTGAACATCTAGTCGATATCGTTGGCACTGGCGGTGATGGCGCTAATTTATTCAACGTCTCGACGGCATCGGCCTTTGTTGTGGCGGCTGCGGGAGCACAAGTCGCTAAACACGGCAATCGCGGGGTCTCTACTAGGTCTGGTAGCTCAGACTTACTTGAGCAGGCTGGTATCAGTCTGTCGCTCACCCCAGAGCAAGCAAAAGACTGTATCGAAAACCAAGGCATCGGCTTTTTGTTTGCGCCCAATCACCATAGCGCCATGCGTTATGCCAATCCTATACGCCGTGAGCTAAAATCGCGTACTATCTTTAATATTTTAGGGCCATTAACCAACCCTGCTGGCACACCCAATTTGGTCATTGGTGTCTTTACCGCTCAACTGTGTGAACCTATCGCCAAAGTCATGAAAAACCTAGGCGCACGTCATGTCATGGTGGTTGGCGCAAAAGATGGCTTAGATGAAATCAGCCTTGCCACCTCTACCACTGTCGCTGAGTTAAAAAACGGTGAGATATCCGTTTATGAGATGATGCCAGAAGATGCTGGCATCGAATCACAAACGCTGATTGGGCTCGATGTAGACTCACCAGAGCAAAGCCTTGAGCTGATACGCGCCGCTCTATCAGGCGCAGAAACCAACGACCGCTCAGTACTCAAAGCCCGCGATATGATTGCTCTAAATGCAGGCGCAGCGATATACACCGCAGGGCTTGCCAGCAACTATCCTAATGGGGTTAGCCGTGCTCAGCAGATACTACAAAATGGCGATGCGTTAATCAAGCTTGAGTCTTTAGCCAAATACACACAGCAGCTGGCGGCTCAGGATTAGCTTGCAAGCACTAATGTAGTGCATTCATTACCATTACTGTCTATTTTCATCTAACGATATTCGGATACCAGCATGACCACAACCCATTCAGACATACCTTCAGTGCTACAGCGCATTGTCGCCACTAAAATAGAAGAAGTAAAAAAGGCTCAAGAGGTACTATCTCTTGAAAATTTACAAGCCAAGGTCGCAGCTGATAATAAACCGCGTCGAGGTTTTGCTCAGGCATTGCGAGCTATCAGTACTGAAGAGAGCGGTATCGGTATCATTGCTGAAATTAAAAAAGCCTCTCCCTCTAAAGGCATTATCAACCATAACTTCGCACCCGCGCTATTTGCTCAGCAGTACGAGCAAGCTGGTGCCAGTTGCCTGTCAGTACTAACTGATCGCGATTATTTTCAGGGCGATGATAGCTACCTTATTCAAGCAGCTAATACCTCAAGCCTGCCGATACTGCGCAAAGATTTTATGATTGATGAGTATCAAATATATCAATCCTATCTAATGGGTGCAGATTGCATATTATTAATCATGGCTTGCCTCGACGATGAGCAAGTACAAGAGCTCCATGCCTTGAGTATCAAACTGGGCATGGACGTATTGATTGAAGTACATACCAAGGCCGAGCTTGAGCGCGCCTTACAATTGCCACGCTCTGATCATAATATCTATGGTATTAATAATCGTGATTTGAATACTTTTGACGTTGATCTACAAACCACGCTTGACCTAAAAAATATTTTGCTCGAAGCATTGGCTACCGATGCTGATGGCACAGCACAGAAACCCCTTATCGTTACCGAGAGCGGCATTCATAGCAGCGGTGACATCCGTTTGATGCTGGAGCAAGGCATTCAACACTTCTTGATCGGTGAACAATTTATGAAAACGGATCACCCTGGACAAGCGTTACAATCCTTACTTGCGGGCAGCGCAGCAGACGGGTAAAGTAACTCAATCATTCAAGCTTCAATAGACGCTAGATCGCTTGAACAATGCGTGTGCTATACGGATTGTTCAATCCTTTATTCATCAATCAACGATACGTTAACTTTTATGTCAAATTCTCTATTTTCAAAAGAAATGCAAGACCAACTCAAAGAATTAAAAGGACAGCTGAGCAAAGGCCGTGATACCGATTCACCTGAAGGTGAAGATCAAAAGCCTACAGAACCTGTCTCGTTACTCACCCAAAAGCAAGTCAAAAAGACTGTCAAACAGTTGGACAGTGAGCATATCGACGACGATAAAGTTCTATTTATGCAAGCGATGCATGGCGTCAATCAGCTCGATGACAAAAACGTCCGCTCCCCTGCCAACGCCGCAAAAGCGCGTAAACCTGATGCCGCCACACTTTCGAAACGTGCTGCCGCGCAAGGTAGTGAGGCTAGTGATTTAGGCGCTGGCTTATCAGATATGCAGGCGCTACTCAATCCTGTGGCTGGCGAAGCTTATCTGTCTTACAAGCAGCCGACCCTACAAAATAAAATTTTTACCCAGCTCAAACAGGGCAAGCTGCGTTGGTATGATGCGGTAGATATCCATGGTTGCACCATTGATGAAGCACGCGCTGCCATGACTCAACTATTGAGCCAAGCAAAGCAAAATAATGAAACTATGGTAAAAATAGTCCATGGTAAAGGTAGCGAAGCTATTTTAAAAACTTGCGTCAACGGTTGGCTACGTCAATTGCCAGAAGTACTGGCATTTTGCTCTGCCCCGCCAAAAGATGGTGGAAACGGCGCGGTATTAGTACTGCTTAAAAAACCTAAAACTGATGGCGAATAAGCTGCATCGTTAAACATAAAAAGGACTGCTTATTGGCAGTCCTTTTTGTTATGCTCATTATCAAAAAAAACTATCTACATCATTGTTGGCGTCTATAGTCAAAACATCCTAAAAATGCGACGGTATGGCTGATGTATCGATATTACTTTTCTATAGCTTTAGCAGTATCTAAATCAATGAGGATAAGATGTTTATGAGTCTACAAACTATTGAAAACACTGAAGAGTTAGAAGAGCATATCATTGCTTTGATTGCCATCGAACCAAGATTCGCTCCTGTTTATGAGCAAGTTGGGATGCCCAGTCTTAGGCACAATGCAGGTGGGTTTGAGCAACTAATGAGAGCGATGGTGGGTCAACAGCTATCAGTAGCAGCCGCGGCCAGTATTTGGAAAAAGCTGGTTGCGGCAGGTTTGACAACCCCTCAGGCTATTGCTGAAGCACAGGACGAAACGTTACGAGCACAAGGCTTATCTAGGCAAAAGATGCGCTATGTCCGATCTTTAGTAGCGCATGATATAGACTTTACTACCTTAACAACCATGCCAAATGAAGCGGCTATAAAGACACTCACAGCAGTCACTGGCATTGGACGTTGGACGGCTGAGATGTATTTATTGTTTTCTCTAAAACGCGATGACATACTGGCGGTCGATGATTTAGCGATTAAAGTCGCAGCGATGACAGTATTAGGTCTAGCAGAACGCCCGACACCGAAACAGCTAAAGGGATTGACCGAAATCTGGTCACCACATCGTAGCGCTGCCAGCCTGCTTCTATGGTCATATTACGGCTTACTACGTGATAAAACTGCCGTACCTTTATAGTTCCCTATAATAGCTCTCCATACAGAATATCTGCCCATATAAAGAAAACTCATTTTTAAGGCTGGTTCCATATAGAAAAACCAAATTTTCTTTTGGTGTGCTTAAACTTACTTTTTCTTAGCATACGACTTTTGTGTTTCAGTGCTTTGAGTGCACCTTCCCTGCTTACTGTTGCCATCGATGATTTCTGATTATCACCTCTCGCTTTGTTGCTGATTTTATTAATATCAACACTGCCGTTGTTACTAGAGTGATCATGATTGTCTAAGCTTACATTCGTTTCACCATCATCCGTATTGCTACTGCTGTGTGAGGTATCTTCTTCTACCGATTCAACTGTATTACTTTCCATATGATGTTCAAGTTCAGCTTGATTGACAATCAACTGCTGTGTTGGCAAAGCATGCTCAACCTTATATTTTGCGACTTGGTTTAGTACATCAACGAATACCACGTTTTGCTTGTCATAGAACTCCATGACGTCGTTGGCATTAATATAAGCTTGTAATTGAATCACATAGCAGTCTTGGCGCAGCTCTAAAATGTTCACTTGGTTCCATTCATTATTGGTTAAATAATGCTCATTCAAAAACTCATCCAAATCCTTGACCATCTTAAAAACCACGTCGATATCAGCGGTACGCTTAAGATACAATTGATGAAAGAAGCGGAACATATCGCGTGAGGTAAAGTTCTCAATTTGCATGGACGAGAAGTCGCCATTGGGTACGGTGACAATGGTGCGGGTCAATGTGCGGACGCGTGATGAGCGAATACCAATATCGATAACGGTGCCTTCATAAGTACCGAATTTACAATAATCACCGATACGTACTGGCGAATCCGCCACAACTACAACGCTACCAACAAGGTTCTCAATGGTTTTTTGTGCACCAAGAGCGAAAGCCAGTCCACCCACACCCAATGCAGCAATACCGGTCGTTAAATCAAAACCCAAATTACCAAAGAAGACAATGACCGCAAATATAAGCAGCAATGCTTTGACGACTTTGCGTAGCAGTCCTAAGATTGAGACACGTTCAGTATGGTTTTTCTTATAGCTTAAGTTGACGGCACGCGTGAATATCGCATCGATGACACGCAGTAATAACCACGTTGTCGCTAGCCATGATGCAACCTCGGTAAACCGATTGATAGGCTCACGTAATGTGACTGACACGCCTGCATAGACCATGACTTCGGATAATATCAACGCCATAATGACGACAGCAAGTGGCAATATCACCTTATCAGGTAATGGTAACGGTACACCGCGTATGTGAGGATAAGTGATTCTCAATAGATGGTACAACAGCCAAACCATAATATAAGTGAGTACAAAGCTGCTCACAATCATGGTTAGCGCTGCAACCAAGTCAGCCAATTGATAACCAAAAACCTTCTTGCCGTCCAGTGAATCAACCGTATAGCGAGATACCAAGGTCGGTTCAGTATTTTCTATCACTTCTGGTACTGAGCTGAGCGTATCACTTGAAAATTGCCAGTACTGATCATTGTTATTAGACACCACTCTTTCTAATAACAACGGCACGCTTTTTTCACCGATATTGATGACACCGACGTTTTCTTGGCTGGGTGGCAATTGATCGGTTAAATTGCCTTCAAGCGTATTATTGAGCTGCAAGTCAGGTAAAAAACGCCCACCAGCATCGAGTGCTTGCTTAAATTGACGCACCACGGTAGTTGGATTGTCAGACTTTGATAAGTTAAGATAATTGCTCGCCAATAAATAATCGTTTTCGCTTAAAGCACTAATGAATCCCTGCACCGTATGTCGCGGCGTATCTCGCCCAAAGGAATCAGGTATCGGCTCACTGCTCGCCTCACTAGTCCCGCCAAGTCCCAACACGCCAGCTTCAGCCGCGAAGGCAGCATTCGGCAGTATCAGGCTACACAATAAAGTCAGCAACAAGGTGGCCACTACCATGACTCTTGATAATGATACTTTTAAGGGTAAAGGTAAGCTAGTAGGACTCATACGACGCTCAATAGACAAAACAAACCTCTTAATTTATAGATAGACGTAGGTATAAAGAGAAAATTGCCTAAATAGCCAATGATCAACACAACCTGCCGCCATGATAGCAATTATAACTAACTGTCGTGTTTTTGATTACAAATTTTTCTACCGAACAATGTTTCTAATGATAAGCAATTATTGGTACTGAGCACAGTTGCTAAGCAATAAATACCCTGTGCATCGCTTTAGAATGGTTCAATGATCAGCCATCATGAAAATTACTCAGCTTATCATGAATAAATATTGGCTAAAACTGGTTTATAAAGCGAGCATATTTATAGATAATGAACCCTGTGTAACTTGTCTACTGTTTTTTGTAAATTTTACCTTCTTAACTTTTGCTTTTGTAACCTTGGGAATCATTATGTTGTTAACACGCTCTTCTTCGTCTACTTATTTGCGGTGCTGTATTTTAAGCGCACTTGGCGTATTTGCCGTAAATACAGCCATGGCTGTCACGCCATCTGACCCTGACTTAGAGACAGTCAATGATAGTGAGCTGCCACAAGTCGAGCTTGATAAAATTGTTGTAACAGCCACCCGCACTCCTACCAAAATTAGCAATACCATTGCCCAAACTCGTGTGGTTGATAAGGAAGAGTTGCAACGTTATCAAGGTCAAAGTGCTCTTGAAGTACTTAAGCAGCAGCCCGGTATCAGTCATTACACGAATGGTGGCATGGGTACCACCTCAAACTTCTATATGCGCGGTTACGATAGCAAGCAAATCTTAGTATTGATTGATGGCGTACGCTATAGCTCTGTTAGTAATGGTGGCGCAGCACTTAACTTATTGCCTGCCGATCAGATTGACCGTATCGAGATTTTATATGGTGCCTCAGGATCTAGTATCTACGGTGCTGATGCGATGGGTGGTGTTATTCAAGTATTCACCAAAGGCAGCAATGTAGATCGAAGCAGCATGTCGGTTACCGCTGGCATTGGTTCAAATGATCAATATTTATATGGTGTTAGTGCACAGCTTGCCAATACTACTGGCACCACGCTAAGCTTGTCGGCCAGCCGCAACGAGTCAGATGGTATCAATGCCACCGTACCTTCAAACGTTGGAACTTATAATAAAGATAAAGATAGCTTTGAAAGCAATAATTTCAGCATTGCTTTGAATCAACGCATTAACGATCAATGGCTAGCAGGCGTAAGTGCGTTATACAGCAAGTCAACAACCGATTTTGATGATGGTGATTATAAGAATGCACATGCTGACCAAGAAAACGGTAGCGCTCAAGCTTATGTAGACTGGCGCTATATGCCAAGCTCTTCATTAAAATTGCAATATGGTCATTCGATTGATAAGAGTGACTCTTCCAGTAAGTATGGTGGGGTATTTGATACTAAACAAGACCAAATCAGCTTAGTAGGTCAACATCAACTTGCAGTCGGCCAAGGTGTTTATGGCGTTGAGTACCTAAATCAAAGCCTAGACAGTAGTGCCTATGAAATCGATGATCGCGATGTGACCAGTGCCTTTTTAGGTTATGTCTTAGCTAATGATAAGTTCGATACCCAAGCAAACCTACGCTATGATGACAACTCACAATATGGTGATGAAACTACTTATAATCTAGGTGCCGCTTACCATATTAACCCTGACTGGCGTATTGGTACTAGCTATGCAAAAGGATTTCGCGCACCTACTTTCAATGATATATATCCTGGATACGGCGGTAATCCTGATCTAAAACCTGAAACTAGCGACAACTATGAAGCCTTTGTTGAGTACAGTACGCCATTACAGTCTACACGCCTAACTGGCTACTATAATGATGTAGAAGACTTGATCTCTTTTCCTGAAGGCACAGCTGTCAATGTAGATAAAGCCAAAGTTAAAGGTATCTCCTTAACTTCTGACTGGGTTGTTGATAGCTATTTGTTCGGTGGTAGCTATGATTATCAAGATGCTAAAGATAAGAGCGATTATACTGGCAGAGTAGATTTTAATCAGAATGCCTTTGATTATAATGACAACCACCTACCCTACCGTCCTGAACACAAAGGTTTAGTATATGTAGGTTACCGTCTGCCAAGTTTAGATGTACGCGCTGAGTATCAGTATGTGGGTGATTATTACAGTAGAGTTGCCAATACTGACGCTCAATCTATAGACAGTTATGGATTACTGAATATCAGTGGTAACTACAAACTGACTGATAACCTATCTATGACTGCACGTTTGAATAATATCACTAATGAAGACTATACAACCGATGTTGGCTATAACACTGACGGCACTAACTTCTTTACCTCACTAACGTACAACTGGTTCTAACGTTGCTGGCTTGCACTTAGTTATTCGTGATGCACTTACAAGAGACCATCGATTGATGGTCTTTTTTGTGGGTGACATTTCACCCGTCATCTATTACAATAACGACCTCCGAGAGGTGTTGCGCCATGACCATAGATATTGCATTGAGAGACTAAAATCATGCAAATTATAGGTTATGTTAGGCTCGGTTAACTGTCGAGCGCCCTATTTTGGTCGCTCACAGCGCAAACAACGGCACCTGCGTTTTTATTCTTTTTATCATACGTTAACCACTGATAGGAGCATATTATGGACGCAGTGTCTACTACACCATCTGCCCATACGATCGATCCCTCTTTCACTGACTATAAAGTCGCTGACATCAGCCTTGCTGATTACGGCCGCCGTGAAATCACCCTTGCTGAAGCCGAAATGCCTGCCCTAATGGGCTTGCGTCGTCGCTACGAAGCAGACCAGCCGCTTAAAGGCGCGAAAATCGCTGGTTGTATCCACATGACCATCCAAACTGCCGTACTTATCGAGACACTAGTCGCGCTAGGTGCTGAAGTACGTTGGACCTCATGTAACATCTTCTCAACTCAAGATCATGCTGCTGCTGCGATTGCTGCTGCTGGTATCTCTGTTTATGCTTGGAAAGGCGAAACAGAAGAAGAGTATGAATGGTGCTTACGTCAACAAGTTCACGTTGGCGGCGAAGCATCAGGCCAACTTTGGGATGCCAACCTAATTTTGGATGACGGCGGTGACTTAACTGCTTTGATTCATAATGATTATGCTGAGCTTCTTGATAGCATTCATGGTATCTCAGAAGAAACCACTACTGGTGTTCATCGCTTAGTTGAGATGTTAAACAAAGGTACGCTTAAAGTACCTGCCATCAATGTCAACGATGCCGTTACTAAGTCTAAAAATGACAACAAATACGGCTGCCGTCATAGCTTAAACGATGCGATTAAACGCGCTACCGACATGTTCCTTGCTGGTCGCCGCGCTCTAGTCATCGGTTATGGCGATGTGGGTAAAGGCTCTACGCAAAGCTTACGTCAAGAAGGCATGATCGTACGTGTATCAGAAGTCGATCCTATCTGTGCCATGCAGGCATGTATGGACGGTTTTGAAGTATTGTCACCTTACATTAACGGTGATAACACTGGCGGCGCAGAAAATATCAACACGCGTCTGCTAGAAGACACTGACATGATCGTTACCACCACTGGTAACTACCATGTTTGTGATCGTCATATGCTTGCAGCACTGAAACCTGGTGCAGTCGTTTGTAACATCGGTCATTTTGACACCGAAATCGATACCCAATTCATGCGTGACAACTGGCGCTGGGTTGAGATTAAACCACAAGTGCATCAAATTTTCCGCTCAGACGATGAGAATGATTATTTGATCTTGCTTGCTGAAGGTCGCTTAGTGAACCTTGGTAACGCCACGGGTCACCCATCACGCGTGATGGACGGCTCATTTGCCAACCAAGTATTGGCGCAAATGTATTTGTTCGAAGAAAAATTCGCTGACTTGCCAGCTGATGAGCGCACTGACAACTTATACGTCAGAGTATTGCCGAAGAAACTGGACGAAGAAGTCGCTGCTGCCATGGTTGCCGGTTTTAACGGTACATTGACGAAGCTGACGGATAAACAAGCGGAATATTTGGGTGTACCTGTCGAAGGTCCATTTAAGCCTGACGCTTATAAATACTAAAAGGAGCCAGACTGTGACTAAGCCTGCTTTCTCCTTTGAGTTTTTTCCGGCCAAAACCGAACTGGGTCATGAAAAGCTACTCAGCACTTATGATGAGCTGAATAAGCTATCACCTGCGTACTTTTCGGTGACCTACGGTGCTGGCGGTTCAACCCGTAACCGCACTTTAGATATCGTTCAAGCACTATGTGCACGCGGCGATACTGACATTGCGCCGCATATGTCTTGTATTGGTGATGATAAAGCAGAAATCGCTGAATTGCTTGAGCACTACAAAAGCTTAGGTATCAAGCGCCTAGTCGCGCTACGTGGTGACTTGCCTTCAGGTCAGGTGGGTATGGGTGAACTACCATTTGCTGTCGATTTGGTAAAATTCATTCGTGAACACTCAGGCGATCACTTCCATATTGAAGTGGCCGCGTATCCTGAGATGCACCCACAAGCGCGTAGCTTTGCGTTTGATGTTGACAATTTGGTCAATAAATACCAAGCGGGCGCCAATGCGTCGATTACCCAGTTTTTCTATAACGCCGATAGCTACTTATATTTGCGTGATACCTTAGAAAAGCGTGGGATTGATACCGTAGCACAGCCATTGGTGGCTGGCATTATGCCCATTACCAACTCAAGTAACTTGGTACGCTTTGCCGATAGCTGTGGCGCTGATATTCCGCGTTATGTGCGTAAGCAGTTGGCTGACTTTGGTGATGACCGCAAGGCCATCCGTGAATTTGGTTTTGATGTGGTATATCGTCTATGTGAGCGTTTAATCAATGAGGGTGTACCTGCCATGCATTTTTATAGCATGAATAAGGTTGAGCCGAATAAGCGTTTGGTTGAAGCGTTGGGACTTACCGCTTAGACCTTTGTTGAACTTCTTGTTAAATGACTGGCATTCTTCGGAGTGCCAGTTTTTTCGTTTTACTTATGATCTATCTTGTCTTAACAACTGCTCTATATGACCTGTTTTATTTCCCAAATACCTGTGACAATACCTTTCCCTCCGCCACTCATATTCTGCTAACATGTTGAGAGGGATTATTGTTCAATTAAAGGACTAAACGACTGTGCGACGTTTTTTTTATGCTATCAGTAACGATTTGAACACCACCTTTCCTACCCTTAGCGCATTATCTATTGGTGCTAGTGTCGAATTAACAGACAGCATCGTTCATCATTGGTGCCGAGTATTACGCGCAAATATCGGTGATCAAGGTATTTTGTTTGATGGCTTTGGCGGCGAATATCAGGTAGAGCTACAAGCGATTAGTAAAAAAAATGCAACGGTTACCTTACTCAGTCATTCAACAGATGACCGCAGCGCCCCTGTATTGACTAAAATCGCCCTAGTGATGAGTCGCGGTGAACGGATGGATTATGCCATTCAAAAGTCCACTGAGCTTGGTGTCACTGCTATTCAGCTCCTTAGCAGCCATCACGGCGAAGTCAATCTCAAACCCGCCCAAGTCGAAAAAAAGCTGGCGCATTGGCAACAAATCGCTATCGCCGCCTGTGAACAATGCGGCCTCAATCGCCCTCCTCTTATCCTTGCACCACTGTCTATCAATGACTGGTTACGTGATTCAGCGACCGACGCTACAGACACAGCAATATCTGTCAGCGCTGCGGTTAGCCCTATTGTCGCGGCCCTCAGTGAAGCCCCTTATTATCAAGTATTAAACCAGCCAGCAGATAGCCGCTTAATGATGAGCGTGCCAGCAGCGGGACAACCTCTGCAACCAGAGACACTCTCAACCGCACTAACACAAGACAGACCCTACATTGAGCTGCTAATCGGTCCTGAGGGTGGTCTCAGTAATGACGAGTCAGTGCAAGCACAAACAGTAGGCTTTGCGCCTTGGCAGATCGGTAATCGCGTGCTACGAACAGAGACCGCGCCTGTCGTCGCATTGGCAACGTTGCACGCGCTTAGCCATTAATCACCACACACCATTCTGTATATATGCTGATTACTAGGACATGTCCTCATTTTAAAAATGGTGATAAAAATGAGACAAATTGCAGCTAAACAAAGAAAGCAGCGCAGAGAATATCAGGATATTGACTAACTGTTTGACGCAGTTTGGCAAGATTTAGCCGTTTTTAACCAATTTATTCGCTTTCGTTCAGATTAAGGACACGCCCTAGGTTAAATGAAGTGCTCTGATACAACGCTTCTTATTGCTTTGCAAACTGGGAGATAGCTTGAGCCGCTGAGCTTAGGTAATCCATATGACTGACGGTGGTTATTGCTAGCAATGACTGACCAATTTTTTAGACTTGACGTTGACTTAGTGAGTCCAATTATGACTACTTTTACCACCCTACCGCTCTCAGATAAGCAGCAACTGCTGACACAGTTATGTGAGCAATATGAAGACGCTATCTTTATCTTAGACGCAAACTTTCGTTATCTGTCGGTCAATGCTATTTACGAGATTATGATTGGTTACAGTGAATCTTTTTTGCTGGGGCGACCACTTGGTATATATGCGGCTGAGTTTTTATCAAAAGAAGAGCAAGCTATTTTAAATGATCTTACCAGTCATTTAGACAGTAAGGGATTTTATGAAATTGACTTTTCGATAGCGACTCGCTATGGACAAGTTCTGAATTGCCATATCACTTACCGAAGCATCTACGTGGGAGAAACGGGTTATTATATCGGTGTGGTGCGCGATATGTCGTCGGTCGTAAAAGACAGAAAACAAATGACTCATCTACTCAATTACGATCAACTGACAGGGTTGCCCAACCGCAAGGTTTTTTTGAGTCAGACCAGTGAGCTATTGTTAGAAAGTTATCAAGAAGTCGTGATTGTACGCCTAAACATTGATCGTTATCGTAACCTCGCAAGCCTACTCGGCCCTGACGGTATTAATACTCTCATAAAAAGCTTCGTACTACGGGTTACAACCCTAAATCTCGAGGGTTTGCATTGTTTTTCACACTTTGGTGGTGATGACTTTGCCCTATTATTCGAATGCACTGATGCCAATTCCGTACGCAATCAATTAGACCTCTTAATGCAAATGTGTGAGCACCCTTTTTTCGTCAGTAATGAGCCAGCAGAAGATACAGCCATTTATTGTCATATCTCAGTTGGGGTCAGTTTTTTCCCTGAAAATGATTACGAAATGATAGGGTTATTGACCAAAGCTGAGAAAGCCCTACAGTATGTTAAACAGCAAGGTGGTGACGACATCTGTTGGTACAACAAAACCATCGATGAAGCGACTGCCAATAGCTTACAGTTGGAAGCGGAGCTTAGAGCTGCCACCAATGATGTTCAGTTTGTACCCTATTATCAACCGAAATTTTCCTTAGATACTGGGGCTATTACTGGCTTTGAAGCGCTGGTACGCTGGCAGCATCCCACTCGTGGGCTGCTAAAACCTGTCCACTTTATGAATGCCATCATCACGCACAAACTGTCGTTTGAGCTGTTCTCACAAATGGCGATTCAAATTGCGGAACAGTTGTCTATTTGGCAAAAACTTGGCTTCGATCAACATATTTGTATCAATGCCGATGCTGCTGAATTTAGCCATCCTGATTTCTTTGAGATGGTGAGCAATTTATTTGTACAGCACGATATCCATACCCATCAATTACATATAGAGGTAACAGAATCCTCATTAATACAGCGCCATGCTAATGTAAATAAACAGCTCAATTTACTAAAAGAGTTGGGGATTTGTTTAGCGCTGGATGATTTTGGTACAGGTTATGCCTCTTTAAGCTATCTACAAGAGTATCCTTTTGACTTTATCAAAATCGATAAAAGTTTTATCTCTAAGATTGAAACTGACCGTACCCAATATGCGATCGTCAAGGCTATTTTAGAGTTAGCGGTGGCGCTTGATATGCAGGTCATCGCTGAGGGTATCGAAACCAAGCAACAACGCGATTTACTGTTAGACATGGGTTGTAAATATGGACAAGGCTATTGGTTTAGTAAACCCGTGACTGCTGATATCGCAACTGAAATGTTAACGCAGCAATATTTGTCTAAATGAGACACGCCCTAGTCAGTATTTTAATCGAGAATGAGCCAACCATTTTTTAGTCGATTATTATTATTATTTTTTTCGCCTAACGTTGATTGCATAACGGATGCAAGGTAGGTTCATGACTTATCAGTGCTGTTACCAAACTTGTATAATCGCCTATGAAAGCCTATCTTTTATAGTGAATTTGTTAGAGCTTACTAAATATCAAACTGACTCTAACAATCACCATTCTTTTCAATACTATTTTATGCAATCGATACCTTAGATAGGTCTGCGACTTCAACAGACCATCTGGATATAGTCAATCCTGCATCATGCGCTAAACCCTAGCGCTGTCATAGGACGACCAGCTATTATTGATTGCATTACAAAAGGACAGGAAGTTATGCAATACAAAGCACCTTTACGTGATATTCAATTCGTTATGCATGAACTACTCGATAGCGAAAGCCATTACAAAACGCTACCTGCATTTCAAGAAGCAGACCGCGAGCTAATGGATAGCCTGTTTGAAATGGCTGCAAGTTTTGCTGAAAATGAGCTGTCACCATTGAACCAAAGCGGCGATGCGGAAGGCTGCAAATTTGATAACGGCAAAGTAACGACACCAAAGGGCTTTAAAGAAGCCTATAAAGCGTATTGTGAGCTTGGCTTCCCTGCTTTATCTGCTGAAGAAGAATTCGGTGGTCAAAACATGCCGTTTTCATTATCAACAGTCATCAATGAGATGGTTGGTACGGCTAACTGGTCATTCTCTATGTACCCAGGCCTATCACATGGTGCGATCCAAACTATCGAACACCATGGTACTGATGAGCAGAAAAACATCTATTTAGAAAAAATGATCAGCGGTGAATGGTCAGGTACGATGTGTTTGACCGAAGCACACGCTGGTTCTGACTTGGGTATTATCCGTACCAAAGCTGAACCAAAAGAAGATGGTAGCTATAGCATTACTGGTCAAAAGATTTTTATCTCAGCTGGTGAGCATGATTTAACCGACAATATTATTCACATTGTATTGGCGCGTTTACCAGGCGCACCTGCTGGCACAAAAGGCATCTCATTGTTTATCGTTCCTAAGATGACGGTTCAAGAAGATGGCAGCGTTGGCGATAGTAACAATGTCGTTTGTGGCTCTATCGAGCATAAAATGGGCATTAAAGCCTCTGCCACTTGTGTCATCAACTTCGATGGCGCAACAGGTTACCTAATTGGCCCAGAAAACCGCGGCCTACAGTGCATGTTCACCTTTATGAATGTTGCCCGTATCGGTACTGCTGTTCAGGGCTTGACTGCAGCAGAGTACGCATTCCAAGGCTCATTGACTTATGCCAAAGATCGTTTGGCCATGCGCTCTTTGTCAGGTACCAAAGCACCAGAAAAAGTAGCTGACCCGATCATTGTACATCCAGCGGTTCGCAACATGCTATTGACCGAAAAAGCCTTTGCTGAAGGTGGCCGTGCATTGGTCTATTATCTCTCACATTTTGCGGATACTGTCGCAAAAGGTGAAGGCGAAGCGCTTAAATTTGCTGATCAAATGCTGTCATTGTTGACGCCTATTGCCAAAGCCTTCTTGACCGAGACTGGTCTAGAAGCGGCAAACCATGGTATACAGGTTTATGGTGGTCACGGTTTTGTCAGCGAATGGGGTATGGAGCAAAACGTCCGTGATACCCGTATCGCTTGTCTATACGAAGGTACCACTGAAATCCAAGCACTTGATCTATTGGGCCGTAAAGTATTGGGTTCACAAGGCAAGCTGCTTGCAAACTTTGTCAAAGTCATCCAAGACTTCTGTGATGAAAACAAAGAAAATGATGAGATGGGTCAATTTATCCGTCCACTGGTTAAGCATCTAAAAGAATGGGGCGACTTAACAGCGCGCATTGGCATGCAAGCCACTGAAAGCCCTGAAGCAGTAGGCGGTGCGGCAGTTGATTACATGTACTTCAGTGGTTACGTGACTCTGGCTTATTTATGGGCACGTATGGCACTTGTGGCACAAACTGCTATTGCTGATGGCAGCAGCGAACCTGCGTTCTATGATGCTAAAATCAAGACGGCTCAGTTCTATTTTGCTAAATTGCTTCCACGTACCACCACACATGTAGAGCGCATCAGCACTGGTGTTGAGCCGTACATGAGCATGGATGTTGATCAATTTGCCTTTTAAGTAAGCCATCAATTTATCAAAGATTTATTGAATTAGCACCACTATCGTAATTTCGATCGGCAACATACCAAAGTATGTTGCCGATTTGCGTATTATCAATTCCTTTTAAGCCTATTAAAGCCTATTAAAGCCTATTAAAGCCATTATTTCGCATGATAAATGTTTTTGGTGTACGCACAATTCACGAAGAAATACACAAGCTGAGCCTCTAATTTGCTAAACTTTAGCTATTAGCCATTAAGGTTAACTCAAAAAGAACAACCGATAATCTTAGGGTCTGTTGAACATTCAAATATTCGGACTGCTGATCGCTAAAATCGCACCAAACTAGGCGTAAACTGATGATAATGTCGAGACCTTAGCTAGGTTTATAACAACGTTTGGTGCGATTTTAGCATCAGCCCTTCGGGGCGGGACTATTTTTTGCCAATACATGGCGAAATTGTCTAACCTAGAATGACTAGGCGTCAAAAATTTCACTGCGTATTGTCTAAAAAATAGCCACCGCCAGTGCCACATTTGAATGTTCAACAGACCCTAATGTATTTAATTTTTATTCATTTGAACCAAAGGACTGCTGATGGCTGTTTATAATGCCCCTCTTAATGACATGCGCTTCATCTTAAATGATGTTTTTAATGCGAATGCATTTTGGCAAAACAACGACAATTTGGCTCATGTTGACATGGACACTGTCGATATGATTTTAGAAGAAATGGCAAAACTGACCAAAAACGTTCTGCTACCCATCAACCGTAGTGGCGATGAAGAAGGCGCTACTTTTCAGGGTGATGGCGTTGTCACTACCCCAACAGGCTTTAAAGAAGCATATAAGCAATATGCTGAGTCAGGCTGGGTTGGCTTAAGTGGTAACTCTGAATACGGTGGTCAAGGCTTTCCAAAAATGGTAACCATGCTCACCGAAGAGATGGTTTTTACCGCTAACCAATCGTTTGCCCTTTACCCTAACCTAACTGTAGGCGCAACGCTTTGCCTAAATGCAGCGGCCTCTGAAGAGCAAAAGCAAACCTATCTAGAAAAAATGTACAACGGCGAATGGGCTGGCACTATGTGCTTAACAGAGCCACATGCGGGTACTGACTTAGGCATCATCAAGACCAAAGCCGTACCTAACGATGATGGCAGCTATGACATCTCTGGTACTAAGATTTTTATCACGGGCGGTGAGCACGATCTAACTGAAAACATTATTCATTTAGTATTGGCAAAAACACCCAATGCACCAGAAGGCTCAAAAGGCATTTCGCTATTTGTTGTACCAAAATTCTTGGTCAATGAAGATGGCAGCTTGGGTGAACGCAATACATTGGCAGTCGGTTCTATCGAACACAAAATGGGTATCAAAGCATCTGCTACTTGTGTGATGAACTTTGATAGTGCCAAAGGCTGGATGGTTGGTGCCGAAAACACAGGCCTGTCTTCTATGTTCATTATGATGAACTATGAGCGTGTCACTATGGGTTTGCAAGGCCTTGGTGGTGCTGAGCTTGCCTATCAAAATGCGGCACTTTATGCCAATGACCGTGGTCAAGGTCGTAGTGATACCCAGTTGCAAAGCCCAGAAAAACCTGCGGATGCAATTATCCATCATGCCGATGTACGCCGCATGTTGTTAAATGCTAAGACCAATACTGAAGCGTCACGTTGCTTTGCAATGTATGTTGCCAAGAACCTTGATGAAGAAAAGTTTAGTACCGATCCAGAAGCAGCCAAAGCGGCTTCCGCTCGTGTTGCTCTACTCACGCCAGTTGCCAAAGCATTTTTGACTGACAAAGCATTAGAAGCCACTATTGATTGTCAGCAAGTATTTGGTGGTCACGGCTATATCCGCGAATGGGGTATGGAACAAATCGTTCGTGATACACGTATTGCCCAGATTTATGAAGGCACCAATGGCATTCAAGCCCTTGACCTACTAGGTCGTAAGGTTGCGCGCAATAACGGCAAGTACGTCACTCATTTCTTAGGTGAAATTCGTGATTTTGTCAATAATATGCAAGCCAACCATGGCATCAAACAAGCCACACTGGATGCTGCTGATACGATTGAAGCATTGACTAAAACTGTGCTGAGCAACATTGGCGAACGTAAAAATGAAATCAATGGCTGTGCCGTTGACTACATGCATGCCTTTGGCTACCTGTGCTACTCGTATATGTTTGCGTTGATGGTTGAAGCTGCTGACGGTCAAGAAGGCGAGTTCTACGCGAACAAAGCCAAGCTTGCTGACTACTTCGTTGGTCGTGTATTGCCACGTATCGATGCGCATGCGCAAATGGTGCAAGCAGGTAGCGATCCTATGATGAACTTTGATCTTGACTACTTTGATGTACCTGCTAACTAATCAGCGATGTTTAATTTTTAATAATTAAAGTATCATGACAAAAGGGACAGTATCGCTACTGTCCCTTTTTTTGCCAAAAATATTTTTTAAATAACTGCTAACAAAATAATTAACTATCGATGCATCGTTCCGATTAGAATAACGCAAAGCAAACTATCGCTTAAGTTACTTCATAGTATTACCAAGCTTGTAGTCATAACCTATGTTGTACGCCAGATAACAATGTTCAAAATCTAACAATAAAAACGGTTGAAACCACCATGATAAAGGATGCGACGTGCCAGAACTAAAACGCATTTTACAGCAAATTACGGCGCTAAGTGATGTACCCGATCCTGCGGTACTAAAACGCTTAATAGATGAGCTACGGGTCACTGAAAAAGAGCCTGTCTTGGCCAATGATAATATTCAGAACCTCATTGATGTCATTCGTCAGCATCCAGAATATGGCGACGGCCTTGCCAGCTTTGTATTAAAGCTCATTATCCAGTACCGGCAAATTGCACTTTATACCGATACTGGCATTATGTCGGATCAGGGATTTTTTAATAGTTTGCGCCGTTTAGTTGGCCATCGACTTTTGCCAATACTACCGCAAGAGGACTCCGTGGTTGAGTTGGTTGGTTACCTATTTAATAAGCGTTCTGATGAGCGTTGGTTGGCCAATATCGATAAAGAAAAATGGGATGAGCTGGTTGAATTACTGAGAGTCAAAGAAGAACACTTAGATCTAGTCGCCACGGCGAAAAACAGTATTTTAAACGCGATTATCATTTTATCTTATCGCATCAGCGGTCTTGGTTTGCATCCTGACTTGATGGATTCTTACCCGCAAATGCTGAACTACTCAGCCTCTTTTGTGGCCCAAAATCAAGAAGCAGTCTTATTTGTCAATCAATATAGGCAGGCGCATGAGCTTGATACCTTGACTGATATCACCCCCGAAAAAGCCGTCGATCCAGCGCCGTTGCTTGTCATGATTGAGCAATGCGAAGATATCGTTGCCACGGTTCGCAAACGTATTTATAAGACGGGTATTTCTATTCGACTGACCAATATGATGCTGCGCCTCGACCAAAGCTTGCAGCGTATGCGTATCTTGACTGAACTGGTGACTGATGATTATAACAAGCGTGATCTGGCCGTCATTGAACTGATACAAACGCTGATTACCACTGCCAATCGTCGCTATAGTATCGGCTATTTGATTGATAATAATACCAAGCTGCTCTCGCGTAAAGTGACTGAAAACGCGAGCCGTGTCGGTGAGCATTACATTAGCACCGATAAATCTGGTTATCAGAAGATGTTTAAAAAGGCCTCTATCGGTGGCTTTATCATTGCTTTTATGGCGACCACCAAGATATTGGCTTATCATTTAGCCCTCGCACCAATGGGTCGGGCATTTATCAACAGTATGATTTATGGCTTGGGTTTTGTCTTTATTCATGTCATTCGCGGTACCGTTGCTACCAAGCAGCCTGCCATGACGGCGGCGGCTATTGCCTCCACTATATCGGATGGCTCTGGCAAGAAGTCTCATCAGCTAACCAAGCTGTCAGAATTGGTGGTCGATATTTTACGTACCCAGTTTGTCGCTATCATGGGTAATGTAATGCTAGCGGTACCGGTCGCTCTTATTATCTCTTTTGCTTGGCTGCAATATACAGGTACGCCGATGATTGATACTGAGAAGGCTGGGCATCTCCTACATGATCTTGATCCTTTTCGCTCGCTCGCCCTTCCCCACGCTGCCATTGCTGGTGTCTATTTATTTTTATCGGGTCTGATCGCTGGTTATTATGACAACTTAGCGGTTTATAACCATGTGGGCGCACGTATACAGCGGCATAAGTTGCTCAAAATACTTTTGCCTAAATCATGGCTACAGCGCTTTGGCGGCTTTGTAGAAGCGAATTTGGGTGCCATCATGGGCAACTTCTTATTCGGGGTATTTTTAGGCAGCACTGCCACTATCGGCTTTATTTTCGGCTTACCAATTGATATTCGCCACATTGCTTTTGCCTCAGCCAACTTGGCACATGGACTGTTTAACATGTCCGCTGATGATATAAGCTGGAACGTCATCTTACTGTCCATTCTTGGTGTTGCTCTTATCGGTATCGTCAACTTGATTGTCAGCTTTTCCCTCGCCTTGTTCGTCGCGCTACGCTCAAAAGAAGTACGCTTCTTTGAATGGGGACGTCTCACCAAATTGGTTTTTGGTCATATTATCAGTCACCCATCTGACTTTTTTTGGCCACGCGACAAACCGATGAAATATGCTCGTATCGATAGCCAAGGTCGTATGATATTTGATGATACTTCAGGGCAAAAAGGCGGCAAGCCTATACCTGCTAATTATGTTGTGCGCCGCTTATCGGACGTAAAAATATTGCCCAAATCCATGCAAGGCAGTATGAAAAATGATCCAGCAGTGACCGACATACAATATGACAATCAAACATCAGACAGTAATTCTGATCCTGAGATGACTAGTCGTGAAGCGTATAGCACCGTCCATTCAACTATGGCCAAACAAGTAATCGATCTCGATGATGGTCTGATGGATGACAACCTCAATAGTGTGCCGTACACCGATGACATTCAATATGATAGAAGCACTAAGACGCTTGATAGCTTTGCGACTAGTAGTAATGAAATAAGCCGCGATGAGGCAGACAATACTGACTCTGATAGCAAAGGTGCTGGCGATGCCAAAACCCCACTGCCAAAACCGAAAAAACCACCCAATCTGCCCAGTTAAATGGGTGGTTCTGGTGGTTTCGATGACACGCTCCAGTTAATGAGCTGCCATAATTATGGCGGATGACAATGAGCACTTGACGTTATTACTTCTTCGTCGCCCAATCGATAGGCTAATAAATGATTTCCCCAGACACAGCCGCCATCCAAAGCGCGCGCATGTGGCAGATCAATCTCACCTTTTAACGCGGCCCAATGACCAAACAATATCTTGCGCGTGCGCGGTACTTGCCACTCAAACCACGGCAAAAAGTCCTTTGGCATCGAATCATCTAAGCTTGCTGTGAAGCTAAATTCGAGCGTGCCATCCTGCTTGCATAAGCGCATACGGGTAAAATAATTGGTAATCGCGCGCATTTTGGTAAAGCCGTTGATACCTGTATGCCAATCATCGGCCGTCTTGCTATATAAGTGTGGCAACAACCGATCAAGCTGCTTTAAGCTGCCTTGTAATTGCGCCTCTAACTGCTGGGCATAGTCCGCTGCTGCTTCAATAGTCCAATGCGGTGGGATGCCCGCATGTACCAGTACGGTATTGGCATCAGGATAAGCCAGTATCGGCTGCTGACGTAACCAATGTAATAGCTCATCACAATCATCGGCAGCAAAAATTGGTGCAGTCTTGTCTTTTTTCTTAATTTTAGCGGCACCGCGCCAAACAGCGATCAGGTTAATATCATGATTACCCAATACGGTAGCCGCAGCGCCTTGCTCACAAAGCGCCTTGACATCGCGCAACGTATTCAGTGAGTCTTCGCCGCGTGCCACCAAATCACCTGCAAACCACAACTTATCTTGAGTAGGGTCGAAATCCAATGTTTCGAGTAGATGAAGATACGCCGCATAACAACCTTGCAGATCACCGATGACATACTGGTGGCGAAAACTCATAAATCCTCTATCTTTTATGTGATGACTTTTATACGATGATTTTTATTCATATCTAAATAACTATTTTTGGATGATGAATTAATCTGCTACTTTGCCTGCCTGATTGCTCAAATTGACAAAATCTTTCACACTCAAGACTTCAGGGCGTGCTTGTGGATCAATACCACAAGCGGCAAAGTCATCCTCGCTCAACGTCGGCAACAAGGTTGATTTTTTAAAAATAGCACGTAGGGTCTTGCGACGATGGTTGAAGGTTTCGCGTACCACAATCGCAAAATACGCTTCGTCTTCTGCGACGATAGGTTTGTTGATATGCGGCGTCAGGCGAAATACAGCGCTGGTGACTTTTGGTGGCGGATTGAATGCGCCACGTGGCACAGTTAATAAATAATCCGTATCACAGTGGTATTGCATAATGACCGACAAGCGACCATACGTCTTGCTGCCAACGTCAGCAGTGATGCGCTCAACGACTTCTTTTTGCAACATAAAGTGCATGTCTTGAATCACATCGGCATAACTGAGCAAATGAAAAAGTATCGGCGTAGAAATATTATATGGCAAGTTACCCACCACGCGTAGCTTACCGCGCTCCTCGCTATACAACTCACGATAATCGACATGCATAGCATTGTCTTTGATAATTTCAAAATTCGGATGGCTATTGGCACCGATACGAATACGCAGGCTATCCGCCAAATCACGATCCAACTCTACGACCGTCATCGCATCCACTTCTGCCAATAACGGCTCAGTCAGCGCACCCATACCTGGGCCAATCTCGATTAAATTGTCATCGCGCTCTAAGCGAATGCTCTCAACAATCTCACGGATAACACTACGGTCATGTAAGAAGTTTTGACCAAAGCGTTTACGCGGTTGGTGTTTGGCAGCCCGTAGGCTACTGGAAATGGTTTGGGCATCAAACGAGGTTTTGGACATAAAAGAGTCTTAATGTATAAAAGAGAAATGGGCTATGGCAGCAATATGCTGGTATTATAATGACAAATTATACCACAGCTCATAATTAGGCTGTGTTTTTGAGACATTTTATCAATAAGTTACTCATACCTTAGCGCAACCGACCCGAGACTTTTTATCCTCATAATCATTTGCCATAACGTCCGATTATGGGAATAAGATAAAAGTTATTAATGTGAAAGGTCAGCTTAATCTTTAGATTAAGCTGGGATGGTCTCGCGGTTTTTATTGAAAAACATTCTTAGTAATTATTGTGGGTAATTATGAGTCCAACCCTCTGCTACAATTTCCTTAACCGCTTGATCATAATGCTCTGGTAATAAATTATTTCTGTAGTAAATACTGTCTATGAGCTCTTCTGTAGTTAACCCACCTTTCAAACTATTAATCATTCTCTGATACGGCTCGCGAACTTCAGGCCATGACAACTCATCGCCCAGTACTCTACCAACATAAGTCATCATATAACTTTGAAAGGAAAAAGGTTTCTCTATTTTACCCTGTATAGCTAGACGGTATACAGGCTCGAAGGCTTCTAATACTGGTTTAATAACTTGTGTTTCCTTACTTACAGCTTTACTCACATCTTCGTCTGTCCATTGATCACGATATGTAGAGAAAGCCCCTATAATACCTTCTCTTGATTTCCAATTTATCAGCGCCGTTTTAAACTCAATAGCAGCTTGCTCTATTTCTGGTTTATTCATATTAAATGTTGTCATGTTATTTCACCTCTATGACGATATAGAAATAAGCATGGTTCCCTAGTGAGGACTTGAACACTAGGCTGTAGGCTATTTATATCAGTAGTCAAAGTCATTTATAGTAGCTCAGTGTACATAGCAGTGTACTTTTTATTATAAAATAGCGAACCCCCATGTACAGGATCTATATCAAGAACCAGAGCTTGGCCAACGCGGATGATAGTCATCAACTATGAAAGGATGGGTATGGCGTAAGCCGTTAGGTGTAGGAGATCCTGTAGCATGAACATGACCTTCTGGTAGATTGGCATGTTCGTGCTCAATCTCTTTTAAATCAATAGACGGCCATACTCTAAAAGCCGCCCATACCGCTAGTGCAGCAGCACCGCCTAATACCGCAAAAGCTACGGTCATACTGTAGCGCGCACCTAACCAACCCGCTAATGGATAGAACACTAACCAACTGACGTGAGACAAAGCAAACTGAGCAGCAAACAATGCAGGACGATCTTCCTGATGTGAGGATCGCCATAGCAAGCGTCCAGCAGGTGTCAGAGCAGCAGAATAACCCAAACCTAGCACGAACCATAAGGCCATAAGCGAGTTTTGTCCCATCATCAAGGTACCAGCGAACATACCCACCACAAGCAACCCTACACCGCTTAACATGACGCTGCGATCTGTCAGCTTACCCAATAAACTTGGCAAAGCCAGTGCCGCAATCATAGAACCTGCGCCAAAGCTCGCCAATGCTAATGCGACTGCACTCTGAGTGAGTCCCATACCACCTTGGATAATCACCACGGTATTTACAAAGACCATAGACGCAGCGGCAGAAACGGCAACATTAACAGCGAGTAATCCGCGCAGTCGAGGGGTCGCTAAATAGATACGAATGCCGCGCGTGGTTCTATCATAAATGCTACGGCGCGCGGGCATTGCATGCGCTGGTAGCGTGACCGATACGACCAATATGGCAGACGCTAAAAATCCCAGTACTGTTCCCGTAAATAGATTGTGAAAGCTCATTACTGTCAGCAATGCTGCCGCTAACATGGGACTGACTAGACTTTCCATATCGTAAGCAAGGCGTGAGAGCGACAAAGCTTTGGTGTAATCCGCTTCATTAGGCAGAACATCAGGAATAGTGGCCTGAAAAGTAGGCGTGAAAGCTGCTGAGGCGGCTTGCAATACAAAGATCAACACATAAACCTCCCAGATTTGGGAAACAAATGGTAAAAGCAGGGCGACACCGGCTCGTATCACATCTAGTGTCACTAGCAGCGTGCGTTTAGGCAACCGTTCGGCAAAGGCCGCTGCAATGGGTGCCACGCCAACATAGGCAATCATTTTGATGGCCAATGCCGTTCCCATGACGACCCCAGCATTATTGCCTGCCAAATCAAATGCCAAAAGGCCTAGCGCCACCGTAGCTAGACCAGTACCAATCAGGGCAATCACTTGCGCGGCAAATAAATGGCGATAAGTTCGGTTTGCAAAGATACTAAGCATGGAGTGTCTCTTTAGATCAGTCGGTTGATCTTATAAGTAACGAGTTATTTCCTTGAACTCCTCTATAGAGTCCTGCTGATCTTTGTCAACAGCCCCTAATAAGTCTTCAAGGCAATGATCTAAATGGTCTTGAATTAACACTTTTTTAGCTTGATGAATGGCATTTTCTACCGCTTGCAGTTGCTGCGCTATATCAAGACAGGTTCGACCCTCAACCAACATCTCTATCGTGCTGCTTAAATGACCATTCGCTTTTTTGAGGCGTGTGATTACGGCTGGATGAGATGCGTGTACGTGTGGTTTTTTCATAATGACAGTGTCCTTTCTCTAGAGAGCGCCATTATACCTCACAAGACTTGAGATTTTATGGTTGACATTATCCCCCCCTAGGGGATAGTATCTTACTCCTTAAGTATTCGATTTGCATTTAAAATTTTCATAATTTTAGAGTTTTTTCTAAAAAGCACATATTTCTAAAAAGCACATACACGTATTCATCACTCTTACACTATAGGATTCTTAATGTATAGCCATGTCTACAATAGGCTTCCAAGATCGCCATGGGCGACTTGGCAGACCCGTCTGTTAGTACTCTCAATACTGCTTATTTGTCTTGTTACTGGTAGCAATGAAGCACTTGCTCATGCGGTAACCGCAGGGGATAAAGGGTATATTCAGGAGATTTCAGGAGTCAATATTCTGCCCTTCATGTACTTAGGCGCTAAGCACATGATTACGGGATATGACCATATCCTGTTTCTCTTCGGGGTCATCTTCTTTCTTTACCGTATGAAGCATATTGGTATCTATGTGAGCCTATTTGCATTAGGTCACTCCGCCACGATGATTTTAGGCGTGTACTTCAACATCGGTATGAATAGTTACCTGATCGATGCGATTATTGGTCTCTCTGTCGTTTACAAAGCGTTAGACAATATTGGTGCCTTCCAGAGATGGTTTGGGTTTCAGCCAAATACTAAAATAGCGGTGCTTGTCTTTGGTCTTTTCCACGGCTTTGGGTTATCTACTAAGCTCCTTGAATATGAGATGTCGCCTGACGGTCTACTCCCTAACTTACTCGCCTTTAACGTCGGTGTGGAAATTGGGCAGCTACTGGCTCTAGCCATCATATTAATTGGCATGAGCTATTGGCGTCGTACGCTAAGTTTCATCCGTAACGCCTATACCGCCAACGTGGCTATGATGAGCGCAGGATTTATTTTAGTGGGCATGCAGCTCACTGGCTATTTAATGTCTTCTTAATTCAAGGGTTTTTAATATGTATAACAGTGATACTCCTTTACAAGCTGAACTTCCCACTTCAAAGCAGCTCGTCAAATCTACTATTTTAGCTGGCATCGCAGCAGTCGTTCTCTTATTTACGGTGGTTCTTCCCGCTGAGTATGGTATTGATCCAACTGGGATTGGTAGTGTTCTTCAATTGACAGAAATGGGACAAGTTAAGCAACAATTGGCAGATGAAGCTGCCGCCGATGCAGCGGGTTTACTAGTGGCTGAAACACCGAATATAGATAATGTGACTGAGCAAGCAGTGAGTGCCACACTTTCTGATACTGCCATCGCAAGTGGTGAATGGCGCGATGAAACTCCCTTTACCTTGACGCCAGGGGAAGGATTGGAGATTAAGATGAAAATGGCTTCAGGTGGCAAGGCTGAATACTCTTGGGTCGTGACAGGCGGTGAGGTCAACTTTGATACTCATGGCGATGCATTAGGCAAGGCTATTAGTTATGAGAAAGGTCGCGAAGTTGCCGCTGATGAAGGGGTTTTAGAAGCCGCTTTTACAGGTAATCATGGCTGGTTCTGGCGCAATCGTGGTGATTCAGATGTTGAAGTTATTCTGCGTACCCGTGGCGATTACAGCAGTATTAAAACGATGTGAAAACAGTAGTGGTTAATGCGATCTTACTGCTGCCTGCTTAGAAACTGAATTGTTTTATCAAACGTGTAGTAACACTCTAAATAAATTCTAGTGGTAGAACACATTAGGTCTGCTGCTAGGTTTATTTAAAATTGGATAGCAAGGGCATAGATGCTGCTACTACTAGAAGTTATGAGAGAGTTGATTGGTAGGATAAATACTAGACGATATTCTTATAGCTGCATCAAGCGCTTGTAGCTCTGACTAACCATTCCACCAGCTCACGAGCAGGAGCGTCGCTCAAACACTGCGGACAGTTCAGATAGGTCATTACGCAGTCGTTTAAATCAGTCAGCGTATGTAGTAATAATCCCAAACCAATTATTTTATACGGCTTAGGTAAAAACAACATAGCTGCATATACTGCCATCGCATAATAAGTATGGAGTGGATGAAAGTTAATACTGCATCGATTGGGCGAGAAAATAGGCGTAGCTAGTAGGTGATCTAGATCCACTAGCATAGTTGCTAACAAGATCAAATATACGCGTTTATAGTCATTACGAAAAAATGTATAGGCGATAATCAACGGCATACCGAAATGTAGAAAATAATGGATAACGGTTTGAATCATCGTTTTTTCCAGCTCAAGATAGTTTGCAGTGGCACATCAATCTCAGATAAAACATAAGGCATTTTTCGCCTTCCGAATGCGTATGAAATATATTCATCATACACTCACTTCCTCTTTATCGTACCTGTCCAGAAAACAGCTAGTCCTGTTAGAGTATACCCCAGCGGAACCAGCTATTTCACCCCTCAGACGTATTAACAGACCACTTAAAACAGACTGGTATAATGGAACCACTTATATCAGAGTGTTTTTGATGATGCGATGATTCATAAATAAATAGGCATTGCTGACACTAAAGTGACCCAATACTGCGTGACAACTCTCGCTCAGGCACCAGTTTTATACAAGAGGTCTATTAATAAGCGATTTATCGGCCATCTCCTTTGCCATCAATAATGCTTGGTATAAGCTGGTAGCACTTGCACCACCACGTCCTGCTAAATCAAGCGCCGTACCATGATCGACCGAGGTACGAATATAAGGCAATCCTAAGGTAAGATTAACCGTATCACCAAAACCATGCGATTTTAGCACCGGCAACCCTTGGTCATGATACATAGCAATCACTGCATCACAGTTTGCTAAATGTCTAGGGGTAAATAACGTATCCGCTGGCATCGCCTCTGATATATCTACTCCTGCACCGATAAACTCATTTAACACTGGATTGATAATCTCGATCTCTTCGACACCCAAATGTCCGCCCTCGCCTGCATGTGGATTAAGACCACAAACCAAAATGCGTGGCTGCATTAAGCCAAACTTCTCTCGCATATCATCGATAACGATTTGTACCGTTTGGCGGACATTATCAGCAGTGATGGCGGCAGGAATATCTTTTAGTGCCAGATGCGTGGTGACGAGCGCCACTTTCATGGCTTGATTAGCAAGCATCATGACGACTTTCTCACAGCCACTTTGCTGCATAAAAAACTCAGTATGACCGCTAAACATCGTGCCATCGAGCAATTTTATACCAGCATCTATTAAGGCAGATTTTTGCAATGGTCCTGTGACGATAGCAGCAACTGCTTTGTTGGTTGCCAACTGGTGGGCAACCGCTAATTGCGTGGCGACCATCGCTGAATTACTGATATTAATTTGTCCATGAACGACTGGCGCAGCACAAGGCGTATTCAGCAGAATAAAAGCACTATCGCTGTTCACAGTTTGCTGTGGTAGTTGACTTAAAAAATCATCAGCTTCTATATTTGCATCCATCGTTTGCCAAGCTGGATAGCTTTCGAGTACGCCTGCCATTACAAGTGTATCTGCGCGCTTTTGCATAGCGGTGCTATCTGCCGTAACCCAAATGGGACGTTCAAAATCTTGCAACTTACCTTCAGCCGCTAATAGCAGTACGACGTCCATACCAATACCAGCAGGCTCACCTGTTGTAATAAGCAGCGGCAGTCTTTTATTCGTCATAACAATGACCTTATTTCAAATTAAGTAATTGATTTTATTCTATTTATAATTGAACTTATCATATTCTGTATCTGGGCGTTATATTCTATTTCACAGTCTAGGAATTTCTATAGCTACGGATTTAGTTATTTATCTCGTCTAAAAAAAGCACATAATGTGTTAAACTTTCGCCTCTGATTGTAGCATTTACAAGCAAGCGCAAGACCGCCTTTTATTACTTTTTGCGTTTTAGAACTTCTTATATTCTGGTATTTTTACCATAGAGTATGCCTGACTTGTTTTGCTACATGACCAACCCACATTCTTATACCGATTTTTAACTCATTAGGCACTCATGGCAGATACTGAAAAAACCGACGACTTACTCAATCAAACTCCGCCGCACAATATCGATATTGAAAAGGCTTTGCTTGCGTCTTTGATGAGTATCGAAGAGGCGTACGATAAAATTGCGGATATCGTCACAAAAGATGACTTCTACGCTGGACGACATCAATATATTTTTGATGCCATTGCCCATTTGGCAGCCGTCAATGAACCTTATGATACGGTCATGGTACACGACTGGCTAGAAGCGCAGAAATTACTCAAAGGTGCAGGTGGTGACAGTTACTTAGCAGATATTTTGAGCCAAAGTCCCGCCACTTTATTTAACCTCACCGCTTACGCTCAGCGTGTACGTGAGCTATCTACTCTACGCCAACTGATCACTACTGGCAATGAGATGCTAGCGCTTGCCTATAATCCTAAAAGCCAAAGTGTTAGTGATATTTTGGACAGTGTCGAGGGCAAAATATTTAGTATCAATGAGCAGCACAATAAACGTGCCGAACAACGTGGCCCTGTGGGCATCACCTCCGTGCTGACCAATGTCATCGACAAAATTCAAGAGCTTAAATCCAATCCCGACGGCATGATTGGGTTGCAGACGCCATTCGCTGAGTTGAACAATAAAACGCAGGGGCTGCAAGCAGGCGATTTGATCATTGTCGCCGCTCGTCCTTCTATGGGTAAAACCACCTTTGCCATGAACTTGGCAGAGGGGATTTTATTTAACGAAGATTTACCGGTTGTAGTGTTTTCGATGGAGATGCCCGCAGAGTCTATCGTCATGCGCTTGCTGTCGTCGTGGGGTGCGATTAATCAGACACACTTGCGTTCGGGACAAATGAATGAAGACGAATGGGCAAAAATGATGAACGCCATTCAACATCTCCAATCAAAGCACCTTTATATTGATGATAGTACCGCTCTGCCACCGTCTGAGATGCGCTCACGCTGTCGCCGTATCGCCAAAAACCACGATGGCAAGCTTGGTGCTATCGTGGTCGATTACCTACAGTTAATGAAAGTACCCAATCTTGATGGCAACCGTGTAGGAGAAATCTCAGAAATTTCTCGTAGTTTAAAAGCATTGGCACGTGAGCTTGAATGTCCCGTCATTGCGTTATCGCAGCTTAACCGCAGTCTAGAAAACCGCCCTAACAAACGTCCTATCATGTCGGATTTGCGTGAATCGGGTGCGATTGAGCAGGATGCCGATTTGATTATGTTTATCTATCGTGATGAGGTCTATAATGAAAACTCAGACCACAAAGGTGTGGCTGAAATTATCATCGGTAAACAACGTAACGGCCCTATCGGTACGCTACGGTTAGGCTTTGAGGGTCAATTTACCCGCTTTATTAACTTAACGCCCGAGTACTATCAAAACGCCAGCTTTGAGAATGATGAATAACCAATCTTATAAAGTTTAAGTTTGATAAAGACGTAGAGGCTCGATCATCAATTAACAAATAATTTTTCAGAAAATAGCCAGTGCTGCATTAGCCAATTGATGCCGTACTGGCTTTATAACTTCATAATTCTACTCATAAAGAAGGCGATTATGCGCACCATTACTATAAAACCAAAAGCCATTACCCATAACCTCAATCAAGTAAAACAACGAGCACCGCAGTCTAAAGTTCTGGCGATGGTCAAATCCAACGCTTACGGGCACGGCGTGGCAGCAGTCCTGCCAGCATTACAGCAAGCAGATGGCATCGGTGTCGCCACCTTAACTGAAGCGCTAGAAGCCAGAAAATTGGGGTGGGATAAAACCATAGGATTGGTAGAAGGTGCGTTTACCGCCGATGAATGGCAACAAGCGATTGATCATGAGATTAGCTGCGTGATTCACCACAGACCACAGCTAGAATGGGCCCTGCAAAACATTCCGCCAACTGGCAGTGCAACTAGAGTGGCTTGGCTTAAATACAATACGGGTATGAACCGTTTGGGTTTCAATGCTGAAGGCGTATTATCAGCAGCCCAGCGTTTACATGAAGCAGGCTATCAGCTGATACTAGCCACGCATTTTGCCAATGCTGATGACCACGACCACCCATTAAATGCGATGCAAATTCAGCGTTTCTCAGACGTATTATCGACTTTACAAAGTACTATTAGCTCAGATATCAAAGGCTCATTATGCAATTCTGCTGGTATCGTTAATTTTCCAGAGCACCATTATGATTGGGTACGTCCAGGCATCATCTTATATGGTAGCTCACCTGTTACTGACCAAAGCGCACAGGAATTAAACTTGCAAGCAGCGATGGATTTTAGTGCTCAAATCATTGCGCTACAGACTGTCAGTGCCAATGATGCTATCGGCTACGGTAGTCGCTGGCAAGCTCAGCAAGATACCAGAACGGCCTTAGTGAGTGTAGGCTATGGAGATGGCTATCCGCGTGTGGTCACAGGCGACGCTTATGTCACCGTCATCGATGCTAGCAGCAATCAAAGCCACCGTTGTCCTGTGATTGGGCGTGTGGCAATGGATATGATAGTCGTTGATATCAGTAGCGCACCCGAGAGTCTTGGTATAGATAGTAAAGTGGTTCTTTGGGGCGATGCGCCGCGCGTCGATGAAGTCGCAGGACATGCGGGCACGATTAGCTACGAGCTACTGTGCCGCCTCAGCATACGTCCAAACCGTGTACTGGCGTAGTCATCGAAACCTATCAGGATTTAACGGCTAACCACTCTGTTTAACGCATTTGGTGAGCCATTGAATCTTGATAAAATTGCCCGTTTACATTGAAAGTAAATACGCTATACTAAAAGTTTGTTGTCAACCCAGTATACGCACTTAACACGCACTGACGCGATGCTATTGAACACTGATGACGTTTCACTGACTGCGATCGACTGCTAGGATTACTATGAGTTTGCGCCATTTTTTGACCTTATCTGATTTAACCAAACAAGAACTAGAAAACCTAATCAAACGCGCAAGCGAGCTGCGTAAGATGCAACACGCAGGCGAGATATATCAGCCTTTTGTGGGTCGTACGCTTGGCATGATATTTGAAAAGTCATCGACTCGTACCCGCATCTCGTTTGAGACTGGCATGGGTCAATTTGGTGGCAATGCTATATTTTTATCACCGAACGACACACAGCTCGGTCGCGGTGAGCCATTAGAAGATTCAGCACGTGTGATCTCTAGCATGGTTGATATCATCATGATTCGTACCTTTGGGCACGAAAAAGTTGAGACTTTTGCTGAATACTCAAGTGTACCTATTATCAATGCGTTGACCGATGATTATCATCCCTGCCAATTACTGGCAGATATGCAGACCTACTATGAGCATCGCGGCAGTATCGAAAACAAAATCGTGACATGGGTCGGTGATGGCAACAATATGTGCTCATCATTTATGCAAGCTGCCAATCAGTTTGGCTTTGAATTACGTGTGGCTGCGCCTTATGGATTTGAGCCTGATCCAAAGCTCATGGAGCGCTTCTCGCATTGCGTCAGTCTAGTAGAAAACGTGCAAGATGCGGCAAAAGACGCCAATTTAATCGTCACCGACGTGTGGGCAAGTATGGGGCAAGAGTCAGAGCAAAACACGCGCGCGCGTCGTTTCGCGCCTTATCAAGTAACACCTTCTCTATTAGACAAAGCTGATCCTGAAGTGGTGTTTATGCACTGCTTGCCAGCCCATCGTGGCGAAGAGATTTCCCATGATATGCTAAATGATCCCCGCTCTGTCGTTTGGGACGAAGCCGAAAACCGCTTACATGCCCAAAAGGCATTGATGGAGTTTTTGCTAAAAGATAAGATCAAAATTTAAGAAATATAGCGATAAGCTATTTATCAACGAGCAAAAAACAAAAAGGCAAATCACTGTAGATGTGATTTGCCTTTTTGTTTTTTGCTATCAATTCGGTACATTATGATCAAGAAATTTTAACGAGTAAGTGTGATTACCCCATCACTACCTGCTTTTAACAACACATCGGCTTGGTTGGCGGCAAAGATACCATTACAGACCACACCAACGATATTATTCAACTCTTTCTCAAGCGCTATTGGATTGCTCACATCTAAGTCATACGTATCTAAAATCACATTGCCATAATCGGTGACAAAATCATCACGGTAAACAGGATCACCGCCCAGACGAGCTAGCTGCCGCGCCACATACGAGCGTGCTTGTGGTAATACTTCGATCGGTACTGGGAACGCGCGGCCTAGTATTTCGACACTCTTACTCTCATCGACCATACATATAAATTTATTAGAGGCAGCTGCCACGATTTTTTCACGCGTGAGTGCCCCGCCGCCACCTTTGATCAATTGCAAGTGTTCATTGACTTCATCAGCACCATCAATATAAACATCTAGCGTACCAGCAAAGTTCAAATCGACTATTTCAATGCCAAGCGCACGAAGCTTATCTTCAGTCACTTGTGAGCTGGCAACCGCGCCAGCAAGCTTTAACTGCGGCAAGAGCTCAATCAAACAGTTGACCGTACTGCCTGTGCCTACCCCAAGTATCATACCGTCTTCGATATAGCTTAGCGCTGCTTTGGCGGCGGCTTGCTTCTGTGCTTGCTGATCACTCATCATAAATCCTTGGTAAAATAAACGTATCGTTTCAAAAAAGTAAATGGCAAAAGAGGTAAAATGCGCGGCTATTATAACCGATGACTTTAATGGATGTCAGCGTATAGCCGGTTCTGATAGCAAGATATCACGTCAATCTTTTACAATCGAGATAAATGTGGCAACCAAAATACCAAGGCTAGCAGCGTGGCTAATAATACTGGCGGTGTAATAATTAGCCCGATTTTCATATACTGCCCCCAGCTTATTTTATAATCTTTTTCTGCCAATACATGCAGCCACAATAAGGTTGCCAGACTTCCAATAGGCGTAAATTTTGGACCCAAATCATTGCCAATCACATTGGCATAAATCATCAGCTCACGAGTAGCGGCAGGTACTTGCGCGCTATCAATCGCTAATGCGCCTACGAGAGTAGATGGCATATTGTTCATGACTGAAGCCACAATGGCGGAAAGAAACCCAGTCCCTAATGTTGCTATGAGATTGCCTTGCTGCCCTAACCAAGTTAAAACGTGAGCACCATAAGCGGTTAACCCTGCATTACCCAAACCATAAACCACCAAATACATACCGATTGAAAACAACACGATCTGCCAAGGCGCTTTACGTACAATGTCAGACACAGAAATGACAGCACCTTGACCACCTTGCCACCAGCGACCTGCGATAGCCATTAGCAGTAGCGCGGCGACTCCGGTGACGAGTGAAATAGGCAATCCCAAGGATTCCGTTGCAAAATAAGCAACCAGTAACAATGCCAATAGCGGAAAAGCCGCTCTAAAAACTAACGGATCTTCGATAGCAGACATTGGCGCACTAAGATTGGCAATGGCATAGTGTTTTGGGATTTGACGAGCATATACAACCCATAGCACTGCTAATGTCGCGATGACAGAGACGATGTTTACCGGCACCATGACCGCCGCATAACGTCCAAAGCCAATATCAAAATAGTTGGCGCTGACGATATTGACCAAATTAGACGTAATTAAAGGCAGGCTGGCGGTATCAGCAATGAAGCCTGTCGCAATGATAAAAGCCAAAGCGGATGGCGGTGAGAACTTAAGACGTAGCAAGATAGCAATGACAATCGGTGTCAATAATAATGCCGCACCATCATTGGCAAAAAAAGCTGAAATGAACGCACCCAATATTACAATCATGGGAAACAACAAGCGTCCTTGCCCATTACCAAGTCTGGCCACATGTAGAGCCGCCCAACCAAAAAATCCTGCTTTATCTAAGATAAGCGAGATAATAATAAGCGCCACAAAGGTAAAAGTCGCATCCCAAACGATGTCCCATACCACCCCGACATCGGATAACTGCACCACGCCGAAAGCCAAGGCGATCAATGCACCGCCCATTGCGCTCCAACCAATGCCCAATCCTTTGGGCTGCCATATCACCAAAACCAAAGTCACGATAAAAATAATGAGTGCGAGCATGGAGCAACCTTATTTACAGCGTATTTATTGTATAGTCAGTGAAAAGTAATATCGATACATCATGCACTACTGATATCAATTTTTTGTAGCCTCTGTCTGCGCAGGCACAGCAAGCAAGAAAAATTGATATCAGCAGTGCCGTAGCGTTTTTAGGGTGTTTTGACTATATAAGAGATTAGATCGATTTTTGATTGACACGTTGCGACACTGCTTCAGCGTTTTCAACCCGTTCTGAATAGCGATCAGTCAGATAGGCTGAACGCCCACGAGTGAGCCAAGTGAACTTCACCAACTCTTCGCAGACATCCACAAGACGCAGATATAAGGGCGACTTATCCATACGATTATCATCATTAAATTCTAAAAAGGCCTTAGGGATAGACGATTGATTCGGGATAGTAATCATCCGCATCCAACGCCCAAGGATACGCAATTGATTGACCGTATTAAAGCTTTGGCTGCCACCGCTGACTTGCATTACGGCTAAGGTCTTACCTTGGGTCGGACGTACGCCACCCAATGACAATGGAATCCAATCGATTTGCGCTTTCATAATACTAGTAATGCTGCCATGACGTTCTGGACTGACCCACAGCATGCCTTCTGACCACTGCGCCAGCTCGCGTAACTCTTGTACTTTTGAATGGTCGCTATCAGCATCGTCAGGCAATGGCAAACCCGATGGATTAAAAATCCGCACCTCACAGCCATACCAACGCAGTAAACGGCTAGCCTCTTCAGCCGCCAGTCTAGAAAAAGAGCGCTCACGTAGCGAACCGTATAGCACCAATATCTTGGGTGGGTGTCGTGGGTCGTTTGTACTAACTAATGACTCAATATCAATAGGTTGTATATTGAGTGAATCAATATTGGGCAAGTCACTTAGATTAGACAAGTCATCTACGTCAGGTTGCCCTATATTAACCTTAACCATGATGTAGAAACTCTCCATCTTCTTTAGTAAAGCTACTGACTGGATTGTCTAATAATTCAAACACTCGCTCGGATGGTCGGCATAGCGCTGCGCCCTTATTGGTGAGCACAATAGGACGGTTGATTAAAATAGGATGCGCAATCATGGCATCGATAATCTGATCATCAGATAGCTCAGGATTATCTAATCCCAACTCATCATTAATGGCTTCCTTACTTCGTAATAACTTTCTTGGGGAGATATTCATCTTTGCCAACAGCTCTACTAAGTATTCACGGGCTGGTGGGGTTTTTAAGTATTCCACGACTTCTGGATGCTCACCAGATGCCTTCATAATGGCTAACGTATTACGAGAAGTACCGCATTTTGGATTGTGAAAAATTAAGGATGTCATAGCAATTTCACCTATTTTATCAATGTAATTTATTAAGTGGGTTTGGCTTGGTATTAGTTTAAATGACTGTCTTTATTGTCAGATATATCACTTTCACATCCGTTTAAACTGCTCATAAGCGATGCGCATAATTCTGGATGTCCTGCACAACAATCTTGCAATAAAAACTGCACAACAGCTTCCATATGCGACAATGAGGCGCGATAGATTATCTGTCGGCTGTGACGTTGAGAGACCACCCACCCCGCTCGTGCCAGCACCGATAGATGCGCTGACATGGTGTTATGGGGCACTGACAATTGACGGGCTATTTCACCCGCAGGCAGACCTTCAGGCTCTTGACTAACAAGCAACCTAAAAGCCTTAAGACGAGTATCTTGAGAGAGCGCAGCAAAGCTTGCGATAGCATTGGTTATTTCCATATGTCCAATAATATAGACATATGGAAATAATTCAATGTTTTTTAATAAAATATTTATAGACAACCAACTTCATCTTTCATCAAAATTTTAAATCATGCAAAAACTGCAATTGTGTCTTGCAAGATAGTTAAAATCAGCATAGGCTAATCTATTTCGTTTTTATATTCACTTTTTTAGGAATCATTATGCTGTCACACTGGGTACGAGCCATCTTGCAAGCCACCGTTTATGACGTTGCTATTCAAACGCCACTAGAAGCGGCACCCAAGCTGACCCAACGTTTTGCTAATGATATTCGTTTTAAACGCGAAGATTTACAACCGGTCAAATCCTTTAAATTGCGCGGTGCTTATAACCGCATCAGCCAATTGAGCGATGAGCAAAAAGCACGCGGTGTCATTTGTGCTTCAGCGGGCAACCATGCACAAGGGGTTGCCTACTCTGCGCGCAAATTATCGCTTAACAACATCATTGTCATGCCGACCACCACACCCGATATCAAAGTGGATGCGGTGAGAGCGCTTGGCGGGAATGTCGACTTACATGGTGATAGCTTTGACCAAGCCAACCGCTATGCGATTGATCGTGCTGAGCGTGAAGGCTTAACCTTCATTCCACCTTACGATGATGAGCTGGTTATCGCCGGACAAGGTACCATTGGACTTGAGCTGACCCAACAGTGGCGTAATATGGATTACGTCTTCGTCGCGGTTGGCGGTGGTGGTCTCATCTCAGGTGTCGCAGCCTTCCTAGGTGAAGTGGCGCCGCACGTTAAAGTCATCGCTGTAGAAGCAGAACAATCGGCCTGCCTAAAAGCGGCGTTAGAGACTGGCGAACGCGTAAAACTTGAGCAAGTAGGACTGTTCGTCGATGGTGTGGCGGTCGCGCAAATTGGTGAATTGCCTTTTAATATCGTCCGTATGCAAAAAAGTGATAACTCAGGGCCTTTGGTCGAGCCTGAGGTCGTTACTTGTACCAATGATGAAGTCTGTGCGGCGGTCAAAGACATCTTTGAAGAAAACCGTAGCATCGTTGAGCCTGCTGGCGCGTTACCCGTTGCGGGCATGAAAAAATATATCGAAGCTCATAATCTACAAGGCAAAAACTGCGTAAGCATCATCTGCGGTGCCAATATGAACTTTGACCGTCTGCGCTACATCGCTGAGCGTACTGAGATAGGTGAGAAAAAAGAAGCCATCTTTGGCGTGACAATTCCTGAGCAGACTGGGGCATTCTTAAACTTCTGCCGTAGCCTACATGGTCGTAATATCACCGAGTTTAACTACCGTGCCGATAGCAAAAAATCACCAGACTCGATGGAGCCTGCAGCCATATTCGTCGGAATCGCCCTAAAAGAAGGGGATAAAGAACGCAAAACCATCAGCAATCAGTTGGCAGACGATGGTTATACCGCGCATGACCTAACCGATGATGATATCGCCAAATCACATATCCGTCATTTGATTGGTGGTCACGCACATGTCGAAAATGAGCAACTGTTAAAGATTGCTTTTCCTGAACGTCCTGGGGCGTTGCTTACTTTCTTAGAAAAGCTGGGCGATGATTTTAATATTACCTTGTTCCATTACCGCAATCATGGTGCTGCTGAAGGCCGTGTATTGGTTGGTCTACAAGCCTCTGAAAGTAATTCACGTTTATTACAAGACGCCCTACTTGATATCGGCTATGACTGTACGACTATTACCGACAATATCGGCTATCAACTGTTTTTGAAATAAACAGAATAGCGATAAGCCATTCTCTAGCATGGCCGTTTTTTAATGCATCAAAAAATGGCCATTAATGCATTCGTAGAGGTTGTTCGTTTGTAGAAATCATTAACTTGTAGTGATTGTAATGTAGTGGTTATCAAACAATGTAGCGGTTATAAACAGGTACTGAGCGATGATTAAGAAAATATTAATAACCGTTATATTGCTCGTTTTAGCACTTGTGGGTTATAAGTTGCTTCAACCTAAAGACGCCACGAACACTCCTACCACTGAAGTTATGGCTGACCGTCCTGCTAATGGTGCTTTCACATCTACTGACTTCGATGATATACCACCAACCTATGTCGATTTAGAGGCAACTTCACCATCAGTCTCAGTGGTAAATCCAGTATTAGCGTCACAAACAACCGTGGCAAGCTTTTCGTGTGACGGTAGAAAACATTGTTCCCAAATGACATCCTGTGCAGAAGCAACTTACTTCTCCAACCACTGCCCCAACACAAAAATGGATGGTAACCATGATGGCATACCCTGTGAGAAACAATGGTGTAAATGATTTTATATAAAGCATAAATTGAGAGACTGCTATGCATGTTCCATCAATGGCTAAGTCGAAGCTTCCATGCTCAGCACTATTGGCGATGAAAATCTACTTTTACATATTTTAATAGCTTTCTGCTCTTTCAATTGGCAAAAAAAGCACCATTATTATCTTACTTTATTGATATCTATGAGGTTTTGATGAGTAAACGCAATAAAAACCACAATCAACCCAGCCATAGCCAACCTGATGCTGTGCGTATGCGTCTTGATAAATGGTTATGGTCAGCGCGTTTTTATCGCACCCGTACCCTTGCCAAAGAAGCCATCGAGAGCGGACGGGTACATTATGCAGGTAGTCGTGTAAAGACCAGCAAAGAGATTGCCGTTGGAGATGAATTGAGTATTCGCCAAGGCTCAGCCACTGCCATGACTGAAAAAACCGTCATTGTCGAATCGCTAACAGCGCAACGTGGTAATGCAGTTGCCGCGCAAGTATTGTATTCAGAGACTGAGGAGAGCGAAGAGCGCCGTGCTTATCATGCTGAGCAGCGCAAACTTGCCAACCTTGCCCGCCCTGATAACAAACCCAATAAGAAAGAGCGACGCGACATACAACGCTTTAAGAACAAACAAGACTGACAGCTATAGTCAAATCCACTATAAAAGTGTGACAGCGTTGACCTCGCTTGAAGTATAACCTATACCTTTGCATTCGGTTGCCTTGTACCACTTTCAAATTGAACCGACTATACTAACGTTAATAAATCATTCTATCTCTAAAAGCTGAGCAGCTTTTAGAGATAATCACTTGCGTGACCCTATTGTTTAGCTTCTACCCTTGCCATTCAAGGTATTAAGCGTTACGCTGATTACTTATTTATCTACTAGATAGCATGCTCATAAACCGCATCATCAATGCCGGTTTTTTATGGCATGTTTTTTTTGTTGTAAGAAAAGGTCATATTATGCTGATGAAAACTTGTACCCCATCGTCCGTATTATTGGTTTGTTTAGGGAATATTTGCCGGTCACCAACTGCTGAGGAAGTTTTTCGTCAGCAAGCGGCGATTGCAGGCTTATCGATCAAGGTAGATTCAGCAGGCACTGGCGACTGGCATATTGGTCATGCGCCAGATGAGCGTGCACAGCGCCATGCAAAAGCATACGGTTACAAAATCAACAAACTGGTTGCCCGCCAAGTAAGTGCTGATGACTTTCGTAACTTTGAGTTAATACTGGCAATGGACACGCAAAATTTAGCCGACCTACAAGCCATTAAAGACAGTCTCTCGGATCCAGATGACAATTTAGCAAAGTTGGCGTTATTCAGTGAAGAAGACCCTACTTATGGCGGCGATGACGTGCCAGACCCTTATAAAGGCGATAGCGATGCCTTTGAAGAAGTGATTGAACGGATTGAGTCAAGCGCACAGGCTTGGATCGAAAGTTGGAAGACTTGCTAGCAATACCGTCCATATTTATGCTACTTTTATAGACTGTATCCTTTATAATAAACACCGCATCATTTTTTGTTTATTTGCCCCATAGGCTATGTTATGACCTCAGCTGTGCATCTTGAATCCCGCGACCAACACCTTGTATCAACTGAGTTACCGATTGACTTATTCAGTGCGCAGTCGGTCGATTTGTCGCATGGCAATACCATGGCGTTGGCCTGTGTCGCTGACGCTGTCGTGACCTTGACAGATGAGGCGCAGCTAGACAGTTTTATGACAAGCTATATCAATAATTCTGAGCATAAGCCATCGTTATTCGTCTTATCTGGCGGTAGCAACGTGTTATTGCCCGCGCAGTTAACGGCGACGGTATTACAGCCACAGATGCGCGGTATCAGCCTAGTGGCAGAGACAGATAGCTACGTCGATATTGAAGTGATGGCGGGTGAGAACTGGCATGATTTAGTGATTCATACTGTTGAGCAAGGCTGGTATGGATTAGAAAATCTGGCACTGATACCTGGTCTAACGGGTGCAGCACCAGTACAAAACATCGGCGCTTACGGTGTCCAACTAGAGGACTGTTTACAATACGTCCGTGCTTATCATTTACCAACTCAAACGTGGCATCGTCTATCGCTAACAGACTGCCAATTTGGTTATCGCGATAGTATTTTTAAGCACACGCCTAATACATGGTTGATCAGCCGCGTTGGCTTTAGATTGCATACCGATGCCAGTAGAATCCTAGCTAATTATGGCGATGTGTACACAGTGGCGCAGCGCTATGCTGAACAGCAACATCGTGAGCAACCCACTCCCGCTGACGTCATGCAAGCCATCATCGATATTCGTCAGCAAAAACTCCCTGATCCTAAGCAGCTGCCTAATTGTGGCAGTTTTTTTCAGAATCCTATTATTCCTCAAGCACAGTTTACTGCCCTACAACAGACTTATCCTGCTATCGTTGGCTACCCTATGCCCGAGGCAATGGTAAAGGTTGCTGCTGGTTGGTTGATTGAACAGGCTGGTTTAAAAGGTGGCGGTATCGCCCCTATTGTCACCCATCAGCAGCAAGCACTGGTGCTGACCAATCACACCCCTTATCGAGCAACCCAAGATGATGTCGCGACAGCTCAGCGCTATATCGCTGCTACCGTATATGAAAAATTTGCCATTCAGTTATCGCGTGAGCCTGTTTGGATAAATGCAGACGGCTCCATTGGGTATGATGAGCATGTGGTCTAAGCGGCTATTATCTAAGCGATTATGGCGATACTATTTGCGATCAGCCGAACGTATGGTGAAGCTGTTTCGCATCATTAACGTCACCTTTTTGCTCGGCTCAACCTCTGTCATTTTAGTGCTCATTAGCTTATTCACCCCGCTATTTTCGCAAGCGGTCGTTTATGTATTTATGCTTTTGCCATTGCCCAGCATGCCATCGGTCGCAAAGAGTTCTCCACCTACCGCTTATGTGGTGCTGGGTGGTGGTCTAACCAACGATCACAATAACCAAATTATCCTCAATAACTACAGTCTCAATCGTGCTCGTACCGCTGCCACTGCTTATCATGATTTACCCTTGCCTATTGTTCTCAGTGGTGCCGAAGCACCTTGGCTCGGTCAATGGCTCATCGAGCATGGCATTGATGGTCTGATAAGCGAAAACGCCAGTATGAATACGTGCGAAAATGCCCGCTTTACGGCTAAGCGCATTCCGCTACATCATGTTTATCTCATTACTGATGGCTACCATATGGCACGTGCCCGCAGACAATTTGCTCTAAATGGTATCAATAGCACGCCCATCGAGGCACCATTACCTGTCAGGCGTGATTGGATGAAACCAGCACAAAACCTGAGTCACTCACGGCGCGCCGTTTACGAAATCGCGGCCTACTTGCGAGATGTGATACGTCCGCAGATAGACTGTCGCCATGCGAATGACGTGACGTCCGAACAGCTATTGACACCCAGAGGTAATGCCGCAAAAACGCCTGTGCAATAACGTCAGTAATTGGTTCATGCCATGGTTGATTTCCGTGCCTTATATTTATTTTCCAATGATTCGCTCCATCACTTTTACCTCTACAAGTCATCCATTACACTGATGACAAGTGTATTATAATGTCAGAAACTGCTATTCAAGAGGTTTGCCATGCTCAGTATATTTTTATTAATTCCACTAAGTTTAATGCTGTTTGTGGTCGCCATCTGGGCAGTGCGTTATGCGGTCAAATCAAACCAATTTGAAGACTTAGACAATGCTTCACAACGCATTATATTAGATGATCGTCAAGAACGTCGACAAACCATGCAAGCTCATGAGCCGTCAGCACTAAGTACGCAAATTGACAGTACCATCCCGGTGGATGATGCTGTCAATGACCAATCAGCTCATACTGATATCACGGCGATTGCGCCTGCTGATATTGATAACACACCCAAAACATAGCTTTAAAAACATTTTGCCTTTGCACGCCTTGCTGTTCATTTTTTTTCAGTGACCAACTATAAAAGTAGGCTCACCTTTCGCCATTTTTAGGAGAAGTACCCCATGACCACAGCTTTACTCGTTGCGGCATTACTAATGGGATTTTTTGGTTCACCGCATTGCTTGGGTATGTGCGGGGGTCTGGTGACAGCGTTTGGTCTATCGATGAAA
This sequence comes from Psychrobacter sp. W2-37-MNA-CIBAN-0211, assembly GCF_040309405.1. Taxonomy (NCBI): domain Bacteria; kingdom Pseudomonadati; phylum Pseudomonadota; class Gammaproteobacteria; order Moraxellales; family Moraxellaceae; genus Psychrobacter; species Psychrobacter sp. W2-37-MNA-CIBAN-0211. The sequence goes on from NZ_JBEOOU010000001.1 coordinate 463,447, forward strand.
GACGTTAGCCCCGCCAAACGCCGCGCTCTTGTAGCCACTTATCATTTAGGGCGTCTTAGCAGCTACGCGCTATTGGGTTTAGTCGCAGGTCTGATTGGTACGACAGTATTAGAGCCATTGATGCGAGGCAATAATATGCCGCGTATCTTATTAGGTCTTGTGCTGGTTTTTGTTGGTGTGACCATGCTTGGCGCGCCATTTTTGACCAAACTTGAGCGCTATGGCATGCGTTTTTGGCAGTATCTCAGTCCACTGCGTCAAAAAGTGTTTCCTTTAAACACCTTTCCACGAGCATTAGCCGCTGGTCTGTTGTGGGGGTTTTTGCCTTGCGGTTTGGTTTACGGTGCTCTACTGATTGCAGTGGTTGCCCATGACCCATTAAGCGGTGCAGCATTGATGTTCGTCTTTGGTCTGGGCACAGTACCAATGCTGGTTGCGACACACGAAACCGTTGGCTGGCTACGCGACAAGATTGGACGCTTTCGTCTACGCCAGATTAATGGCGCACTGATGATAGTGTCAGGTATGGCCGTCATTGTCGTGCCCTTAGTCATGGCAAATATGCATGGTGGGCATGATATGTCCAATATGCATGGCGATCATATGCAAATGAATGATTCACAAATGATGGACATGCCCATGGATGGATCGATGAATCATGGCAGCCATTCTGCGACGACGACTGATGCAGATACCAATGCCCATCATGATATGAGCCAAATGAATCATGATATGACACCCCCTATGGATGACACCATGAATCATAGCATGCACGATATGGACAGTATGACCAGCGAAGCAGACATGCAAAATCATCATGAAGCGATGATAGAATCTGCTGAATAAAGAATCAAAAGTCATAATCAAAAAAAGCCCTTAACATCAATCATGACGTTAAAGGCTTTTTTCATTCATACAAAGCTATCAAGATAAAGCCTAAGTTAGGTCAACTACTCCTGCCATTGCTCAAGCGTAAACTTGGTATCTAAGTGCTTCTCTAATGCAGGCAAGTTAAAAGCATCATCTTCGCTAACGAAACTAATACTGATACCAGTCTGTCCAGCACGGCCCGTACGACCAATGCGGTGTACGTAGTCATCTGGCTGATCAGGTAAGGTATAATTGACCACGTGGCTAATATCATCCACATGAATACCACGCCCTGCGACATCGGTGGCGACCAAGATAGAAGCATGACCATCTTTAAAACGCTGCAAGTATTTTTCGCGTTTTTGCTGAATGACATCGCCTGACAACATCACAATTTTATGTCCTTGACGCAACTTGTGATAGAGACGCTTCACTTGGTCTTTGCGATTGGCAAAGACAATGACTTTATCGACAGCGGCATCACTGATAATACGCTGCAAAGCTTCTAATTTTTGATCTTCTGTTAATAGATAAAAGTGTTGATCGACCAATTCACTGGTTTTATGCTCAGGCTCAATTTCGACAAATTGCGGCTCATGTAACCAACGATACGCTAAGTTCATCACATCTTGGTTGAAAGTGGCAGAGAATAATAAACTTTGGCGATCGGTGTTAGAAGGCATCCGACCGACCAAGCGCTTGATATCTGGAATAAAACCCATATCCAGCATGCGATCTGCTTCATCTAGTACCAGCACTTCTACTCGATCCAAATAGACCATGCCTTTATTGGCCAGATCAATCAGACGACCAGGTGTCGCCACTAAAATATCAACATATTGACGGTCAAGCTCGTGCTGCTGGGTTTCATAATTTGTGCCACCCATAATACAAACACTGTGTAGCGAAGTATATTTGGTCAGAGCAATACAATCGTCAAATATCTGCTGTGCAAGCTCACGGGTCGGTGCCATGACCACTGCACGTGGTTCACCTAAATAGCGCTCTTCATCATTGGTAAAAGGACGCTTGAGTAATGCTTCCATAATAGTTAACAAAAACGTTGCCGTCTTACCAGTACCAGTTTGTGCCTGTCCGATAGCATCTTGATTTGCCAAGGTGTGCGGTAATATCTGCGCTTGAATAGGGGTCAATTCAGTAAAACCTAAATCACTTACCGCGCGTAAGGTCGGTGCAGAGAGTGGTAAATCAGTAAACGTTGTGAAGTTACTCAAAAAATCATCCTTTTGTATGAATTGCTTGTATTTTTCAATCAGTGACAAGCTTATGCTAAGCCTTAGCCTCGCTGTATATCGCTACCAATAACGATAAAAATCATGCATTGGTAAGCATAAAAAAAGCCAAACCCGATGCCTACCCTCACCCATAATGATGAATTAAAATCAACATAGGTAAGATAAGACGGGCTTGACTCAGTAGTATATCAGTAGTTTATCCAGACATTGCAACTAAACTGCGCTAATGACTGTCTCGACTACTCTTCTGTTTTTCTGACTTCTTCAGCTTGAAGGCCTTTATCACCTTCGACAACGCTGAATTCAACTTTTTCGCCATCTTTTAGAGAGCGATAACCATCACCTTGGATCGCACGAAAATGGACAAAAATATCTTCTCCGCTATCACGTTGAATGAAACCAAAGCCTTTTGAGTCATTAAACCACTTTACGATACCTTGCTCACGAGCTGACATAATTTACTTCCTAAAAAAGTCGCTTAGCCCCAAATTCCTTTGCAACATTGCATATAAACGGGGTCTAAGATTGTGAAATCAGAATTAAACCTTACTACGTTAAACACTATCGTCTGAATATATACTTAGCTGAACCCTGTAGATTGCAGTGTTTCGCCATTACCTTTTACTAATACCAAAATAGCTTTTATATTCCCTATAACTTACGTTAGACAGCTTATATATAAGCTCGCGTTGATGATATTAGAGTACTAGTAACAAATTCGTAATATAGATTGCTTAAAAAATATCATAGCACGGGTTTTTAGCAACATAAAGACTTTTAGTATGGTTTTTAAAACTTAGATTGATTTTTCATGTAATTTTTTTATAACCTTACTGGCAAGCTGTTATCATAATGAAATAAGATTGGTTTTAGCGCGTCATTTCTTGATTTTTTAACCCTACTACTGATCTTGATTTTTTAACCCTACTACTGATTAATAACTTATCAATTATCCATACCATCCAATATCGATAGAGAGCATTATGACGACCTCTTCTCAGTCAGCAGTGACATTAGAACCTGCTAGTCAATCAACAGAAATAATGTTAACCCATAAATTATTATTGGTTAATGGGATCAATCTCAATTTACTGGGCAAGCGTGAGCCGGATATTTATGGTCATATGACGCTGGCTGATATTGAGCAGCACTTAATTGACCGCGCGGCCAATTATGGTGTTAAGCTGATTTGCATACAATCAAATCACGAAGGTAAGCTCGTTGATGATATTCAGCATCACGGATTGCTGGCAGATAGAGCGGCACAAGTAGACGCCATCATTATCAATCCTGCTGCATTCACTCACACTTCGGTTGCCCTACGCGATGCATTATTGGCCACACAAAAACCCTTTATCGAGGTGCATCTGTCTAATGTGCACGCCCGTGAAGCCTTTCGGCAGCATTCTTATTTAAGCGATATTGCAACAGGCGTCATTTGTGGCTTAGGACATAGGGGCTATCAGATGGCATTGGATTATTGGCTGACTAATATGTATGCGATAAACCTGACCGATTAATGCTTTATAGTGGATATTTATAGTAAAGTTGCTCAAATATATTGAGAAAGTCATACAGAAAGAAAAAACTCATTCGCGCAAGACAACCTTATCTTTAGCACACGAGTCAAACAGCAATTGCTTACTCAAAATAATAAAATTATGGTTTGATAAATAAACCCCTGCATGGTGATATGAATGGCAAAATCGTCCGGAAAACGCTTTATGAAACTGGCTGGTATGACAGCCAGTATTGCTGGAAAAGCAGCTAAAAACTCATTAAGGCACCTCTCAAGTGACGAAGAAAAACGTCTGCAGGCACGCTCAGAATTGATGCAAGATGTGGGTATTCAAATAGCCGAAACGCTTGGTGAGATGAAAGGTGCGGTGATGAAAGTGGGACAAATCGCCTCACAGTATAAAGACGTGTTTCCCCCTGAAGTGGCGACCGCTTTAGAGAAGTTGCAAAAAGATGCACCGCCCATGCCCTATGCGCAAATACGGGCACAAATCGAACGTGAGCTCGAAGCCCCTGTCGATCAGCTATTTACCATGTTTGAAGAAACACCATTTGCCGCGGCTTCCATTGGACAAGTGCACAAGGCTATTTTACCTTCTGGGCAAAAAGTCGTCGTCAAAGTACAGTACCCCGACGTGGATGAAAACTGTGATAGCGATCTCAAGCAAGTCCGCATGGCACTGAAAATCGCTGGCGTTCTAAACATGAGCAAGCAATTACAAGAGCAACTCTTTAACGAGATTCGCCAAAGCTTGCACGATGAATTGGACTACGTCAAAGAAGCCCACAACCTACAGGTCTTTGGTGCTTTTCATGCTGAGGACGAAGGGCTTATTATCCCTAAAGTCGTCAATAGCCATTCTACTAGGCGAATTTTAACATTGACGGAAGAGATGGGTGAAACGTTGACAGTCGCCGCAACGTGGGATAATGAGATTAAACAGAAAATCGCGGAACGTCTATTTCATTTTACTGCCGGCCAACTGTTTGGCTTATACCGCATGCACTGTGATCCCCACCCCGGTAACTTTGCGTTTCGTCATGACGGCAGTGTCGTGGCTTACGACTTTGGCGGCATTCGCAGCTATAGCCATAGTGAGGTTCAATTGTTTCGCCGCTTTGCGCAGCATGCTGTCAAAGGTGATGTCACCGCACTCGAGCAAGACTTAATCGCTCTTGATATTCGCCGTGAGGATGACAAAAATGTGCCAGGTGAATTCTATGAAAAGTGGCTGGCTATTGGGATGAAGCCGCTCTCCATTTCACCTTATCAAGAAGGGGCTTTTGATTTTGGCAGCAGCCAAGTTCATCACGAAGCAATCAGCCAAATGCGCACCTCATTAAAATACTTTGGGCAATTTCAACCTTCAGCCACGACGATGATGCTGGATCGCACCGTATCAGGACAATATTGGAACTTGGTCAATTTGTGTGTCGAGATCGATCTGTCACCGCTGGTCGCTCAATATATAACCAATTACAATTAGTTGACCTAATTAGAAAAACGAGTGTGCATTACACGTGCAATGCATGGCCGCAGCGATCACAAAAAGTGGCACTAACTGCATGCCCAAATTTTCCGCAATTCGGACAAGTGATCGGATTAAGTTGTGGGCGCATATTCCGAGCCAGCTCAGAGGTAAAAATACCCGTTGGTACCGCAATGATCGAATAACCCGTAATCATGACCATGCTAGCAATTGCTTGACCTAACGGTGTTTTAGGTGACATATCACCATAACCGACCGTGGTCATGGTAACGACCGCCCAATAGATAGAAAGCGGAATACTGGTAAAGCCGTTTTCGGGACCTTCTACCACATAAATAATCGAGCCAAAAATCGTTACCAATAAAACCAGTGATAAGAAAAACACGGTGATTTTTTGCTGACTGGTTCTAAGTGCAGAGGCCAAGAAGCCCGCTTGTTGCATATAGGCTTTAAGCTTAAGTACGCGAAATATACGCAAAATACGTAAAATACGTATGACCAATAAGTACTGTACGCCCACGAACAATAGACTTAAATAACTGGGTAAAACGGATAATAAATCTACTATCCCAAAAAAACTAAAGGCATAACGAAAACGATTGGGTGCTGAAAACCAGCGTAACGCATACTCAATGGTAAATAAAATGGTAAAAAACCATTCCGCATAAAAAAACAGCGTACCATATTGCAAACGCATATATAACACACTATCCAGCATCACAACACCAACACTGGTCAAAATCGCTATCAATAATACGACATCGAAAAGCTTACCCATACGGGTATCTGTGCCTTCGACAATGATATGAATGCGGTTACGCAAGTGAGTAATAGCTTCGTTATTTGGTTGCTTCATAGAGTCAATAGAGTCACAAGATCAATGGTTTTAAAAAACCGAACGATTTAGGCTAGCAGGAACAAGCTAAGATTGGTCAAAATGCGCAAAAGTGGTTTATAATACGCGACAGCTTATGAGTACCAATAGCTATTATCAGGTTTGATAGACAGTTATATAGGTAGCCATAATACAAAGAATAATAGTGTAGCAAAAAAGCACTGCGAACGACATACAAATTGTTAACTTGTAAGTAAGCCAATTACCTTAGAAAAACAGGTCAATCATATAATAAAAATAGCTCGTTAAGTGTCAAAAACCATCATTTATACTCTTTTTATTCACACCATAAATACCACGTAAAAATTTAAGGATGTCATATGGCAGGCCATTCAAAATGGGCAAATATTAAACACCGTAAAGCCCGTCAAGATGCGGTAAAAGGTAAAGTATTTACCAAGATTATTCGTGAAATTGTTTCTGCTGCCAAGCAAGGTGACCCCGACCCTGACAAAAACCCACGCTTGCGTGCCGTTATTGAAAAAGCATTATCGGTCAATATGACCCGCGACACGATCAACCGTGCTGTCGATCGCGGTACGGGCGGCGGTGATAACGAAAACATGGAAGAAGTCAGCTACGAAGGCTATGGCGTTGGCGGTGTGGCGGTGCTGGTCGAAACCATGACTGACAACCTCAACCGTACCGTCAGCGAAGTACGCCACGCGTTTACCAAACATGAGGGTAATCTTGGCACCTCAGGCTCAGTTGCCTATCTGTTTACTAAGCGCGGTGAAATCACTTTTAATGATACAAGCTTAGAAGACGAAGTGATGTTGGTCGCCCTAGATGCTGGTGCGCTTGATATCGAAAATGATGGTGACAGCTTGCTGGTCATCACCGAATGGGAAACTTTCGGTCAAGTCAAAGATGCACTTAATGCTGCAGGTCTCATCTCTGACAATGCGGAAGTGACCATGTCACCCTCAACCACTGCTGAGATAGACAATGTGGATGATGCCGAAAAAGTTATGAAAATGATTGATATGCTAGAAGACATCGATGACGTACAAGAAGTTTATAGCAATGTGAATTTCTCTGCTGACGTCATGGCACAACTTGAGCAATAGTTTTATCCCTGAACCATTTATGCTCATTGTCCCATTCTAAAATAGACAAAAAAAATCTGCTCTTATATAGAGCAGATTTTTTAGTTAAAGCTTCTTTAAAATCAACGGTTGGGGACGGTCAAACGCTGACCGCGCTGTAGCATCGTGTCGGCTTTTATTTTATTCATATCAGCCAGCTCTTGCGTTGATACGCCATATTTACGAGCCAAACCAATCAAGCTATCCCCTGAACCAACCGTATAGCTGACTGTTACTTTAGGCACTTTGATGGTTTGTCCACGTTGTAGCTGAGCATTGGTCGCAAGATCATTGGTCGCCGCCAAATCTTCGACTGAAACGCCAAACTGACGCGCCAGCGCGATTAAACCATCACCTGATTTCACTTTATAGCTCTCAGTGTCGCCCAGTTTTTTGCCATTACTACTTACTGTACCAGCCGTAGTACTGGCAGAACTGCTGCTGCTTTGATTGCTGCTAGTAGCAGGAGCGCTACCGCTAGCAGGAATGGTAATGGTGCGACCCAATATCAAATTGGAGTTGGTTTTTAAATTATTGGCTGCTGCCAAATCACCCAAACCGATATTGTAACGTTGAGCGACACCCGTTAAGGTATCCCCTGATTTCACTTTATAACTGACCGACTTATCATTCAACTGACGATCAACCAACTCTTTAGACGCTGGGACTTTAATTGTTTGACCGCGTTGTAGACGTGCCTTAGCATCAAAACTGCTATTGACCGCAGCCAACTCTGCCGCACTGACCCCCACACTGTTCGCAATGCCAATCAAGGTATCACCTGATTTTACTTTATAGTTGGTCGTTGATACTGAAGAGCTTGCGCGGCTAGTCGAACTACTGGCACTAGTGCTATTACTAGTAGAATTAAACTCAACGCTGGCCGGTACTTTCAGTGTCTGACCCACATACAATGAATCAGTCGTACCAATGTTATTAAGGCTCGCCAAGGTTTCAGTTGAGATGTTAAATTGGCGTGCTAAGGCAATTAGCCCATCACCTGCTTTCACTTTATAATTTTTGGTCGCAGTCGACGACTTACTTGGTTTAGTCGATGGCGCAGCAGGTGTACTTGCTGGAGCGGTCACCTTACCTGGTATCAACCACAGCTTTTGACCTCTAAGTAAGTCAGCACGGCTGCTTAGGTTGTTGTAACTTGCTAACTGTGTCACAGACAAACCAAAGCGGTTGGCCGTACCAATTAGGGTGTCGCCACCTTGTACCACATAACTCTCAGGCTGGCTTGCGACGGTGGCGCTACTGCTGCTTAATGGCTCAATAGTTTTGGCACTATACAAGTATAACGTACTGCCAGACAATAGCTTAGCGCTGGCATCTATTTGGTTCCATTCAGCGATATCGCGCCAGCTTACATCAGCACGACTGGCGATATTTGATAAAGTATCGCCACGTTTTACGGTATAAGTGGTACGTGTGCCTTGTGGTTTTGGCTTACTGACTGATGTCTTTGGAAAACTCAGCTTTTTCTCTTCACCGCGTGCTTCTAAAATAGACTGCTGTGTCTGTACTGCGGAAAGGTTGATATTACCATCCGCATTGATGACGTTGGTCTCAGCGGTATTGCTTCGAATTTGATTGGCAATAAAGTCACGCTCTTCTTTGCTTAGCGGCGGCTCTTGGACGATAGTGTTGTTTTGGGTAATCTGTGCAGAAGTAGTCGGTAAACTGTTGCTGCTTTTGAGCTCTGCATTGATTTTGTTAGTTTCTGCCGTAGTCAAAGGCGGCTCAGTACGCACAGCATTGTTGCTATAGACAGAGCTGCTCGTCGGCGTGACTGATGGTGAAATATAACTGGTCGTTTGCTGAGGCACACTGGCACTCGCCGCATAATCCGCAAGCGCACTGCCTGTAGAAGGCAATGACGTTCCGGTATAGGGCTTGCTATTGTAGCTTGGTGTCGTTGGTGCGTTAGGATTCGTGTTGCTGGTAGCGATGACATTGCTACTACCGTTGCCTCTTAACGAGCTTAATTTTGCGTCAGTATTGAGACTCACATCATTCGGAATGATAATACGCTGCGGGCCTGAAGAATCAACACGGGCTGACGTCAGTGCGGTATTCAGCCTTTCTAGTTCATCATAACTAACGCCTGTCACTTGTGACACTTCGGCTAAGCTAACGCCATAGTTCACTGGCACACTACGGAAATGCTGGCGGTTGGCGATAGCGGGCAGATAAACGCCATATTGCTCAGGTTTTGCCACAATTTCAGCCACTGCCAAAAAGCGCGGTACATAGTTCATGGTCTCAGTCGGTAATCTGAGTGACCAATAGTCAGTTGGTAAACCGCGAGCCGCATTGGCATCGATTGCTTTTTGCACACGACCAGGGCCAGCATTATAAGCGGCTAATGCCAGCTCCCAACTACCAAATTGATTGTGTAGAGCTGTTAAAAAGTCATAAGCAGCGCGCGTTGATTCGATGACATCACGGCGGCCATCATAACTACTGCTTTGATTGAGACCATAAATACGACCCGTACTCGGAATGAACTGCCATAGACCTGCGGCAGCAGCACTACTGGTACCACTTGGATCATAGGAGCTCTCAATCACGGGCAGTAACGCAAGTTCAGTGGGAATATTACGACGCTCAGCTTCTCGCACGGTATGGTATAGATAGCGACTGGCACGCGCCGTTAAGCGATTTAGATAGTCCTGTCTGCTGGTAAACCAACCCTTCTGCCCTTCGATACGCTGATTATAAACAGGCTGACCACCATTCATGCGATAGCCCGCACGTAGGCGATTCCATAAGTCCCCGTATTGTTGAATAGCAAGCTTATTGCCTTCAACCATCGTCATATCGGTCGCTTCTAGCAAATCCGCAAGCTCATCTAAGCTTTCAGCATCCAAAAATGCCGTTGAATAATCAGCATTAGTGCTTGGGTTAGCGACTTGATTGGTAGGACGTTTGGTAACCACAGCTGAGCTGTTGGTCATGCCCTTATTTTTTACCGCTGACGTATTACTACAAGCACTGATAAGTAAAGTCGTTACCGCAAGCGTCAATGGTAAGGCAATAAATGAGCGAGAGTTTGAGAGCACAGTAGACATGGTATTGGAAGTTTCCTAACGACAAGAATTGATAAGGTAATATTGATGGCTAGTATAGTATGCAATGTTAAGCAAAGACTAGCCTAATATAAAAGATAATAATCAGCCGATACTCTAAAAGTTACGACGACATGCATAAAAATTGCACGTTCGAACTAGTAGCTAATATAACTTTGAGTAATTATCATCTTTTTTATAGCTCAGCGCTGAACATGCACGCTAAGCCATAACTACTGGTTATAAGCACTAACTATAAGTACTAAATTCTTAATTAATAGCCACTTGTGATACAGCGCGTAGCAGAACTGCATTGCCAGTAGACAACGTCAAAGTCACTCGCGAGGTAGTGACAAACGACACATTGCGACCGTCTTTTACCCAGCTTTCATTGGTCGTAACATTAGCTTTGGCCTGATTACCAGTGATGACAACGTTATCTACAGAAATATCGTAACGATAATTGGACGTGTCATTCCAACTGTTTTGCAGTAGTTTCAAGTAGGCATCTTTGTCTAAGCTGGTAGACTTACCTTTTCTTGACAATGAAATCAGCGCATCGTCAGAGACAAGACCGGCGACTTGATTGATGCTTTTATTATTCGCTGATGACTTCATGGCTGCTGCATAGCTTTGTACCAAATCTTCGGTCATGGTCGCGGCTTGCGCAGTGATGCTTACGGTGCTTGCCACAGCAACCACTGCTGTTGCGCCAGCACTTTTTAGCAGTAGAGCCAACAGCCCTTTTCCCCATAGTCGTTTCATGATAATCCTTAACGATACCGTTTTCGTTGTTGTCGTTGGCATTAATTGACGTTTAGCACCTGTTTACTATTTAATGATAGATGGCTATAGTCAGTTCAATATAAAAAGATATGATAAATATAACGCCCCGCTGGACGCTAACCTTTTATTAACGCGTTTGCTTAAAACTTTTAACAGCATACTTTGTTAGTGATTTTAGCCTATCACTCAATTCTCACAGCCATGTGACACCCTGTGTAATTCTTGCGAATATCACTTTACTATGAACGCCTTACACCTTTATTACCCTACAGCACTTATTGCTCTAAAGCACTGACCATACGTCAACTGCACTGTCATGACTCAGAAGCCCAATGTATGGCGCATCAATGACAACGCTATAACTTACTCTCTGTATTACTGTCTTCATACTGCTCATCATCGCTCAGTTTCATGCCCAAACGCTCTACGCGTCTGTCCATCATTTGCCGTGCTAACGCCTGCATGTCTTCAACGCGATCTATCTCATCCACAATTTCAAGACCCAATAACGTTTCAAACACGTCTTCTAAGGTGACCAAGCCTTTTACTTCACCGTACTCACCCACGGTAATGGCGATATGAATACGATTTTTTAGCATGAGCTCCAATAAATCAAACAACTTCATCTTTGAAAATACAAAGGTGATATCGCGTTTGAATTGAGTCAGCGGCTTATGCATCGCATGATTGACTTTCGCCAACAACATATCTGTTTTTAAGACAAAACCCGTAATATTGTCCAAGTCGCCATCATAAATTGGCAATCGTGAAAAAGTCAGTTTAGGACGATCAACCAGCAATTCAGCCACGGTTTTGTTTTCTTCAAACGCCAGCATCACCGAGCGCGGCGTCATGATATCTTCGACTTTAATAGCACCAAATGCGAGTAAATTGCGAATAATTCGAGATTCTAGTGGGTCGATTTGCCCAGACTCTTCACCAATACTAGCAAGCGCGGCAAACTCACGACGGCTAAATGCTTGTGGTTCTTTGCCACGTACCAGCAGTTTCGTTAGCCGCTCCGAAATCCAAATAAGCGGATAAAGCAGTAAAATGATACCGCGCACAAAGTAAGCGACCATGCCACTTAACTGACGCCAATATACCGTTCCAAGTGTCTTTGGGATAATTTCAGATAAAAACAAAATAGCCAACGTCATAATGGCAGAAAATAGCCCAAACCAAGCACTACCAAACACGATCGTAGCCTGAGCACCCGCTCCGATAGAACCTAACGTATGAGCCACTGTATTCAAGGTCAAAATAGCGGCCAACGACTGATCGATATTATCGACCTTTAATCGTCTTAGCATATTTGCTTTTTTTGGATTGCGTTCTTGAACATCCGCAATATAGGATGGTGTCATGCTCAGCAAAACAGATTCAGCCAGAGAGCAAATAAATGAGATACCAATAGCGATCAGCACAAACAATATGAGCAGCAGTACACTGGCAGCAGTCGGTTCTGCTACTAGACTTTCTGTTACTACGCCCCCCGCTGCAAAAGCGGAATGAGGCAATAAGAACATCAGCATTGCTAGTAGTGCCGACAGCCTAGAGACTGATTTAGTAAGACTAAGACGCTGTAAATAGCGCATCGTCGGGGGAGGTTCAGCAGAGACGTCTTTACGACAAGCGCGTGGACGACACAAACGAGGTATAAACATAAAAGTGGTGGACAAGTTAGGTAACCTAAACATAAAAGAGAAAAAAGGAATCGAAAAAGATAATTAGCAGACTACATCAGACAGCAAACCATCTATGATAAAAAACTGGATCGTGCTAAATGGTCAAGTAATGCTGCTCTCATACCTTCTATTAGATACAATTATAGCCTAATAGTAGAGCGCACTAAATACAGGCAATCATTGTCTTTTGATAGTAGCACTGATGATGTGAATGCACAATAAGTCGCTATTTGTTTTTAAGCGGATAGTTTTAATGTAACTGGGTGCTTAAAATGGATATTTTTAATAGTATTGTCTTGACCATACTTATTATGTTGCATAATTCTGATGGTGTTGAGGCATAGTTTGCATGAATTTAACCCTTAGATATTCCAAGTCAGTCTCCACTTCACAACACCCTATTTTATACACCAAAGAGATTGTAGGGATAAATATTGACTGCTAGTATGCCAGTACGTTAAGAAAAACATCCTCAGCCTATGATTAACAGTTACCAAGTCTAGGATTTTTTGTTACTATGCGTTTAATTTATTATTATCTATGACTCACTGAGAGAGATTATGTTGTTATTTATCCAAGCGGCCCATGCTGCCGAAACTGCCGGTGCTGCATCACTATTTGGTCAAATCTTATTACCTGTTGCTTTTTTTGCAATTTTTTACTTCTTAGTGATCCGTCCTCAATCTAAGCGCACGAAAGAACATCGTGCTATGGTCAATGCGTTGACAGTCGGTAGTGAAATCATCTTTGCTGGTGGACTAATGGGTCGTATCAAAGCATTAGAAGGCGATTATGCAGTCGTTAGCTTAAACAATAATACAGATATCAAAGTACAGCGTGCTTCTGTTATTTCAGTATTGCCAGCTGGCACTATCGAAAGCGTCTAATTATTGTCAATGGCTTTGATAATAATTAATGAATAGTTGTCATAGCTATAAAAGCAACCGCTATAAAAGTGACCGTATCTGATTTACGGTCACTTTTCGCTTTACCTTTTTACGTTTTATTATCATCGCGGATGATCGCAATGGTGCATCATGACGGCTGCTAAATAAGCACTCAACCATTGCTCTCACTAACTTCCCATATGCTAACTTGTGGCCTGCGTCGCCAATAGTTTATCAACTTAAAGAAGTGATTATGCAATATCCCGCTTGGAAATACTTACTTATTACCGTCGTGCTAATCATTGCCGGTCTGTATGCTGCTCCTAACCTCTATCCTGATGAACCTGCGGTACAGATTACTAGTGCAGCAGCAGGTACGCAGCTGTCTGATGGTATCTTGACCCAGTCTCAAAGCTTACTCGAAGACGCTGGTTTGAACAATCATGACGGCACCTTTGAGGGCAACAGCGCGCTGGTACGTCTTGATAACCCGGTCGATCAGCTCAAAGCACAGGAAGTACTGCGTCAGAACTTGGGCGAGGACTATGTGGTCGCGCTCAACTTAGCGCAGACAACCCCGCAATGGCTACGTGATATCGGTGCTAGACCGATGAAGCTCGGTCTTGATTTACGTGGTGGTGTGCGTTTTGTGCTAGAAGTTGACATGGATAAGGCTCTCGATCAACGCCTGACCAGTGCCAGCCGTGATGTACGCCATGATCTGCGGGCTGAACGTATTGCGATCAAAGGCATCAAAACTGAAAACCAAGGCATCGTGCTACATTTCGCCGATACAGACACCCGTAATCGTGCACAAAATGTCTTGCAAGGCTCGATGAGCAATACTTTTAGTTTACAGTCTTCTATTGATGACCAAGGCCCTGCCCTGATTTTGGTGTACAACGATGCAACGCTAGACGAAATCAATAGCTATGCGGTTAATCAAAACTTAACAACCCTACGCAATCGTATTGCTGAACTTGGCGTCACGGAGGCCTTGGTACAATCACAAGGCGCGAGTCGTATCGTCGTTGAATTACCTGGTGTACAAGATACCGCGGAAGCAAAACGAGTCCTTGGACGCACAGCGAACCTTGAGTTCCGTATGGTGGCTGAGGACAGTGAAAACTACACGGGTGGCATTCCTCCTGCTGGTACCGAAGCATTCCCGTTTGAGACGCTTGATGGTCCACCGGTATTGCTAGAGCGTCAATCTATCGTCACAGGTGATAAAGTCACTAACGCACAGACGGGTATTGATGAGAGCGGCTCACCTGAAGTAAGTATTACGCTGGATAGTGCTGGCGGTAAGCTGATGCAAAACGCCACACGTACTGCTGTTGGCAAGCAAATGGCCGTCTTATTCATTGAAAATAAGCAAAGAATCACTTACGAAGAAGACCCAGCGACTGGCGAAACGGTCGAAGTACGTACGCCTTATGCTGAAACCAAAGTCATCAATCGCGCCAATATCCAAGCCGTACTAGGCTCCTCTTTCCGCATTACTGGTCTTGATAGTAGTGCAGAAGCAGCAGAACTTGCACTACTCCTACGTTCAGGCGCATTAGCCGCACCGATGTACTTTGTAGAAGAACGCACCATTGGTCCTTCGCTGGGTCAAGAAAATATCGATAAAGGTCTCTTCTCTACGCAAGTTGGTTACTTGTTAGTCTTTGCGTTCATGATTATTTTCTATCGTCTGTTTGGGGTTATTGCCAACGTGGCACTAGCAATTAACGTCATTATCATCATCGCTATTATGTCAATTTTAGGCTCATCACTGACCCTACCCGGTATTGCCGGTATCGTCTTAACCATCGGTATGGCGGTCGATGCCAACGTGCTGATTTTTGAGCGGATACGTGAGGAGCTGGCAAATGGCGTCCGGCCAAAATCTGCCATTGTGGCGGGTTTTGATCGCGCCTTTAGTAGTATCTTCGATGCCAACATCACTACCTTATTGGTCGCCTTTATATTATTTGCGATTGGTACAGGTCCGATTAAAGGCTTTGCGATCACCTTAGCGATTGGTATTGTCAGCTCGCTATTTACCGCGATTTTGGTAACGCGTGCGCTGGTACAAATTGCTTACGGTAAACGTAAATCTATCAAACGTCTGAGCATCGGTTAGGAGAAACATATGGCGATCGATAAGAATAATCCTCTAGAACAGCAAAATAATCCAGATCGAAATGGCTCAAACGGCGATTCAAACAGTAACAGTACGCGCCGCCGTAACAAACCGCGTCGTGATGGTAAAGGTAGTAATACTAAAACCAACAATCCTACGACGGCGAAATCAGACAAAAGCAAAACGCGTCGTGGCGGTCAAAATGCTCAAGAATTGACAACACAGACAAGTACGCCTGTCGACCAGACTCAATTGATGAGTGATGCCGCTGAGGATGCTGCTGCACAAGCTGAAGGCGGTATCAAAGCCGTTGGTAATCAACGTATCATTCCCTTTATGAAGATAGAAAAGCCGATGGCTATTTTATCGTTACTCATGGTGATTGGTAGTATTATCGCGATTGCCGTTAATGGTCTAAATCTAGGTCTAGACTTTACCGGTGGTGTTTCAGCAGATGTACGTTATGAGCAGCCTGCTGAGCAAGTAGAAGTGGTCAAAGCCTTGGCTGATAATGGCTTTGATGATGCTGTCGTACAATATCTTGGCACACGTCAAGAGTTACTGGTACGTTTGCCACCTCAGTCTGACAATATTGACGGACTCAATGCCAGTCTTAGTGCCGCGTTAGCATTGCCTAATAACACGGTTGAAATCAGTAATGTGAATATCATTGGTAGCCAAGTAGGTAATGAAGTCTACTTAAACTCTGTTATGTCACTGGTTTTAGCCTTGGTCTGTATGCTTGGTTATGTCGCGCTACGTTTCCAGTTCAAGCTGTCTCTGGGTGCGGTGCTTTCCCTCTTCCACGACGCTATCGTGACCATTGGTGTCTTTGCCCTATTTGGCTTTCCGTTTGACTTAACTGTTTTGGCGGCTATCTTAGCCTTGATCGGTTATTCATTGAACGATACAATCGTTGTCTATGACCGTATTCGTGAAAACTTCCGCCGCGTCCGTGGTATTACACCTCGTCAAACGATTGATTTGTCATTAACAGAAACGTTACGCCGTACCATCATGACTATCTCAACTGTGTTACTGGTTGTTTTAGCCATGCTGTTCTTGGGCGGTGATGGTCTCTATTGGTTCTCGGTTGCGCTATTCATTGGTTTGCTGGCTGGTACTTATTCGTCAACGTATATCGCAAGCTCGATTCCACTACGTATGGGGCTATCTCGTGATGATTTCGTGGTCAAGGTTAAGCCTGAATTTGAAGAAGAAATCGTCACTTTTAATGACCCAAAAATGTTTGAACAAGACAATATTTAAAGCAACTTAGTTAGAGTCCGTTGAGTATTCAAATGTGGAACTGGCAGTGGCTATTTTTTAGACAATACGCAGTGAAATTTTTGACGCCTAGTCGTTCTAGGTTAGACAATTTCGCCATGTATTGGCAAAAAATAGCTTTGCCCTGAAAGGCTGATGCTAAAATCACCCCAAACGTTGTTGTAAACCTAGCTAAGGTCTCGACACTATCGTCGGTTTACGCCTGATTTGATAAAACGTTTGATGCGATTTTAGCGATCAGCAGTTCTAATATTTGAATATTCAATAGACCCTAAGTTAACCTTTAAATAAAAGAGTATTCAAACAAGCTCATAATCCGTTTTTCACTGTACGGAAGTGAGCTACAAATAAAAGCACCTGACTCATAACTAATTGAGTGTTGGGTGCTTTTATCTTTATATACTGCTACAACCATAGCCATTAAGTATAAACGAGCCACCAATGCCAACTGTTACGCCATCACGATCCATACCACCGATTGATACTCGTTATAGGCGTATTATCGCCATCGCATTACCGGTATTGTTGGCCAATTTGGCAATGCCACTTCAGAGCGTAATTGATACTGCCATTGTCGGTAACATGAATGACACCGCTAAGCTTGCTGGTATGGGGTTGGCCATACAGTTATTGTCTTTATTACTCGTCAGTTTTAACTTCTTACAGTACGCTTCATCTGGACTATCAGCTCAAGCGTTGGGACAATCAGTCAGCCATGCTGATAGTGCTAAAAACACGACGACAAAACAGTCAAGTCTGCTTGCTTCACCACTGCTGTCTATTTTGCAACGTGCTTTATTATTAGCATTCATCATCGGCACACTATTACTGCTGGCAAAGCCATGGTTGATTGATTTTGGCTTAAGAGTCTTATCTGCCAACCCTAACAGTGGCCTTGCTGCCAAAACTTATTTGGACGTACGTTTTTGGGGCGTCATCGCTGAGCTAATGAATTTTGCATTTATCGGCTGGTTTGCGGGTCAAGGTAAGACACGTTACATGCTCTACCAACAATGCTTTATCGCATTACTTAATATCATTCTCACTCTATTCTTTGTCTACGGACTACAAATGGGGTTGGTCGGTGTGGCGCTAGGTACTACTATTGCCTTTTGGTCTGGCGTGTTACTGGCCTTATGGTTGAGCCGTCAACATCTGCAGATATCTTGGACGGCGCTGTTTACAGCTGATCCTAAGCATTTTGCGAAAGAAAAAATGCTTAGGCTATTTTCGCTTAATAAAGATATCTTTATCCGCACGTTGATTTTAACGTTAAGCTTTGCTTGGATCACTCGTCTATCTGCGCAAAGTGGTGATGTAATTTTGGCTGCTAATGCTATTTTATTGCAAGTATTGAGCATTTCAGCCTTCGCCCTTGATGGCGTAGCAGTATCCGCTGAGACCTTGAGCGGTCAAGCATCAGGACGACTTGATTGGCCACGGTTTCGTATTATCGTCAAACGTACTGGCGTAGTCAGCTATGGGCTTGCCATCATGCTAAGTGCCCTATGGTGGCTTGCCATGCCAACTTATTTGCAGCTTATGACCAATATTGAACCAGTCTTTGCCCTTGCCTATGACTACCATCTTTATGCAGTGCTATTACCGCTGGTCGGCGTTGGCGCTTATTGGTTAGACGGCATATTCTTTGGCTTAACGGCGGGTAATGTCATTCGTAACGCCGCCCTTATATTGGCAGTGGTCTTTTTCCCACTGAGTTGGCTACTCTATCAGCAGTGGGATATGACTGGTATCTGGCTTAGCGTCTGGTGTTTGTTGCTGCTAAGACTTATTATTCTTAGCGGATTTTTATACCGTGCATATCGAACCGGTAGCTATGAAAAATTACAGCCCAATGTTTAGCGTCGACTGCCTAAAGATTTATTTACCTAAAAAATAGGACTTTCTTAGTCTTATCAAATAAAGACCGACCATCAATTATAAAAATACAGTCAGAAAAATCAGGATGTCATGTGACTACTCATTCAAATGAACTAAATCATCAACAAGCGGCTCACTATGATTGGACAGAAGGCTTTAAGAAGAGCCTGCCAGTCGCGATGGGCTATCTGCCTGCGGGCATCGCCTTTGGTGTGCTGGCGCAAGTTGCTGGCATCCCTGTGTGGGCGACGATTATGCTCAGTATTGTCTTGTATGCTGGCGCGGCGCAATACGCCTGTTTGCCCATGCTAAGTGCCGGTCTACCGATTGGTAATATTGCGACAAATATTGCCGCTATTAACTTGCGTCACGTATTTTATGGCATGCCATTGCTACAGTACTTACCGAAACAAAAATTGGCCAAAACATACTGCTTATTTGCCCTGACTGATGAGACTTTTTCGGTCATGACCAGTTTACCCAATGAATCGAGACAAGCCCTGATCCTACCTATTAGTTTGTTTAATCAAAGCTGGTGGGTGCTAGCGAGTACGCTTGGTGTGATGATAGGTAGCACGCTCAGTGACTTGATACCACATTTGGATTTTGCCTTAGTATGTCTATTTGTCATTTTAGCTTATGAGCAATTTCAGAGTATCAAGCGCTATTTTCCAATCGGTATTGCCGTAATTGCTTTAGCCGTTGCCTCCTTATTTACTAGCAATTGGCTGTTATTGGTTGCGATTAGCATTTGTATGCTGATGATTTTGGCACGCGGGTTTTGGACCAAACGCAGCCTAACAGGAGGAAGTCATGACCAGTAGTTATCTAATTTTTGCTACCTTTGCCATGGCTGCTGTCACTTTTATCACTCGTGCCCTTCCCGCCTTGATACCCAAAAATCTGCTGGATACGCCATGGTTACATCGCCTAAATGAAAGCTTGCCGTTATCCGTGATGATACTGCTTGTTTTGACCAGCCTCTCTTACCAAGATTTATCAGCGCGCACTGGCCTGCAAAGTGCAGAGCTGCATTTACTAATGGCACAAATCGGCGCTTTACTTCTGGTATTATTGGTCTATCATTTGAGCCGTCAATTATTGGTCAGCATGGTTGTCGGCATTGCTGCGATTAATGGTTTGCTTTGGTTGTTTACCCAACTGACTTAGTCACTAATAACTACTTATAGTCAGGTCAATATAAAAAAGAGACAGCGTGACTGGTATAAATTTTTTGCAGCTTCTGCCTGCGTAGACACAGTAAGCAAGAAAAATTTGTGCCAGTCACGCATCATAATGTCGTGTACCTATTTTACTTAGTATCGACTATGTTATGTTTCATACAGCAATGCGCACTTTTACTGTCTGCAATGAATTAACGGCACACTGCCGCAAAATTTGCTACTATTTAGTTTTTATTTTTATCATCTAGGTAATAAAATTATGGCCAAGAATGCCCTACAAGCTCAACTTTTAAAAGCGGGATTGGTTGATAGCAAAAAAGCCAAAAAGATAAGTAAGCAATCTGAACATGCAAAGCGCACTGGTGATGTGTCCAATGTGGAAGCTAAAAAAGCGTTGGCAGCAGCCCAAGCGAAAAAGCTGGAGAAGGATCAGAAGCTCAATCAAGAAAAACAGCAGCTTTTAGAAGAGAAAATGCTAAAGGCCAATATCGTCCAAATGATTAGACAGCATCAAATCACCGATACACAGGGTGAGGTCAATTATCAATTCGTTGATCATGCTAAAGTCAAAAAAATCTCTATTACGCAAAAATTATATGATCAAATTGTGGCGGGTCATGTGGTCATTGCACGCTTGGAAGAAAGCTATGCCCTGCTTCCTCGCCCTTTAGCCGATCGTATAGATACAAAATTGGAAGGCTTTATGGTGGTGTCTAACGATACCTCAGACAATGCGTTAGCGGATGACGATCCTTATGCCGCCTATGTGATTCCAGATGATTTAATGTGGTAATCCTACCAATAAAGCGCTATATATATTCCCAAGATCACCTCTTACCATAAATAGCGGTTTTTCAAAGAATATCTCTTATTTTAAGCAATAAAAAAGGCTGGATTCTATCAAGAATCCAGCCTTTTTATATACAGAAATTTAAGTATTTAGAGGCTTAAAGCTCTTCTACACCCATCATATCTACGGGTGTATCAGCCACTATTTGTACGCCTTTTTTGCCAGTCTTAGCGGTATCACTGCGCTGCTCTTGCAGATGCTCAAGATAGGCTTCATTGATTTGCCCAGTAATATAGCAACCATTAAATACCGCACAGTCAAACCCTTCGACTTTGCTGTGTTTGGTGTCTTTTACCGCTTCGATCAAATCGTCTAAGTCTTGGAAAATCAAGCGATCAGCACCAATGATTTTACGCACTTCTTCAACGCTATGCCCTGAAGCAATAAGCTCGCTGCGCACTGGCATATCGATGCCATACACGTTTGGATATTTTACGGGTGGCGCTGCACTGGCAAAGAATACTTTACGTGCACCTGCATCACGCGCCATTTGGATGATTTCATGGCAAGTAGTGCCGCGAACGATTGAATCATCGACCAGTAAAACGTTTTTACCTTTAAATTCTAACGGTACAGCGCTAAGTTTTTGACGTACTGATTTTTTGCGTTGCTGCTGGCCTGGCATAATAAAGGTACGACCGATATAACGGTTTTTCATAAACCCTTCACGGTACTTGATATTCATCTTAAGCGCCAGCTCCATCGCTGAGGTACGCGAAGTATCCGGAATAGGAATGACCACATCGATGTCGTGATCTTCACCCCATTCTGCAAGAATTTTATCACCAAGCTTCTCACCCATACGCAGACGCGATTTATAGACTGAGATATTGTCCATAATAGAATCTGGACGAGCAAAATAGACGTATTCAAAAATACAAGGCGTATACTCTTGCTGCTCAACGCACTGATACGTATGCAGCTGATGGTCTAAATCAATAAAAATGGCTTCACCAGGTCTAACATCACGAATGATGGTAAAGCCAGAGCCAGTCAATGCAACTGATTCTGAGGCAACCATATATTCTGTGCCGCCATTGGCTGCCAAACGCTCACCAAAGATGAGCGGACGAATACCGTTTGGATCACGAAAAGCAAGCAAGCCATGACCAGTAATCAAGGCAACGACACCATAAGCGCCTTCGCAGCGGCTGTAGACCGCTTTTACCGCTTCAAAAATATCATCAGCCGTTGGGTGTGTTTTGCCCAAATTCTGCATCTCATGCGCAAGTACGTTTAACAATACTTCTGAATCTGAGTCTGTATTCAGATGACGACGGTCTTCTTTGTACAAGGCTTTAGCCAAGCTTTCAGCATTGGTTAAATTACCATTATGTGCCAGCGTAATACCATAGGGTGAGTTGACATAAAACGGCTGAGCTTCTGCACTGCTTGAGCTGCCTGCCGTCGGATAGCGCACATGACCGATACCAAATTTACCAACCAGCTTCATCATGTGGCGATTCATAAAAACGTCACGTACCATGCCGTTTTCTTTACGCAAATAAAGCCGACCATCTTGCAAAGTCACGATACCTGCCGCGTCTTGCCCACGATGCTGTAGCATTGTTAAGCCATCATAAAGAATCTGATTAACTGGCTCATGAGCTGCAACTCCAATGACTCCACACATAGTTATATCCTATTTTGAACCACACATTAGTAAAACAATAACGACATAATCTTGACAGTGTTTTATAAAAAACAACTATCTAACCCTTGCCGCTGACCTGATGATGTTGCTTAAGCTTAAAATATTGATGATAACTTCCTTGCTGATGTATAGTCGGCAAAGTCATCAATCATTCATAAATCGAAATTTATGAACCCTAAATGCTGTCAAATAACTTTTTATCAAGGATGAATTACAAAGACTCAGTCATGATTTTTGGCATCGCATTGTTTAAAAAATAATGCTTTAAAAACACAAGCTTTAAAATGACAGTCTTTGAAATTTTAATTGGTAATATCAAAATATATGTAAGTTTGGCATGTTAGAAACGCAGGCCTTAGGAACAAAGAATAAGTCCAAGGCAAGTTCTAAGCATTAAGACTGGTTGACTTGATCCCAAGCCATACCGAGCACATCTGAGACCAAAGCTTTGCCCATCGGTGCATAAGGCAGTAGTTCAGGCGCGAGCACCGAGGTTTGCCATTGCGGCATTTGTACCAATAGTGGTGCGCTAACACTAAGAACAACCAACACCATCAATACATTTTTGGCTGCCCCAAGGACACCACCTGCCATTTTGTCCACTACGCCCAAACGCAAGGTTTTTAGCATGCCTGAGAATACAAAAGCCACTAGATGCATAATCGCTAATATAACAATCACAACGATTAAAAAGGCCATTGCCATTTGTAAGACAGGAGCTTGTACAACACCTGATAACTGCGGAGCAACTGAGCCTGCTAAGCGCGTGGCAGCAATGAGAGCAATAAACCAGCCTACCAGACCTACTGCCGTCTTAATGAGTCCTACCTGAAAGCCACGCCATAAGCCAATCAAGACCACAATAGCAATCACGATGTCTAGACCACTCATATATAACGCCTCATTTTTAGTGGTTGTCTAACCTTCCATGGCATCGTAATAGCCACCAATCGCTTGAAGGCACGACTGTACCAGCCCAGGACCTCGATAAATCAGCCCAGTATAAAGCTGTACCATATCGGCACCTGCTTCAATCTTTTTAACCGCTTTGGCACCGCTATCAATACCACCCACGCCAATCAAAGCCACTTTACCATCCAGCTGATCAGAGAATTGTTGTAAAATTTGGGTGCTAATGTGGCTCACTGGACGACCAGATAGGCCACCGGCTTGGTCACCATCTTGCAAGTCTTCGACACCGACGCGGCTCAATGTAGTATTGGTAGCTATCAAACCATCAATCTCAAAATCTAACAACTGCTGTGCAATATAATCCACTTGTAGCGGCTCTAAATCAGGGGCTACTTTTAAGACCAATGGCACATAAAAGCCATACTCTGTTGCCAATTGATTATGACGATTTTTAATCGTATCAAGTAGCTGAGTCAACGCTTCACCACTCTGCAAATCACGTAAGTTTTTGGTATTTGGCGATGAGATATTGACAGTAATATAGGAAGCGTGTGGATAAACTCGCTCTAAGCAATAGACGTAATCATCAGCGGCTTGTTCCACTGGCGTACTGGCATTTTTACCGATATTGATGCCGATATTACCTTTGTATTTGCAGCGCTTGACGTTTTCAATCAGATAATCAACGCCCTGATTGTTAAAACCCATACGATTGATAATAGCATCGGCTTGCTTGATTCTAAATAGTCGTGGCTTATCATTGCCAATCTGCGGCTTTGGCGTGACCGTGCCCACTTCTATAAAGCCAAAGCCAAGCTCGGACAGTGCGTCGATATAATCGCCGTTTTTATCCAACCCTGCTGCAAGACCGACTGGATTATCGAATTGTAATCCCATACAGTCTGTGGGTTGCATCGACTGACCATATACCAAACCTAAAGCACGCGCTTTATGAGCTTTATCTAATAAAGATAAAGTCATCTCATGGGCGTGTTCAGGATCCATCTTAAATAAAAAAGGGCGAAGTAAGGCATAAGACATAGTAACGACAGACCCTGCTCGAAAAGCAATGATGAATGAGAAAAACGAAAGAGGTTAAGCGCAGCGATTATATCAGCTTAACAGAAATAAGACCAAAGTTTCATACAGCAAATTTCTATTCCAAAAAGTCAATAAGCGCTGCTAAACACCGTATCAAACTGATATGAGATTGCCCATATTATGGCACAGGTCGCCCATCTGTTAAGGCAATCCAACCTCGTATAATACGATAAAGATGCCAAATAAAGGTCAGTCCCATAATAATAAAACCAACACTGACCAATAAAAATGAACCGATGGCTATATTGCTGCTATCAGCAAGCATGCTGACACCAAAACCGCCTAAAGCAAACGTGATGATAAGAATGCCTATGATAAACCAGACGATACTGTACCAAAATGTCTTAATTTGCCAATCAAAATGCGTGGCGAGCCATGAGCCGTCCGCATCGTGGCGCTTAGCATAATTCATGATAATCGGCACAATCCACAATAGACCAGCCGTAAAATAACTGATCACATACAATAGATAGGTGATGTGATTATAAGTGGTCAAAGAACGGCGTTTACTGTCACTAATGTTGCCGCTTATATTATCGTTTATCATGTGTCTTGATCCTTAACAGGTCATATTATAATCAGACGTCTTAATTTTCACATTAGTCTGTTGACGCAGATGCTTATCCATTCAAGCTCAGAAAAACATTTTATAGAAATACTTTATAGAAAACGCCTATCACTAAAGCGTGCCACAAAACTTTAATTGTGTCGGATAGGATATTTTTCAATGAAGTTCAATTCAAAATATGAAGCAGTAACAGTGGGTGAAAGTAATGTTAATAAAACACGGTTTACGCTGTGACTTTTCTTATGCAGAAAATCCTAAGCGTATCATCGGTTCAATATAATTTGGATATAAAGAAGTCTGATTTACATAGAATTGACTACGATTTTAAGAAGTGACAGTCGCTTGCACCTCAATGGCTTTGGTGGTCACGTCCTGTTGCATCGAGAGTTGAGTAAATTGCCAACCTTGCTGTTTGAGTTTACCAAGTGCCGCACTCACAACCGCCTGACTGGCATTGGTAAAGCTCAGTTGAATTGCATCGCCAGCCGCGACTACTTGCGCATCTGTAATACCCGAAGTATTTAACAGCGCGCTGACAGTACTGGCAGGTGGCATAGCGGCTGCCCCATCTACAGTATTGACCGTATTACTATCAATATTACCCGCTTGCGCGCGCAGCCAAAAATAGTCAGCAACCTGCTCTTGATACTCACTTTTGCTATCGCTTGCAGCTTGATGAACCGTATAACCGCCGTAGCCACCCACAAATAACAGCAGAAAAGCAGACAATATGGCCAATGCTAATTGATCGCGTGGAGACAATGCCTGCCAGCGTGATGATAGGACATTTTGATAACTATTCACCCGCTCTGAAAAAGCGCTTGCTTTAGGTGCGGTGGTGCTACGTTTGGCACGGCGCTGTAATCGTTTCATTCTCTAACCTTTATTGCCAATAGTTTGCGATCAAGTGACTACTATAATGCTTATTGTCATCAAAAATATATCAGTCATGAGAAGTTGAAGTTCTCAGCGAGCTTAAGATGCTGCTACCTTATCTGCACCAATGCTTTCTGGCGTAGTACCTTCTTCATTTATACTCACAGTAATTTGCCCACTAAACTGCCCTTGCTCATTACTATTTACCCGTTCTAACTTGGCTGTTAATCCTTGGGTGAACAGGGTATTGGCAAATTTATCAAGGCTATCTCGGTCAGGCGCAATCAAGGTAAAACTGAGCGCGGACGGTTGCATAACCAGAGACTGTGCCTTTAAGGAGGATTGCTTAATCAGTGGTGATATGCGTGATAGCACGGCTATATGTGGGGATGCTTGACCATTGGTACTCAGTTTTGGCGCCATTTGCGTGGTTAAATTGGTTCGGGGGTTTAGACGTTCATCAGGAAACCAAGACTGATATTGATTAGTAATCGCTGTTTTTGTTGCCGCAGTCGCTTGATTATATTGATAAAACTGCACCCCATCTGTCGCTATTTGCAGCACTAGGGCTGACAACGCTACCATCATTGCTACACGTAGGTAAGGCGATAATTGCGAATCGGTTGATTTGATAAAGAAATTAAGCGCATGACGTTCAGGGCTATCAATCGGCTTTGGCGTACTGGTTAACATACTCAATAGCAGCTGATGATCTGCGATAAGCGCGGCTGTTTGTGCCGAAAAATCGGTGGTCGTTACTGGGTTTTGCAAATCGATACTAGGATCAGATCTTGTAGCATCAAGGTCTGAAAAATTTGTATTATCAAAAGCTTCAATGCTTGGCACCACCATCACTTCACTCAACTGCGGAAAGCGCTCAAAAATCAACGGTAAATAGCTGACCGCCATCCCTTGATATAATGATTGGCGTAGCAGCATTGTCTGGTCATCTTGATATAGAGTGATTTGCTGCCCCGCGCCTTCTTCTGGCACTGGTAATAATAAAAAGTCAGGCAGTAATGCCGCGATACTCATACCGACAAGTTTGGCACTTTGCTGCCATGCCTCAATATCACTCTGCGCGAGCGCATATAAATACTGGCTATCAGCAAGACTGGTTTGCCGTATTGCCAATTGCTCAACAGGGGTTAAGGACGTCTCTTCAAATAGATACTGCTTACCGGTATTACCCAATTGCTTTAGCTGAGCACCATTAAGCTCGGTATCCACTTGTAATACGTGGCTTGACGGAAAGTACAAACAGACTGTTTTATGGCTATTGGATTTATAGCTGCTATAAATATCATGCAACTGTTGCCAGCCAGCAACTGACTGCCATTGTTGTACGTCTTCATGCCAGACAGCTAGCGGACTGTGCTGCGCTCTTAACCAAACATGTAACACTAAGTGTGTCCTTAATTATCAAAGCCGTAAAATAACAAACTTATACGTTCTGTAAGCGCCCATGACCATGTTTATGTTTAAAACATCTCAATATTTTTAAACAAGGTCATGATGAATAATATCACTAGGGCGTGTCCTCATTTTAAAAATGGTCATAAAAATGAGATAAATTGCAGTCAAATGAGGAAAATATCGCAAATAATATCGAGATATTAATCAGCTATTTGACGATATTTGGCAAAATTTAGCCATTTTTAGCCCATTTAGATAAAATCGCTTGAATTGAGGACACGCCCTAATACCAAATAGTCGATTGAAAAGTGATATCAATACGGTTGCTCAGGTACAAAACGATCGACCTCAGTTGCCATTCCAGACATGATGAAATCCATCTCAAACACTCGTGCTTCTGCCAAAGAAAACGACTCCGGATAATCACCCGTTAGTAAGCCAGCGAGATTGGCGACGATAGACATATGACACACCACCACGAGACACTGCGCCTCAATCTTTGCTATATCGGTCAACGCACTATGGGCATCGTCAGAAGGTGTAATATTATCTTGTACTGTCGCTGGTATTGTAGGCACACGCGCTTGCAGCTCTGCTAACGTTTGCTGCGCCCTATCATAAGGACTCACGATAAAACGATCGGGCTTATAATTGGTCGTGATATATTCTGCAGTTTGCGCGGCTTGCTGCTGCCCAAAATTGGTCAGCTGACGAGCGCTATCTGGACGCGTTTCGTCTTCTGCTTGACCGTGACGCACTAGTATAATTTTCATAACTTTCCTTGTCTATAGCTTGCCTTTTTATCAGTTGCCTTTCTATAACCTGCTTTGCCACTGCCTGACCTTACACATTTTCAGCAATACACATTTCTAGCAATCATTTTACTTAGAGTCGCTGTCTTTACCGCTACTCTCGTTTTTAGAAGTACTATTGGCAGCTTTCATTTGCGCAGTAAGGGCAGCATTGCTATGGTCGTGAGCCATCACGAACTCGACGTCACTACGAAATCCCGCTTCCATCAAATGAAGCGCCACACCTAATGCGGCTTTATCTTCATAAATAACTGCATAAAGCGCATGGGTAATCGGCATATAAATACCGTCTTTGGTCGCTTTTTCGTGGACTTGCTGGATAGTATTAACGCCTTCAGCAGTCTGACCCAGCTTTTTGACGGCGGCATCAATACTCATGCCACGACCAAGCATATTACCGATGCGGTAGTTACGGCTTAATTCTGAGCTACAGGTTGCGTATAAGTCACCAACACCTGATAACCCTAAAAACGTCAGTGGATTGGCACCGGCTTCGACACCAAAACGACTCATCTCTGCCAGCGCGCGAGTTAATATCATGGCTTTGGTGTTCTCACCTACTTCGTAGGCAGCAGCCATACCCATCGCAATAGCATAGATGTTTTTGAGCGCCCCGCCCAGCTCAACACCGCGAATATCATCGCTGGCGAACACTCTAAAGAAGGCACTATGCAGTGCTGCTTGTACAGCATGACGTAGTGGTTCAGACTCACTCGCAATCACTGTAGCAGACGGCATATTTTTCATAATTTCTATAGCAAGATTGGGCCCTGACATAACGCCAAAATTCACTTCAGGCAACACCTCTTTGATAATATCACTCATCATGGCAAAAGTGTCTTTTTCCATGCCTTTCGTTAGCGACACAATAGACTGCCCACTGATAAAGGGAGCGATGTTTTTCAGCGTTTCACGAAAAGCCAAGCCTGGCACTGCAATAAAGATAATGTCGGTATCTTTGACTGCTGACGCTAGATCATGACTGTACTTCAGGCGGTCATCAAGCTTGTGACCGGGCAGGTATTTCTTGTTCATCTGCGTTTTTTGCATCGCCTTGACGGTACGCTTGTTACGAACCCACAGCGTGGTATCACAACCATTACGCGCGGCTAGGTTCGCCATCGCTGTACCAAAACTACCACCGCCCAAAAATGCCAAACGCAGCTTGGTAGGATTATTATGAATCTCTGCCATGTTTTTTGCCACCGCAGACTCTACCGCACTAGGATCTAGCTTCTTACGGCCAATACCAGATTTACTAGCTCGTCCAATGATACCCGACAACAGACTGTTTTGTTTGTCAGCTGTTTTATTACTCTCGTTGCTACTATTTTCATTGGTATCTTTGTTGGCATTGGTATTGCTGTCATTAGCGCTTGTCATATGCATTTATCCGTATTGACTGACTTATTATTAATAATATCTTTAGTGGACAGCTACTGAGACCAGTTATGTTTAATAAGTAACCAATCTTAGCTCGGTAGCACTCAAATATGTTTATGGCTCAAAGCGGACCAGCGGCTCGATATCAATAGCTTTGCGTGTGGGTTCGTCTTTAGGGCTGGTGCCAGTATAAACAAAAGCCGTGACATAATCATCTGCACTTACGCCAAAATATGCTTTTATAGCAGGTTCGTTACACAGTAAGCCTGTGCGCCATACTGTGCTAAAGCCTTGCGCTTTTAAAGCCAGAATAAGATTTTGAACCGCAGCGCCTGCACTTAACATTTGCTCAAAATGCGGTACTTTTTTGTGTTCTTGCATTTGAGTAACCACGGTAATCACAACTGGTGCACGCAGCGGCATCGTCTGCGTTTTTTGCACTGTTTTCTCAGAGAGCACCTCGCCCTCTTCTGTCGCCTTTGCTTTTGCTGCTTCGACAAGGGCACGCCCTAAATCATGACGAGCATCGCCCGCAGTCACGATAAAACGCCATGGACGCAGTTTTTTGTGGTCAGGCGCGGTCGCGGCACACCCAATCGCTTCTTCAATCTGAGCGCGCGTTGGTGCAGGAAGATCTAAGTTACCCACGCTACGTCTTGAATTGATCCAGTGAATCAGCTCGTCGCTAGTAAATGGCGTACTCTCAGTCATTAGTGCTTTAATCGATATTTTTTCATTTTTCTTTACTTGATTGTCTTTTGTAGAATTAGTTTCGTCAGACTTATTCATTATTCACCCTTATTTATTATTGATATTGACTGCTACTGTTTATGTCAGCAGATTATCCCGTTATAAATATGATTAGACAATCGTAAAACCGTAAACGAAACATCAAGCAGCCTTTACCCTCTCACTTTAAATAGTGATCATACCATCAAGCCGCATCTGCATTTTCGACACGGTGCTCCATTTTTAAATAATCTTCTGATTGCATCTCAAGCAAGCGCGAACGCGTCCGTTCAATCTCAAACGCCAGTTTTTCGCCTTGATACAGCTCAAGAATTGATTGCTCTGCTCGAATCAGTAATTTTACGCGGCGATCGTAAAACTCATCGACCAGATAAACAAAACGCCGTGTCGGATCACGCAGGTCATCATCCAATGATGGTACTGAATCGACTAAGACCGTACTAAACTGTTTCGCGAGTTCAATAAAATCAGCAGCCGAACGTGGCTCCATACATAAATGACGGAAGTCGCAAAATAAAACATCTTCAGTACGAGCATTAATCTTAATTTGACGACCATTAATAGTAATCGGCTCATTACTGATTTTTTGATTATTAGATAAACTGGCAAAACGGTTGGCCAACCAATGGTGGTTGGCTTTGGTCATGGGCGATTCATACAGCTCTGCTTGCTGCAACACGCGCAAACGATAATCGATACCGGAGTCAATATTCATCACGGCGGTATGGTGCTCAACTTCAGCGATCGCGGGCATAAAACGATCGCGGTGTAAACCGTCTTTATAGAGTCCTGCTGGCTCAATATTTGAGGTAGCGACCAATGTAATACCACGATTGAATAGCATGGTAAAGAGATCGCCCAAAATCATCGCATCAGAGACGTTAGAGACAAAGAATTCATCAAAGCAGATAATGACTGCTTCTTTATAAATGATGTCAGCCACTTTCTCTAGTGGGTTACTTTCGCCTTGTATGGCGTTTAGCTCACGATGAACGCGCTGCATAAAATGATGGAAATGAAGGCGCATCTTGCGATCAATCGTCAAAGAATCATAAAACATGTCCATCATCCATGTCTTACCACGTCCAACACCGCCCCACATATACAGACCTTTTGGGGCAGCCGGCTTAGATTTTAAAAAACTAAAAATGCCTTTTTTTTGTTCCACGCGACTGGTGAGCTGGTGATGTAGCTCATCAAGATAGCTCATGGCCTGATATTGCTGCTCATCTCGAGTAAACTCATCGGTACTGACGGCTTGCTCGTAACGTTGCAATGGAGATAAACTCATAATACGACTCATCATTTAAAAAGGTAAATATTAGGGCGTGTTTGATCCTTCGACCATGACACTAACTATTTTCAGGCAATTCGACATTAGAAACAGTAGGGCAATATTTCTAAGCGCCTATTTTCAACAAAGAAGCGGCATAAAAGAGTGCTGTTCCTACGGACTGATACTATCTCAGGTGGTGAAACTTATGAGGTGACTTGATCTTCAATGCTCATCAAAACTATGCTGTTGCAACAGCTTTTTTAACTCAGACAAGCGACCGTGAAAAAAATGTCCAGCACCGTCCACGACACTGACTGCTAGACCTAAGCGTTCTGCAAATTTCTGCATATTATCAGGGTCAATGACTGTATCAGCATTACCATAGATCTCAAAAGTTTTGTCAGCTGGCAAGCTTAAGTCACTGGTATTGTTTTTTTCTACTGAGGGAGCAATCAGCGCGATTTTAGAAACTTCAAAATCACTCAAGCCCCACACATGCGGTGCTTCTATGACTTGCTCAGCCGCACGCGCAATCACGTAACCACCAAAAGAAAAGCCGCCAAGCCATAACTTACGTGCATTGGTTTGTTCTGCAATCCATTGTAGCACGGTCATTGCATCCACCACCTCACCTTCCGCATAATCATGCTCGCCAGTCGACTGACCGACACCGCGAAAGTTAAAACGGACCACGTGCATACCATTATCACGCGCAAAACGGTACATTGTGGTGACCACTTTATTGTTCATCGTGCCATCAAACAGTGGGTTGGGATGACAAAGCAGCGCCACCGTGTCGGTATTCGGATCGTTAGGATTGTCTTGTTGCCATAGCGCGTCAACTTCGAGCACGCCAGCAGGAGCAGGAATTAATGGCATAAAATTACTTAATAATTGAAAATGAATACCTCAATTATCCTCGATATGATTTTTATTTCAAGTGATTTGCTGTGTACGCCTCAGGTTTGTGGCAGGTGCACATGGTTTTATCATAAATAATAGCTTGGAACACTTAGGGCGTGTCATCAATTAGCACATGGATACATTTAGTGGTCTTAAAATGGCTAAATTGCAGCATGTAATACAAGCGCAATACCGAACACAATAACTGCCTAGACACCCCAGACTGCAATAGGTTAGATTTAGTCTGTCTTTTAATAAACAAAATACTTGCCCTACTTGTCTTTAGTTTTTATGATTAATTTATAGAAAAGAGGAATAATTTATGAATACTGTTAATAAAACTGCCACCATCACTGCTACTTTGGCGACTGCGCTTG
Source organism: Psychrobacter sp. W2-37-MNA-CIBAN-0211 (assembly GCF_040309405.1). Taxonomy (NCBI): domain Bacteria; kingdom Pseudomonadati; phylum Pseudomonadota; class Gammaproteobacteria; order Moraxellales; family Moraxellaceae; genus Psychrobacter; species Psychrobacter sp. W2-37-MNA-CIBAN-0211. The sequence continues at coordinate 496,360 of NZ_JBEOOU010000001.1, forward strand.
TTTTGAGTGCTTGCCAGAGCACGCCTTCCTCACCAGTCATTCAACGTGCCAATTCCATTTACGAGACTACTGGGATAGCGGATAGCAAAGTAAAAGCTCAGCAAAATGCGCTTGATAGCGCGAAGGATACTTGTCGCAGCAAACAAGTGATCATCGTTGATGACAAAGTTGCTTATAATGGTATTTTAGATGAGCGCACGGGTCGTATGGTCGGACAAGCGAGTGCGGTTATTGGTTCTATCTTTGGCACTGGCTCACCCAATTTGTCACGCGATGATGATTATGAGTATACGATCAACTTCCGATGCCAATAAAAGAACCATTATCAACTGACAAAGCTAAAGCATTCTACTAAATTTTTAAGCTGACTGAATAAGCTGATAAACACGTGAGTAGCCCTAGCTTTGCCTTGTACTCAATAAAAATAACGGTATTTGGTGTAAAATATAATAGGGTTTGGCCAGTAAGTCAGCGATGAAAATAATATATTGATCGCTGACTTACTGGCTTTACTTTTTGTAGCTACACTTTTAAGGTAAACTACCCTGTTTAATCTTCTACACCCCCTATTCAGTTTCTTAGTTTTCAGAATCCTTGTTTTTAGAATCTTTGTTTTCAAAACCCTTGGTCTACTATTATGCGCAAACCCAATCTTTCAAATACCAAACCAGCAAAAGTGTTAGCGCCTGCCAAAGATTTAGCGACGCTAGAAGCCGAACTGGCTGAGCAGGAAGATCATTTAGAAGATACGGTCTTGCGTTTGAGTGACTATTTATCAGCGGTTGAGATGGTCATCAAACAAACCTTTGACCACCGCGTATGGGTGAAGGCTGAAATTCGTAATCTGTCTAGCAAAGGCGGGCATTATTACTTTGAGTTGGCTGAAAAAGATGAGGAAGGCAAAGTAGTCGCCAGCTGCCGTGGCAATCTCTGGCGCTTTAAAGCTGCACGCGTATTGGCAAAGTTTGAGCGGGCAACCGGCATGCCTCTTGAGCGCGACTTGACCGTGTTACTCAAAGTATCCGCAGGTTTTCACGCACAATATGGCTTCTCTATTACGATTGAAGACATTGATCCTAGCTATACCTTAGGGGATTTGGCACGGCAATATGCGGAGATGGCCGATCGCTTGACTGGTGAAGGCTTATTGCAGCTTAATCAACAGTTACCTGTGCCCTTTGATATCGAGCATGTCCTAGTGATTGCTCCCGAAAAGGCCGCAGGTTTAGGTGATTTTCAAGCCGATGCGGATCGCTTAGCGAGTACAGGCGCTTGTCAATTTCACTACCATCACGCGACCTTTCAAGGCAATCATGCCCCAAGCGAGATTCGCCAAGCCATCGTCAGTGCCCAGCAACAATTCCAAGATACTTATCAGCGTCTGCCTGACTTATTAGTGATTATTCGTGGTGGCGGCGCGGTGGGAGATTTGGCTTACCTCAATGATTACGAGCTTGCCGCATTGGTCGCTGAACAGCCTGTCCCCGTCTGGGTTGGTATTGGTCACGAGCGCGATAAAGTGATTTTAGATGAAGTGGCGCACAGCAGCTTTGACACGCCATCCAAAGTGATCGCGGCGATTAGTAGCCATTTAGCGCAACTGGTCACGCAGACTTTGCATTATCAAACACAAATTAAACAAGCCGCTCAGCGTCAACTCAATATCGCGGAGCAACAAACGGCGCGACAATTGAGCCAAATGCAGTCGCGTACCATCGGTCAGCTAACCGCGCTGCAAAAAGACAGCGACTATGCGTGGCGTAGTATTCAGCAGAGTGCGCAGCGGCAAGTAAAGCAAACGGCGAGACTGACAACTGCGTTACACACACAGACGCAAACCCTTGCATATCAGCAATTAGCCAGCGCCCATAACTACAGTGGTATCTATCAAAAAACCATTATGCAGAGCGCTCAGCAGCAAGTGATACAAGCACAACGTGATAGCGCCCATCTTCGTGATATCGTACTTTTGCACCGACCGTCTCGCGTGCTCAAGCAAGGCTATGCGATGCTGACTGATGATAAAGACAAACAGATATTGACCAGCAGTACGCAACTCTCTCCTGAGCAAACTATTCATATCGTCTTAAAAGACGGCAAGGCTAAAGCTCAGATTGTTGATGTTAATACTGAGAAAAAAACGACAAAAACCTCAGACATCCCCAGTTAACCACCTAATAATATCTAACGATTACTCATCTACTTACTTCTACTTTAAAAATTAGGAAATACTTATGGTAACCCATACTCGCAAACGTAAAAAAGCCGCCCCGAAAACCTTTAAGGCGGCCTACGATATTCTAAAAACCAATGCGGCTGAATTGCAGCAACAAGATGAGCCTGATATCGATAATTTGATGACAACGGTGGAAGAGTCGATTGCCGCTTACCGTGTTTGTGAGACGCGTATCAATGCGGTACAGCAAGCGTTAGATGCAGCCTTTGCCGAAGAAGATAAAACAGAGCATAGCGACAGCTAAGCCATTTCTATTCGGGTTCATCAACTTCGAAGACTTGGCGCAAATAGGCAAGATACGTATCATTATTGATCATGGTTTTGCCTGGGCTATCAGACAGTTTAGCAACAGGTTGTCCATTACATTCAACCAATTTAAGTACGATATTAATCGGGGTGATGCCCATGTCATTGGTGAGATTGGTGCCAATGCCAAAGCTGGTTCTGATGCGCTCTTTGAAGTATTGATGCAACTCCCATGCCTTTTCAAGCGTCAAGCCATCACTAAAGGTTAGAATCTTTGTCTTAGGGTCTATCTTTAGCTTTTGATAATGAGCGATGGCTTTATCACCCCAAACATACGGATCGCCGCTGTCATGGCGCAGACCGTCGAAAAGCTTGGCAAAATACAGATCAAAATCACGCAGGAATGCGTCCATGCCAACGACATCGGTCAACGCAATACCCAAATCCCCACGATATTCATGCACCCAAGATTCGAGTGCTGCTTTTTGTGAGTCACGCAAGCGTACATCTAATGCCTGAAAAGCTTGCATAAACTCATGCGCCATCGTCCCTATTGGTGTCATCCCAAGCTGCTTTGCCAAATACACGTTAGAGGTGCCGCTAACAATTTTTGGCTCAGCTTTGTGCAGGGTTTCTACCACATGCGCTTGCCAGCTTTTGCTAAAGCGTCGACGTGTGCCAAAGTCTGCAACGATGAAAGGTGGCTTATCTGTACGTTGTTGCTTTGCATACTGATGCAACAGCGCAACCTTGTCATCCAAGCGCCTTTGCCCCTCTTCTATCACGCTAGGGTTGGATAAGGCATTGAAATAAAGCTCGTTGACAATGGCCAGCACGAATACTTCAAAGAACATCGCCTGAATCATTGGCCCTTCGATATCGATCAACAAGCGCCCTTTGCTGTCTGTACTGACGGTAATAAAACGGCGCTTAAGTTTAAACAACTCTAAATAATCCACAAAATCAGAACGGATAAAACGTAATCCACGCAGATAATCCAATTCATCTTCTAAGAAGCGCAATTCACACAGCATATCTAATTGCTGCTCTAACGACTCTTTAATATCGGCTAGTGGATAAACCGCTTCACTATTATTGCGGCAGCGAAATCGATAGACACCGTGGGTCTGCGGGAACTGGTGTAACATGGCTTGTAGCATGGTAAATTTGTACAAATCGTTATCAAGTAACGAGGTAATAATAGGTGCAGAAGTGACCGTCATGTTACAACCTTAAACGCAAAAGTAAAAAATCTATATTGCCCAATAGCTAAGCGATACTGACTAAAAGATATCTTGGGGCTTCTAATAATAAATGCTCATGAGCCTTTAAAAGACCGTTCAGTATAACGATATTTGTTGTTTTTTGCAGGCGTGACTACCCCTAGCAGCAAAAATCATACGATAATCAAAAACGTCTATAAAAACTGCTGCTTAGCTTGGTATAAAAATAAGTATAACAAAGACGTTCAGAGCAACCTCAACGTGAATAAATCCATTATTAGGCTTTAGCACGCATAAATTGAGCGACATAGTCATCGGCAGGATTGTCTCTTAATTCACTAGGCGTGCCCGTTTGCACCAAGCGACCACCATTTAAAATACTAATACGCTGACCCACTTTGACCGCTTCATCGATATCATGAGTAATAAAGACAATGGTCTTATTGAGACGGTCTTGTAGCTCAAGCAGCTGATCCTGTAGTTGGGCGCGGATAAGTGGATCAAGTGCAGAGAACGCTTCATCCATCAGCAAAATCGGATTGTCAGTCGCTAAGGCTCGCGCCAGCCCTACGCGCTGCTGCATACCACCTGACAGCTCATCAGGGTAGCTGTGCTCTAGATTGGGTAGCCCTACCTCGTTAAGCCAATGACGCGCGACTTCATGACGTGCTTCCACGCTCATCTTGCGGACACGTAAGCCATAAGCCACATTTTGTATGACTGTCATATGCGGCATCAAGCCAAAATGCTGGAACACCATGCTGACGGTATTCTGACGATATTGCTGTAACGCCTTATCATCCAATTCCAGAATATTAATAGAGTCGCTTGAGTTGGTATTGTTTATCCCGTCTGTATTAGCGGTTACTGGTGCAGCAGCAGTCGATGCCTTTTCTTTTGCTATGCCTTGTGCTTTTGATGACAGGGTTTTAGAGTTAATAGTGGTGTCGACCCATATCTTGCCGCTGGTCGGATCAATTAAACGGTTAAGATGACGTATCAAGGTCGATTTACCTGAGCCTGAGAGTCCCATGATGCAATGCAGCTCCCCCGCTTTAATCGCCAAATTAACATCATAAAGCCCGACTGAATAGCCAGTCTGCTTTTTGACAGCGATACTATCCATACCATCTGCTAGTAGTTTCAACGCTGATTGTGCTTGCGACTCATTAGCATTATAAATTTTGCTGATATTCTCTAACTGGATATGATTCATAGCTATTCTCATTATTGTTTAACCGATAGGACGTTTGCCAGCTTCAATGGTTTTTTGCCGCGCGCGTTTTCCTTGACCAAAGGCTTGGCTAATACGGTCAATGATAATCGCGACAATGACAATTGCCGTACCCGCCTGTAGTCCTTGACCGATATTGAGCGTCTGAATAGATTGCAAGACGTCTTCTCCCAGACCCGGCGCACCAATCATAGACGCCAGTACGACCATGGCAAGCGACATCATCACTGCCTGATTGATCCCCGCCATAATACTGGGCAACGCTTGTGGTAATTTGATCCAAATGAGTAGCTGAAAGTGGGTGCTACCGAACGAGCGCCCCGCTTCGATCATTTCGTGATTGACTTGCGTGATTCCCAATGTCGTCAAACGAATAAGCGGTGGCAAGGCATAAATAATCGTGGCAAATAATGCTGGCACTTTACCAATACCGAATAACATGAGCACGGGGATTAAATAGACAAAGCTTGGCATGGTTTGCATCACATCCAATATCGGCGTGACAATTTTTCGCAGCAGACGGCTACCCGACATAGCAATACCGATGGGAATCCCGATAACCACTGTTACCAAAACGGAGACGATCAATAACGCTAAAGTATCGATTAAAGCGCCCCACAGTCCAAACGCGCCGATTAAAAAAAGTCCTGCCCCGCAAGCAATGGCAAACCATACTTTGCGCACCCCGAACCATGCCAATACGGTCACCAGACCAATAATTAACCATGCTGGAATTACCGTTAATAGGCGCTCAATAGGCAACAACAAATAGGTCAAAGTGACGCTACTGATACTCCGAAACACATCACCATAATCTCTAACCACAGTCGCTAAGGCTTTATTAAGGGGCGTCTCAAGGGACCATGACGGAAAGCTGGAGGTTAGTGCTAGGAAGGCGTTACTTGAGGTGGCGTCATTCAATGGTGTATTGACACTGCTATTGCCTGTGCCATCGTTCGTTAAATTAATACCTAAATTGGCAGCAAGATTTTCAGCGACGTCTTTGGGTAGCCACGCTTGCCAAACGTTTGGATTGGCACGTAAAAACTCAAGCGCCTGTTCATCACCACTGCGCTTGCTTTCACTCATCTCTAAAATCGCACTGTTTAGTTGGTCCGGCGTGAACTGAACTTTTTCAAAGGCGCTTGCCAATTCAGGATTATTATCGATAAAAGGCGTCGATGCAGCAATTTTAAGCGGGGACACAGGAAAGCCAGAGACACAATCCAAGGTGCCATCAGCCAGCAATAAGTCTTGCCAACACTCATCCTTATGGGCAGGGAATGCTAGCGGTGCAAAGTCATATTTGGCGATGAGCCCCGTTGGCTGCCAATAGTAAAATAGTAGCGGTTTTTTTTGTTCAAATGCGGAGGCAATCTCAGCATCGAGTGCTGCACCCGTACCCGGATGGGCATTATTAAAAACAGCATCTAAGCCAGTATTTTTGAGCAGTCGGGTGTTAAAAATCTCACACGCCCAGCCTGACGGACAGTTCATAAACCGTGATTTACTAGGATCTTCTGGATCTTTGAATAGCTCTGCGTACTTAGGCAAATCCTGATAACGGCGCAGTCCCGGATTGTCATCCATGACGTATTGCGGCACGTACCAACCTTGGGTAGCACCGCCCTGCAGCGTATCGCCAATGACCGCAACTTTGTTGTCATTGATGGCCTGCTCCATAATCGGTGAGCGCCCAATCCATTGTTCGCCGATGATTTGGATATCGTTTTGCGACAATGCGGTCTCGAGTGCAGGTCCTGCCCCAGGTACTTCTTCGATCGTGCAGTCGTAACCACTCTCAGCAATATATTTGAGTATCCCAGTCGTAAACTGACCACTCTCCCAAGTAAGCGCGCCAAATTTGATCGGTGATGCGCAAGCGGCTGACGCTGAGACCGGTAGTAACAATACGCTCATACACAGTAAACTTAACGCAATCCATTGGCGCATGGGATGTCCTATATGTCGTTATTAAAATGAGTTATTTCGATGTCAAAGTTAGGTATCAATATCAAGTTATGAAGCACTTGGCTGATAGCGAATGTAGAATCAATCTTTATTTCTCATTAGAAATATAAACTTACCATAACTAACGTCTAGTAATATTAAGAAATGTAGCAACATATAAGAATAATTATAAATAACTATTGGCTAGGTTCAGCTTTTCTTTTATGTATAAAAAATATTATAAAGCCAGCAAAAATAAATACTATAATCATCAAAAAAAAATTTTGGACAAAAAAAATAGCACCTACTTGCGTAGATGCTATCGTTATTAAACAGGTAATCTCATCACACTTACTTCATCATAAATGCCATGGCTTTGTTAAATAACCCACCATATGGTGGCAATAGTAAATTCATACCGTTGAGCTTGTTTTGGACAAAGACCGGTTTCATGTGACTTAAACGCTCAAAGCCAGCTTTGCCATGGTACGCGCCTGTCCCTGAGTGCCCAACCCCACCAAATGGTAAGTCGTGCTGCACCACATGCAAGATAACTTCATTAATAGCCAAGCCGCCTGATACCGTGTTGTCACGAACTTTTTCTATGTCGCTGTTACGCTCCCCAAACACATAAAGCGCTAATGGACGCGGACGAGCATTGACGAAATCGATCGCATCATCGAGCGTATCATAGTGCATTAACGGCAGAATCGGTGCAAACAGCTCGTTTTGCATCACATCACTATCGGGTGCAGGCTCACTGATAATAACTGGTGGCATCAACCGCGTTTCGATATCATAGTCTGCGTCAGTTATCTTATGAATGTTTTCGCTAGAGACGCCATCTAGATAACCTTTGATACGCTTAAACTGCTCACCATTGATAATACGCGAGTAATCTGGGTTCTCGCTGATGTTCGGATAATGATTTTGCATCCACTCTTTTGCTAAGCCAATGAACGCTTCGTGATCTTTGCGCTGGATTAGGACATAGTCAGGGGCAATACAAGTTTGACCGGCATTCAGCGTTTTACCCATCATCACGCGATTGACAGCCGCTTCTAGATTGGCACCGTCCAATACGATAACGGGTGACTTACCACCAAGCTCCAACGTGACCGGGGTCAAATTAGGCGCAGCAGCAGCCATGACCTTTTTGCCTACTTCAGTAGAACCAGTATACAATAGATGATCGAAAGGCAGCTTACTGAAAGCGGCAGCGATCTCTACTTCACCCAGTACAACACAAACCATATCTGGCGAAAAGTAATGAGCGATGAGATCTGCAAACACTTGCGCGAACTGCGGTGCTGACTCACTCATCTTAACCATGATTCGATTGCCTGCTGTGAGCGCATCGATGATTGGCCCGACGGCTAAGAACAATGGATAGTTCCATGGCACCATGATACCAACCACACCTAACGGCTGCGGCTGAATCTCGTTATGAGCTGGCATGTATAATGCTGAAATAGAAGCGCGACGTGTTTTCATCCATTTTTTGCCATGCTTTTTGGCATGGCTGATACCCGTAAAACTGGGAACAAGCTCCGCAAATTGGGTTTCAGACTCGCTGCGATAGCCAAAATCTGCGCTAATCGCTTGAGCAAGGTTATGTTGGTTATCGCTAAGCATCATCTCTAAGTTGTCTAATTGAGTCTCCCGCGTCGCCCAATCATTTATTGGTTGAGCACGGCTCAATGCTTGCAATCTAGAGAACTGCGCTTGCATCTCATCGATAGTAGTCATAATACTAAGCGCTTTATCGGTACTGGTATGCGCCTGATTAGTGGTGTTCTGATTATTGTCTGTCATATATCTTCCTTGTCATAAGCGTTAGAGTCAGTACGCTGTATTTGATTGATAACTCTATATTTGTCTTTAAGCGCTAGCGGAAATAGCCGCACGCGCGCATATCATTATAAGAACTAACAAGATTCCATTCGTTGCTGTTTAATGTAGCGCATTGACTAAGCAATGAACAGTGTCTTTGATTGACTGCTGGGTTTGTATAAAATACGTGTCGGTCACAGGGACAATAGCTGCACTGAATCATCATTTAAAGGATATATCGCCTTTTATAGTCTCTTTAATTATATTCTCTTTAATTATAGTCTCTTTAATATTTAGGCTTTATGGTAGGTATCGATTAAAATTGTAGGTATCTATTAAAATTTGGGCGGCAATCACAAAAACTGCTACACTCAGCATTGGGGCGTGTTGAACTTTCGCCACCAGTCAAAATTCGCCAATACTTTACACCAGACAACAATAAGACAGTCACGCTTATGCAAAATGTCACGCAGCAGACTCACAATACCTCTCCTCACGACACCCTTCTTACAAAATCGCTGTCGGCCGCCGATTATGTCTCTACCCATGATGCTATGCTAGCGCGTACCTTGGAGCGTATCGCACTCAAAAAAGAGCAAGGCTTACGCACGCCTGATGAGCTATGGATTGTCGATCATAATGACGTTTACACGCTTGGGCAAGCAGGTAAAGAAGAGCATATCCTGCAACGAACTGACACCCCGATTATCAAGACGGATCGCGGTGGACAGGTGACCTGGCATGGTCATGGACAGCTGGTGGTATACTGGCTATTTGATCTGGACAGTATAGGCTGGAGTGTACGCAATCTTGTATCGCATGCAGAGCAAGCGATTGAGGACGTGGTAAATGACTGTCTACAGAACTCATCGTCATCTATCAGCGATAATATCAGCGCCCACGCTCGCCGTGATGCGCCCGGTGTTTATTTATATGCAGATACTGATACTGATACTGATACTGATACTGATACTGATACTGATACTGACAATGATGCGCAAGTCCAAAATACTTCTTTGGATGACAAAATCATGCTTGGCAAGATAGCCTCATTGGGTTTTAAGATTAAGCATGGTTTTAGCTATCATGGCATTGCACTCAATATCAATTGTGATTTATCGGCTTTTAACGCCATCAATCCTTGCGGCTACGCTGGCATGCAAATGCTACGCTTGGCTGATTTTTTGACCATACAAAAAGAGCCAGAGGCGCAAACAGCTCAGCACATGCATAATTCTTTGAGCTATGAGCAAGTGACCCAAAAGCTTATTGATAATATTGCCAAACGTCATGCTGGACTGATTGAGCTACGAGCAATTGCACCCAAGTGATTTTCTGAGGCCATTTTGCATAATCTTTTTTTGCATAATATCTTGCCCGCTTAGACTTAAGCATTATGAGAAAATTCAGACCAAACTTGCTATAATTGCATGCAGCACAAATCGGGCACAGTAATAATCTTACTGCTTGTCCAGCTCAATCCTTTGACTATCATTGATTATTCAAACACTTAAAACAAAAGAAAATTGGAGCATTTTATGGCAGATTTTAACAAAATTTTGGACGCCGGCGACGTAGATGGCGGCATTATCAACGTAGTAGTAGAAATCCCTGCTGGTAGCAGCCATAAAATTGAGTGGAATCGCGAATTGGCCGTATTTGAGCTTGATCGTATTGATCCACAGATTTTTGCTAAACCTTGTAACTATGGCTTTATCCCGCAAACGCTAGACGAAGATGGCGATGAGCTAGATGTGTTATTGCTTACTGAGCAGCCATTACCAACAGGTATTTTCTTAAAAGCCAAAGTAATCGGCGTCATGAAGTTTGTTGATGATGGCGAAGTGGATGACAAAATCGTTGTCGTACCTGCTGATGACCGTGACACAGGCAATGCTTACAACAGCCTAGCGGATCTACCAAAGCAGCTAATCAACCAGTTAGAGTACCACTTCAGCCATTACAAAGACCTGAAAAAACCAGGTAGCACAGTGGTTGAATCTTGGGATGATGTTGCAGAAGCTAAAGAAGTGATCAAAAAGTCTATTCAACGCTGGAAAGATCTATAATTTATCGAAGATTGGCAGAAGTGCTGATAAAGATAACTATTAAAATACCGCAGTCATTATTATGATTGCGGTATTTTTTTGCTTGAATCTTGCTGATAGAAAATGGTTATAATGAACCACCGTACGACCTATTCACACTCTCATGTTGTAATAAGGACAATCATGTTTAATCCTGATCCTAGCGCAAAACCAGTCAATACAAAGTTGCCAAAAGCGATCATCATGATGATTGAAAAAAACAATTTGGTGATGGCGATCAAAACATTGGCAGCCGATGAAAACATCAGTATGGATGAAGCAAAGAGTAGAATCGATGCTTATGAGACGGCATTAAAGGTAAAACAACAGCAGAAATTAAATACTATTGCCAATAAGCAAGGTATTCCTAATCAGGCGATCAGTTTTGATAGAGAGCAAGCAGAGGAAGAACCAGATCGTTTAATAAAAAACCGTGTGAAAACCACTCAAACAGATCAAGGATTCAAAAGCCTACAGCGAGGTGTCGACAGCCAGTTGAATGATTTGGGCTATAAAAAACCGCTTTTACCGTATTGGGCAAAGCGGTTGTTAATCATTATCTTCATCATGACAGGATTGTTCTGGATATTGTGGCAAGTATTTGGCTAAATAAAAAATATTGGATTGTCATACCTTCCATAGAATTTTGTATTAATGCATGGCAGCTGCTTAACTATTTTTCTTTATAAGCGGCACTTAGAGCAAGCCTTTATAAAGGAAATAAAACCCTACCACGGTTAATAAAATGGCAAAGCATTTCTTTAATAGTTGCGGTGATAGTATATGCGCGACTTTCGCGCCTACTTTTGCGGTAAAAAAGCTCATGATACTAATGCCTAAAAAGGCATAAATATGGACAAAGCCAATAGTGTTAGGCACATCAACTTGCTGCTGCATGCCAAAAATCATAAAGCCTAACGCACCAGCAATGGCAATCGGTAAACCACACGCTGCTGAGGTGCCGACGGCTTTTTGCATGACCACGCCATAACGCGTGAGATAAGGGACGGTTAAGCTGCCACCGCCGATACCAAAAATGGCAGAAGCGACACCGATAACTCCGCCTGCTGCTAATTGCTTAGGCTTAGACGGCAGTTCTGGATTAACATCATTAGAATGACTAGCGACCTGCTTTTTACCACCAAAAAACATCTTATAGGCGACCCAAAGCAAAAATACGCCAACAATAAGCTGGAGATATAGCCCAGATATTTGCCCTGCAATCCCCGCACCCAAAAAGCAACCAATCGCTAGACCTGGTGCGAGATTTTTAAAGACCGGCCACATGACCGCGCCCTTTTTATTATGCGCCATGAGCGAGCTAATAGAGGTGACAATAATGGTCGCTAATGATGTCCCTAACGCCAAATGCATGATATTGTCAGGACTGTAGCCCATTTGGGTAAAGACGATAAATAATAGTGGTACGATGATGGTGCCACCGCCCACGCCAAATAGCCCTGCAGCAAATCCTGCTAGCGCACCAATTATTAAAAAAATGAGTATTTCCACGGGATAGTTACTTCTCGGTTAAAGGATAGTTTTATAGTCGATGCTAAATAGAATGGATACGTTATCTGACAACGTAAAACTGATACAAATTTTTCTAGCTTGCTGTGCCTACGCCGACAGAGGCTACAAAAAATTCATTACAGTTTTACTGTATTTTCTTTATATTGAGCTGACTTTTATATTGAGCTGACTATAGTTAGATGACCATTAAATAATCAATGTCAGAAAGTCAGCTTAAGCAATTTCTATTTGACCCACTTGATGATAGGCACGATTAAAATACACCAAACTTTCATCAGTGCCACCTTGTGATACGGCTTGCTTGATGGCAACCACACGACACATAAACACGCTATGCGTGCCGACTTCTTGAATATCTTGAATTTCACAATCAAAACTGACCAGCGCATCCTCTAAAACAGGCGCACCTGTCGCTAATTGCGTCCAAACGCCCTGTTTAAATCGTTCTTCCGAACTTAATTTGGAGGCAAAGGCATTAGATATTGGCTCATGATGTGCGCCTAATACATTGACACTCAACGTTTTGTTTTCAAGGAAGTGGGCATGTGAGCGAGAGGTCTGATTCATACAAACCAACAAGGTAGGCGGTGTGTCTGTGACGCTACATACCGCAGATGCCGTAAACCCATGAATACCAGAGCTACCTTTTGTGGTAACCACATTAACGGCAGTCGTCAATAGCGACATGGCATCTCTAAAGTCGGTGGCTTCAATCATATCTTTACTCATCGCTGAACTCCTAAATTTGGCTATGACTTATTTCTAAATGGCATTAAGACTACTTGATGGCCTACCCACAGTATTTCAATCAAACCGAATAAACAAACTTGATTAGACCTATCCCACCTATTGATAAGTGCGAGCCAGTAACTAAGCGCTCAGCTCTTGACGAATGATTGCCGCGCCCTCACTCAACGCTTTTAACTTGCCTTGCGCTACTTGGCGAGGCAAAGGTGCCATGCCGCAGTTGGTCGAAGGATAGAGCTTGTCTGCATCGACGAATTGTAGAACTTTGCGTAGGGTATCTGCCACTTCTTCAGGGGTTTCAATAGTATTGGTTGCCACATCGATAGCACCGACCATTACTTTTTTACCGCGAATCAATTCAATCAAATCCATCGGCACGTGCGAGTTTTGGCACTCAAGCGAGACGATATCAATGCTTGACTGCTGCAATTTTGGAAACGCTTGCTCATATTGACGCCACTCTGAACCCAGTGTCTTTTTCCAATCATTATTGGCTTTGATACCATAGCCGTAGCAAATATGCACCGCTGTTTCGCACTTTAGACCTTCGATAGCGCGCTCTAACGTGGCGATACCCCAGTCATTGACGTCATCAAAGAACACATTAAACGCAGGCTCATCAAACTGGATAATATCCACGCCAGCCGCCTCAAGCTCTCTCGCCTCTTGATTCAGAATTTTGGCAAATTCCCAAGCCAATTTTTCACGGCTTTTATAATGACCATCATACAGTGTATCAATCATCGTCATAGGCCCTGGCAGCGCCCATTTGATTGGCTGATCGGTTTGCGCCCGTAAAAACTTAGCGTCGTCTACAAACACTGGCTTTTGACGGCTCACCGCCCCAACGACTGACGGCACACTGGCCTCATAACGATCACGAATCTTAACGGTTTTACGATTCTCAAAATCGACGCCATCCAAATGCTCAATAAAAGTAGTCACAAAATGCTGACGGGTCTGCTCGCCATCACTGAAGATATCAATCCCAGCATGCTGCTGTTCTTGCAATGTCAAACGTAAGGCATCTTGTTTGGCTTCAAGCAGTTGCTCCCCTTCTAATGCCCAAGGTGACCAAATTTTTTCAGGTTCTGCGAGCCAAGACGGTTTTGGTAAGCTACCCGCTGTCGATGTCGGTAATAATAGTTTCATAATTTTTAATCTTCTATAATGTTTATTTTTTTATTTTGGTGTCCAGTGAGGTTATGCTAGGGCGTGTCCTCATTTTAAAAATGAGGATAAAAGTGAGGTAAATGGCAGCCAAACAAGGAAAATAGCGCAGATAATATCGAGATATTACCTAGCTAGTTGACGATGTTTGGCAAGATTTAACCACTTTTAGCCCATTTAGATCGCTATCGGTTGAATTGAGGACACGCCCTAGGCAGCTTGTTTATCATCAGCGCGTTTTTGCACCGCTTCTTTTTGAAAAGTCTCGTTTGTCACCACATAGTTTGCCGCCCACTCATCAAGGATAGCTTGATACGGTGTGATGAATTCATCTTCCGTAAACTTACCTTGCGTCACTGCCATCTGACTGCGCTCTTCGCGGTCATAGACAATTTGCGTCAGTGAGTAATCTTGGTACTTTAAGCTTGGTTGATACACTTGAGCAGCGGTCGAGTTGGCATTGTAAATTTCAGGTCGATAAATCTTTTGAAAAGTCTCCATGGTACTGATGGCACTGATTAGCTCAAGGTCAGTGTAATCACCCAACAAGTCACCCGCGAAATAAAATGCTAAAGGCGCCACACTACCAGCAGGCATAAAATAGCGCACTGCTAAGCCCATTTTGGAAAAGTACTCATCAGTTAATGACCCCTTGTTCAGAGAGCCGCCATCTTGTCTGTATTCAGCCCCCAATACAGGATGCTGATTGCCAGTACGCTGATAGGTTTTACTGCTTGACACACTCAGACAAATCACTGGTTGTTTATCAAAGTTGGCTTGGTAGGCCTCTGAGTTCAATAAATGTTGAAACAGTTTGCCATGTAAATCGCCAAACTCTTCTGGCGGCGCGGATTTTGGATGGTTTACAAAGTGTTCTGGTAACACAATACTAAAGTCATAATCGCGCACATAAGAGGAGAAGCTATTGCCAATCATACCGTCAATACGCTTGTTTTCCTTATGATCCACAATCGTTGTTTTTAAGGTCTCAATGACTGGGAAGGTATGACCATTGCCTTCGATATCCAAGTCGGCAGAAATGATATCAACTTCAACAGAATAGCGGTCGGCGGTCGGATTATCCCAATGTGCTAGATCGTTAAAACGATTGTTTATCATGGTTAAAGTCTTGCGCAAATTCTCTTGACGACTCTCGCCACGTGCCAAATTTGCAAAATTCGTCGTCAGACGGGTGCTGTCTGCAGGTTGATAGTTTTCATCAAAACGAATGCTTGAGATGGAATATGTAAATTGTTTATTCATGGTAATCCCCTACCCTAATCTCATTAACTAAGATAAAAATGAATTTCTGTATGGGGTGAATCATACCTAAAACATTACATGAATAAAAACGATACTATTTAAATATAACATGAATAAAATTCATGTTAATAATTCTAGAAGCATGAAATAAATTTGGATAGCGGAGGTTTTGATGGCTTAATCAGTAAAAAATTAAGCCTATCAAATCATTTAAATATATCAACTACGAGTGTCTAAAACGTGACTTGATGTATGTGTAGAAGCGATTTAAATTGACTAGAGTAAAGAAATAAATATACTGAATTTAAAGCTCCATAAGCTGTAATAAAAAGCATGTGGCGACAAATAATGATTTTATCTCATCTTAATAGTAGGAAGCATCAACATAGAGATGCTAAAAAATACCCCTACTTTGTCTACTATTATTTTCAAGACATTAAAAAAGGATACCGCAGTATCCTTTTCATATTATTCAGAGCTAATAAAAGTTCTATTCTAGTGATGCTCACCAGGAAGAATTCTGGCAAAGGCACGCTGAGCAAGGTTTGGTTTTTTATCGGTAGTCAGTCCTGCACGGGTACTTGGGAAAATACGATAACCCATCGATTGAATACCAACGTTGATTGCTGGTGCTAACGAATAAGTCGCCGACGCAAATTTACCCATGTTGCTGGCAATACTATTTGGTTTATGAACAATCGCTTTTGCGACCATCATCGCCGCTTCATCCGGCATCAGCGCAGGCATGTAACGATATAGCTTGGTTGGCTCAATCATCGGTGTGCGTACCAATGGCATAAAGATATTGGTAATCGTGACATTATCGCCTTTCACTTCAGCAGCCAAGCAGCGACTAAAGGCATCCAGTGCCGATTTTGAGGCGACATAGGCGGCAAAACGCGGACTGTTTGCGAGTACGCCAATAGATGAGATATTAACAATTTGACCGGCTTGGCGTTCAATCATCGTCGGCAAAAATCCGAGAACTATTTTGACAGCGCCAAAGTAATTGATATCCATGGTACGCTCAAAATCATGGAAACGATCAATAGATTCGTGCACCGAACGTCGAATTGAACGACCAGCGTTATTGACCAATACATCAACATGACCAAAATCAGCCAAAATTTGCTCGCTGACTTTTTCAATCTCATCCATATTGGTCAAGTCACAAGGATAATAACTGGCCTTACCGCCAAGTTCCTCAATATTTTCTTTTACTATTTTTAACTTCTCTTCGGTACGTGCTAATAAAATGACATGAGCGCCGCATTCACTAAGCAAAAAGGCTGTACGTTCACCGATACCGCTTGAAGCACCAGTAATGATGATATATTTGTCTTTAACCGCTTTGCTAATTGCCTTTTTTGAGGGAGTAGCCATAAAAAATCCTTTTTGTTTATTATATTCCCAATAGTGTGCAGCTCTAGAATACCAAAATTACATTGTAATTACTCGAAAAAGTACCAGTAAAATTTGATAAAAATAATTTTGCGAATTACTAAAGCTTGTCCTCATTTTGAAAATGGTGATAAAAATGAGATAAATGGCAGCCAAACAAGGAAATTAGCGTAGATAATATCGAGATATCCATCAGCTATAGTCAGTGAAAATTAATATCGATACATCACGTACTGCTGACATCAATTTTGCTTGCTGTGCCTGCGCAGACAGAGGCTACAAAAAATTGATATCAGCAATACCGACGTGTTTTTAGGATACTTTGACTATGTTTAGCTATTTTTAACCCATTTAGGCGTTTTCGTTTAGATTGAGTACACTCCCCAGTAAAAGGGCTGCAAATTTAACATCCCATTTTTCCCAGCTTTTTGGCTATAATTGTTTTTGCAATTTACGCATCATAAGGAGAACACACCTTGGTAGAAATACTGGCTCATTATATTGATTTCATTGCCAAAATCGTTGAAGTCATTGGTGTCCTTATTATGTTCTTTGGGCTGCTTTATGCTTTTTATAGAGGCGTTCGTTCAACAGGTCGTTTCACCCATGGCACCTATGTCGAGATTAGACAGACGGTTGGCAAGTCCATTTTGTTAGGGCTTGAAGTGCTCATTGCTGCTGACATTATGGCTACAGTCGTTACAGAGCCTACGCTGCGTAGTGTTTTGGTACTGGGGTTTATTGTGCTCATTCGAACTTTTTTAAGCTTATCTTTACAAGTCGAGCTAGAAGGTCGCTTTCCTTGGCAACACCCCAAGTCTGTGCCTGAAAAGACATCAAAGACTGAGCATGCTGATGAGTTGTAATCAGTGATTCATAGCCAATAGCTATTTATACCTTACTCATGAGCCTGTAAAAAAGCCTCGACCACACGAAACTGCCCAACGGTGCTCTCTTCGCCATACATTGCTTGACGAAAAGCATTAGAGTTTGGAATGCCCGTCGTATACCAAGCAATGTGCTTACGGGCGATTCGGCAGCCGGAGTATTCACCATAAAAGTCATATAGCTCTTGTAAATGCGCCAGTACAATTTCTTTGATTTCGCCAACATTTGGTGCATCAAGACGCTCACCAGTACGCAAAAAATGCTCAATATCGCGAAATATCCACGGCTGACCTTGTGCCGCTCGTCCAATCATTACGGCATCACAACCCGTCAAGTCATAAACACGCTGCGCTTTTTGCGCACTATCGATATCACCATTGGCAATGACCGGAATGCTAATGCTTTCTTTGACTTCCCGTATCAGCTCATAACGCGCTTCACCCGTATACATATCCTCACGCGTACGCCCATGAATGGCAATGGCGGCAATGCCTGCTTGCTCTGCTCGCTTTGCAACGCGCAAAATGTTTTCACGCCCATTTTCATAGCCCAATCGTGTTTTTAAGGTGACGGGCGCATCGACAGCATTTACCGCAGCATCCAGCAAACGTGCCACCAAATCTTCGTCTTGAAGCAAGGCAGAACCGGCCAGCTTGCGACAGACTTTTTTGGCGGGACAGCCCATATTAATATCGATGATTTGTGCGCCATTATCGATCTGATAGCGAGCCGCTTCCGCCAGTTTGTTTGGCTCCGCCCCCGCTATCTGTGCAGAGATAGGTGCGATCTCATTATCGAAATTGGCACGGTATAGCGATTTTTTGCGTGCATAAAGCGCGGTATCAGCGATAATCATCTCACTGACGGCATGACCTGCGCCAAATGACTTACACAAACGGCGAAACGGGTTGTCTGTGACTCCTGCCATTGGTGCAACTATCAGACGGTTTTCAATCGTCAAGCCGCCGATATTCAGCGGCTGCAATAAGGGATGATCGCTTACAATCTGCGTTTGCGGAGTCTCAGAGACTGAAATATCTATAGACATAAATAACGGCTTACTTATTAATAAAAACAGGTCAATGAAATCAAGCCGTTATTCTAAGGGTTCATACGCATATTGCAAGCGATTCACTCGAATAACTTGCACCCATAAACATCAGTTTTTAAGCGCCAAACCAACTATTTATCAAACACGCTGCCCTGCTCCAACGTAATGTCATCATCGTGCTCTTGCATACGCCACGGCAAACTGTCCGGTGACACATTTAGGAAGTGCAAATATTTCTCAAACTGATCAATGATATCGTTGATGACGGACTCTGTCTCATAGCCATACAAATCATAGGTCTGACCACCACGGCGCAGATAAACCTCAGCACGATGATGATGTTCTTGTGGCAACTCACCTGCTGTACTTTCAGTATGGTAATCCGGCGCATCATGTTCAGATAGGCGCACTTCATACCAAAACTCGACATCATCACCGCGATGCAGCTCAAGCACGGCACGATTATTGACCGCATCATAATTGACATCAGTCGTCCAGCCTGTCTCTGCAAATTTGGCTGACACCTCTACCATTGAGGGCATAATCACCTCTTTGATATAGTTTAAAACCTTATCACGGGTTGGTTGATCAGTGATGTAATCGATACGATCGCGCCATGCTGATGGCTTAAGCAGGTGCGGCGGTAGTTTGCTGTCATTACCCAAGCTCTGGTTACGATGTCCTTCGATACGTAGCGCACGCCACATGCCAAACATCGATATCAATATAATAATCGCGAAAGGTAAGGCACTAACGATAGAAGCCGTTTGGAGTGCTGTTAGGCCACCGGCAAGCAATAACGCAGCTGCCACCGCCCCTTCGGTCACTACCCAAAACGTACGCTGCCACCATGGCGTATCACTTCGACCACCTGCTGCTAATGAATCAATCACCAATGAACCTGAATCTGACGACGTCACAAAAAAGGTAATGATTAATAGTATGGTTAATGAAGACACAAACTCAGTGAAAGGCAGGTTTTCTAGCAGTTTAAACAAGGCAATCGCTTGGTTGTTTTGTACCTCAGTAATTAACGAGGTATAACCATCTACCATAATCATGTGCAATGCGGTATCACCAAATACGGCAAACCAAAAGAAAGTGAAGAACGTTGGCACTAGCATGACACCAAGTACAAACTCACGAATGGTACGACCACGGCTAATTTTGGCAATAAACAAACCAACAAAAGGTGCCCATGCGATTGTCCAAGCAAAAATAAACAACGTCCAACTACCGATCCAATCGCTGTTTTCATACGCTTGCAAGCTAAAAGTACGCTCGACAATATTACCCAAATAGCTGCCC
The DNA here is from genome assembly GCF_040309405.1 of Psychrobacter sp. W2-37-MNA-CIBAN-0211. Lineage (NCBI taxonomy): Bacteria > Pseudomonadati > Pseudomonadota > Gammaproteobacteria > Moraxellales > Moraxellaceae > Psychrobacter > Psychrobacter sp. W2-37-MNA-CIBAN-0211. The sequence continues at coordinate 516,530 of NZ_JBEOOU010000001.1, forward strand.
GTATTTTCCATAAAGGCATTTAGAATAAAGACCGTTGGCCCTACGACAAACACAAAAATCATCAGCGCAGTCGCCAGTACCATATTCAATATAGACAGCCGCTTGACGCCTTTATCCATACCTGCCAGCACTGAGACCAGTGCAGCAGCGGTAATCAATGCAATAGCAATGACCTGTACGGTAGTATTAACTGGAATGAGATCCGGTAACAGATAGTTGAGGCCAGCGTTAATTTGCGATACTGACAACCCTAAGCTGGTGGCGATACCAAACAACGTACCTACAATTGCAAACACATCGACAGTATGACCAATAGGACCGTAAATCTTGTCGCCAATTAAAGGATATAACGTGGAGCGCATCGACAACGGTAAACCATGACGAAAAGAGAAATACGCCAGCGATAGCCCTACCACTCCGTAAATAGCCCAAATATGAAAACCCCAGTGAAAATAAGCAATCTGCATCGCTTCTTTTGCCGCCTCAATGGTCTGCGGATCAGACAATGGCGGGCTGGCAAAATGCATGACTGGCTCGGCCACACCAAAGAACAATAAGGCAATGCCGTAACCTGCCGAAAACAGCATGGCAAACCATTCAAGGAATTTATATTCAGCCTCAGCATGATCAGGCCCAAGCTTGATAGTGCCATAAGATGAAAATGCCAGTGCGATAATAAACATTAAAAACAGCGCGACTGCCAACATATAAAACCAACCAAAGGTATTGGTGGTGAATGTCAAAACAGTACTAAATAGTGCGCCCGCCGCTTCAGGATTTGCAGCAGTGCCAACCACCAATAAAATCATGATGACAGCAGCCGGTACAAACACTGGCAGTAAGATAGTAGAGCGAGGTAATTTACTCATAAAAAGTGATATCCTCAAATTAATACAGCTTTATTTTATGAAAAGGTTATTCGTAGAAGCAATATGAAACAGATGTGCCTAACAAAATATAATTTGTATCACACTCTTTGCCTGAACCCCAGATAAGCCCTTATCTTGTAACATTACTTTAAAGATTGTTACATGACTATTACCAAGCAACAAAAAAGGCCGCTTGCTAGCGACCTTTTTATCTATCTTGGGAATCTCAAAACTTCTTCGTTAAAGACATATATTATTGAGCAGCAATCACTGCCGCAAGTTGCTTGGCAATTTCCGCCAGTTTTTCATGATCTGCTTGCGTCACTGCATGGCGACCCAACTCATGAATGCTCGATGGAATCAGGTGCACATGATAATGAAACACCGTTTGACCTGCTTGTGATCCATTCAACTGCATCTGAATAACGCCCTCACGCTCAAACACTTGGCGCTGCGCTTGCATGACCTTTTTGGATGTCATTAGTATTGCAGCGGCATAATCAGGTTCAAGATCAGCCAAATCAACCGCTTTTTGCTTAGGGATGACCAATACATGCCCTTCTGCTTGCGGCATGATATCCATAAAAGCGAGGGTTTTATCATCTTCATAAACCTTGTGGTACGGGATATCACCGTTTAGCATTTTGGCAAAAATGTTGTTATCGTCATAATCAGCTTGTTGTTTAACTTCAGTCATTATCATTCCTTTTGGTTATTTTATGATTTTGAATAGTGAATATGCCATCTGCAACATAGTGGACGAAATGCGGGTTAAGTACAAGCAGCAGATATAGTCAAAATACCCCAAAAACGCGACGATACTGCTGATATTAATTTTTTGTCGCCTCTGTCTGCACAGGCACAGCAAGCAAGCAAGAAAAATTGATATCAGCAGTGCGTCATGCATCGATATTACTTTTCACTGACTATAAGTGAAAAAATCAAATTTATTTTTGTACTGACAGACCATTCAAACACGCTAATTTATTGGCGAGCATCCCCTATTAAATGTTATATTAACCCCCTATTTTGCTAACGCTGGAGTTATGAATTTGACTGCCTTGCCGACTCAATTATCAGACAATACCACCACATCGCATGACACAGATGCGCCTACATCTGCGAACGATGAACAAGTTGCTGTTGTCAGTAGCGATCAAAGTGACACTCAAAATAATAACCTCCTAAAGATAAATCCAAATACGATTGTCTTGGCAGAGGCTTTAACAGATACCACCATTAGCTGGCGTATTCATAATTGCAAAATTAGCAAAAAGACGGTCACGCAAGACTTGCCATTGCCGTTCTTATATCACTATGATAGCTTGGATGACGCTATTAAACAGACGCATCCGCTGACACCTACCTTACTCGCTCAATTTAACACACCCATGACTGCTGCTGAGGCCGCGACTCTCTTAGATATTTCTAATGATTTATTGTCCAGTCCTTGGCATGTCAAAGTAATTGGCTCGTTGGTGGTCTTTAGTGAGGCACTGCAGTTAGCCGTACGTCTACATTGGACCAATACGGGCAAAGAGACGCAGCAAATATATACCAAGGATGCAGAAGACGCGATGACGGCCGCTTTTAAAGACTGGCAGTTTTTTGGTCGCGTTGATGTTCTATATAAAAACGACAAGCAAACTTTAATGAGTATCGATGAGCAAGGCAACACTGAAGAGCCACTACTGACTATTGAAGCTAGCGCTGACTATCAACAACTACTAGCCTCTCATGCATTAACTATCATTGCCAAATTAGAAGCGGATAAAGCCGAGCTACCATGGTTTGACACGGCAATTTTAGAACGCCTTGAGTAGTGTTTTAACCACAACTCCTTTATGATTGTCTATGCATTATTTTCAGTTATTCATAGCTAATGGTATGGTAACGAATTAGTATTATTCACTAGTACTCACTCTGCATAAAAAGCACACTATCCGCATCAAAGCTGATGCTGCACACGTTAATAAATCTCGCTTATTTGTAAGGAATATCACATGGATTATCGCTCAAAAACCTCTACTGGTGGTCGTAATATGGCAGGTGCACGTGCCCTATGGCGTGCAACAGGTATGACTGATGGCGATTTTGGCAAGCCAATTATTGCCATTGCCAACTCCTTCACCCAGTTTGTACCTGGTCATGTGCATCTAAAAGACTTGGGGCAAATGGTCGCTCGCGAGATTGAGCAAGCAGGCGGCGTGGCAAAAGAGTTCAATACTATTGCCGTTGATGACGGTATTGCGATGGGTCATAGCGGTATGTTGTATTCACTGCCGAGTCGCGACTTGATTGCGGATTCTGTTGAATACATGGTCAATGCTCACTGCGCAGATGCCTTGGTATGTATCTCTAACTGCGACAAAATCACTCCGGGTATGTTGATGGCTGCCATGCGCCTTAATATACCTGTGGTGTTTATTTCAGGTGGCCCGATGGAAGCGGGCAAAATTCTAGCCAGTACGGTTGGTAAAAGTCACAATAATGAAGACAGGAACGGCAGTGCGGTTCGTAAGCTTGATCTTGTCGATGCCATGATGGATGCCGCTGATGACAGCATTAGTGATGAAGATGTCGCCGCGATTGAAGCCTCAGCTTGCCCAACTTGTGGCTCATGCTCTGGTATGTTCACTGCAAACTCGATGAACTGTTTGACCGAAGCGTTAGGCTTGGCATTGCCAGGTAATGGCTCACTACTGGCAACTCACTCGCTACGTCGTGAGCTGTTCTTAGAAGCGGGTCGCACCATTGTCTCGCTTGCCAAGCGCCGTTATGAGCAAGATGATGATTCCGTATTGCCGCGCTCAATCGCCAGCAAAGCCGCGTTCGAAAATGCGATGACCTTGGATATCGCCATGGGCGGTTCGACCAATACTATTTTGCATCTGTTAGCTGCTGCTAATGAAGCAGAAATTGACTTTAAAATGCATGATATTGACCGCCTAAGCCGCGGTGTGCCTTGTCTTGCAAAAGTCGCTCCTGCCTCACAAAAATACCATATGGAAGATGTGCATCGTGCTGGCGGTGTCTTTGCGTTGTTAGCCGAGCTTGATCGTGCAGGGTTACTGAAAACTGACTTGCCGACTATTCATAGTGCGACGATGAAAGAAGCGATTGATAAATGGGATATTATGAATCCTGACAATCTTGAGGCACGCGCACGCTATATAGCAGCACCTGGTGGCGTACGCACCACTGAAGCCTTCTCACAATCAAAAGAATGGTCAAACCTTGACGTCAACCGTGAGTCAGGCTGTATCCGCAGTGCCCAACATGCCTATTCAGCAGATGGCGGCCTTGCGGTACTGTACGGTAATATCGCTGAGCGTGGCTGTGTGGTCAAGACCGCTGGTGTCGATGACAGTATTTTAGTGTTTACTGGTCGCGCGCGCCTATTTGAATCACAAGATGATGCCGTCGCTGCGGTATTGGCTGACGATATCGTTGCAGGCGATGTGGTCATCATTCGATACGAAGGTCCAAAAGGTGGCCCTGGTATGCAAGAAATGCTCTATCCAACGACTTATCTTAAGTCTAAAGGCTTGGGTAAAGAGTGTGCGCTACTGACTGACGGTCGTTTCTCTGGTGGAACATCAGGCCTTTCGATCGGTCATGCCAGCCCTGAAGCAGCTGAAGGCGGTGCAATTGGTCTGGTTGAAGAAGGCGATACTATCCATATTGACATCCCTAACCGTACTATCAATATGCAGGTAAGCGATGCAGAATTGGCCGCTCGCCGTGAAATCATGGAAGCTCGTGGCCGCGATGCATGGAAACCCGTCAGTCGTGAGCGCCATGTTTCTCCTGCCCTACGTGCTTATGCGGCAATGACCACCAGTGCCGATACTGGCGCGGTACGTGATGTGAGTCAAGTTGAGCGTTAAGCCAAAAATTTTAGTAGCCTGTTTTTAAGACATATTTATTAGCATTATCCTAAGCCTGCGCGATGCAGGCTTTTTTTTCACCAAAAAACAACGTAGCAGACGTTTCAATAACGTTTTTTTGCGGTAATAAAAAAATTTTAACGTCATGATAAGGCTTGGTGATGGCGACTCTGTTTATCATTCATACAGGTCGTTTTAGATCAAGATAATTGGGACGTATTGAACGTTATGATTGAAAACTACAACTTATTTTTATTGGTCTGCGGCATCGCCTTTTTATTAGGGGCGCTGTTTCCTATTATTTTTAAGCGGACACCCATCTCTTTACCTATGCTACAGGTCAGCTTTGGCCTGCTCATGGGGTATTCGTGGACGACATTGTCATTCTTGAACCCACTTGATAACGGTTTAATCGTCGAAAAATTAACTGAAATTGTGATATTGGTTTCTTTGGTTGGTGCCGGTATTAAGATTGATACTGAGCTGTCTTGGAAACTATGGCGCCCTACCGTACGCTTGTTACTTATCACCATGCCGATTGGCATCTTTGCTATGGCAGTGTTGGGGTATTATGCATTTGGTCTAAGTATGGGCGCGGCAATATTGCTAGGCGCTGTATTGGCACCCACCGATCCCGTGCTGGCCTCTAGTATTCAAGTGGGGCCACCAAATACGGGCGGTGAAGATACGCCGCGCTTTACCTTGACCTCAGAGGCCGGATTGAATGATGGATTGGCATTTCCATTCGTTTATTTGGCCATTAAAATAGCAGAGGCTTTTAGCGAAGGGCAGCGTTTTACGGGTGAGATGCTCTGGTCGTGGTTTACTCATGATGTGCTGTGGAAAATTGGCGCAGGCTTGGTGGTTGGTATTGTTGTCGGTAAACTATTGGCAAAATTGGTGTTTTCAAAGCACAGTCACGAAACGACCATTTCTCAAGGTTATGTGGTCATTGCCCTAACACTAGTGGCATATGGGTCAGCAGAATTTATACATAGTTATGGTTTTATTGCTGTATTTGTCGCGGCTTTTGCCTTCCGGCGTTCAGAGCATAAACACAGTTATCACCACAAGCTCCATGATTTTGCAGAACAGTCAGAAGGTTTGCTCATGTCGCTAGTGCTGGTTGCTTTCGGTATGTTTCTTGGTCAAGGATTGCAGTCAGGTGTTGAGCTGACATGGCGCGTTTACATTGTTAGCTTCACTTTTTTATTGTTGATACGACCCATCGGTGGGTTTATTGCGTTGTCAGGTCTGAACCTCCCACACGCCGAAAAGTATGCTATTTCTGCATTGGGGATTCGTGGTATTGGCACATTATATTATTTGTCTTACGCGCTCAATCAAGGTTTTTTCGGCAAGGAAGATGCGCTCAAATTATGGGTCGTCTGTTCGATTGTGATTTTGGCTTCAATTTTTATCCATGGTCTTAGCGCCACAAGACTTCTCAAAATAGCGCCCAATAAATCACATTAACCTTAGGGTCTATCTAGCGCTGTGAAAGCTTCGAATCGACTAAGCTAAGCACGGCTTCCGTTAGAGCAAACTGACGCACATCATTGAGCATCGTGGTATCAAAGTTATGAATAAAAGCAAAGGACAATTGCTGTTCAGGGTCACACCAAGCCACTGAACCGTTATAACCCATATGCCCAAATCCTTGCTGGTTTGCCTTTAGCATCTCATTGTCTACATTTTGGCAAATGCTAAACAGTCGATGATAACCCAAGCGCCAATCCATATTCGCTGGCATGACGGCATCTAGTCCTGTGACTTGCGGTGTCGATAGTTGCTCGAAAGTGGCACTATCAATAAGCGTGCGGCCCTGCCATTTCCCTCCATTAGCCAACATCGCATAGATGGTGGCCAGTGCCTGCGCTGAGGCAACACCATTGGCTGCTGGAATGGCTGCCTGTAGTGTCTCGCGCTGGTAATAGTCGATAGGTTGTTTATTGGCGGGTATGAGTGCCGATTTATAATTTCTTAGATTAAGCTTGCTCGTATTGAAATATAAACCATTAATACGAGCGGTGTCTAATGTAGGTAGGTTGTTTTTCTCATCATCCTGACTTGTGTTTGCCATTTCTTTATTTGCTAATGTTTGCTGCTGCCAACACCCATAACTGGGCAGATTTGCATAAGTTTGTAGCGTCTCTGGTGAGTCTGCTTTTATCGTAGGTTTATGACGCCTATTACCTAGCTGTGAGCTGTCCTCATTTGACCCAGCAAAGTTTTTGGCCAGCATCGCCACTTGATCGACTTTGCTAGCGGGCACGCCGAAATAACAACTGTCGGCTATACCCAATGGTTCAGTCAGATAATGACGCAGCGCCTCAGCCAATGACATCTCAGTGACGGCTTCTATGAGGCCGCCTAATACCCAGCCATAAACTAAAGCACTGTAAGCGCTGTCATATAACTCCGCGTCTTCAGGTGCAGTGACTGACATTGCGGCAATTTTGCTGAGCATCAATTGCCAATCGAGCAACGCTTCGCTGTCCGCGTCAACACTCTGAATAGAAAACAAATTGGCTTGATGCGACATAACATTGCGTAGCGTAACAGCACTTTTATGCTGGGCAGCAAAGGCTGGCCAATAGCTGGCAATCGGCTCTTCATAAGCAAGCAACTGCTGCGAAACCAACACATGCACTAGCGTTGCCAATACGCCTTTACCAGTAGAAAAGTTAATCGCCAAGGTATCAGGCTGCCATGACATGTCCGGACGAGCCATGCCCACGCACGCCTCAGCGATACATTTACCGTCCTGATAAACAACCACAGCACCGCCAGCGGGCGCGTCGTCAAGCTGTAAATCAGACAATAATTGCTGCATGCGTTTCTGAAACTCGCCATCGATTTGCTTATCAAGATTCTGGTTGGTTTTTTTATTGTTGTCAGTCATGGTTTTCCTGCTCCATTTTTTATAATTGCTAAGTGTCAAAAAAACGCCAAAGTCTTAAAAATCCCTCAGTGCCTTAATATTGAGCATCTATTTGCTCATAAAAAAGGCCACCTATTGGTCGCCTTTTTGTTACTCAGTGCTGCTCAATAATACTTTATCACCTTAATGTCTTAGCGCGGTACTAGCAAACGCTTATAAACTTCGTCTTCAAGCTTCGTCAAGCCATGGCTGCGACCACGCTCCATGGCAGTGTCCATCTTACGACCACGAAGCCATCCTGCACGCAGAGCAATGGCTGCCCCTACTCGATTGCCAGAGCCACAATGCATGGCTATTTTTTTGCCATGATGTTGGCGTAAAATATTATCAAATGCCAATATTTTAAGCTGCTTTAAGTCTGCAACGCCGTTGATAGGCAGATGCTCATAATACATGCCAGCTTGCGCGACTGCTGCGGCTTCATCAAAGCTCAACTCGTCGTCGGGCTGTAAGTTAATAACCAGCTCGACCCCAGCTTCGGCCAAAGCCGCTACTTTTTCCTCATCGAGCGCACCGCACACAATGGTGTTTGCATCAGGACGAAAGTAAGGGTCAAACATAGTGGTGAGATCGATACCATTATCTAGAACGTTATTGTCAGTAACTGCTGGGCTATTAGGTTGATCTGTATTTATTGCTGCTGTATGTGAAGTCATAATTATAAATTTGTTCGTTAGATTGGGCTATTGAGATAAAAGCTGTTTAGGTCACTGATAGTCATTTTACCAACGGTTCATTAATGGTTATTGTGCAATTTAACGACACCAGCCAAATGCGGCTTGTCATTTTTAGAGCTATATAAACCAAATTCACAAGTCTCGTCTGCATTGTCAAGCTGCGCTACTGGCTCAGCGATAAGCTCTACTTCAGCGGGTAAAAAGATAGGCAATTTAAATGACACGTCAACCGTACAAGCATCAGGTAGCTCGTCCATCATGGCAAGGCACTTGGCCTTTGACCACATACCATGAGCGATCGCTTTAGGAAAGCCAAACGCGCGCGCGGATAGCGGATGCAAATGGATAAGATTAAAGTCACCTGAAACAAAGGCATAACGACGACCGATATCTTCTGGCACTTCAAAGATGCTGTGCACACCGTCTGCGTTCACTTCTGGCTTCACCGTTACTGGACGCGGGGTACTTTTTTTATCTTTGCTGCTGTCTGATTTTTTACTACGGGACAGATACGTTGACGTCCCTTCCCAAATGACTTCGTCCTCTGACTTGATCGTCGTCACGAAGTCAAACTGTTGACCTTGTGCATGGTCACGCAAGTTATCAAAGGCGACCGACATAGCGACAGTCTCACGCTCACCAATAGGACGATACTGAGTCACGCTATTATCCACGTGGACCAGACCTAGCATAGCAAACGGAAATGGCTCTTTGACCATCATGTTCATTTGCAGCGACTGTGACAGCACTGAAAAATAAGTAATGGGCACTTTACCATTATCAGAAAAACCGCAAATCTTACGATAATCGTTTAGATTGCCCTGATCAATGTGCAGGTCATCCACATAATAGGTCGCTTGCGGCAGTTGATCTTTACTGATTTTGTCACTATTGCCAATAGGCAATAGGCTTTTCACAATATTGGCGTAAGTCGTATGCGCTTTTGGCAACGCATCATAATGTTTGTCTGACATAATAAATCCTAAGTGTGGCTCAAGCTGATTTTTTAATGCATATTAAAATGCTATGAAGTCGTTGATTAAGCCTATTATTGAACGATGTTTTTTATAAGTACTGGAGTTATAAGTATTGGAGCCTGTCATCAATTAGCACATTGATACATTAATACATTGATAGCCAGTCTCATAGCTATTCTCATGAACAGTATAGGCACTTATCACTACGAAAAACAATTTGGCTTATGGTTCCTGTGTTTTTATCATAAAAAAGCCACCCTTGGGCAGCTTTATTACAATTTATCAGCAATTTTTTCGTAAGCATATGTGAGGTAAATAAAAAGTAATACGTTATATCATATATTTACTGTAAGCAACTTTATCACTTATACCCACAAATAAACTAGGGCTAGGCACCCAGCAAGCTTTGACCACAAACGCGTACAATGTTGCCATTTAGACCGCCAGAAGCAGGAGATGCAAACCATGCGATAGTTTCAGCAACGTCAACTGGTAAGCCGCCTTGGCTCATTGAGTTCATACGGCGACCCGCTTCACGAATAGCAAATGGGATGGCTTCTGTCATTTGAGTTTCGATAAATCCTGGGGCAACAGCATTGATAGTCATGCCTTTTGCATTGTCTTCTAGTTGCTTAGCAGTGGCATCAACCAAACCAATCACACCTGCTTTCGAAGTCGCGTAGTTGGTCTGACCCATGTTACCAGCGATACCTGAAATTGATGAGACGCAAACGATGCGCGCATTGTCTTTTAGGACATCATTATCAAGTAAATAGCGGTTCAGCTTAGCGATACTACCTAAGTTGATATTGATGACCATGTCCCACTTTTTCTCATCCATTTTTGCCAAGGTCTTATCACGCGTCACGCCAGCATTATGGATGATTGAATCTAGACCGCCACGATTTTGCGCCGCTTCTGCGATTTCTTTGCCTGCATCAGCACTGGTGATGTCAACGGTCAATACAGAACCACTGATTTCGCTAGCGACTTTTTGCAAGTCAGCTTGCTGCTGCGGGACATCAAGACAGATAACATGAGCGCCTTCACGAGCCAATACACGCGCGATGGCTTCGCCAATACCGCGGCTTGCACCAGTGACTAGCATGGTCTTGCCGCCTAGAGGCTGTGTCCAATCGACATCAACGTTATCGCCTGTGCTGACACGTACCACTTGTCCCGACACATAAGCTGAGCGAGCTGACGTGAAAAAGCGCAAGGTTGAGTCTAAGTTTTGCTCTGCGCCTTCTTCAACGTAGATAAGTTGTGCGGTAACGCCGCGCTTAAACTCTTTACCAACCGACTTTACAAAGCCTTCAAGCGCACGTTGTGCCAATGCTGCTTCGATGTCAGTCAAGTTTTCTGGCGTACGGCCAACGATGATTACTCGACCTGATTGTTCTACGCGGCGAGCCACCGTATGGAAAAACTCATAAACTTCTTTGAGCTGATCGGCGTTGCTGATATTACTGGCATCAAAAAGCAATACTTTAAACTTATCATCGCCGCCCGTGTTGGCTTTAGCTTCAACACCCGCATCAGAAAGCGCATCTTTGATGTCATCACTGCTGTTTACATACACATCAGCATGTACATCTGACAAGATACGTGCAACAGAAGCACTCACACTTTTATCATCGCCATTAGCACGACCAACCAAGACGCTACCGCGTACCAAAGGCTGGCCACTATCAAAACGGTCAAGCTCTACTGGCATAGGCAAGCCTAAATTTTTTGCCACTTTTTTACCAATAGAAGACTGAACAAAATCACCATAACGGTCTGACATAATATAATTCCTATAACGAAAGGTTAAGATAAGAGTAAATGAAAAATGAAATTTGTCTTTTATAATCACTCATACAAACACCAACAAGTATAAAGACTCATTAGCATCATGATTATTTATATTTAGTAAATGGGTACAAAACTGCCTTAACTATACACTCACATGGTAAACAAGTCCAAAAGCCAAAAATGTCTATAACAATCTGTAAACAAGCCAGTATACAAGACAGTCTCTTTTTTTAGATTTAAAAATCGCCATGTTGTGCTAAAATCAGACCTATAAGTTATGGCAAATGCATTTATCGATAACAATATATTATCAAACGTGCCGTTATGCAATGCTAATAATCAATACTAGCCAGTCTACGAAAGTTATCATTCTAAGAAATATCATGGCTGCTTTTATAGCTATCAGTGGACTGAGAGATTACTGAGCTTAAATAAGTGTCACATAGTTTGCTAAAGACATACAGTAAGGCAGCAAAAACGTCTTATGATACACAGCTAGATGGCATAATAAATGATAACATTTGCTCACTGCATTAAATCATTAAGTAATACCTGCAAGCAACTTAAGCAATACATTTTAATTAGTAACCCTTTTTAAGGGCTACCTTCTTTTTTTCTGCCAATATTTTAAGGATAATATTATGAGTAATAAAAATAATCACCCTGAGAGTCCTGTTGTTGAAAGCACTGTTGTAAAGTCTACCGATAACAAATCAAGCAGTACCAAATCAGATAGCACTAAGCCAACAGATAGTGCTAAGCCAGAGAGCAACAAGAAAGAAGCGACGGCTAAGAAAACCAACAGCACCGACACTAAGGCAAGTGCCGCTAAAGACACTACCAGCAAAAAAGCCGCTGATGATAAAGTCGATACTCCTGCTGCCAAAAAGACCGCTACCTCTGCTAAAAAATCAAGCGCTACGAAGCTTGCTTCTGGTCTAAACCGCGTCGCAATTTTAGGTGGTAACCGTATCCCATTTGCACGCTCAAATGGCTCATATGCAGACGTCAGCAACACAGATATGCTAACCGCTGCATTGAATGGCTTGGTTGAGCGCTTTAATTTGCAAGACGAAAAAATCGGTGAAGTCGTCGCTGGTGCCGTTATGAAACTAAGCCGCGATATCAACCTAACTCGTGAAGCCACACTGAACACCGATCTGAACCCACATACCCCAACTTATGACATCTCACAAGCTTGCGGTACTGGCTTGCAAGCGACCTTTGCTTCTGCTAACAAAATCGCCCTTGGTCTTATCGATTCAGCCATTACTGGTGGCGTAGATACTACATCTGATGCCCCTATCGCAGTTGGCGATGGACTACGTAAAGTCCTTATCAAATTGGGTGCTGCTAAAGACAACAAACAACGTCTAAAAGCATTAATGGGCTTAAATCCAAAAGACTTACTCGATGCACCAAAAAATGGTGAGCCACGTACTGGTTTATCGATGGGTGATCATCAAGCCATCACTGCACTTGAATGGAATATCAGCCGTGAAGCACAAGATGAGCTTGCTTTTAATAGCCATCAAAACCTAGCGCGCGCTTATGATGAAGGTTTCTTTGATGACCTAATCACTCCATATAAAGGTCTAACGCGCGACAATAACTTGCGTCCGGATACCACTTTAGAAAAACTGGGTAAACTAAAGCCAGTATTTGGCAGAAAGAATGCTAACCCGACGATGACGGCTGCTAACTCTACGCCGCTAACTGATGGTGCTTCTTGTGTACTACTGGGTACGGATGAATGGGCAAAAGAGCATGGTCTGAAGCCATTGGCTTATATCGTCCATCAAGAAACAGCTGCTGTGGATTTCATCGGTAAATCTGGCACGACAGAAGGCTTATTAATGGCACCTGCATATGCCGTACCGCGTATGCTTGAGCGTGCTGGTCTAACGTTGCAAGATTTTGATTTCTACGAAATTCATGAAGCTTTTGCTTCACAAGTGTTATCAACATTAACTGCTTGGGAAGATGAGAAGTTCTGTGAAGAGCGTCTAGGTCTTGACGCGCCACTAGGCTCTATCGACCGTAGCAAGCTCAATGTGAATGGTTCATCACTTGCGGCAGGGCATCCTTTCGCTGCCACTGGTGGTCGTATCTTAGCAACGGCTGCTAAATTACTGGATCAAAAAGGCTCAGGACGTGTACTTATCTCTATCTGCGCCGCAGGTGGTCAAGGCGTGACTTGCATCCTAGAGAAGTAAATTTCTAGCTGAGGTAACTCGGCAATAAATAGCTGAAAGTTTTAAAACACCCTTTAATCAATGGATTAGAGGGTGTTTTTTTATGCCTATCTTCTGTCCATCAATAATTGTAAATTTGGTCAGAAACCGTCAGACAACACAATAATGAAACGTAGCCAATGCATAGCACTGCTAGCAGATATGATAAAGTAAGAACAATCAATAATAACCATGACATCATTTATCTGGAGCTTGATATGAGCAAAATACCCTCAGCGATTGAACCCAATTCATTGACCGCGCAAGAGCGTAATGAGCTCACCTCATCTGAGCAGGCCAATTTTATTGGTCGCATGGATAAGGAAGTCTTTGATGATGAGCTGCGCCGTAAGATGCATCAAGACTTGATTGATACCTATGACGAAGAGCTTGAGAACGAAATCGATGATTACATGCGAGACTTTCGGTTTGATGGTCGGGAAATGAGCGAGCAAGAAAGATTAGATCGCCGTATGTATTTTCAAGAGTTAGTGCGACTGCAGCGAGAACTTATCAAGTTACAAGACTGGGTAGTGGCTCGTGGTGAGCGTATTGTGGTGATATTTGAGGGTCGTGATTCTGCAGGTAAAGGTGGTGCCATCAAGCGTATCACTCAGCGCTTAAACCCGCGCGTTTGTAGGGTCGCTGCCCTGCCTGCACCAACGGAACGTGAGCAATCACAATGGTATTTTCAGCGTTATGTGGCGCACTTGCCAGCCGCTGGTGAGATTGTACTTTTTGATCGTAGTTGGTATAACCGTGTCGGTGTCGAGCGCGTCATGGGGTTTTGTACAGATGCGCAGTATGAAGAGTTTTTTCAGTCGGTGCCCGAATTTGAGCGCATGCTAGTACGCTCTGGTATTCGCTTGGTCAAATACTGGTTTTCGATTACTGATGATGAGCAGCATTCACGCTTTATGAGCCGCATTCATGATCCTCTTAAACAGTGGAAGCTTTCAGCGATGGATCTGCAATCACGGCGGCGTTGGGAGGACTATACCAAGGCAAAAGAGACCATGTTTGAGCGTACTCATATCCCTGAAGCACCGTGGTGGGTGGTCGAAGGTAATAATAAGAAGCGCGCGAGGCTAAATTGTGTTGCGCATCTACTGGAGCAAATTCCTTATAAAGAAGTGCCACGCGATGAGGTAGAGTTACCCGAGCGCAAGCGTGATGATGAATACTATCGTGAGCCGATTCCAGACGATATGTATGTGCCGCCGCGTTACTAAAACACACTCCTGCTTTGTTTAGCCTCACTTAGCCCAGTCACATTTTGCTTAAAAAAACACCACCTTATACATATATAAGGTGGTGTTTTTTATCTTACTATCTATCTTGAAACCCATCGTTATTTCAGTAGATAAGCGCACGGATAGACAGACACGCTACATGGTATAAGTAGACTGCAAACTGTCTATTTTACCAGCCAATAAGCGCTCGACTTCATTTTTGATTCTTTGCCCTGCGATATCAGTACCAATCTGCACCGCAAAACCTGCAGGACGGCCGCTTTGGGCTTTATAGTTAATCCACACCACCTTACCATTCATCGGTAAGCGCTCGCTAGAGTTGGGTAAAGTCACCGCAATAAACACCTCATCGCCTAGCTTTTGCACGCGATCAGAGGAAATAAACAAGGCACCATTATTTACAAAGGATAAATAGCTGGCGTATAACGTTTCGATATCTTCCATATGACAGGTTAAAATCCCGCCACGCCCTGGCATTGCCATAGTCAGCTTCCTTTATAAATGAGTTTTGAGGTATTTTATAAATGATAAATCATAGCTAGACCAACGCATTAATAAATCATCAAATAATAAGTGAGCATCTTAATCTTGGTCTTAATTTTCTTAGTCCTGCTGCACTTAATTTCTACAGTGAATTGACTATAGATAGGCCAATTCTTGCATTAGCTTATCATAGGCGAATTTTTCTTGCACATTTTGTTGTAGGGCAATTTTGGTCTGCTGTAGGCTAGTCGCAAAACCTTCTAAACCACTGTCAGTAGGTTGATAAGCGTCTAATGCTACTGAGAGACTGATGTCTTTTTGCAGTTCGCTCAGTCCTAAGCAAACACGGCGCATATCAAGCAGCATCAGCTCAGACAGCTGGATAAACTCTATGATACTAATCTGGGTTTGCCAATAATCGCTGGCTGCTATGCTACTTCGTTTGCCACTACGTAACGCTTGCCACGTCGTCAGCCACAATGCACGCTTACTATACCAAGGTGCCTGCGCCAGCGCTATCGCCGCTAAAGGCGCACCATTTGCCAGTTGGATAAGTTGCTCAATTGCCGCTGTACCGACCGCTTCACGATTGACCGTAGATCCAAGCGCCTGCGTCACATATTCAACGGCAGTAGCAGGCTCAATGGTCTGAAGTGGCAGCTGTTGAACCCGACTTTTAATGGTCGGTAAAAGCTGCGCTGGCGTATCGCTGAGTAAAAATAAATGAACTTGTGCTTGCGGCTCTTCCAAAGTCTTAAGCAGCGCGTTGGCAGCAGCAACTGTCATTTTTTCGGCATGATCTAACACGCAGATGCGCATACCTTGCCCACCTTGGTAAATAAAAGGCTGCAACGCACGAATATCATCAACTTTTATTTTAAGAGCACTATTGCTAGCGGCTTTGGCAGATTTTTTGTCTTTAGCACTACTACTGGCAGTTTCTTTATTATTCGTATTTTCCACACTGACTGGCATGCTGACAATAGGAAGCACTTGTAAGCTTGGATGCGTACCGGATCTGAGCCATTGGCAGCTTTCACACTCGGCGCAAGCACCAAATGGATGAGTATCACGCTGACGACACAACAACCAAGCGACCAAACGCCATACAAAAGCACGCTTGCCCATACCTTGCATCCCTGCTGCGAGCATTGCATGAGGCAAAGACTGTTGCGACGTTGATACTCGCTTGGTCAACTGCGACCACAGAGTTTTCTGCCACGGCAGTAACGGTGCAAAATAAATGCCATCTGATGTATCTAATGCACCTGTAATTTCTGTGAGGTCACTCATAAATTTTGCTCTATAGCTTTGCTTGATGACTGTACTTGACGACTATTATGCTTGATAAATGTGCTTGATAAATTAGTAGGTAGTGCGATTAAGTAGTGTAATAGTGTCACTTAGCAAGAAGTGTGTTTTCACTTAGGCTATTCAGAGACAGGGTTTTGAAAATCAGCCAAGCTCATGCTATTTAAACGATCCAAATCTTCTTGAGTATCGACACCTGCTGGTAGCTGGCAAGCGGCTGTGGCAATAGCAATATGACCACCATTCTCTAAAACACGTAATTGCTCTAAGCTTTCAAGTATTTCAAGCGGTGTTTGCGGCCAATGCACAAACTGCTGCAATAGGCTAACGCGATAAGCATATAGTCCTAAATGACGATAAGCGTTTTTGGGTGGCTGCTTATGGCTCTCATTAGCCAATACGACATCTCGATCGCAAGGAATCGGTGCTCGGCTGAAATATAGCGCCCGTTGCAAATCATTAGCGTGCTGACTAACAACCTTTACCACTGATGGACGCATAAAAGTCTCGTGGTCATCAATAGGCTCACACAAGGTAGCCATCACGCTGTCATTGTCTGCTACCAGAAGCGCCTTTACCTGCTCTAATAATAGCGGCGGTACCAACGGTTCATCACCTTGCATATTGACCACAATATCATGCTCAGCCCAGCCTTTAATCGCAGCGACTTCCGCCAAACGGTCAGTCCCTGAAGCGTGCTCTGCGCTGGTCATCACCACATCAAAACCTGCATCCATACACACTTTTGCAATACGCTCATCATCGGTCGCAATACACATATCATCAGCGAAGTGTGCTGCCTGCGCCTTTTCGGCGACCCAAAGAATCATTGGCTTGCCATGAATATTTAACAAAGGCTTACCGGGTAGTCGGGTACTCTTAAAGCGAGCAGGAACGACAATATGCGTTTTGGCGGGCGTAATGATGGGCGACATAGTTTATTCCTACAAAATCATTTAAATTCTAAGATTTACAGCTTTTCACTATTAGACATATCAATATTTAAAACGGTTAACTGCTGCTGTAAATTGTCATAACAACTATCCGATAACACCGCTGTTACTGGCAATATCCAGAGTCTACTTACAAGCTCTATATGGTCATTGCTCAACGTTTGCGCCGCAGTTGCTTTCAATAGCAAAGCTCGTATTTTTACCGCATCTTTAGTGGTTATCACGACGGGGTATTCGCGATATTGCAACAAGTCAGCCAAGCTAAAATCATAATGGTCAGGATAAGGGTGACTTATAACCTCAAAACCAAGCGAGTGTAAGGTATCAAAAAACCGCTGCGGATAGCCAATACCGCTCACCGCATGGACTCTACTGCCTTTTTTAGGCGCATCAATTTGAGCGTCAGCTAATACAGGTTGCCATAATAATTGCATGTCGTCCGCTTGCAGGTGCATGGACAGATGCTCAGCTTGTGACTGCTGCTCGGTGTTTTTATTATGAGGCGCTGCACTGTTATTTGGCCCTTCATGATAAATAACAGTAGCACCTTTTAACCTCGACATTGGCTCACGTAAAAACCCAGTTGGGAGTAATTGCTTATTACCAAAGCCCCGTGCTGAATCGACTACAATCCATTCAATATCACGTTGCAATGCATAGTGCTGTAAGCCATCGTCGGCAATAATGAACTGTAAGTCAGGATGAGCATCTAATAAAGTAGTAATTGCCTGCTCACGATTGGGACATACCGCCATGGGCGCATCTGTCATATTGACAATCAAACAAGGCTCATCCCCTACCACATTGGGTAAACTGGCGACATCGACCAAAGCTGGCATTTGACTACTATCGCCACCGTAACCGCGACTGATAACACCTACTTTTACGCCTTGCTCTTGTAGGTAATCAACCAAGGCAATAATTAATGGCGTCTTGCCACTGCCACCCACGCTGATATTACCAATCACCATCACAGGAACTGGGGCGCGGTAACTGGATAGTAAGCCCATCTTATAAGCTTGACGACGCAGCATGGTAATGAGCCCATACAACCAGCTAATCGGCAATAATAGCCACAACCAAGCGGCTTGACGTTGCCATGCACGCGTCACTGTCGTCTCAATGCTCACTATGATTTGCCATCCATTACCTTGATCTCATACTTTTAGTCGTCAAAAATATTGCAAATCATTTATCAAACACAGCTATTCAAAATCGCGCTCATACATTTGCGCATAATGACCTTGCAGCTGCATCAACTCGTCATGTGTCCCTAGCTCAACGATCTGACCGCCATCCATTACAGCGATACGATCGGCTGACTCAATCGTGGTTAATCGATGTGCAATAACCAGCGTAGTACGATCTTTCATTACGTTATCAAGCGCTTGCTGAATGTAATATTCTGACTCATTATCAAGCGCACTGGTCGCCTCATCTAAGATTAGAATCGGGGCGTCTTTTAACAAGGCGCGAGCAATCGATAAGCGTTGACGTTGACCACCAGACAGTTGCAAGCCTTCAGCACCGACCTCACTTTGATAACCGTTTGGCATCTTCATAATAAAATCATGAGCAAAGGCATCTTTTGCGGCACGTTCCACTTCAGCTTGGGTCTTATGAGCTAAGCTGCCATAAGCAATGTTGTTGAAAACTGTGGTATTAAATAGGACTACTTGCTGATTCACCATGGCAATTTGGGCGCGCAAACTCTCTAACTTAATACTTTCAATGGGCATACCATCTAACGTAATCTGCCCTGAAGAGGCTTCTAGAGTGCGCGTCAATAAATTAACTAATGATGACTTACCTGCACCGCTTCGTCCCACGAGTGCAACCGTCTCACCTGCTTTTATATTCAATGTAAAGTCATGCAGAGCGACCGTCGAATCAGGATAAATCAAACTGATATTCTCTAACGACATCTCACCTGACAGTGCTTTGTTTATTGTACCTGTGTCTTCTTCTTCTGGCTCATCAAGTAGCGCAAAAATAGACTCACCAGCGGCAATGCCTTTTTGCAATTTTTGATTGATATCGGTGAGCGACCTGACTGGTTTGCTCAGCAAGCCTGCTGCTGCAATGTATGAGATAAACTCACCAGCTGAAATGTTATCTATTACCGCAGGTCTCAATGCGAGCCACACCACAACTGACATCGCCATCGCCATCAATAGCTGTACCGCAGGCGTATTGATGCTGTTGGTAACAACAACTTTCATGCCTTGGCGCAAGTTCTTTTTTGATGTTTTATCAAAGCGTTCAGCTTCGTACGCTTGCCCGCCGTAGTTTTTTACGACTTGATAGCCACCGATGACTTCATTGGTGATATGACTGACGTTGCCCATCGTCTTTTGAATGCCTTTAGAAAGCTTGAGATAACGCTTGGAGGCGATGCGAATGAGCCATAGTATGGGCGGCAATACGACAAATAGAATCAAGGTCAAACGCCAATTGCTATACAGCAAAAAACCTATCAATGCCACGACGGTCAAACCATCACGCAGTAAGGTTTTCATCGAGTCTGTACTGGCAGCCGTCACCTGTTCAACATCGAATATCAGCTTTGATGAAATGGTGCCAGCTGGATTCGCCAAATAAAACGAGCTTGGCAAGCGCAGTAGCTTATTAAACACCTCTACTCGCAACTCATAGACCAAATTTCGCGAGACCAACGCAGAGTAGTAATTACCCAAAAAACTACCCACACCGCGTACAAAGAACAGTCCGATGATCAATAGGGGAAATAAGGCTTTCTTGCTTTGATCATTTTGGTTGATGGCATCAGTGATATATTGTAGTAACTTAGCAATCCAAATCTCTGTCCCCGCATTAATCGCAAAGCCCACGACCGTCAATAGCAATGCCCACCAATATGGCTTTAGGTAGCTGAGTAGACGCAGTAATGTTTTATGCTTAGGCGGGCTTTCTGAAGACACTGATATTTTCTTAATAGAAGTTTTTGCAGAGTCCGGTTGATAAGCTTGGCTCATAAAAGCCTCAATTTGAGTGTCATGACATGAATGGACTGTGCTAGTAGCACAGTTTTATAGTGGTATTGATGTGATAATACAGCGCTTAAACGTTTAAATAGTACAATTAAAAATCACAGCGCAAACAGGATCAAAATACTATTGTGGTAAAGGCTGACCAAGTGGTACAACAGTACTAATATTTAAGTTCAAAAACCCCAGTTTGCCAGCGATATCCATGACTCTTACCACCGATTGATGGGTAGCGTTGGCATCTGCTGCAATAACGAATAGCATATCACGATTACTGCCCGCTTCTTGCTGTAACATACTGGTCAACTCAGCCTCATTACTACTGGCAAGCGTAATGCCATTGACTAAATAACTACCATCTTCTTGCACGGCGACTTCGATGCTGTTTTTCTGCTCGGTCAGTGCCACGCCTTCCGCTTCAGGCAGAATGATATTCAAGCGACTAAAATGATTAAACGACGTTGCCAGCAGCAAGAATACAATTAAAAATAATAGACAATCGATCATTGGCGTTAAATTGATTTCAAGCGGCTCGACGGTTGGTTTTCTAAAGCGCATATCACCCTCTTTAAATGCTTAATACTCAGTTTTTCGATGAATGACTATCCATATCTTGATGCGTAGTACCAATGAAATTATTCATACTACGACGTCATTGCAATACCATTATCTGAGCTTAAAACACTGGTTGAATGTTCATTACCTACAGTCTCATCCGATGATGCACGATGTGCTGAGGTCTTTGAACTAGGGTTGTAAGTATTTTCAAACAGTTGATAATCATACAGCTCTTGAATCATTAGTCCTGCTTGGGTCTCAAACTGGGCATTGATATCAATGATACGGCGCTGAAAATAGCGATAGGCAACCAGTGCTGGGATAGCCACAATCATACCAGCAGCAGTCGTAATCAAGGCTTGTGACACGCCAGCAGCAAGCATCGTTGGATCCTGCATCGCGCCATCAGTAATCGCTAAGAACGACGAGATAATCCCCAGTACCGTCCCTAATAGTCCGAGCAACGGTGCAATCGCACCTATAGTACCGAGCATATTGATGTTTTTTTCTAATTGATGCACTTGCACACTTGCAC
Source organism: Psychrobacter sp. W2-37-MNA-CIBAN-0211 (assembly GCF_040309405.1). Lineage (NCBI taxonomy): Bacteria > Pseudomonadati > Pseudomonadota > Gammaproteobacteria > Moraxellales > Moraxellaceae > Psychrobacter > Psychrobacter sp. W2-37-MNA-CIBAN-0211. Next base: position 538,016 of record NZ_JBEOOU010000001.1, read on the forward strand.
GGTTTTGCATATGCATCGTCATCGACTCTAATCCATACTGACGATAAAGCAGCCCTGTCGCTAAAATATCACCAAGAGCGGTTTTTTCTTTGACATTCATCAACTGGGTACGCCCGATATCGCCATTTTCACGTAAACGGGTAATCAGCTGTTCGCGTAATCTACTCGGGGCAACTTTATTAAATTGCAAGGTATGGCTACGCTCAATAATGATAACCAACGCCAATATTGAACACACCACAATTGGTGTCATCAGCCATCCACCCGCCTTTACCAACTCCCACATACTGACTCTCTTTTATATTTTTAAAAAATATGTTTTATAAAGATGGTTTGAACCGTTGTTATAACCTGACGGAAACTATCAAACCTGCGCTTCTATATGTTTAATCAAAGCGGCTAGCTGATCTTGGCTGTGAAAGAATATCTCGACACTGCCCTGTCCGTCTTTTTTATGCTTAAGCTTAACTTCAGCACCAAGCATGTCGGTCAGTCTTTGCGTTAGACGTTCAGCGTCACGAGACTGTGCTTTTTCCGTACGGTTGGTTTTGGGGGCGGGCTGCAAAATTGACTTAACCAGCTTTTCAGCTTCTCGCACCGTCATGCCGCCATCAATGATTTTTTGCGCAATGATAGGTTGCTGCTCAGAGGACAATGCCAAAAGCGTGCGGGCATGACCCATATCTAGGGCGCTGTTTGCTAAATGGTCTTTTACTGTGTCATGTAATTGGTTCAAACGTAGTAGGTTCGATACGGTCGTACGCGCCTTGCCAACAACTTCAGCAATCATCGCATGACTCATACCAAACTCTGTATGAAAACGCTGTAATGCGGCGGCTTGGTCAATCACTGACAGGTCTTCACGCTGGATATTTTCAATCAATGCCAGTGCAATAGCCAGCTCATCTGACAATGCACGCTCAATCGCCGGTATCACGGCTTTACCTGCCATTTTTGCGGCACGCCAGCGGCGCTCACCAGCGATGATTTCGTGGGTAACGAATGCTTCGCTTTTGTCTTCGTTAGCCAGTAATGGACGAATAACGATGGGCTGCATCACACCATGCTGTTCAATAGAGGACGCCAATTCCATCAGCGCAGTTTCACTCATGTCACGGCGTGGCTGGTATTTACCCGCTTGTAGACGCATGACATCAATTTGTACCAAGCTAATTTGGTCTTCTGTTCCATTATTGTCTGTGCCAGCAGTACGGGACTTATTGGCAGCTGTTTTACTAGCCATCCGCGGTGACCGCGTTGTACGATTACGGTTAATCGTGCCAGATCCTGTGGCGTTTGCCATCGGTTTTGCATTGGCTTTTGTGCCTACAGTTTTGGCGGGCACACTGGTGTTGAGCATATCAGTATTTGATGTTTCAGCTGGCAAAGTGTTGTCACGCGCAGCCATATCGTCTTGCAAGGCAGAGGCGGTAATTTGCTTTTCTTTTTTGATTGACCCTAACAAGGCATCCAAGCCTCGATTAGCAGCCAACCCTCTTTTCTTCGCCATGATTACCTATCCTCTAACGCTAAAATAAAAGCCAAATAATTGTGAATGCGGCTTACTCATTACTATAGCCTACCCACTATAAAATCACTACGTCGTCAACCTCGCTGACCATACTAATGTATCGCTAGCACTCGGTTTCCTGGTATTGATATTATTTTAAATTGACTATAATAAATACGATGTTTAATACTATTTTTCTGTTTGTTCATTTTCCATTATGGTCAGTTTTTGCGCTTAGACAAAAAAAACTAGCGGCTTTTTTATCACTGTTTCATCACTTCAGCAGCCAGTTTTTGATAAGCGCGCGCCCCTTTTGACCAGCGCTCGTAGGCGATAACTGGCAGGCCGTGCGCTGGCGCTTCTGCCAAACGGATATTTCTTGGAATGTGCGTCTTGTACATGATATCGCCAAAGTGCGCTTCTAATTCAGCAGAGACATCGCGAGCCAGTGTGTTACGTGAATCGAATAAGGTTCTGACGACGCCGCGAATATAAAGCTTCGGATTGAGCTCAGTCAAACGCTCAATCGTTTGCGACAAGTCCGCTAGGCCCTCTAGTGCGTAATACTCACACTGCATAGGAATAATCACCCCGTCAGTAGCGACCAAGGCATTAATCGTTAGCAAGTTCAAACTAGGGGCACAGTCTATAATGACATAGTCGTATGGGGGTTTATTCGTAGCGACTTGATCATTGACCAACGCTGCCATCGCCGTCTTAAAGAGCTCATGACTGTTGGTTTTACTCATCAAGGTGATATCCATACCAGCCAAATCACGATTGGCACCGATCACATCAAACCCTGCTGGACTGGCAACAATGGTATCAGACAACGAGACGCCATCTAGCAACACATCAGCGATGGTCAGCTCTAATGCGTTTTTGTCCACACCAGTCCCACTGGTCGCATTGCCTTGTGGGTCTAAGTCAATCAGCAGTACGTGCTTGCGCTTAGCAGCCAAGCTGGCGGTCAAATTTACCGCCGTCGTGGTTTTACCCACGCCGCCTTTTTGATTCGCAATTGCTATGATTTCCATACACTCACTCAATTTAATTAGGGTCTTTACTTACTGTATTTTACCGACTGTCTGTACTATGTATCTGTGACCGCCAGATTTTACTGGTTGCCTGTTATTAATAGTCATTTTAGCAATCGCAATGCTTGGCGTTCAGCTTCTTATCACTATAATACAAATGATACTTACAATATAAATAACTCGCTTTGCATCCAGATTTTTTAGATATTATGCTATTTAGATACCAAGGTAAACGATGTTTCACGACTACAAGGTGCTCATAGCTTAGACATTTTTAGCAGACATTTCAATTAAATGCCGACTGTCATCCAGACGTGGCACTTTAAGCTTAATCGTCTCAATATGCCAGTCGTTATCTAGCGCTTGTAGCTCTTCATCACTTGGCGCTTTACCCTTCATCGCACACAGATAGCCGTTATCCGCCAGTCTTGGCTGCGCGACTTCAACAAAATCGATCAAACTGGCAAATGCTCTAGAAGTAACCACGTCATAGCTGGCCTCATGCGCTTCAATACGAGAGGCAATAGGCTGCATATTGCTCAAGCCAAGCTCGCTACTGATTTGCTTAATAAAGCGAATCTTTTTTTGATTGCTATCAAGCGCCGTACACTGCCGCTCAGGCTGACAAATCGCAATAATAACGGCGGGCAAGCCAGCCCCTGTGCCGATATCCAGCAGCGAGCCTGACGGTAAATGCGTTATAATAGACAAACAATCAATCACATGCTTAATCAACGCTTCTTCTGGATCGGTGATGGCGGTCAGATTATACGCTTTATTCCACAATAAAAGCTGGTCTAAGTACAATAATAACGTGCGCTGCTGCGTCTCACTTAAGGGTAGACTTAGCTCGTTTATCGCTTGTGCCAATATATTGGCCAACGCTGGCAATTGCGCACCAAGCTTAACAAAGCCCGTAGGATCAATAGAAATATTTCCCGTACGAGCAGACGATGACGTGGTTTTAGCGGAAGCTGACATACAACGAGTTATCCAGTTTTAACATGTGAACCGACTATTTTATCATGCAGCCTGCCTATTGAATAGTTGCAGATTGCGCCAATGTGAGACATCTTATACTATCTGCGCTGCTATTGAGGCGTTATTCTGCTTTGATGTCATTAAACTAACCATCCATCTGCTGCTCTTTTATTCATTATTTTCAGTGACGCATCCAATTATGATACAAAACTGCGTTTAATGACTTATTTAAAACACCGCTATATCTTGTAAGATGTCTTTAATTAATAATAAAAAATTAAGCATGAAGACAAAATTAAGCATAAAGACATTGTGTAAAAAAATAACCACTCTACCCTCTAAAAACAATCCACTTTTTTAAGACGACACACCATACGCCTATGACCGAACAAAAACATGCCCCCACGTCTAAAATATCAAATTACGCTAATAAAAAAGACACGATTAATATGGTAACACCTATTGCTGAATTGACTGACGCGCCGAAAGACGGCAAGCAAGCAACACCGGATACGCCGCACCCACTCTTTACTGAGGTTAAGCAGCGCTGCCTTGTCAGCGCTGAGCAACTAAAGCGGTATAGCGAACCAAATAAGCTGCCGACGGACACACGCACGGCACCAGACTTGGACGTTGGCTTTGGTCAGCAGCGCGCGCTAAAAGCCTTGCAGACGGCTTTAGATATCAAAGCCAGTGGCTATCATGTGTTTGCGGCTGGTGAAAATGGTTTGGGCAAGCGTACCATCATTAGTCGTTTGCTGACGCGTATCGCCGCCGATGCACCCACACCGGATGACTGGGTCTATGTGCATAATTTTACCGATCCACGCACCCCACTAGCCTTGCACCTACCTGCTAGTCAAGCCTCACTGTTGCAACAGCAAGTCAATCACTTATGGCAGCAAGCAAAAAAACGACTGAGCCAACGCTTTCGTAGCGACCAATATCAGAGCAAAATCGAGGCCATCAAAAACGACACGCATCAAAAAGAAAGTCAGGCCTATGAGGTGCTCAATGCGGAAGGTAAGCAATACGACTTGGCGTTGACGTTTCGCTCCTTTGATAACAAAGCGGTGTTTGTCCATCCAAGCAAATTGGCAACAGAAACCGATCAAACCGCGACTCAAAGTAATAATACTGATAATAAAGATGATAAAACGTCTATTAACAGTCAAAACCCATCAGTAATAGGAGAAAGTAAGAAAGCCACCACTTCTAGCAACGATGCTGCTGACGATAACGAATATGGCAATAGTGAATACGAAGCTGAGCTAAGTAACTTTGTGCAAAAGAACCATATGCAAAAACGCCTAAGTCAGCTGACCATCGCCCTAGAACAGTTAGAGGACGAAGCCAATGACGCCATAGAAGCATTACATCGCAATATTGCACGTCGTGCCCTACAGCCTTTGTTTACCCCTATTTATGAGCAGTTTGCCAGTCATCCGCTAATCGTTGATTATCTTAAAGCCGTATTTACCGACATGGTTACGCATGTCGAGCGCATCGTCAATGGCGATGATGAAGAGTTTGTGACGGCAGTTCTGGCGACGACTCCAAGCCGCTATGCGGTCAATGTCATTGTCAGTCACACCCCAGACAGCGGCGCCCCTGTTGTCTTTGAAGATTTGCCGACGCATTTAAACTTATTGGGTCATGTTGAGCAAATCACCCAATTAGGCACGGTGACCACCGATGTCAGTATGATTCGAGCCGGTGCGTTACATCGTGCCAATGGTGGTTATCTACTGTTAGAAGCCAGTCATTTACTTGAGCATCCTTATGCATGGCAGGGTCTTAAGCGCGCACTACAATCGCGCAAAATCAAACTCTCGAGCCTTGAGCAAATGCTGACCTTAACGGGCAGTTTATCACTAGCGCCTGCGCCCATTGACCTTGATATTAAGGTGATTTTGCTTGGCGAAGCAGACCTGTATTATGAGCTATTAGAGCTTGAGCCTGAGTTTGATGCGGTGTTTAAAGTACGCGCTGATTTCCATGATGATGTGGTTCGCAGCAGTGAGCATGAATTGGCACTCGTCGCAAAAATGGCTGACATCATTGATTATGCCAACCTCTACCCGTTTGATCGTAGTGCACAAGCCGCCCTACTAGAGCATTTAAGCTTACAAGCTGAAGACCAAGATCGACTAAGTTTGCACAGCGATTTATTGATTAAGCTGTTGCACGAGTCTAACCGTCATGCGCGTTTAGGCGGACAGGAAGTGGTCAGTGCAAAGCATGTGGTCCAAGCCATCGAAGATATGGACGAGCGCTCAGGATACCTGCGTGACCTCTATTGGGATGAGCTCAAAAACGGTCAGCAGCTTATCCAAACCACAGGCAGTGCGGTTGGACAAGTAAACGCCCTCACCGTGGTCAGCTATGCCGATAGTGAGTTTGGCATGCCAGCCCGCCTGACTGCCGTCATTCAACCTAATATCGGTACGGGTGAGATTCTCGATATCGAGCGCGACGTAGACTTGGGTGGTAGCTTGCACGCTAAGGGCATGCTGATTATGACCAGCTATTTGCGTGCATTATTTAGCCAACATCATGCGCTCAACTTCAGTGCTTCGCTCGCTTTTGAGCAAAGTTATGCCCATATCGATGGCGATAGTGCCACCGTCAGCGAAGGCTGTGCGCTATTGTCTGCCTTAGCAAACGTACCGATTGATCAGTCATTCGCCATTACCGGCTCTATGAACCAACTGGGCGAAGTGCAAGCAGTCGGTGGTATCAACTCCAAAATCGCAGGATTCTTTGATGCATGCCGCGAGCAAGAGCTAACGGGTCAGCAAGGCGTAGTCATTCCAATGGCTAATGTCAAACAGCTCATGCTACGCGACGATATCATTGCCGCTGTCAAAGCAGGCGAATTTCATATTTATGGGGTTCATACCCTAAGTGAAGCATTGACGTTAATGACTGGTCTACCTATCGATACCATGAACAAAAAAGGTCGGTATCGTAAAGAAACATTGTTTGGCAAAGTCTTAAGCCGTTTGATGCTATGGGATGAGAACCAAGATAACAATGACGATGATATTGATGATAAGAAGTCCAAAAAGAAAGATAAAAAAAAGCAGAAAGCAAAACGTCAGAAAAAACAAGATAAGAGAAAAAAAGAGAAACGTAAAGACAAGAAAGAAGAGAACGAAATCGCGATAAATGACGATCAAGGTGTTAATCAAAGCATCAATCAAGGCATCGATTAAGAGGTCAATAATAATGATACTAAAATGTCCATCAATACCGTACAAGCGGATTGATAGAAAAATTTAGCCGTTTAAAACCATTCAATGACTCAATAGGCTAAATGATGAGACGCCCTAGACGCTACGATGCTTTCCTGCGATGATAAACGGCTATTGACTCGATAAAACTATCTAAAAACTGATTCGTGACTTCATAAAGGTTATCGCTTAATGACTGTACATTCTACTGACGCCGGCCTTCTCCAAGATCAAACAGATTCTATTGAGACTGCCAATACCGTATCGGCTACGGACAATAATGTTTCAGGAAATAGCAGTGATAATCGCCACGGGGCAGCGACAACTGCACGCCAATGGCAAGTGCTATCACAGCTACAGCGCAATCGTTGGGTGGGCACAACCCACATCTACGAGCAGCTGATGATGGCGGGCTTTGACATCAGCCTACGCACTGTTCAGCGCGACTTAAATGCGCTCGCCAAACGCTTTCCCATTGAAAAAAACAATGCCAATCCGCAAGGCTGGCGTTGGTGCGATGATGCCCCATTACAAAGCTTACCGCATATGAATTTGTCGCAAGCGGTTGCCTTTAATATGGTTGAAGCCAACCTAACCCAGCTATTACCGCCTGTTATTTTAGATGAGTTATTTCCGTGGTTTGACCTAGCACGGCGGCAGCTAAAAAACAGCAAAGTCACTCATTCATGGATAGACAGAGTGCGCATCGAGCCTGCCACTCAGCCGTTAATCGCGCCGCATATCGACTTGGATAGCAAAGACAACATCTACCATGCGCTCTTTTATCAATTACAAATCAAAGCCTGCTATACCCGTAGCAATAAATCGCAAGCCGGTGAATACATCCTAAACCCCATCGCTATCATTCAACGCGGCGTCATCATTTACCTACTGGCAACTCGCACGGATGATCCAGAGACTGTCATTCGCACCTTTGCCTTGCATCGGTTTGCCAGCGTCGAGATTCTTGAGAGTTCGGCGAAAACGCCCGACGAATTCCAACTAGACACCTATCTAGATGCTGGTGGCATGGGCTTTAGCCATCCATTATTTCGTGAGCTAGCCGATCATGGCAAAAATACGCCTATTGAGCTACAATTCACCAAACAAGCAGGCAAGAGCCTAACCGAAAGCAAGCTTAGCGATGATCAAACGGTCACGTTAAATGACGATGACACACTGACCATTCAAGCAACAGTGAATTTGACCTCGCAGCTGGTCTGGTGGTTGCGCGGTTTTGGCAGTGGTCTCTTAAATGCCAAGCCTGAACTGCTTTATCAAGCCGTCTTGGATAAAACTGTCTTGGATAAAACACTGGATAATCAATCGTGATGATTGAGTACCATGCTTAACTCAAACGATATACAATTAAAATAAAGTCACTTAAAACATCAAAAGTAACAAGGAATACTATGTCGACCACTTCCCCGTCACCATTACTATCGGACAGCTTAAAAGGATTAGGGTTGGATGCGGGAACGTTATTTTTTGCGCTCAATTACGAGTTTACCAAGACTGAACCAAAAGGTATGCTAAAGCGTTTTAAAAAAAATGAAGGCGCGATTGATATTGATTTAGCTTGTGTACTATACGACGAGCATTGCACTATTAGCGACATTGTCTGGTTCAAGAAGCTGCGTGATAAAGCTGAATCAGTAAAACATCAAGGTGACAGTCTCAATGGAAAAGATCGCGGCGATCAAGCCATGTATTTGGCACCCCTTGACCAAGAACAAATCAGACTCTATTTGGATAAGATTCCAGCACATATCACCCATATTGCTATGATTGCCAACTCTTACCATGGTCATCCGTTTTCGAGAGTCAAAAAAGGCGAAATTCATCTGAGCGATGACGAGGGCAATCATTGTTTTGAAGTCAATCTAAAACAATTGCCCCGTGATTGCACCACACTTTGGGTGGCACATTTGCGCCGAGAAGTAGATGATTGGCATCTCACGCTGCAAAATTTACCGCTTCCAGCCGAAGATTTGGCCATTGCAGCGCAGCAAGTCGCCCATGAATTGGCACGCGCACTCCCTATTCCGCAAGGGATTTAATGTCAGTGACTTAGCAATCTATCCCTACAAAAAAAAGGGTGCGACGTATTAATAACGTCGCACTCTTTTTTTAAACTTTAATTTTTGCAAATTCCAAATAACTACTACAAATATTACTTACAACGCCTCACCGCAATGCGGACAAAAGTTCTTTTGGCGTAACTCCACCTCTCTTTCGCGACGTTCCAGCTCTTGCTCTCGCAGTACCTGTAATACGATGTTTTGTGCCTGTTCCTTATCTAGCCCAAGCTCACGGCGTATTTTTTCCACCATCATCTGATTCTGTACCAAATCAAAATCACTATCGACCAGCTGTTCACGAAAGTGCTGCTCTAGTTCTTCACGGCGTTGGTTTAGCTCATTTGCCAAACCCGTGGCGAGAATACCTGCAGGCAAGGCTGCTAGACCCACACCCAGTATCGTAATAATTGCACCCAATATTTTACCAGCGTTGGTAATGGGTATCACATCACCATAACCCACTGTCGTCAGTGTCACCACAGCCCACCACATCGCTTTGGGTATAGATTCAAACTCTTCTGGCTGTGCATGGTTCTCCACCAGATAAATACCACTAGAAGCGGTCACAATCATGATAATTAGAATGAAGATAACGGCTTGAAATGAGCCTTTCTCTTTACTGATTACCACCAATAAAATACGCATCGACGCAAAATAGCGCGTCAATTTAAGAATACGGAAAAGCCGCAAAATACGTAAGAAGCGTAAATCAATCGTGACAAAGAAGTTCAAGAAGGCCGGCACAATGGCGACCAAATCAATCAATGCAGAAGGGCTTTTTAACCACTGCCAACGCTGACGCCAAGTCGTATTATCCGGCTTCGCTTCGGCAACGCTCCATAAGCGTAGCAAGTATTCGATAGAGAACACCACAATAGAGAAGTTTTCAAACCATGTAAAATAGTTTTGGTAAGGGTAATACCACCGATCGACAGACTCCGCAATCACGGCTGCTACGTTAGTCATGATTAGAAATATCAGAAAATAATCGACATAGCGGCTAAAGAGCGTGTCATGCTCATCATTTTGCAAAATATTATAAACGAAAATACGCAAGCGCCGTATATGTTGGAATTGCATGCGGTCCCTATACGGTGTAACACCGATCTTATGATAATGAAGTAAAAATATTAAAGCCTGACTATCGCGCTCAACAACAGTACAAAGAGCACTCTATGTCAGTAACCAATCTTCTACTTATCCTGATTTTCAAGCATTTATTACCGTATGTTGGATAGAAGTTTTTGAAAAGAGATTTTTATTAACAGCCCTCTAAGCCAGTAATGGTGAAAACAGCCTACTTATTAACACGAGAGGTTTCACTATAAATCATAATTATGCAAAATTTAGATAATAAAGGTAGACACAAGCCAGCAACACAAGTCCTGTTATAAGAAAGGTGTACTGTAAAAATCGCTCGTCGGCACGTAATTGCCGACTGAGATTTTGAGCAGGTAGTAGAAACAAACCACATTCTGGGCAATAAGTATCCACTTGATTTAACAGGATCATCGAACGTGCTTTCTGACAACGCAATGGCGAATTACTACAGTAACCCAGCATAATATACCTTTACCTTGTTATTTATTATTCGTTATTCATTTGGCGCGGTTTATGTCCTGAACATAAACCTGACTACTAACTTACAACAATGAGAACTGTTTAACAAATATGTTTTTACGGACATTAAGTTTCTGTTCTACATTGTCATTCCCTTAAAAATAGTAAGGTTTTTCAATTAAAACCTTACTAACAAAATGGTTTTAGTGTTAAAATAGCGTAACAATGTTACAGATCAATCAATAAAGATAACATTGTATATCAGCATTTAATGTCATCCCTCATTAAGTGCTTATCGATAATCTATTTTTGCACCAAGGAACCAAACGATGAAACTACAATCCCTAGTTTTAGTGGCTGCCGCATTTACCATGACGACTGCTTTTGCCGTACCTGCAGGTACATGGTCTGTGGCTGCTGGCGCTCATATGGTCAACCCTAAAAGTGATAACGGCACACTTGCAGATGGTACACTTTCCGTAGAAGTTGATGATGATATCCGTCCGACTATCAGCGGTGAGTACTTTTTTGCTGACAACGTCGGTGTCGAACTGCTAGCGGCGATTCCGTTCCATCACGACATCACTCTAACCGATGCTGATGGCAATAAAATTGATGCAAAAACTCAGCATCTCCCACCTACGCTATCTCTACAATATCACTTCGATGGCTATGACCTGCCAATGAACGTCAAGCCATTTGTTGGTGTGGGGATCAATTATACAACTTTCTTTAAAGAAAGAATTTATCTTGGAAATGGTAATGACTTAGAGCTTGATGATAGCGTCGGCGTAGCCGGTCATGTCGGTCTTGACATACCTTTTGCCCCGACTGAGGCTTTCCGTATTGATGCGCGCTATATGGATATCAAGACAGACGCTAGCCTAAATGGTAATGACATCGGTGAAGTCGATATCAGCCCTTGGGTATACGGCGTAGCATTCGTTAAACAGTTCTAAGATAGCAAAAATAGTATGTATACAAAAAGCCAGCGATTATGCTGGCTTTTTTGTGCCTATTTATTACGATCATTACTGTCTACCCTAACTACTGAGCATTTATTTATAAAAGCAGATAACGACTTATAAAAACAAATCATGACACATAAAAAAAGACCACCCATAGGCAGTCTCTTTCTTAATTGCTGATCAATTCTAGATCAGGATACGGCGCGGATCAGCCAGTAACGTGGCGATATAGCGGGTAAACACTGCGGCATCTGCCCCATTGATCACACGGTGATCATAAGACAGTGACAACGGCAACATCAAACGCGGCTCAAAGCTTTGGGTTTTAGCATCCCAACGTGGCTGCATGCTTGCCTCAGACACACCCAAGATACCCACTTGTGGCCAGTTGACCAATGGCGTAAAGGCAGTGCCTCCTAAATTACCTTGGCTTGATATGGTAAAGCTTGCACCTTGCAAATCTTTGGTCGTGAGTTTTTTATCACGTGCTTTGACTGCTAGCTCGCCAATCTCAATGGCGATTTGCTTAAGACCTTTATCTTGCACATTTTTGATGACAGGGACAATAAGTCCATCATCAGTCGCCACTGCGATACCCATATTAACGCTCTTACGCAAGATAACTTGAGTATTCTCATCGCTTAAATGACTATTAAAGCGTGGATGCTGGGTCAAGGCGTAGGCCGTTGCTTTAACCACAAAGGCCAAAATAGTGAAACCAATACCTTCCGCTTTCATGCTACCTTTTAGCTCACCGCGTAGCTTTTCTGTCTCAGTAATATCAGACAGATCAAACTGTGTGACTTGTGGCAGTAAGGTATTATAGTTAAGCTGCGGTATCGAGACTTTTTGCAGACGGCTAAGGTCTTGTGTGTCTGTCTCACCCCAAATCTCAGTATTGCTCATATCTGGCAGTTTTGGCAGTCCTGAACTGATAGTACCACTACTTGCAGGTGCTGCTTTCTGTGTGGTCAAGCTTTCTTTGACGTGAGCAAACAAGTCTTCTTTTAAGATACGTTCATTGACTGCAGAACCCGTCACTTGGCTAATATCGACACCCAGCTGCCGTGCCAGCTTACGCACTGCGGGACCAGCATAAACATCGACCAACTTCTCATTCACCTGAGTTTCGGTCAACTTGCTATCTGTTTTGCTAGCGGCTGTATCAGTCTGGGCAGGTTTGGCAGCTTGCTTCGGCTCACCAGTGGTTTTCTGCTCAGCAGCGCTATCGTCTTTATGAGCACTATTTTTGCTAACGCTGTCTTTACTTACATTGTCGTCTGACTTGGCTGGTGCTGAGTCTTGTGACTCAGAAGTATCTGAATCGCTGACAATAACGATGAAGTCTTGACCATTAGCGACCATATCACCTGTCTGGACTAAGATTTTTTCAATCTTGCCGGCTTCTGGCGCTGGTACTTCGACAGATGCTTTGTCAGATTCAATCAATAGAATTGATTGCTCAGCACTGACGATATCACCAACGCTCACCATAATCTCAGAAACTTGCGCCTCATCGACACCTAGATCAGGTAATGCATGAGTCGTGGCTTTGCCAGCGTTAGACGCAGGCTTTGCACTAGACTCCGTTGCCGCAGGTTTGGCTTCAGCGGCAGATTCTGTCTCTGGTGCAACATTAGTATCTTTTTCGTCATCAGCTTTTTGATCGGCATCAGATGCGCTATCGCTACTCTCTTCTGCGCTGTCCGCTTCACTTTCAAGCTCAATCAGTACCATACCTTCACTGACTTGATCACCAACCGCAACGCTGATTTTGGTCACTTTACCAGCAGCAGAGCTAGGCACTTCGACCGAGGCTTTGTCAGATTCTAATAAAATGATGTTGTCGTCTTTTTCGATGACGTCGCCAACTTCTACCATAATTTCGCTAACTTCGGCGCTATCAACACCCAAATCGGGGGCTTTAATGTCCATGATTTATCTCCTTGTCTTATGGTTATTATTCTTTGACATCGCCGTCATTGAGTAAAGTCGAATCTGCTTGATCTTCAGAACGACCCTCATTACTGATTTCGTCATCGTCTTCAGCAACGAATTCAGGCACAGGATTTGGATTGACGTTACCTGGTGCTGGCGCATCTGGAGAATGATCCGAATAAGACTGCTGTTGCCATGCAGGTGGCTGATCGACATCGATACCTAAGCTTGAAATCGCATCTTTTACCAGACGCATCTCAACTTCACCTTCATCTGCCAAACGCTTAAGCGTGGCAACGACGATGTGAGCAGCATCAACATTGAAGAAGCTGCGTAGGTTTTCACGAGTGTCAGAACGGCCATAGCCATCAGTGCCCAGCGTCGTATAAGGACGATTGTCTGGTAACCAAGCACGAATCTGCTCTGAATAGTTACGCATATAGTCAGTTGCAGCAACTACGATACCTTCGTGCGGTGCCAATTGCTCAGTGACCCAAGGCACTTTTTCTTCATCCATTGGATGCAAGCGATTGTAATCATCACACTCCATACCATCACGCGTCAACTCGTTAAAGCTGGTGACACTCCAGACGTTAGAGGTAATATTAAACTCATCTTTTAGAATCTGTGCCGCTTTTTGTACTTCACGTAAAATCACGCCTGAACCCAATAGTTGTACTTGTGCTGAGCCATTGTCTTCAAGCAAGTACATGCCGCGCTTGATACCTTCCTCACTACCTTCTGGCATGGCAGGTTGCTCGTAGTTTTCATTCATTAGCGTTAGGTAGTAATAAACGCGCTCGCCTTCACCATACATACGGCGCAGGCCATCATGCATTACAACTGCTAGCTCATAACCAAAGCAAGGATCATAGCTGACGCAGTTTGGTACTACGTTGAACAATATCTGCGAATGTCCATCTTGATGCTGCAAACCTTCGCCATTAAGCGTGGTACGACCAGCGGTAGCACCCAACAAGAAGCCCTGCGCTTGACAATCACCTGCTGCCCAAGCCAAATCACCCACACGTTGGAAACCAAACATTGAGTAGTAGATATACATCGGAATCATTGGTAACGCGTTCACAGAGTAACTGGTCGCGAGTGCAATCCACGTACTCATTGCGCCTGCTTCGTTGATACCCTCTTCTAACATGTGACCATCGATAGCTTCTTTATAGCCCATCAATGCTTCGCTATCTTCTGGCGTATATTTTTGACCAACTGCAGAGTAAATACCCAGTTGACGGAACATACCTTCTAAACCAAAAGTACGCGCTTCATCTGGTACGATTGGTACCACACGATCTTGGATGTCTTTGTTTTTTAGCATAGCTGACAACAGGCGTACGAATACCATCGTCGTCGACTGCTCTTTACCATTGCTGCCTTTTAGCACTCGGTCAAAAATAGACAATTCAGGAATATTCAATGGAATATGTCCACTGCGGCGGTTTGGTAAATGACCACCCAATGCCTCACGACGACCTTTGAGATATTTCATCTCTGCCGACCCTTCTTCAGGACGGTAAAACGGTAGAGTCTCTAGCTGCTCATCGGTAAATGGCAAGTCAAAACGATCACGGAAATAGACCAGTGCGTCTTGATCAAGCTTTTTCACCTGATGCGATTTATTGACTGCTTGGGTTTGGGCAGATAAGCCGTAACCTTTGACGGTTTTGACCAAAATAACCGTTGGCTGACCTTTGGTTTTCATGGCTTCACTAAAGGCTGCATACACCTTCACTGGATCATGACCACCACGGTTTAAGCGTGCGATATCATCATCCGTCAAGGCATCTGCCATCTCTTCTAGCTCTGGGTATTTACCAAAGAATTCTTTACGAGTAAACTCAGCTGTACGGGCCTCGTATAACTGGTATTCACCATCGACCACTTCTTCCATACGATGCTTTAGCACACCCGTTTTGTCATTGGCCAGTAGACTGTCCCAGTTACCACCCCAAATAACTTTAATCACGCGCCAACCTGCGCCGCGGAATACAGACTCAAGCTCTTGAATGATTTTACCGTTACCACGGACTGGACCATCCAGACGCTGCAAGTTACAGTTGACTACCCATATTAGGTTATCCAGTTTCTCACGACCCGCGAGAGAAATTGCACCCAAACTCTCTGGCTCATCAGTTTCGCCATCGCCCAAGAACGTCCAAATCTTACGACCTTCTTTTTCGAGCAAGCCACGGTTTTCCATATAACGATGCACGTGAGCATGATAGATCGACATGATCGGACCTAAGCCCATCGATACGGTTGGGAACTGCCAGTAGTCCGGCATTAGATAAGGATGCGGATAGCTTGATAAGCCTTTACCACCGACTTCACGGCGGAAATTATCGAGCTGATCTTCCGTCAAACGACCTTCTAGAAATGAGCGAGCATAAATACCTGGAGCAGAGTGACCTTGGTAGTAGATCATATCACCACCAAAGTGATCACTTGCCGCACGGAAAAAGTGGTTAAAGCCAGTTTCATATAGTGTGGCACTAGAAGCGAATGTCGCTAAGTGACCACCTAAGTCATCATCGTTCTTATTGGCGCGCATGACCATTGCTAAAGCGTTATAGCGAATCAAGGCACGAATTTTACGCTCCATACCCAAATCACCTGGGTACATTGGCTCATCTTCGACCGCAATACTATTAACATAGGCAGTATCTAGTCTATTAAATGGCAATCCCTCTTGTACCGCCATGTTGTATAAGGCTTTTAGCAAAAATTGCGCGCGATCCTTGTCCGCATGTTTGATGACAGACTCAAAGGCGTCCAGCCATTCTTGGGTTTCGGTGCTATCAGCATCCTTATAATAACTCATCTTTACTCATCCTTTTTTATCAGTCAGCCCTGTACTATGACAGGGTATTGTTAAATCAACGTGTTATTTAATATAGTAATGTGCTAACGCTTTGCTGAATGACTTCCTTGTTACAGGTAGCAGGCGACAGGCCGCCGCTCCATCATGTGTTGCAGTCATATAAAGCTCAGGTGACAATATAACGCAACGACCCTTTAGCATCTTGAAGAAAAAGAAGCATAACAAAATCAAAACTCGTGCTATATATCTAATTATTAAACGATAATCACTCTATATTATAGGCGTTTATTGATAGGTTGTTTATGGCTGTAAAGAAATGGTGAAATGACAAGTATTTTTTAAATAAATAACGATTAGTTATTAAGTAAATATTTGATGGCTTTTTAAGAGAATGTGCAGAATGTAACAATTTGAATGACAAGGAAAAATTCAAATAATTTGAGATAATCGCGATGTGTAAATATAAGATGTACAGAAAATAAGAAGTACAAAATATGAATAACTGTCCTACAAGTCAGAAATTTGGCATCTGGTCACAAAAAACCTGCCACCTATCGACTCTTTAAGACATTTTTTACAATTATTCTATAAAATAGTAAGTTACATGATTTATACATTCATCTGTTAAACTGGTCACAGATATGTTCGGTACGAATTCTAATCGTCAGTGTGAGTTTATAGGAATATTACTATGTACATCGATAAATACTTTGCAGGATCTAAGAGTATAGATTTGTTCCAGAAATATAAATTCATACTACTGACCTTAGTAGGGTTTATAGCGTCATTTTTAATCAGCCACTCATCCTATGCGCTTGCACCAAACCCTGGCGCGGTTTGTCCTGCTAATCTAGCTCAGGGCAGCTTAACTAATAACGACTATATAGACTTGGTATCAGCGACTAACAGTAATAACTATGTAAATGTAGCGGGCAATGCATCAGGGAAAATTCCTTTACAAATAAAAACAAGTACCATAGAATCCAGTACGGCCACGACTCAAAGCAATTTTGGCGTCATTACTACATCTGGTATTAGCGCCATTAATATTAGACGTACTTTCCCTAATGTATCATCGTTTACAGACATTACTCTTGATTTTCGTAATAGTATAACCACGCAACCTATCTACCTGACCAATGTCGGTCTTAGTGCATTCGATATTGATTATGCGAATAGCAACGGTAATACTTTTGACGATTTCGTACAAATTACAGGAATTAATGAAGCAGGTACTACAATTACTGGTACCTTTCAGCCAATAAATGGTTCAAATATTGCTTTCAGTCAAAGCTTACAAGGCTTACTGACTAGAACTATTAATGATCCTAATTGCCCAGCCAAAGATTTGGGTACACAGTGTCAAGGGTCAATACAATTTTCTCAGCCAGTAGCCTCAGTAAAAATTCGTTATAAGAATACTGGTTACCTTGCAACTGCGACTAATCAAGAAATTGATTTTAGACTAGATAATTACTGTTATGAGCCTCAGTACATATTCTCAGGTACTGTATTTGATGATAATGGTGGTATAACTGGTACTCGTGCCAACGCTACAAATGCTGATATTACCACCAGTACCAGTCCTTATACGAATAACGTTAACTACTTTAACGGTATATTTAACCCTTCTGCTCCTAATGCAGAAACTGGTATTACTGGTAGCACTGTCAAGTTAGTTAATTGTACAAATACTTCTACGATTTATAACACTCAATCAGTCATCAGAGATAATGCGCCTATAGGCGCATATCAAATCAGTATACCTACTACCATTTTAGGTAATAACACAAATATCTGTTTATTAGAAAGTCGTACTGGCACTACTTATCCTATCCGTACTAGTAATGATAGTAGAAAGATTGGATTTTCGGCGACCACCTATGACTATCCAAATAATAACTTTGGTAGAGTGATTGCTGAAAATGTGGCGTTAGTACTAAAAAAATATCAATATATAAACATCTGTCCCCCTACTCTCAACTACACCAATATCAACGAATCAACCAGTCCTGACACAGGCTTCAGTACGGCAAGTATTAAAGACATTGACCCAGGAAAATGTATTGCTTACAAGATTACAGCAACTAACCGCGCCCATGTCAATATCGACAATTTTGTTATGCGAGACGTTTTACAGAAAAAAGGGGTCAATAGCGCTTTGGTAACATCAGTACTTGCCAATCCAGCATCTGCATCGGCTGACTACGCTTCTGACAGTGTGGCTATCGGTCAAAATGGCACAGTAAAAACCAAGCCCTTTACTTTGACGCCAAGAGCCAAACGCGATTTTTATTTCAATACTAAGTACGGTTCGGCTACTGACAAATAGTATTACTTGCCGCTTGCAACTTTAGCTATCTGTAACAAAGCCTGCTTATATCAAATTGAAACCCTGTCTTTTAGATAGGGCTTTCACCATTCAGCCCCACAGGTTCGCCCTTTGTCGCATTTACAGTGACTTTTTGTAATTCTTTTGCGATAATTACATTAAGACAAAGTTTTTTCCGTCAGCGTTACCCACAAGCAATGAAATGAATTGCATATCCTGATGCTACATAGCAAAAATTTGAGGTCGCACTGACAGTTATAGTTTAAGCAAGGAATACGATATGAAAGGTTTTAATGCTTTACGCAGTGCTTTATTAGCTACCGTAGCGTCTGTATTTTTGTTGGGTACGGCTCATGCTGATGACGCTCTAAAAATGGAGTTGACAGCTAACAAAGTCGTTAAAGATGCCGAGGGCAAAGTTACCTACGTACCAGTTCGTACTGCTCCAGCGGGTACCGTTATTCAGTACAAAGCAATTTATACTAATGCGGTCAATAAAAATATCAATGACTTAGCCGTGACCCTACCCATCCCTGCCAACATGGCATTCACTGGTGAAGCATTTCCTGCTAGCGCTCAAGCAAGTATCGATGGCAAGAACTATGCTGACATGCCGTTGATGCGTAAGGTTGATGGCAAGCTAGTTAAAGTACCCTTATCTGAATACCGTACCTTACGTTGGGATATCAAGCTATTACCAGCGAACAAGTCCGCAGCCGTAGCTCTTAATACCACCGTTGACTAACTCGGTAACTGATTAAAGCCTGCCAGTTACAATAATTGAATCCCAACCTCTAATTTTTTTCAACTTCGGAGTTATACATGAAATCAAACACTTTCAATTACAGTTTGTTAGCCGTAGGCGTCGCTGCTGTGCTAGGTATCAGTACCACTGCTAACGCAGCCAAAAGTGGCTCAACAACCACAGGCGTAGAAATCACCAACAAAGCAAGCGCTAGCTACAATGTTAGCGGTCAGACGCAGCCTGTCGTTGAATCCAATGAAGTCAAAATCACCGTATCAGAACAGGTATCATTTTCATTGGTTGCTGAAAATGACGATACCGCTGCGGGCGGTAAAATAGGCGATGACGCAAATATTAAAGAAGCAGTGGCTCCTAACGGGTTTGCAGCATTCAAGCATACTTTGACCAACACTGGTAACCGCGAAGATACTTATACTATCACTCTGACTGGAAATGACCCGAAGTATGATCCAGCTAATTCCACTGTCTCATATAAGATATATGACGCGGCTGGCGTCGAAGATACAACTCGTGCTGTAGACAACGCGCCCTATACTATAGCTAATGGCAAGTCATTTCCTCTAGAAAAAGGGCACTACATTAAGTTTACTATTAATGCCAAAACCATTAACAATAAAGGCGGGGATAGTCAACAACTAACGATATCTGCCGAGAGTACAGTTTTAGCTGCTAATCCTGCGGCTCCAACATCAAGTCTTACTAATACGAACAACTCATTCACGAGGTTACCTACCTTTGGTATCGTTAAGACGATTACTAATGCCTTAGACCTTAATGATGATAAGGATACCGCCACTTATCAAATCGTAGTCAACAACGATGGTAATACTGCGTTTAGTGCTGATGCCACTGATATTGCTATCACAGACAATCTACCAGCTGGCCTAGTACTTGCAGAACCACTAACAGCCACTAATATCGGTGTTACTGGTCTGGCAACCAAAGGTACTATTGATACCAGCAATGCGGGTGATAATGGCTTCAATATTACTGGTGTCAATATCCCAACAGGTCAAAGCTTAACCATCACCTTTAAAGTGAAAAAAGGTGGCACAGGTACGCTTGTTCCTACAACCGCCATCAACCATGTTAAAGTCACTGATGACTTGGATGACAATACTGCGACTAATAATACGCTTGTCGATAGTACAGACAGTACTGTTGAAAACGTTGCTGCATTCTATCCTACTGACGATGTTGATAACGTCAATGGTGAGACTCCAGCTTCTGCAGGCGATGACTCAACTGTACCATTACTGACCATCGAACGTGCTCTAACTCTAACTGGTGTAACTACTAGAGAAATTGCTCCTACCTCAGGTACTGCTGGTCAAGTTACTCATCAAACGGTTATTACCAACAATGGTCAAGACCGCGAGGGCGATACTGCAGGCGAGTTGACTTTCACTATCAACGATAATGACGGCAACACGCCAGATGCAGTTAATATCGTATTTGATACCGTAACAATTACCTATGATGCAGACGGTGCTGGCAGTGGTGCGCCAGGACAACCGATCACTATTTCCCCTACTCTCGTAGGTGGTATCAACGTATATGATATAAAGACCGCACTACCTAATGGCATAGCACCTACTGGCACCGTTACGATTAACTATAAAGTGTCATCGACCAATGCACCATTCTTCACACCAATAAATTCTACTACTCCTACAACAGAAAACACCGTAGTTACCTTAAAGCCGGCTAATGAAGGCGCCCCTGCATCAGCTACAGTAACAGACTCTACGACTGTCCGCGGCTTACTCTTAGTCAAAAAGCAAGCGATAGATGCTGATTGTACTGGTACTTCAGTAGGAACATTCGTTACGACTGATATTACTGGTGCATCTCCTGGTGAATGCATTATCTACCGAATCGAAGCCCAAAACACGTCTACTGCGGCATTGGGTTTTAATATTACTGATTTAGTCGTCTCGGATCTATTGGCTAAATTTTCGGCCGAAGCTGACTATGTAGATGGTAGTGCAACGACTACTGCCAGTGCTGGCGGACCCTATACAGCGACTAACAATGGAACCGCGATTACGACCACTGTTGATACGTTGGCGCCTCAAGGAACAGCAACCATGCAGTTTAAAGTCAAAATCAAAACCGCTCGTTAAATTGTAGATTTAATTTTGACATCTAATTTCAATAACTAATTTAAATGTCTATAAGTATCTACAGGTGCTTATAGACTTCCTCTAGCCTCAATTTATCTAGGCTAAGAGTATCTAGACCACCCATTCTTGTTTTATTGGATAAGCGATATATGACAGCTCATTTAATGACACCGTCTAAACACATGCCATCACGCACCGCTAAGGTCTCTGCGTTGACGCTGGCTATGTTGCTTATGCAATCAAATACGGCATTTGCTGCACCTGATTCATTGATAAAGTTAATTAATAACACTGCTCAAGCTAGTTATAATGCCAATGATCAAACTGAGATAACCCTTAGTACTGCCTCTAATAAAGTACAAGTCAAAGCTTCAGATTTTCCTGAATACGGTATCAATTTAACTCAACAGCCCTTGCTGACTGTCCTGCCAAATACTTTGGTGAACTGGGTCAACGTCCTGAGCAATACCAGCTATAGCAATCAAACGGTTGAGCTTACTTTAAATGTATCGCCAACGCTTTCTAGTTTAAAAGTCTATCAAGATTTAAATAAAAACGGCATCATTGACGGTGCTGACAGCGAAATTATCTTTGATAATCTAAGTGCTCAAATCAAGCTTGGCTATAGCGAAAGCATTCAGCTTA
This sequence comes from Psychrobacter sp. W2-37-MNA-CIBAN-0211, assembly GCF_040309405.1. Taxonomy (NCBI): domain Bacteria; kingdom Pseudomonadati; phylum Pseudomonadota; class Gammaproteobacteria; order Moraxellales; family Moraxellaceae; genus Psychrobacter; species Psychrobacter sp. W2-37-MNA-CIBAN-0211. Next base: position 560,032 of record NZ_JBEOOU010000001.1, read on the forward strand.
TCGTGCAAGCACTGTCAGATCCTAATGGTAAAACTGACGATATTGCCGAGATTCAGATTGGTGCTATTGTTCTAGAAGATCCCTCAATAACTGCTAACGTTACTGACAAGCTCGTTATCGTTGAGCCTGAAATAAAATTTACTACGCCTAAGTTTGATGCAAATAAAACCACCTCTCAAGTCGATGAAAATATCTATATTGATGCCAGCTACGCGCAATGTAATGTTCAGCTAGACAAGCCCGATCAAGTATGGGTCACGATCACTTCTTTGCTAACGGGTGATAAGTATTCTCTAAAAGGGATTGAGACTGGCAACAGCACAGGCAAGTATCAATTATCAGCACCAACTCAAAATAACGCTAATCCTATTAATGACAAGATCATCCAAACGTTGGCAAATGATACTTTAACGGCTAGTTTGGATGCTTGTATTAATCCATCTGTCGGTACTGGTACTGAGCAACTGCCAAGCGAAGGCGATCTCACAGTACGTATCGACAACCTAAATACACAAATCAATATCATTGATGATAACCCAAGCTTAGTTGTGACAAAAGAGAGCGAAACTAAGAGCGCTGAGCTTGGTGATTATGTCAATTACACCATCAATGTGACCAACAATGGTAACTCCACTGCCTATGATGTCCAGCTAAAAGATGCGCTACCACGCGGTTTTGACATGGTCGCAAGCAGCGTTCGTATCGACGAAAACAAAACTGGCAACGGTGTCGATATCAACCAAGCACAAACCACTGAATTCAAAGCTGATGGCAAATACCAAGTATTAAGCTTAGGTAATATGGCAAACGGCGCAAGTAAAAAGATCACTTACCGTGTATTGATCGGCGCTTCATCATTGGGTGGTGATGGCACCAATCGCGCGACTGCTGTTGCTAGTAACGAACAAGGTCAAAGCTTAGTCTCAAGAGAAGCACAGTGGAAGATTGAAGTGGAGCGCGGTGTCATGAATACAGATGGCATCATCATCGGTAAGGTTTATCACGACATCAACCGTGATGGTATCCAACAAAAAGAAGATGGCGAGCTTGGCGTCGCAGGCGTGCGCATTTATATGGAAAACGGTAACTTTATCGTGACCGATCCTGAAGGTAAGTATAATTTTTATGGCGTTAGTGCCAAGACTCACGTGCTAAAAGTTGATCGCACTACCATACCTAGAGAAACCGAACTGGTTACCCAAAGCAATCGTAATGCGGGTGATGCGGGTAGCCGTTTCGTTGACTTAAAATATGGCGAATTACATCGTGCCGATTTTGCTATCGTTGGTGGTATGGGCGATAGCACGGAACGCTTGAACGCAGAGCTTATTGCTCGTAGCAAATCTGTGAGCGCTAAGAATGACACCCTTGAGCAAGCCGTAAAAACTGAGCTAACCCTAGACCCTGATTACAATCGTGACTACGATGACAATGTGGAAGCCAGTGGCTGTAACGTCAATGGCGACTTAGACCTTGGTAATAATTGTGACTCTGCTATCATCAATGAAATGGTCAATCCAGCAGCCAATCGTGTCGATATGGCTGTCACCACGGTAGCACCGCCAGTAGAAAAAGAGCTAGAAGAATACTTAAAAGAAGTGGCTAATAATGATGTCGCCTTTATCAACCTAAGCGAAGGTCAGCAGCTCAGTACTTATAAGCAAATGGTACAGGTCCAAGCGCCTTTAGGCTCTATTTTTACCCTTTATGCTAATGGTAAAGCGGTCTCAGAGCAGCAAATCGGCAAAACGGCTGAGCAAGAAAAGCAAAATGTGACTGCTTTTGATTACTATGCTGTTGACTTACAACGCGGAAACAATACCCTGCGCGGTGTTGCTACTGACGTGAATGGCAAAGTCATCTCTGAGCAAACTATCAAAGTATTGACACCTGATAGTTTGCAAGCGATCACATATCGTACTCAAGAACAGCTAGTGCCTGCTGATGGCGTGAGCGAATACCAGATAGTCATTAGTCTAAAAGATCGCGACAATCGCCCCTATATTGGTACTACTTCTCTCACGCTTGATACTAATATCGGTCGTATCAATTTGAAAGACAGCAGCAAAGACCAAGCCGGTACTCAGGTTATCATTGATGGTGGCGAGCTGTTGGTTTCAGTCATCGCCCCGAGTGTACCGGGTAAGGGTGAGCTGATTATTGATACCGGTAGTAGCAAACAAATCATTCCGCTACAGTTCACTGCTAAGCTACGTCCTCTCATTGCTGTTGGTATCGTAGAAGGCGCTATTTCACTCAAAGATTTTGATGGCGGCAGTATTACTGATGCTCAAGGTGCATTTGAGCAAGAGCTTAATGATTTTGCTGGTAACGATGACTATACGGCATCTGGTCGTGCTGCGATGTTCCTCAAAGGCAAAGTACGCGGCGACTATCTGCTAACCCTCGCTTATGACAGTGATAAAAAAGGCGAACGTTTATTCCGTGATATCGAGCCTGGCGAGTACTATCCAGTATATGGCGATTCATCAGCCAAAGGTTTTGACGCTCAATCTACCAGCAAGCTTTATGTTCGAGTAGATAAAGGCCGCTCATTTGCCATGTATGGTGATTTGAAAACTCAAATCGATAACGATGAAGGCATCAAACTTGGTCAGTACAACCGTACGTTGACGGGTGTAAAAGCACAGTATGAAGACAACAATACTCGTGTTACTGCCTTCATAGCCGAGACCAGCACCAGTCAGCGCGTTAATGAAACTCGTGGTTTGGGTATCTCAGGTCCTTATCCATTGGCTGAAAACTTTGACGCCGTATTAGAGAACTCAGAAACGATCGAGGTCATTACTCGCGATGCGAACAACCCAGGTTTAATCGTCAACCGTGAAACCCTTACCCGCTTTGCAGATTATGAAATTGATCCTATTAGCCGCAGCCTATTCTTGAAAGCCCCTATCGCTAGCCAAGATATCGATGGCAACCCTATTTATCTACGAGTCACTGTAGAAGTCGATGAAGGCGGTGAAGAATACTTGGTCGGCGGTATCGCTGCCAAGCAACAACTGAATGCTAAAGTGGCTATCGGTGGTAGCTATGTCAACAGTGACGATCCACTTAATAAAGAAGAGCTGGCCAGTGTCAACAGCGTTATCAAATTTAGCGATAAGCTAAAGTTGGTTGCCGAATACGCGATGAACAAAGCTGAAAACCCAAACTTTCAACCAAGCAATCAGATTAATGCCGATCTTTTAGAAGGTAACGATGTCGAAGGCAACGCACTACGTATCGAGCTTGACTTTGATAACAAGAAAAACACCCGTGCCAAAGCTTATTATAACGACACAGACGAAGGCTTTGTCACTGGCGCCTCTCCGCAGACAGCTGGTCGCACTGAATCTGGCGTTGAGGTCACTCATACATTAAACAACAAGCAAACGGCACTTAAATTTGAAGGCGTGCGCACTGAAGATCATACAACCGAAGCCAATCGCGAAGGTGTAGAAGCAAGCATTGAACAGCGTCTAAGTCAGAATATCGTTGGCGAGATTGGGGTGCGCTACTACAAGCAAGATGCAACTGCCGCCTCACGTAATACCCAAGCAGCCACTGACGTGCTAGATGTCACCGATGACACAATATTCAACGATGACATCATCAATCAATCAGCACTCAATGGCGTCAGTAACGCTGACAAAGATATCGAAGGGATGACTGCCCGCGCCCGTCTGACAGCACGTTTGCCGAAGCTGAACAACTCGTTAGTGTTTGCCGAATATGAGCAAGATATTGACAATAGCGAACGTAATGCCACCTCTATCGGCGGCGAGACGCCACTGGGTAGCTTAGGTCGCTTATACGCCCGCCATGACTTAATTAATAGTTTGTCAGGTAGCTACGGTCTAGATGATTCTGATGAGCGTCAGCGTACAGTCGTGGGATTCGATGCCACTTATATGAAAGACGGTAAGGTTTACAGCGAATACCGTATGCGTGATGCGATTAGTGCGCGTGAGGCAGAAGCAGCTATCGGTCTAAAAAACAAATGGTATGTCCAAGAAGGTCTGACCTTAAGCACACTATTTGAGCGTGTCGAGTCTTTAGAAGGTGACGAAGATAGCACGGCAACCGCAGCGGGTGTCGGTGTTGAGTACCTAGCCAAAGAAAACTACAAAGCTTCAGGGCGTTTAGAAAAACGTTGGGGCGACACCAGTGATACCCTTCTCGGCAGCGCGGGCATCGCTTATCGTTACACCGATGATATTACCTTGTTAGCAAAAGATATCTATTCACAAGTAGATTACAACGATGGTCATCGCACCATCAACCGTTTCCAGCTTGGCGCTGCATATCGTGATTATGATAGCAATCAACTCGATATGCTTGCCAAGCTTGAGTATCGTCTAGATGACAACGCTACTGGTGACGATCCTTATCAAAAAGATGCGATTGTTTGGTCATGGAGCGGCAATTACCATCCGACTCGCCCATTAACGCTATCAGGTCGTTATGCGGGTAAATATACAGAATATGATGCTGACGATATCGTAAGCGATAACACAGCTCATGCTGTCTACGCACGTGGCTTATATGACATTAGCGAGCGCTGGGATATTGGTTTACAAGCAGGTACTTATTGGAATAAACAAGCGGATGATATGTCTTATATGCTGGGTGCTGAAGTGGGCTATAGCCCAATGACCAACCTTTGGTTATCACTCGGCTACAACTTTATGGGTTTTGAAGATGAAGACATCGCTTATGATGATAGCACTCAAGAAGGTGCTTACTTTAGACTTCGCTTTAAGTTTGATGAAGACTTATTCAAACGTGAAGACCCACGCAAAAACAAACGTTTGACCAGTAATTCTACGTTATAATTTAAACGTTACTTTGCTATTATTCATCGGTTAGTCACTCATAAAGTCAGTCTTGATAAGAGTAAATATCCACACTTATTACCTTAATATAAGGTCAGTATTATGTTGTACTCTGCGATTAAAGCAATAACTTACAAACAGCTTATCAATACTGCGCTCTCAGCAGTATTACTACTGGCAACTGCGTCATCAGCAGTGGCAGCAGACAGCCATACTCAAGCTACCACTCTACAAGCCAATGACTATTGTGATAGTGAATTGCAAAGCAAAACTCCTGCTCATAAATACCAAAGCACACATCAACATGCTATGCAGTGTATGCTGACACAATTAAAAGAGTATCAGCAAAAAAGTATGAGCGCACGTCAGCAATACTTTGCTTATAAAGCGCAAGCTTGGCTGACCTATGCCATCCATCAAGACAGCATGAATAGTCGCTCAACTGCTGGGCTACAAGCAGCACAGTTTGCAGAAACCATACTACACGCGCTAAAGAATGATACGATACAAAACATTAGCCTGCATCAAGATATTCCCTCCAACTCAGCCTTGATGCGACCTGATCTGTGGGCAACCTTGAGTGCCCTAAAAGATAGTGGCGGTATCACTTCAGCACCACGTGAACTGGCGTTCAGTGAGGTTTCTCTCATCTGGGCAGCGACCAATCAATGCGAGCGAGGCTGGCGCGAGTCAGGCAGCCACTTTCGCATGGCAGAACGTTGGCTAGAGCAAGCGCGTGAAGCCTATGTGAATGCCCATGATTCGCAAACCAACGTTGCTTTGCAGAATCTAATCGTCAGCTATTATGAGCAATATGCGCCTTTAGATACAAGTACTGATATTTGCCGTGGGCAAGTATTAACACCGATTCGTTAAACCTATCATAACCACAATGAGCAAAGACAGTAGACACAAAAAATCCGACATATGATGTCGGATTTTTTTATTTACTTAGGGCGTGTCATCAAAATGGCTAAATTGCAGAAAGACTAGCGATTCTTACGTGGTAGTTTTTCTGGTAGGTAGCAACGCAAGTAAGCAATAAATGCTGTGTTCGCTTCTTGAATATACTCATTGGTAATGCTTTGATGACGGCGATAAGATAAGGTAAAGATAGCATTTACAATACTATAGGCGATCAATAGCGTGTCTTGAATGTCGTGGAAACTCGGCATCTCATAACGCTCTGACAAACGCTTATAAACCAAATCAACGATTTGATGATCGATATCTTCACCAAAACTATCGCCTTCAAAATCAGGCGTATTAGTGTCATAAACGAGCTTGGCTTTGGTTTTATCGTTATGGAATATCGTCACACACTTATCGATAAGTGCCGTCAAATAACCCTGCCATCTGTCATAATTACCGATATCGACCGTTTCTACTATTTCTAATATTTCGATTGCATTCAAAAAGCGCAATGCTAAAAATATTGCTTCGATATTAGGGAAGAAATGATAAGCAGAGGCTCTTGGAATGCCGGCTTCTTCACATACAGCAGCCAAAGTAATGTCATTAATAGCTTGTGTTTCGCTCAACTTTTTGGCACCAGCCAAAAGTTTCTGACGGCGTGCACGGCCTTGCTGACTGGTGAACTTGAATTTATTCGGTACCAGTTTTTTTGCCAGTTCCGAGTCTACCAACACATCTTCAATCTTTTCGTCTTTGTTTTCGCTCATTATAAATCTCTTAATGTTGTGCCCTATCTTTATAAATATGGTCTTCATTGGACAGTATTCATTCTAAATCTAAGAAAGACTGTTCGTTAGTTGGTAATACGGGCTAATATTACCGCTCTATACTCAATGAAGAGGCATCATAAACGCTTGTACACTATCAAGCAAGGGACATGCATGGGTTAAAAAAGAATGTATCAATTAACAACATAATAGGGTTAATCATGAAGTTTTATTTTCGCCCTTATAATACCATGATCGATGACTCTATCGGAATAATCCCACTTTAAATGGTCATTAAAATAGTCAACTCGTTCAACTTGACCAAGCGCAAACTTGCTATCAGGCAAGAATTCTTCTGAAACAAACAACTGATCAATCACTTCTGGCATACCTTGATAGATATGGGTATACGCTACATCTTTCATCCAGCCATAACGCGCTTGGACACGAGCGGCATCAAACAAGGCAACATCACGCATGCTTTTGTCGTAATTCACTTCGCCAGTTTCAGTCATCAATTGCGTGGTCACACTACCCGTGACATCGTTCATATCACCGAGTAAGATTAAGGGCTCGCGAGTATGCTTTAAGCGTTCGATAATAAACATACGGATGGAGGCCGCTTCTGCTGCCCGCATACATAAGCTACGAAGTTTGGCACGAATACGAATATTAGGGTCATCCATATCTTCTAGCAAATTGCCAGCTTCATCACGTAAGAAAAAAGCGCGCTTGCTTTTAAGATGAGCCGTAATAATAGTAATCGGTTGCCCGAATGCATTGACTCGCAATACCAGCGGTGGGCGATTAAAGCGTTTATAAGGACCGATATCAGGAATATCAATCATTGCCTTTGGTGCCACCTCTTCTAATAAAGTTGTCTCTAGCTGCTCAAAGCGACTAATAATTCCCACTGCAGGCGTATTTTGCGCCCCTCTACCTTGAGTATAAGGGCTCGCACTATCATTGCTTGCCAGCGGAATAACCACATGTTCAGGCTTAAATCCTAACGATACCGCCAGCGCTTCTAACGCCTCACTGTCCCATACTTCTTGTACGGCAATGATGTCGGCATGGGCTTTCGCTAATAAATCGCTGATACCGCGCAGTTTATTTTCATACGCTTTATTGCTATATGGCTCAGCATTTTCATAGTAAGTACGATTGGGATTGGCAAAATTTAGTAAATTAGCAGTGGCGATATAAAATTGTTTATCAATACCTTTATGGGCAGAGTAAGTCATAAAAATCCTAATGCTATTTGAATAGTATGCATTATTATGAATAAACAACGCAACTTGTTCATGATAATAGACCGCCCGTACTAAATCTGTAGTGTTTCGTATTGCTTTATCCTGCTACTTAAAACTCAAAAAATCGATCAACTGATAATGTAGCGAACACTCGCTCCATCAAAGTCATAACACTAAATATTTATATGTATGTTACATCTGTACGTAGTTAGCTGTTTAACAGATTGGCTAATCACATTCTTTTGCGAGCCAATACAAAGGCGATACTACCAATCATAGAAGCCATGACACATAATATCAACAGCTGCACGTATTTGTGCTCTGCGCCAAATACTGGTGCCATCACTGTAATATAGCCACCGTTTTCTAACATATAGACAATACCAGCCATGAGCGCTGATACAAAGCTCACTATAATGGCCCAAGGTTTGACTTCCCAACTTGACCAAATACTAAAAAACACGACAGGTGCTAAAAACAAGGAAGCCGTACCACTAATAGCCACCGCATCAAACAGGTCTTTGCTACCAGTTGCAATGAAGGCCAAGCCTGCCAGCAAAAATCCTAGCATAATCAGCCTACCATTTCTAACAGTTGGTTTTACCAGTTTCATATCAATGGCTATCAACTTTGCGGCACTGGCATACGTAGAATCTAATGTTGATATGGCTGAAATAATTAAGGCGAAACTAAACAACATCATTACCGCTGGCGAGAATAGCGTATTGAGCGTTTGCGTCACTTCAGTGGCACCGCCTGCATTGTTCAGCTGTGCGAATACACCTAGCAAACCAAACAGAAGGATACAAGCCATCGAAATAGGAGCGGCATAGTAAAATGACTTTTTGGTAGTGGCCCTGTCTGCTAAAAATCCTCTGTCAGTCATAACAGGATCATGAGCGGGATAACTCCATATTTGGATAAATGCAACTATCAATAATATCCATCCCTTGTTGTCAGCGGTATTGGAGGAGCTGATAATGTCATCGAAAGAAAACAAGGGATGTGCAAACATAGCAACCGACAGAACAGCAATGGCGACGATCGTCAATAACGCTTGGGCAACATCTGTCTTTAACGCCGTGTGCAGCCCACCAATCGAAGAATAAATTAAGGTAGCAACCGCTATAATCAGTATTAGATAATTCTCATTAAAGCCTACGAACAAGGTGGTGATAAACCCAAATACCAGTAAGTTGCTGAACACCTCGCTCACTAATCGAAAACCAATCACTGCATTATAAAGATGCTCACCAGTTGCCCCAAACTTGACTTGCATAAATGTCTGTATGTTATTGAAACCATGTTTGAATCGTAAGCTATCGACAATATGCGCGCCAGTGATAAAACTAAAATAATACATCCCATAAGCCAAAGTACCAGCGATACCATAGAAAAAGCCCAAAACGGCCGCATTCATGAGCGACCGTGCAAATATCCAAGTAGTGACTTGAGACAACACCAACGTCCAAAGACTGGGTGGCTGACCTTGTAAAGACTTACCTTGATAAAATCTGGCGATATCAGGGGCAAGCTCACACGTTTCAGAAGAAGAGTCAGTCATAGTAGCTCTATAGGTTGTTAAGACATCATTAAGATTACCACAACTACCAAGGTTGCAACATGCAAAAAAGCCTCTAGAGCATGCTCTAGAGGCTTTAATATAACTACGATTGCTAAAGGTAAAAACTCAGCTATAAAAATACGGAAATGCCGAGGTTTCCTATTTGCTAATGTTACGACACACGATTCCATGCATCCTGTGATGCTCTACGCGCCTCATTCCATTCCATGCGTGACTCACCTTTCACTTCATGCCATGAACGTTCCAAATCTGCTTCATGATCTTCAAAGCGAGCGTCCGCAGGATAGCGAGCGCGGTTAGCATACCCTACCGCATAAGCTGGGTGTAAATCACGGTCAAAGTCATGCTCTTCTGTATAATAGTCAGCGTTTGCATGTTCTGCACGCCAGTAAGCTTCTTCATGGGTTGGATCAATTGCTTCAGCTGCTGCATGACCTGCACCGCCACCAACGATAGCGCCAATAGCACCGCCGATTAACGTACCGAGTGGTCCTGCCATCGTACCGATTGCTGCACCTGCAGCTGCTCCACCTAAGCCGCCAATACCAGTACCTACTGGATGTGAGCCTGGCTCACCTGTGATGATGTCAGCATTCAAGTCTTGCTTGGCTTCTTTTGACATATGTTTTACTTCACTGCGATCAATTTCGTCATGGTTACTCATAATATTATCCTTAAATTATTTGTTATATTTTAGAGTTATTAAGTGCTAAAAATTAGCGGTATTGCTTGAGTCATTTTTTATTTGATTCATCTAAAGTATAGAAATTTATGTACAAGAACAGATAGATAGATTATGTAAACTGTGTCCATATTACGATTGTCTTCCGTTACAATCTGTATCTTTCTCAAGGTTTTGTATGATTGATTTATGCTTTGAGTAATCACAAACACATGATGCCGCTAGTTTCAACAAAAAAAACCTGTCTACATCTGCATTAACGACCTTGCGATGGCTCGTTGCCATTTATAGAGGTGCTGCTCGCGTTCATCAGCAGACATACTCGGCTCAAATACTCGATCGACTTGCCATGATGATTGCATCGTTGCTTCATCGTACAATCCCGTCTTTAGACCAGCAAGGAGCGCAGCACCTTTGGCAGTAATTTCCGTGTCTCTGGGACGCAGTACGGGGACGTCTAATAAGTCTGCCTGAAACTGCATGAGCAAATCATTATTGGCGGCACCGCCATCGACTCTCAGTTCGGTTAAGGGATGCGGGCTATCTTTTTGCATAGCGATTAACACGTCATACGTTTGGTAAGCAACTGCCTCCAACGCGGCACGGGCAATATGCGCTTTGGTCGTGCCGCGGCTCATACCTGTAATACTGGCACTAATGTCCGAGCGCCAATAAGGTGCGCCAAGCCCTGTGAATGCAGGGAGCAGCACTACATCTCCACTACTATCGACCTGCCGCGCTAAGTTTTCGACCTCACCACTTTGCTGAATCATACCCAGATTATCACGTAGCCACTGGACGATTGCCCCTGCCATAAACACACTGCCTTCTAGCGCGTAAGTGACTTCTTTTTTGGGCGGCTGTAGCATACGCTTACCAGACTGCACGATTTGATCAAAGGATAAATTGTCGGGGCGCAGCGTTGTCGTCTTTCGTTGCCACGCTATCGTCGTCAATAGCTTATGCTCGCTCAACTTTGGCTGTTGACCGATATTCATCAGCATAAAACAGCCCGTCCCATAGGTATTTTTGGCCATGCCAGCATCGAGGCAGCCTTGGCCAAAAAGTGCTGCTTGCTGATCGCCTAATACTGCTTGAATAGGGATTTGCTTGGCAAATAAGCCTTTTTTTGTTTTGCCAAAATCACCATCGGATGGCAGGACTTTGGGTAAAATATTCATGGGAATAGCAAAACGTGCACACAACTCCTCCGACCATGCCAGTTTATGAATATCATACAACAGCGTCCGTGAAGCATTGGTCACATCAATAACATGTTCACCACCTGTCAATTTATAAATCAGCCAGCTATCAATAGTACCGACTGCCACCTCGCCTTTGTGTGCTCGTACGCTAAGCTTGGGGTCATTTTCGAGCAGCCAAGCGATTTTACTGGCACTAAAATAAGGGTCTAAGCGTAAACCGGTGATTCGCTGCACTTCGTGTGCCATGTCATCGTCTTCATCCGTGCTACCGCTATGAGCACCACCCGCGCTTTCAGCGGCAAGCGTTTTGCAATAGCTTGCAGTACGGCGGTCTTGCCAAATAATCGCAGGTGCCAAGGGTTTGCCCGTTTGCTTGTCCCACATGACAATAGACTCACGCTGATTGGTGATGGCGATGCTAGTGACATCGGTAGCGAGCAGCCCTGCTTGGTTAATGACGTCATGCGCACAACTAATTTGAGTTTGCCAAATCTGCTGGGCATCTTGCTCCACAAAGCCCGCTTTGGGTGTCTGTAATGTGGTTGGCTGTTGCACCATTTTGATGGGACGCGCATGATCATCGTATAATATCGCGCGACTCGAAGTGGTGCCTTGATCTAAAGCCAAAATATATCCTGCCATTACTCATATCCTTTACTGGTCTTATTTATTCTATAATTGATAGTTTATATCATTCTCATATTTTTATATTCAGCGGTTTTCATAAATAAATTAACCTACTTAAATAGCCACCCCTTCATAATATTAATAGTCGAAACATAACCTTCATTATTAATAATTAGCAGTAAAACCAAAGTAATGAAATGAAAAAATCATTTAATTATCAACTGGTTAATAGATTAAAATTCATGATCTGATCACGGTTATGTTCTGATAGTTTAATCAATAATAATGCTATTATAAAAGCCAAAATCATTTCTTTATCACATCAGCACTGATTATACAATAGACGCCGGCAAGATACTGAGGCTTGACCCGTCACGGTTGTGTGTCTAGAGTGTACCCGAATTATGCATGACAAAACTTTAGTTATGTTTTTTGTATTTTGTTTTCCCTTATATTTGCAAAGCGAGAGAAAGTAAGACAAAACATCCTGCTTTTATAGAACTGACTATAATAAGAGCATAACGACGCTAATATGTGGTCGGCTAAAGTGATGAGTATCGCGCGTTGTTTTAAAAAATCTTGCATTCTAATTAATGGCTTATGTGACTTATGAAATTTGCATTATCAACTCTGTCTACTGCTGTGATGACGGTTATGCTCATGGGGATGTCCGTCGCTACCTCAGCAAACGCTAATATGGATAACGTTGAGTCACAGAATGACGTGCCACCAGTAACGATAACCCAGATCGTTGACGCTGATGAACGACAAACTGGCGCTGCGACGGCTGTTCAGACGGATACAACGTTGTCAGTGGACGATAATACTGCCATCAATAGCTCTGCATCCACCATGCATAGCCAAGGCATTGAGCAAAAAGGCATTGAGCAACAGAGCCGCCTAGCCACGCTTATCGATCCTATCACGCACAAAGCGGTTGATAATAGCTATCCATTAGAAGTCTCTAGCTTTTTGAGTCTTGAGCAGGCGCAAAACATTTTATTGCAAGTCTCGCCAAAGCTTGCGGCCAATGAAGCCGCCATTGCCGCGAGTCAATATCAGACCGATGCCCTAAAAACCATAGACAATCCATTGGTGTTTGCCCGCGTATCAGCCAGTGCCTATCATGTGGAAGAAGACATTGATTTATCATCGCTCAAAAACGGCATCGTTAATGAGATAAATAATAGCGTAGATGAGGTTATCCCTCCTATTCCACCAACCACAGATTTGCCAAATTTTGGTGAATTGGTCGGTGAGCGTCTCCCAGAGTCTTATGATTTTAATCGTTCAGGCTCAACGACGGGCGCAGGTATTGGCGTTGTTTGGCCTATTTACACTGCTGGGCGGACAACAGCGTTAACAGGCGCGTCCGATGCCCGCACCCAAGAAGCGGTCGCGGACAGCCTATTAGACAAAAACGAGCTTTATAACACCCTAATTGAGCGCTATTTTAAGGCGCAGTTGGCCATTATCGCAGCCTACTTGCGTGAAGACGCTTATGATACCTTGCAGCAGACCGATCATATGGCGCAGCGCCTGTTCGAAGAAGGCTTTATTTCACGCGTCGACAGACTAGAAGCACAGTCTGCCTTAGCAGATGCTAAAAGCGAATCGGTCAATGCCAATAATGATGCACGCCTTGCGATGATTGCTTTGCAGCGGCTATTACGTACCGATTATCGTATCAAACCGACCACGCCTTTGTTTGTCTCCAGTCGTCCGCTACCTGATGTGAGTTATTTCCAAGACTTGGCACTTGCCAATCATCCAGGGTTACAGAAAGTCGCCGCCAAACGCGCGCAGGCTCAGCAACTTCATGCGTTATCAGATACCGGTTACAAGCCTACGGTTATGCTGTACGGCTACGGACAAGTCGAAAAAGACCCCAGTTGGGTCGCTGGTATCTCTGCCACTTGGAAGCTATGGGGTGGACTCGATAAAACAGCATCACTGGCATCAAGCAACGCGCAAATACGCCAAGCGGATCTCTCTGAGATTGAAGTCAGTGACAATCTATTGTTATTGGTCGAAAAAAATTGGCACGATATAAATAATGCCCAGTCACGTTATCAAGCATTACAGAGCAATGTTGACTTGGCAGCAGAAGTATTGCGCTTGCGTCAGTTGGGTCTCCAAGAAGGTGTCAATACGACGGTCGACGTGGTACAAGCCCAAACGCAGTCTCTCAAAGCACGAACTGAACAAGCGCAAGCAGCCAATAATTATGTGCAAGCGCTTGCCGCCCTCATGCAAAGTTGCGGGACGCCACTGGCTTTTAACACCTATCTTAATGCGGCAGATATTCAGCTACCTATCTTGTATAGTGAATGATGATCTCGTGTGAAGAGTAATAGAGCGTGTTGATAAGCGCTTATATTGATGATAATTAAATGGCTAATGGCTATATTATTACTGACCTTACGATACTACTAACCCTAGCTCTACTGCGAATAAGCGTTTTATGAAAAAATTAATTTCTAAAGTAATCAATTGGCTGCCGCACCTGCTTCAGACATGGCGTATAGCAAATAGCCCTAATGTTTGGGCACATTGCGCGAGCGTAGGCTTTTTTGGTTTTTTATCTATTTTTCCAGCAATGGCCGTGTTTGTACTGATTTATGGTCTCGCTTTTTCACCTGTTGAAATGCAAGAGCAGATTTCACTTTTACGTTCGTTTATCCCTGAGTCTGTATATGAGGTTCTTAATTCACGCTTAAGCGATCTGGCTTCTAACACTGCATCCAAACTGACTTTTGGTTTGATTGTATCGACGCTACTAGCCCTTTATGCTGGTTCTAAAGGCATAAAATCCTTAATTATTTTGGTTAATCTTGCCTTTCATATCACCCAAGAGCGCAGCTTTATACAAGGCACCATTCGAGCACTTAGTTTAACTTTTGCTGCCGTTGTGGTCTTAATTATAGCCATCTCCTCTATCGCTATTATTCCTTTGGCAGCGGCTTATTTTCCTTTTCCGCAAATAGCTAAGACCATTGCGCTTTGGAGTGGATGGCCGATATTGGCTGGCATTATATTTTTAAGCTTCTTAAGCCTATATCGTTTTGCGCCAAACCGTGAGGCCGTAGCGCTAAAAAAACTGGTGCCAGGCGCTGCCTTAGCTACCGTTCTCTGGATTCTATTGTCCGTGGTATTTTCGATTTATGTGCAAAACTTTAATAACTATAGCGCTGAGTTTGGTGCGCTTTCAGCCGCGGTAGTCATTATGCTGTGGCTTTATTACTCAGCATTTATTGTCGCTTTTGGTGCTATTTTTAATTTTGAAACTTTAGAAAACTCTAAACCTTATGCTATTCGAGTGTACTAATAAACGGATAACGATATTACTGGTTAAAGCACTTGTACTATAAGCCTTTCACTCTCAACTTTATTGCTTTAGGAATCTCACTGTCATGACTGAATTTCCAAACGAATCAGACGACTCACGCAAATCAACTGATTCGACTGATGAGTCAACGCTGTCTCATAATGATCAGCCGTCAGTCGATTCTGTAGAAGACATACCTGACGTGGAACCAGAACAGGCAACGCCTACTTATCGTGATAATCCTAAATCTGACAAGTCTGCCATGATAAAAAAGGCGCTGCTTGTCTTATTCGTGCTAATTGCCTTGGGCGTTATCGCTTATGGCTTGTATACAAGCAATCAAAGCAGCGAACCTGACGTCATTACCCTACAAGGGCAAATGCAAATGCAGCAAACCTCTATCGCCGCAAAAGTACCGGGGCGTATTGCTCAGATTATGGTCACTGAAGGGGATGAGGTGACGGCTGGTCAGCAATTGATTGAGATGGATTCGCCTGAGATTAACGCAAAGATTAATCAAGCGCAGGCTGGCAAGCAAATGGCACAAAGTCAGCTTGATAAAGCCGAAAATGGTGCTCGTCCGCAAGAGATTGCCCAAGCAAAGGCTGCATGGCAAGCCAACAAAGCGGCCTCGGATTTGGCAGAAAACACCTATCAACGTGTCAATCGACTCTATGAAGAGGGTCTCATGGCGCGGCAAAAACGCGATGAAGCTTATGCGCAGTATCTTGCAACCCAAGATCAAACTGAAGCGGCACGCTTGCAATACGATTTGGCGATGGAAGGCACGCGTAGTGAAGACAAGTCCGCAGCTACCGCACAAGTGGCGCAAGTCGATGCTCAACTAGATGAGGCACTGGCTGCAAAAGAGGAAGCCAACTTAAAAAGCCCTATTGCTGGTATCGTAGATAATGTAATAGTCAGTGCTGGTGAAGTCATCGGTCAAGGTGTGCCGCTATTAACGTTGGTTAATACCAATGATCAATGGGTAGTACTGAATGTCACCGAAACCTATTTGAACCAGTTTGCCATTGGTCAGCAGTTTACTGGTACTATTCCGGCGTTATCATCAGCAGACAAACCCTATAGCAAGCAGTTTACTGTCTACGCAACCTCTACATTGTCTGACTTTGCGACGTGGCGACCCACCAATAATGATGATGGCTTTGATGTGCGTACCTTTGAAGTCAAGGCGCGACCAAGTAAACCTGATGCGCGGATTCGTTCGGGAATGAGTGTCATCGTCCGTATCAATCCAACCCTTGCTAATCAGAGCCAAGAATAAGCCATGCGCCTAACTCAGCTTAGCGAAGCTTTTATACGTAGTGCCGCCTATGAGCGGCGTTTTTTGGCCAAAAACTCTTGGGATTTTGCCATGGTGGTTTGGATACCCTTGGCGACAGTACTGCTGATTTGGTGGATTTTTTCGCAAACGCAAATTACCAATTTGCCTATTGGGGTGATTGATCAAGACAATAGCCCTGTTGCCAATACCGTGGTGCGCTATCTAGAGGCCAGTCCTGATATTACCGTCAGACAGCTTTATCGCTCGCCAGCCGCTGCTGAAGCGGCAATCCTGCAACGAGATATTTATGCAGTCGTGATTATCCCTGAGGATTTTTCTCGCAATATTTTATCCAATAAGTCAGCGCCACTGATTTTACAAGTAAATGCTCAGTATGGTACACACTCTGGGATTATCCAAAAAAGCGTCCAGTCCGTCGCTGCCACCTTATCCGCAGGTGTTGAGATACAGCGCTTGGTCAAGCAAGGCATGGCACCATCACAAGCAGCGATTGCTTACTCACCGATCAGTATTCAGCGCATCAGTTTGTTTAATGCGGCAACCGACTATCAGCAGTTTTTGGCCTCCACTGTTATCCCTGCACTGTTGCATATTTTGGCAATGGTCATTGGGGCAACGACGATTGGACGTGAGTTGCGGGATAAACGAATCGGTCACTGGTACGCTTTTATTGATACTGGTCGTCCCGATTTAACGGCACTCATAAATAGTGAAGCACTGTCTACGCTCGACAATAAGCAAACACGTAGCGATAACCCTGAAACATCGACAAGTCTCAAAAAAAATAAGCAAGTAAGTATTGCCGTCTTAATCTTTGGCTTATTGGGTAAATATTTTTGGCCAATGCTTGCCTATAGTATATGGTCTGCATTGGCACTATGGCTTGCCACACCGCAACAAACGGTCGCTCTCGCCTCAATGGTTGTCACTTACATCGGGCTGATACTATTGATGATGCTGTCGTTTTGGCTAGGAGCCATCTTTACTTTGAATTCATTTTCATTGCGTATGGGCTTATCCGCTACCGGTTTCATTTCTGCGCCTTCTTACGCTTTTGCAGGTGTCACTTTTCCTTATATCGCTATTAGTGATAGCGCGCAGCATTGGTCGAACATCCTACCGCTTACCCATTATCTAAAACTACATATCGCGCAATTACAGATGCACGCACCCGTTGCCATATCTTTGCCAATCATTTATGGCCTGACGCTAGCGACCTTGATTGCTATGGGCTTGACTGCCGTATTAAGCAAGCGCGCATTGGCGCGTCCTGAACGTTGGGGAGCACGCTAATGTCGCCATTATCAAAAAACAAGCCACAAAAAAAACCTAAGCAATCAACCACTTCGTCATCGTCACAGAGCTTCTTAGGCAGTTTTTTACAGACTCTCAAAGATATCTTTACCGATAAAGGCGTGGTTTTGCTGTTAATTATGGCGCCTATCATTTATGGTTTCTTTTATCCATGGCCGTATTCTACTGAAGTCGTTAATCACGTACCCGTTGGCATTATCGATAAAGATAATAGCAACTTATCCCGTACCATTGTCCGTTATGCTAGTGCCAGCCCGCAGCTGAACACACAGCGATTTGTTAATGAGCAAGATGCCATCGAGGCCATGTGGTCGGATCAAATCGCTGGCTATATGGTCATCCCAAGTGGTCTTGAGCAGCAAGTGTTGTCTGGTAAAGCAGCTAGCGTGAGTGTGCTCGGCAATGGTGGCTACTTTATCTTGAATAAAAACGTACAGCTGGGATTTTTAAAAGCGGTCAGTACGGTATCGGCTGGTATTGAAGTGAAAAAAAGCGTGGCACAAGGCGCATATTCGCCTACCGCTGCCAAAAACACCCAAGCCATACCGCTACAGATTATTCCTTTATACAACCAAACTGAAGGTTATGGTGCCTACGTGGTGCCAGCGGTATCCATTATTATCTTACAGCAGACGTTACTCATGGCCACCGCAATGCTGATCGGTACTTGGTATGAGCAGCGCCGCCACATGACTACGATACGCGGCTGGCTAGGACGTATTGGTGCACTCAGCATGTTGAGCTTTATCATCGGCTGCTTTTATTATGGCTGGGCGTTTGAGCTCCATCATTATCCGCGCGGACAAAACATGGCTGGCAGTTTGTTATTCTTGCTGCTATTTTGTCCTACCGTCGCCACCCTTGGTTGCTTGCTGGGACTATGGTTCCGGCAACGTGAGCGCAGTATGCAAATTTTAATCTTTAGCTCGTTACCATTATTTTTTATCAGTGGCTATCCTTGGCCTGCCGACCAACTCCCTGAGATACTACAGTTGGTACGTTGGCTGGTACCGACTACCCCTGCTATCAATACCTCTGTGCAGCTAA
Source organism: Psychrobacter sp. W2-37-MNA-CIBAN-0211 (assembly GCF_040309405.1). Lineage (NCBI taxonomy): Bacteria > Pseudomonadati > Pseudomonadota > Gammaproteobacteria > Moraxellales > Moraxellaceae > Psychrobacter > Psychrobacter sp. W2-37-MNA-CIBAN-0211. Next base: position 578,899 of record NZ_JBEOOU010000001.1, read on the forward strand.
ATCAAATGGGGGCCAGTGTCGCTCAAGTCGCTATGGGCTTTTATGCGCTCGCAGGCTTGTGGGCATTTTACTTTGCATTACTGCTGCTGTTTCGCTGGCGTACCTCACAAAAACAATTGCCTCATAAAGTTTCGATAAAGATATAACAAGTCAGGCGATTGTCAATTTTCCCATCCATAAATGAAATAGTTTTTCCTAAACTCATTCTAGGACGGGATATATTCGTAAAAAAGGCCAAACACTTAAAATGTTTGGCCTTTTTTGGGTTTATTTGTGTGATAGGCATTTGCTTTAAACTAAACTTTGCAAGTGACGCCTTCAAGCGCTAATAAATATTCTTTCTTATCCAGCCCGCCCGTATAACCACCAAGCTTACCATCGCTAGCAATGACGCGATGACAAGGAACGATAATACTAAAAGGATTTTTGCTATTGGCATTGGCCACCGCGCGAAACCCTTTAGGATTATCCACATTTTGCGCCAGCGTTGCATAGCTGATTGTCTCGCCATACCCAATATCTTGTAATGCTTGCCAAACTCGTTGCTGAAAATGGGTTCCTAAGCTTGCATCTATAGGCAAATCGAAATTCTGACGATCCCCTTTAAAATAAGCCTTTAATTGTTCAATAGCATTTATGAGTAATGATTGGGCAGGCTCACTTTCGCTTAAGCTATCGTTATTAATGAACGTAAAATTCTGATCGACAAGGCCGTAGTGCTTTTTAAGTTTGGGAATAGATTTTGAGCGGTGCCAAGAGTTACCTGCCAGCAGCCAATTGACTTCAACCAGTTTAGGGCTACTATGCTCATTGACACTCGCAATCAACGTTAATTGATGTGATCCAAAAGCTGCTGTAGTAACTATCATGACTATTCCTTTCAAATGATTATGTTCCCAAGACTCGTTTGTTGACTAAAACGACCTATCGAGTGCTATTCTTTATCGTCGGTTTCGAACAAGGCAGCGACAAATTGTTTTGGACTAAAGGCGCGTAAATCATCAATCGACTCGCCAACACCAATATAACGGATAGGCACGTCTGTAGTTTCGGCAATATTAAAGACCACACCACCTTTGGCAGTACCGTCTAACTTAGTAATTGTAATACCCGTTAATGGCACGACTTTGTTAAAGAGTTCTACTTGGTTAATGGCATTTTGACCCGTGCCAGCATCGAGGACAATCATACCTTCGTGCGGTGCGCTTGGATCGGCTTTACGCATGACGCGTACGACTTTTTCTAGCTCCGCCATGAGATGCGTTTTGTTTTGCAAGCGCCCAGCGGTATCCGCTATCAGCACATCAATGTTTTTTGCTTTGGCAGACTGCATGGCATCAAAAATGACAGAGGCACTATCTGAGCCATGACCTTGCGCCACGACTGGAATGTTATTACGCTCACCCCAGATTTGCAGCTGTTCGGTTGCGGCAGCTCGGAACGTATCACCAGCAGCCAGCATGACAGATTTGCCCTCGCCTTGTAAGCGCTTAGCAAGTTTACCAATCGTGGTGGTTTTACCGACCCCATTGACGCCCACGACTAAAATCACAAAAGGTTTTTTGCTGGTATCAACCACCAACGGTGCTACTTTTGGCGTTAAGATATCAACCAGTTCCGTTTGCAATGCTTTATACAATGAATGCGAATAAATCAAATCCCCACGAGCTGTCTGCTCAGTCAAGCTTTTGATAATACGGTTGGTCGCGTTGACACCAATATCAGCAACCAGTAGCTGATCTTCAACTTCTTCTAACAACTCATCATCGATTTCTTTGCCACCGATCAGGATACTGACCATACCTTCAGCTAGATTTTTACGTGATTTACTCAGCCCTGTTTTCATCCGATTAAACCAGCTGCCTTTTTTCTGACTTTCTTGAGTCTCTGCTACTGGCTCTTTTGGCATTGCAACTTGCCCATCGCTATTAACAACGGGGGTCACGCTTGGACTATCTCCCAATTGCTCCTGTAATGGCATGGTTGGAATCGTTGAAGCCGTATTGGTCTTGCTGCTAGCTTCTGTTTCTTTGGCACGCGAAAAGCTTTCAGAGGAACTTTTAGGTACGTTATGCTCTTCTGTCATGACAATCGGCGTGGCTAAAGCGATACTTTCAGCAGCATGGGCGCTTGAGACGTCTTTGTTTGTCGTCGTCTCCTGATTTGTCGTATCGTCATTATTTGTCACATTATCATGATGCTTATCAGTCACCCTAGCATCGTCTAACGGTTTGGTAGGTACACTATCCTCATCAACGATGGGCATAGATTGCACCGGTAGACTGGGTAAGGTAATATCATCGTCATCTAAGTCATCGAGACCACCGTCAAGGTTAATGACTACACGATTGCTATTATTTGGGTTATTCATAAGCTTGCCCTAAAAGTTATCATTATTAGTAAGATGTTTATTTTAAAATTGATCGGTATATTGTCAGTTTTCTGCCATTTGAATGGTAGATTATTTTTAGCCTAGTTTAGCATAATTCAAGTTGCGCTCAGCCTTTACCCTACCAGACCAACGCTAAATAGTAAGAAGTGATCAGACAGGCCAAACGGTTGAGAAAGTTTAGCTTAAGGTTTGGACACAAAAATCTGACCCTTAGCAGGTGCAACTTCGCCTACTCTTAGCGAACTTTATTCAATAACTTTCTACTAGGAACCACCTATGCTATCGTCACTAAGTTGCTATAAAAAAATAACCTCTATCAGCGCAGCTCTGCTAATAGCTGCCATCGCGTTGTCAGCGACTGGCTGTAACACAACATCAGAGTTCAAACCAACGGCTAGCGTAATGGTTGGCGCACACAAATCGCTATAACGCTGGCGATTATTATAGTTAGCAGGCACACATTCAGTCATCTTTTTATATAAGCAGAACATACCATGTCCTCGACTTTACCACTACACGTTTTACGCGTTGCTGGCGCTTTGGCTATAGCAACTACTCTTGCAGCCTGTCAAACCAATACTGTTGGTACTCCTTCGTCAGCGGATGGAAACGCGCTTGTCCAAAATCCAGCCGTGCAAGGTGCAGTGCAGAACAAGGTAAATCAAAATCCAGACAGTAAGGACGATCAGCAGTCGTCAGCGTTGTCCATGGATATGTCAGGTCGGCATGAGTATCAGTTAGAAAACGGTCTAAAAATCGTGGTAAAAGAAGACCACCGCGCACCCGTCGCCATGACCCAGATATGGTATCGAGTGGGGTCGACAGACGAGCCGCTTGATAAAGGCGGACTCTCGCATTTGCTAGAGCATATGATGTTCAAAGGCACCTCTAATGTATCGAGTGACGATTATGAACGCTTAATTGCCAAATTTGGAGGCGTTAACAATGCCTTTACCAGTTATGACTATACGGGTTACTACGAGCTATTCCCAGCCAACCGCATGCCGCTAGCGCTAGAGCTCGAAGCCGATCGAATGAAAAACTTAATCTTCGATGACAAAGAATTTACTAAAGAGCACCAAGTGGTCATGGAGGAGCGACGCCAACGTACCGATGACAACCCACTTGCCAAAGCTTATGAATCATTCCGATTGTTGGCGCTGCCTGATAGCCCAAAAGGTGAATCTGTCATTGGCCCTATGAGTGAGCTTGAATCGATTACGCTGCCCGAACTAAAAGAGTGGTACAAGACTTGGTACGCACCCAACAATGCGACCTTGGTGATTGTCGGTGATGTCGACCCAACAGAAGTATTGGCGCAAGTCAAACGCTACTTCGGTGATCTCAAACCAAGCAATCTGCCCAAACGCCCTGCTGTCAGCCAAAAAGGCTTTCGTGGTTATCAGCAAGTTGAGTCTGAACAAGCGGTACAAGTACCTGTTTTGCTGATGGGTTATAACGTGCCCAGTCTCGTCACTGCCGGCACAGCCAATGAAAAACAAGCTTACGCGTTATCGCTGGCACAAGACGTATTGGATGGTGGTCTGTCTGCTCGCTTAGAGAGCCGACTGATACGCGAACAAGGCCTGCTCACCACAGTTGGCACCTCTTATGACTTGCTTGATCGCGGCGATGGACTGTTTTTAATTCAAGCGACACCGCGTGAAGGTGTTAGCTTAGAACAAGCGCAGCAAGCCATACTCTCTGAAATAGAAAAGCTCAAAACTGATCCTATTGCTGCTGACGAAATCAGTCGTGCCAAAACCAATACGGTCACTGGATTGATCTATGCGCAAGACAGCATGGAGGGTCAGGCACGCATGATTGGCTCGCTACAGTCTATCGGTCTCGATGACAGGCTGCTTGCCGAATTACCAGCCAAGCTCGATGGTGTCAAAATCTCTGATATTCAAGCGGCCAGTAAAAAGTACTTGGTCAAAGATAATTTGACCGTCATGCATGTGGTACCGCCTACTGAGCAAGCGTCTAAAGAAAAAGCATCTACAAAGCAAATAAGTCGAAAAACGGTAAGCAAAAATCAATAATAACAACGTGCTGTCAATATTTTTCACTGATAAGCCAATGCTAAAGACCTTATTAATAAGAAGAAAGCCATGACTCAGACTCCTTTTCTCATGAATACAAAAAAAAGCCCTTTATTGCCGTTAGTAAATCGCAAATTTAAATCTCATTTCGAACCTCGTTTCGAACTTAGGTTTAAGCAGCGTTCCTACTTGAGCCTAAGTATATTGTTAGGTTTGACGATATTGACGACCACCGCTCAGGCAGATAATGCTGGTAGCGAAGACTTTCGTACGCCATCAGCTGCCGTTGATATAAATGCACCAATAGCCGCACTATCAACACTCACAAGTGTCGCTGATGCCAAGCCATTAAAAGTCACAGTGCCAACCATTCAACAGTTCGAAACCAAAGCTGGCGTTCCTGTACTCTTTGTACGCACCACCGCCCTGCCCATTGTTGATATTGATTTACGCTTTAATGCAGGCAGTGCTCGTGATGGCAGCATACGCAAAGCCGGTTTTGGCATCGCCAATATGACTGCTACGATGTTGGAACAAGGCTCTAAAAGCTTAAATGAAAATGAGTTCACCCGCGCTGTTGAAACCTTGGGAGTGAATTTGAGCAGTAGCGCCTATAAAGATATGTTCATCGTCTCGCTACGCAGCTTATCCGATGACAAACATCTACTGCCTGCCGTCGACTTGATGACTCAAATGCTGAATGAACCGGCGTTTGATGCAGATATCCTAGCACGTAACAAAGCGCGATTATTAGTCGGTTTGCAGCAGCAAAAACAAGACCCCAATAGCCTTGCAAGTATTGCCTTCAACGAAGCCTTGTATGGCGACCACCCTTACGCGCACCCTTCTGTAGGTACGCTCGACAGTGTACCGAGTATTGAAAGAAAAGAATTGCTCGACTTCAAAAATCGCTATTTGGTGGCGGCAAATGCTTCTATCGCGATGACGGGTAATTTGACTTTAACCCAAGCCAAAAAACTTGCTGACGATATCACGGCTGATTTGCCAGTCGGTCAAGCAGCGACAACGCTACCTGAGCCCAAACCACTGACAAAAGCGCAGCATATTCACATTCCTTTTCCGAGCACCCAAACGACCGTACTTATGGGGCAACTGGGCGATAAGCGCGCCACCGATGCTATCGCACAACAGAAGCAAACTAACTTTGCCGTGGGTAACGAAGTGCTGGCGGGCGGTGATTTCAATGCGCGGCTGATGACCGAAATCAGACAAAACCTTGGCTATACCTATGGTATTTCAGGCTCAATGAGTCCGATGCTGGCGCGCGGCCCTTATCAGATTGGGTTTTCGACACGTAATGATAAAGCCCGTGCTGCTATTGATGCCAGCTTAGACGTCATCAATGATACTTTGGATAACGGTATTACTAGCACTGAGATGCGTTTGACGACTGACAATCTAAAGAACAGTTTTCCGATGGGTTTTGCCAGCAATGCCGGTATCAATAGTTTATTGGGAATGATGAATTTTTATCAGTTGCCCAAGAATTATCTGACCAATTATGTGAGTCGTATTGACCAAGTACGATTACCAGAGGTCAATGAAACCATGCGCGATACGCTCAAGCCGGATGATTTTTTGATTGTCACGGTTGGACAAGATGATCCTTGGAAGACTAATAAATAATACTTATCAATAATAATGAGGATCAAAAAAAGCACTTATAAAAGTGCTTTTAGGAAAATCATTGAGAATTGTCTAGGGTGTGTCCTCCTTTTTAAAATGAGGACACACCCTAATAAAAAATAATGAATAACGTTATAAATTCCAGCTATTATGTGAAGTAATCAGCTTCAGTCAAGTTAGCTAGTGATGGTGATGTTTACGTCATAGCTTAAACGCTCGGGTTTATGAGTCACCCCGACATAATTTAAACGAATCACATGCTTATCATAAGATTCGACTTGATAAGAACCATTGGCAAAGTTATGCATGGTTGGCACAATTAGCAATGTCTCGATTTGATCGGTATTGATATCGATGTTTATGCTTTGACCCCTCTCTAGGTATAAGTAATAATCACAATAATTCGATATCATGACCTCCGCAGTACGGACAATAGTGTCATCGTCGACGTTTTTTTGTAGTAGTTTTGGGCATACATCAGGACGTTTGGCAGCGAGACGCGCATAAGAGTTTTTAATGTTTTCTTCGATGTCTTTTGCATCCGAGGCATTTACGTTAGGCAAACTATTTTCAGAAGCAGTGTTCGGGCTACAGGCGCTAATAAACAGAAGAGACAGAATCACCGAGCAACATAGCCCTGCATACATCTGAGTTGAGCGCAAAGTGCTTTTTTTCGGTTTTTCTGATTGATTTGATCTTTCTACTCTTAAGTACCACTTTTTCATAAATTTCACTTACTATAAACTAGGCTATATTTTTTTGACATAATACAGCATAGTTTACTGAGATAAAAAGTGATTTGTATAAGTATAATAGGATAACTATAGTCGTTTTGACCATGCGGATAAAATTATCAATAACGACATGATGAACTGCTGCTAGCATGATTAAAGCCCCACTTGCGATAACCCTCAGTATCCAAATGAATAGCACCCGTGGAGTACAGTCCTAGCCCAAAGTTATGAGACTGACCCTGATATTGCCAAAACTGACATAGGCCATCTTGCATGGTACTAAGCAGCCATGAATTATCTTCGTACTCCGGCACCCAAATATCTATAGCACCCGCAGTCATATGTTTGCTGCTATCTGCCCCGCCAGCACAGTCATTGAGTCCAGGACTACGGTAAACTGAGCGTATCTCACTACTGGCAGGTAAGATACCTTGATTCTTTAGCTCACTATACAGTCGTAGTGTGGGAACTATATTGGCCCATAATTCTTGCGGTGGCAGCTGATAAGGCTCATAGCCACATTTATCCCAACTACGTGCCGTCGTAAGCAGCTGAGACAAGGGTGGTACATTATGCGCACCCACTCGTGCATTCAAATAGCGTTGATAATCAGCGACTTGGCTAGCACGGTAGCTATTGCTGTTTAGCCAGCCATTAAAGTCGATACTGGTAAAATTGTTATAAGTATTATTACTGGTGCTGTAAGTGGAAGGATAAGTTGTATTATAGCTAGGCGTACGTCTGTTGACATTGACGCGTTTGTTTTCTTCGATGGATAAGCTGGCGTCAAAATCGAAATCACGTTGTTTTTGCTGAATTAGCCCTTGCATGCTATCGCCCGCTATCGCATTTGTTCCACTTAACCTTGTTGCTCCACTTAACATAGTAACGCCTGAGTTATAGCTTGTCGCGTTCGTGGAAGGCCTGATATAAGCATTACTGCTGCTATTGCCAGTACTGCCTCCTTGACGGACTTCGATACGACGCTCACTATTATCGCTCACGATAGCCGCATGAACGCTAATACTACTGGCACAAACCAATAGAGCGATAATAGGCTTATGAATCTGCCGATAGGCATGGTTTTTTTTATTGATCATTGCAAGAAGCTACCGCTAAAAACGTTTTATCGATACTATCAAATTTTTGGCAAGCAGGCTAAACTATCGCTTCTAATTCGTAGCCACCTATTCGTAATTAACACTTATCCTCATAATTTTCATAGTTACGTGACTTTATTACTGATGTGTTACTTTATCTGCTGGCACCTATTGGAATGAACCTCTTGTAATCACTGATTTATCACACATTTATGTCAAATTCGACATCTCTTTTACGCCAATTGCCAGTCACACTTTGCCTATGTCTTCTAATCCGCAATATCGTTTTTCACGTCAGAGCCACCATTTCGGTCAAGGTCATGCGCCGACGCTATGGCAACGTATCCATATCGATCCATGGTTGACCCTGCTTCTATTAACAGTTTGCTGCATTGGCTTAACGATTCTATATAGCGCCTCGACCCAAGACAATAGCATGGTCATACGCCAAATGGTCAGCTATGGCGTGGCATTTACCGTGATGTTTACCATGGCACAAATACCGCCAAGTATTTATCGTACCTTTACGCCTGTTTTTTATGTACTTGGACTCGTACTACTGGTACTGGTAGACATCATTGGTGAGGTGCGCATGGGGGCACAGCGCTGGATTAACCTGCCAGGATTTGGCAGCGTGCAGCCTTCAGAGTTTATGAAACTTGGTATGCCGATGATGTGTGCCTGGTTTTTGTCTAAGCGCGATCTACCTCCATCAGCATCAAGTATCGCCATCACTTTAGCCTTGATCATCGTTCCGGTGTTATTGATTGCTAAAGAACCTGATTTAGGTACTTCACTGTTAGTTGCAGCCAGTGGCATCTTCGTGCTTTTTTTAGCAGGTCTGTCATGGCGGGTGATTTCGGGCGCGGCCGTCTTAGCGATACCCCTCATCGCCGTCGCTTGGAATTTTTTGTTACACGATTATCAGCGTACCCGAGTATTGACATTACTCAATCCTGAAGCAGATGTACAAGGAGCTGGCTGGAACATCATTCAGTCCAAAACAGCCATTGGCGCAGGTGGACTGACGGGCAAAGGCTATTTAGAGGGCACGCAGTCGCATCTACACTTCTTACCGGAAGGCCATACCGACTTTATCATCGCGGCTTTCTCTGAGGAATTTGGTCTGTTGGGCGTGATGTTGTTGATGTTCGTTTATGCCTGTTTACTCACCCGTGCCTTATATATCGCTTTCACCCATCCCGATGTGTATAGCAGGTTATTAGCAGGCGCGGTCGCCATGTCATTTTTTGTTTATGTGTTCGTCAATGTCGGTATGGTCGGCGGCATTTTACCTGTCGTTGGTGTACCCCTGCCTTTCATTAGCTATGGCGGCACCGCAATCGTCACTTTAATGGCGGGATTTGGGCTGCTGATGTCCATTCATACTCATAAATCTAACTAACCGCCATCATCTAATAACTCTGACGGTAAAAATGAAAAAATAGAATATAGGTCAGTTTTAACGACAAAAAACTGGCTTTATTTGTAATTAATACTACAGATATTCTTGATATCATCCATTTTCCTCTAAAGCATTTATCCATCATAAGATTTTGATATCATTGAATTATTAAAAATAAAATCACTGTCTTTCTTCGTCAAAAGCGTGCTTATTGTCAATCTACACTGATAGGTTTTAATCCTTGTTTTTTACAAATAATTGCGTTAACCTCGTTTTACTGTGTTTTGCTACATAACCCGTACAGAGCTACTAACAAACTTAGCATTTAATTATATTTTAGTTATAGCTCATCCGTATAGTTAGCAAATCCGAGATTTCAGGCTTTCAAATCGACTACTTAATTAACGCTTTAATAACAAAGTAATACGTAATACACTTCAAAACGTTTATTAATTTAGCAATACATGGAAGTTTGTTTATCGGATATGATAAATGTCGGTACTGACCATTTAAACTTTAGTTGTTCAACTATTGAAGTCAGTACTTAATTAATATTGTTAACTATCATTTGAGCACATCATAAGCATTTCAGTCATTTACTACTGCAACGCATTTATGATAACAAAATGAAAATTATCATATGTTAGACCCTATAAAAGCCGTCTTTTGCATCAATCCTGATTAGAATGACCGATTGATACATAGGCTTTAGAGCTTGCGACACGATTAGATTGGTCTAAGTCTGTCACACTCGATCTAAGATTTTTAGAGTTAGGTTTTAATGTATAAGTTATAGAGGTATTTATGAATAAGCGTTTATCTGGTTTACTTACAATGTCAGTATGTCTATTTGCTGGCTCTGCAGTCGCATCTAATGCCAATGCAGTAGAAGCAAAAACCACCCTTGCAATGATTTCGCAAGATAACGCCTCCCATATCGACCGTGTACTCGGTGAACTTAGTCGTCAACATGATGGTGCTTCAAGCTTGGTTAAGTCTGCCCGTCAGCCTACCTCATTAGCACTTAGCAGCTCATTATTAGCGAGCGATACCGCCCAAGTAAGCAATGACGAAGATGTGTTAGAGCGCTTAACAGCAGTCGCGTCTAACTCAGTAAGCAAATTTAAGCAAACCGGTCTGGCATCTTGGTACGGCCGTAAGTTTCATGGTCGCAAAACGGCCAGCGGTGATACTTTTGATATGAATGCCCTAACAGCGGCTCATCGTTCACTACCATTAAATTGCTATGTGAAAGTCACTAATAAAACCAATGGCAAAAGCGTCGTGGTAAAAGTTAATGATCGCGGTCCATTCCACGGTAATCGGGTAATGGATTTGTCTTATGGTGCTGCCAAGCAATTAGGTATCACGAGCAAAGGGGTTGGTAACGTCTCGATTGAGCGTGTTTCAGGACCTTAGTTCTAAAACAACAGCCTTCTTAATTAGAATAAAAAAACGCCTAACCATGATGAGTTAGGCGTTTTTTGTTTGAGTTTATCTTTTTTAGTCGAACACCGAAGAGTATCTGTTTATAACTCAAACGCGCTTTCAATAGCATCATCGAGACGTTCAACGGCAATTACATTGATGCCTTTAAACTGAGGAGCATCCTTTGCAGGCGCATTGCCCTTAGGAATAATGGCATGTTTAAAACCATGCTTCATCGCTTCTTTCAATCGCTCTTGACCATTAGGGACAGGGCGTATTTCCCCAGACAAGCCCACTTCACCAAACACGGCCAATGATGAAGGTAAAGGCTTTTCTTTAATACTAGAAGCGCAAGCCAATAATACAGCCAAATCAGAGCCTGTCTCTATGACCTTGACACCACCGACTACGTTGACATACACATCTTGTCCGCTGGTATGAATGCCACCGTGTCGATGCATGACGGCCAGCAGCATGGATAAGCGTTGAAAATCTAGCCCCAGCGCCATACGTCTAGGTTGACCTTGCGAATCATCAACCAACGCCTGTACCTCGACCAATAGCGGTCTCGTACCCTCACGACTGACCATAACTACCGATCCAGCCACGGGCTTATCATAGCGGCTCAAAAATATCGCTGACGGATTGGCGACTTCTTTCAGTCCCATATCGGTCATACCAAAAATACCGAGCTCGTTAACCGCACCAAAACGATTTTTAACCGCGCGAATCATCCGAAAGCGGGAGTCCGACTGTCCCTCAAAATACAATACCGTATCAACCATATGCTCAAGCACGCGTGGCCCTGCGAGCGTACCTTCTTTGGTCACATGCCCCACTAAAAATAGCGCAGTGCCCGTCTGCTTGGCATAGCGTGTCAAAATAGCCGCAGATTCTCGAATTTGACTGACGCCGCCCGGCGCAGAATTGATGGCATCTGTATAAATAGTCTGAATAGAATCAATAATAGCGATGGCTGGCTGTTCTTGAGTTAAAGCCGCACAAATAGTTTCGACGTTGGTTTCGGCCAATACCCGCAGCCTGTCCGCTGGCAAATCTAAACGTTTGGCACGCATAGCAACCTGAGCCAGTGACTCCTCACCGGTCACGTAAAGCGCACTACCTGCCAGCGAATCAGCACGAGCCATATTAGTCGCTGTTTGTAATAAAATAGTGGATTTACCAATACCGGGGTCGCCACCTATCAGTACAACAGAACCGGCGACTAATCCACCGCCGAGCACACGATCAAACTCACTAATGCCAGTGGGCAAGCGCGTATCTAGGCCGACGCTGACAGCATTAAGCGGCATGACCGCACTATGGGTACCAGAATAGTTCCCTGTAGGTGTGCCACTGCTGCCTGTGTTACGAGGCGCTGCTCGACCAGCATTAGGCTTAGCAGTACTTTTATTATGATGCGGCATACTGACATTAGGCGCTTCGACCAAACTGTTCCATTCCCCGCAATCCGTACACTGTCCTGCCCATTTGCCAAAATGCGCACCGCAATGTTGACAGACATAGCTGCTTTTATTTTTTGCCATAACGTATGAGCCTTATTCAGACAATCAATCAATAATAAAATATCAGAATGCTTTTGTATAAGTGTTTATATAAGAATAGTTTTATAAGGAAGAAGCCGCTTAGATGATATAGTCGATACTAAATAAAATGGATACAAGACATTATCATGCGTGACGGGTACAAATTTTTCTTGCTTGCTTGCTGTGCCTGCGCAGACAGAGGCTACAAAAAATTTATACCAGTCACGCTGTCTCTTTTTTATATTGACCTGACTATAGGCTGTGTAGCAGAAATGATAATGAATACGATATAAATGATGGTCGTTGGCATAAAAAATAGCAGAAACTTTATGCCAACCTATGAATAGTATAAACGAACGAAAACAGCGATTAACTGACCGGTTTATACCTGAAAATCTTTACCTAAATAAACAGATTTTACCAACTCATTATCTAAGACTTCAGACGCTGTGCCTTCAGCAATAATAGCGCCTTCTGAGACGATATAAGCTTTTTCACAAATAGCGAGCGTGTCGCGAACATTATGATCCGTGATTAACACGCCAATACCACGATTTTTTAGCGTTAATATCACATCTTTAATGTCACCAACAGAGATAGGATCAACGCCCGCAAAAGGCTCATCGAGCAGGATAAACTTCGGATCAGCGGCCAAGGCACGAGCAATCTCGCAACGGCGACGCTCACCGCCTGACACACTCATCCCTAAAGATTTGCGCACGTGTCCTAAATTGAATTCACCAATCAATTTTTCAAGCTCTTGGCGCTGCTCACTAGCAGTCAATTCTGTACGAGTTTGCAAAATAGCCAAGATATTGTCTTCGATAGATAATTTACGAAAGATTGAGGCTTCTTGCGGTAAATAGCCAATGCCAGCACGAGCGCGTTCATGCATGGCATATTTGGATAAATCCATGTTGCCTAAGCTGACGCTGCCTCTGTCCATGTTGACCAGACCTACTACCATATAAAAACTGGTGGTTTTACCCGCACCGTTTGGTCCTAACAAGCCAACCACTTGACCTTGATCAACAGAAAATGAGACATCTTTGACGACCCAACGTTTGCCATAACGCTTACCTAAGTTTTTCATACTCAAGCGCTCGACAGGCTTAGCATTGTTAGTGGGGGCTAAAGCGTCAAAACTTTGGTTATCACTCATAATTTACTCATAACTTACGCATAGTGTTGTCGAAATTTAGGTGCTGCTACGCAATTGTTGTTATCACTTAGCGTACGCCGCTCTGGCTGTTATTGCTGCTAGGTGGGAAGACTAGCTCCACGCGCTGGTTGCCACCAGCTGTCGCTTCTACATCACCCGCCTTTAAGCTATAACGAATGACATTGCCCGCAAAACTGGCGCCATTTTGTACCAGCTTTGCATTACCCGTCAAAGTAATAATACCAGTGATCGCATTGTAGTCGATCTTATTGGCCTGACCTTTTGCCAGACCTTTCTCTTGCGTGACCACTTGCTGCATGGTGGCTGGTCGCCCAGTCGCTACTGCAGAGTTGATACTACGACCCTGTGATAAATTGACCGTGATATTATCAGCGGTCATCTTAAACGTACCTTGAGTAATAACCACACCACCCGAATAACTGGTGACACCGGTACGCTCACTATAAGTCGCTTTATCTGCCAACAGTTTAATCTGCTGATTGGCGTCTGATGGCAGCGCATGACTATATAGTGGTAACGCTAGCAACATGACGACTGGTAGCGTGCGCAGGCTAGAAGAGACTTGCATCGAGCGAGTCGATAATGAGCGCAGAGTAGGCAAAAACTTAGATTTCATAAACATTACTCGTTTTATTATTAGTAGTAGGATTTGCAAACTTCATGCTAGCTATAGTCAATCCCATAGGGCGTCAGACTAACTTTCACTGACTATATGGTTTTGAATATCTCCTTGGGCAAAGATCATTTCAACTAGAATAATGCCTTGTCTTTACGATCAGCAGGAGAAAAATTAACCGCCACTTGACCGAACTCATACTCACCAGTCTCCAGATTGGCTTTCATACTCGATGCTTCAAATCGATTCATCCCTTGCTCAATCTTGACCATTTCATCACTATATACTTGGCCTGACTTGGTGTTACCTTTGAGCGTGCTGCCCGTCACTTTAATGGGTTCAATATCTGATGCGCCATCGGCTTTGTCTTCACTAACTAAGGTAAAACCACCAGACAAGCTCAATTCACCAGTCTGCTGGCTGATGGCAGCGCTACCCGCTTCGATACGATAGCGCTGCTCATCTGAGGGCTCCCAATTCATCGTGATGCCTGACATCTCATCTTCGTTAGTTGCCGGATTGTGCGTCAATGATTCAGCAGTAAGCTCATATTCAGTGTCGCCTTGCTCATTGGTTTGCACCGCCTTAATATCAGTCGCTTCATAATCAACATCGGTCGCTTCCATGCTAACTGGCGGTGATATGTCTCCTTGCTGCTGAAAAAACCAGCCAGCAATACCAGCAATAATCAATGCTAAAACGATTAAAACACGAGTATTCACGATAAGGTATCCTGAGTTGGTGCCTCATCAAGCGTATAATGCGCGATAAAGTCTTTATAATGGCCATGACCTTTTAAGATAAGATCACATATTTCACGTACGGCGCCAGTACCGCCTGCACGTGTAGTCACCATATCGCTGCGCTTAATTACTTCGGCATGGGCATTGGGCACTGTTGCCGAAAATCCCACAGTTTGCATTGCCTTAATATCTGGCAAATCATCACCCATATAAGCACAATCAGCCGCTGTGATATTGAGCGCAGGATCAAGGGTAGATAGCAGCTCATTCAAGGCAATCAGCTTGTCATCACGACCTTGCACCACATAATCCACACCTATTTCGATGGCGCGCTTATCCACCATGGGGCTGCTGCGACCCGTAATAATAGCAGTCAAAATTCCATAACATGCTAACGACTTAATACCAACACCATCGTGCACTGAAAACTCTTTCGTCTCAACACCATTGGCGTCATAGATGATTTGACCATTTGACAAAATACCATCAACATCTAATACCAATAGCTTAACTTGTCCGGCTTTTTTTATTAAGTCTTGCATGAGTTATCCTTTCTTAAAGACTTTTTGGCTCTATAATGCGTGACTGGTACAAATTTTTCTTGCTTGCTGTGCCTACGCAGACAGAGGCTACAAAAAATTTATATCAGGCACGCTGTGTCTTTTTTATATTGACCTGACTATAGATAATGCTTACTTAACACCCGCTTGTAGTAAATCATGAACCGTAATAATCGCTTCTAATCGATCTTTCTCATCGATAATCAACAGCTGACTGATACCATTTTCATTCATGACACTCAGAGCGTCTGATGCTCGCATGGTTTTGCTGATTCGGCGTGGATCGTGCACCATCACATCGCGCATCGGGGTTTGTAGATCGATGCCTTTTTCTAAACCGCGGCGTAAGTCGCCGTCTGTAAATACCCCAACAACCTTATCATTATCGTCAGTGACCACTGTCATCCCTAAGCGCCCAGCAGACATGGTAAAGAGCGCCTCTTGCAATGGTGCTTGTTGATTGATAAGTGGCAAATCTTCTGACTTGGTATGCATCAAATCTTCGACGCGAGTGAGCAGTTGACGACCTAACGCTCCGGCTGGATGCGATAGAGCAAAATCTTCTGAAGTGAAATTACGCGCATGTACTAAAGCCACTGCTAACGCATCACCTAGCGCCAATGTAGCCGTGGTGCTAGAGGTAGGCGCAAGATTCAGCGGACACGCCTCTTGCGATTTGCCTAGGGTCAATACAATATCAGCTGCACGGGGTAACATGCCACGCTTATCACGACTGATACTAATCAATGGAATGTTTAAATGCTTAACCACGGGCAATAGCATTTTAATCTCATCGGACTCACCAGAGTTAGAGATGGCAAGCAGTACATCACCTTTCACCAGCATACCTAGGTCGCCATGCCCAGCCTCACCAGGATGCATAAAAAAAGCAGGCGTGCCAGTAGAAGCAAAGGTCGCAGCGATTTTGCGACCTATCAATCCTGACTTGCCCATACCAGTGACCACTACTCGACCCTTACAAGCCAAAATAATATCGCAAGCCTGCGCAAATCTGTCGTCTATCTGTTCTGTAAGTAGTGCTAACGCCGATATCTCGGTGTTAATCGCTTCGATAGCGGTACTAATATATTGCTCATGGGTCAGATTGCTTTGGCTATTACTCATGCATCAGCTCTATGTTTATAATGAATCAATAAGATATTTTACTATACTCTGGGCGATATTAGTAATGCCCTGCAAAACCCAGCATTAACGTCAAATCGATATCAATGCTAGGTAGTTATTATACGTCTATTTATACAAAAAAAACCCACTATAGCAGCAGGTCTTAATTAAATATATCAAGTCGAGATAACGCATCTATCTATAGGTAAATAGGCAAAATACTTCTTGTCTATTTATCTATGATTGGTTATTGATTATCAACTTAGTTGTTATCATCAGATTCGTCACTTGGCTTGTTTTGAAAGTTCGCATTCTCTGCTGGTGGCTCAAATCCACGGTCTTGACCAAATCCGCCACGTTCAAACCCGCGCTCTTGACCTTGGCCAAAACTACCACGCTCAAAGCCACGATCTTGACCTTGGCTAAAACCGCCACGGTTAAAGCCACTACGGTTCGAGGCAAAACCACGCTCTTCAAAACCGCCGGTGCTAGCAGGGTTGCTACCACGTTCAAAACCACCACCTTGATAAGCGGCTGGCGCTGCACTTTGAGGCTGGGCACTGGTCGTTGTCGTTGTGCTGCTACGTGGATTACGTGCTGGCACAACCGTCGAGATGGCATGTTTGTATACCATTTGACTCACTGTGTTTTTGAGCAATACGACATACTGATCGAATGACTCGATCTGACCTTGCAACTTGATACCATTGACTAAAAAAATAGAGACAGGAATGCGATCTTTGCGCAGCGAGTTCAAGAACGGATCTTGTAAAGTTTGTCCTTTTGACATGAAATCTCTCCTAAATATTATATAATTATGTTTTAAGCGCCAATTATTTTAAGTGTTGCTTGAATTATAATGGCAAAGAGTAGATACAATAATAATTTTTCTTTATAAAACGTATCTAAATAAACATCGGTTCTTCTTAAGTGATTCCACTTTATCGCGAATACATTATTATTGTAAAAAAATTAAGTAACCACTTGTTTCATAAACTGTTTTTACCAACAAACGTTAGACAATAATTATTGGCAAAGTCATGGTGATTCTACAAAGTTCACCACATT
Organism: Psychrobacter sp. W2-37-MNA-CIBAN-0211; assembly: GCF_040309405.1. Lineage (NCBI taxonomy): Bacteria > Pseudomonadati > Pseudomonadota > Gammaproteobacteria > Moraxellales > Moraxellaceae > Psychrobacter > Psychrobacter sp. W2-37-MNA-CIBAN-0211. Next base: position 596,492 of record NZ_JBEOOU010000001.1, read on the forward strand.
TCTGGTATTAAATTATAGCAGTTATTCACGTTATACTTTGAAACTAATTGTCATTACTTTCTCATGTACTTATGAAGCGTTACTACTGTGTTGTGTTTCTAAGAAGATAGTGTAAAAACAAGCCAATAAATTTAATAGGCCATATCCTCAATTCAATCGATGGTCATCTACATAGGCTAAAACAAATAGTCTCTTGCCTGTGCCATCGTTGTAAATACCTTCATCTCTAATGCATGGTTTGTATGGTCATTCGCATCGTTAAATGAGTCAGATTTTGTTGCCGTGTCTATTGCATTATCAGGCAATTGTATTACTTTACGCAGCCAAGTATATTGGCGCTTTGCCAACTGCCTTGTCGCATATAATGCCTTATTTTGCATTTGCTGACAAGCAAGCACCTCGGTTTGGCTATCGGACAAACTTGATGCAATCAAAGGCTGAGACAGTTTGACCTGCTTTGTTTTTTGATTTATCGACTCATCTAATCCACCAAAAGCCTCATAGAAAAGCGCTTTATCTAAATGCGGTTGCTCAAATATTGGGTGATTGGTATGTACAAGGTACTCTAGTACTTGCCGATAACCAACGCAGCGCATAGAAGGTAAGTTCGGTGTCAATGGATACTCCTCAAGCAGTCCGATTACTTCAGCCACCAGACCCTCACTCCACATGATGTCTAGACGCTGGGCGATACGCTCATGCAACCACGGACGATCAGGCATCACTGCCAATACGTGCCAATTTTGATTGGGGTTATTTGCTAATGCTTGTTTGGGTTTGCGTTGCCACTCACTTATAGAAATATCCGTTTGTAGATATACCTCAATAGCGCGAGTAATACGCTGAGTATCAGTGGCATTAAGACGCTGGTGACTTATCGGATCAACCTTACCCAAATACTCATATAGCGCGCTAATACCCTCATCCTGTCGCCATTGCTCTACTTGCGCGCGAATGCCGTCATCACTATCAGGTACAGGGGATAGTCCATCCAGCAACGCCATGTAATACATCATGGTACCGCCCACTAGCAACGGTATCTTACCGTTCTGGTGACAGCTATCAATTAAACGGGCGACATCGCTGACGAACTCAGCAACGCTATAACTCTGCATAGGGTCAATCATATCCACTAAGTGATGAGGATAACGCGCCAGCTCATCAGACGTAGGCTTTGCCGTACCGATATTCATATCACGATATATCAGCGCCGAGTCTACTGAGATAAGCTCATAACGACCTGTATCGTATAGCTCATAGGCCAGTGCTGTCTTACCACTCGCGGTTGGCGCCATCAAGCAAACCACGCTATTATCCGCTAAATTGGGACTCAAGCTATAAGATAAGCTGTCAGACGAATGTCGCATAGGATTGCCTCTACTAATGAGATGGTGGGTAGCAAAAATATAATTTGGCGCTATCGTTTGTTCAAAGGTGAGAACATTGACGCTACTAATTGATAACTGTCTATGATTTTGATTGCATTATCAGTGATTAAAGAATCAATATCTTCTATGAAAACGATCAAGTCTTGCGCAGACATTTGCGAGCTTACGGTAGCGAGTTGTTGGTTGATATATGCTGGGCTCTTTAGCAACTCGTCTTTTTTGGATACGTTATTACTCAGTACCTGCGATTCAAATAACACACTTAGCTTTGACTGCCAATCTACCGCACTAATCAGCAGACATTGTGCTTGGTGGTAAAATAGTAGCCAAGGCAGCGATTTACTATCCATGTCCTTAGCATTAGCAGATTCGGTTGCTATGTCGTTTAAGTGGGTAATTATATCTAAGCAGACGGGCAAAGGCTTACTTTCTATTGATGAACTATTTAAAGTCTCAGCACTATTGGTAATTGACATTGTGCTGCGCGATTTGAGGCTCTGTGCTGACGATTCATCACGATAAGACATTTCTGAATCAGACTGTTTTGAGCGTTGCAAAAAAGGATTGCTTAGAATAGGACCACTTACCGACAGTTGGTATGACTGTTTAGGCGCTTGTACTTGCTGGCTTTGTCTTGAATGGGTCGTAGGCGATGCGTTGCGCGGTGTCGTAGCAAAAGACTGGCTTGGAGAATTGTTATAGTCTAGCGCCTGTCTATTATAACTGGTGGATGTGACCGTATCCATCGTAGTAATGGTTTTCAGTTTTGCATGAATGGCATGGCTTAAATGTGCCATAACATTATTTAATGGACTGATCTTAATACGCTGTTTGGACGGATGGACATTGATATTAAGCCATTGAGTCGGCAAATCAAAATAAAGGGCATAACCGATGCCATCTAAATGAGCACTCTGCGCGAGTTGACGAAGCTGATTGCTGATTATTGGCTCTTTGACCAAGCGACCATTGATGTACAGTAGCTTTGGTAAGCTGTCCTGCTGTTGCGCCTGCTTATTAATAGGCCACAACCAACCATAGATACCTGCCTGACTACTAGAGCTTGTACTATCCGTGTATTCTGTAGACGGCTGCCACAAACTGGACAAATCAATCATTATTTCAAGTGCGTTCACTGTGAGCTCTGCACTCGTGGCTTGCTCCAGCCGTGACAATGGTAAAGGATTGACACTGTTGCCTGCATTAGCACTGATAGATCCGTCGCTTGCAGGCATCGCATTTGCCGATAGTACACGTGCATTTGAAGACAGTGACAGCCGTTTTTTATTGTCATGAAAGAGACTAAGCGCTACATCTGCTCGCGCCAAAGCCACTTCGCGCACGATCGTTTCGATATGACCAAACTCGGTCGCAATAGATTTCAAATTGCCGCGACGGGCTGGTACGTTAAAGTATAAATCCTTAACCGTAATGGTCGTGCCACGATGATGCACAACTGGTATCATTTTTGGTATGTCATCTAACACACCCGCGACCTGTAACTGGCGACCGATACCACTGTCATCATGGCTACTGGTTAGCGTCAGCCGAGAAACTGCTGCTGTTGCAGCCAATGCTTCCCCGCGAAAACCCAACGTCGTAATGCCATGCAAGTTAGCCACATCCGCGACTTTGCTGGTCGCATGACGGGTAATCGCCATGGCCATATCATCAGGATGAATTCCAACGCCATTGTCGATCACCTCAATCATACCCATGCCGCCTTGGGTAATATGTATCTCAACATTGGTGGCATCAGCGTCAATCGCGTTTTCAAGCAGCTCTTTGACCACCGCAGCGGGACGCGTCACCACCTCACCAGCTGCCAATTGATTGATAAGCAGCGGCGATAATTTTTTGATGCGGGTATTAAAATGATTGTCTGGCATTTGCGGCATTAGCATTAAGAGGTATCTTTATTTTGCGTAGTGATAATTTGCGTAGTGATGAGTAATGCTGGCGAATATTGATGACTTATATTGAAGGTATAACTAAATCTTAAAGGATGATAGATCCAAACCTTGCGCTTGTCCTGCCTTCGATAGTCGCAGCTCAACGTGACGAGACTCTTGATTTTTATCACCGCTGTTAGCCTGCGTCATATCGATAAACAAAATCGGCGGTGGTAAATAGCTGTCCGCACGGCTTGCCCATTCAATAATGACCAGCGCATTTGGCTCATCCAGATACTCATCGAAGCCTATAAAGGACAATTCTTCTGGGTCTTGCAGACGATACAAATCCGCATGGTAGACGGGCTTGATTGAGCCGTCTTTTTGCTCGATACTGTTTTTCTCGATACTGTTTTTCTCGATACTGTTTTGCTCGATACTGCTTTGCTCGATACTGCTTTGCTCGATGCTATAAGGCTCGACCAAGGTATAAGTTGGGCTTTTGACGGCACCTGTATGCCCTAGCGCCTGTAACCAGTAGCGAGTCAGAGTAGTTTTACCCGCGCCCAAATCACCCGCCAACCATACACTACCCGTCAATGGCAACGCTGCTAATTGCGCAGCCAAACGCTGAGTGTCGTCTTCAGAGTGCAGTGTCAATGTTTTAACGTTTTTGTCTTCTGTTGTACTGTTAGGCATCAGGCTCACCTGCCTGTACTTGCGTCTGTACCTGCATAGTTACCGTTGGATTAGTAAAGCTTTCGCCGCGAATCAATTTGGCATACAGATCGGTGTCATGCCATTCGGCACTGACTTGGTCACTGAATTCAAACGCTTCTAAATTAAGCTGACCCATTTGCTCATTGGCCACATCATCAGCAAAACACTGGGCGTAACCCGTTGCGGTTTCATGTGCAATCACCGAGTAAACGCTAACATCAGACTCACCGTTTTGCATTTGGGTTTGCTTGAGAATTTCTTGCGCCCAAAAGAAGATGACTCTAGAGAACTGCTCTGCTGATGGCGATACCGGCAAGCTTATCCAGCGCGCACTGAATTTTTTGCAAGCAGCAATATATTCAGGGTCGTCTTTATTCCAAAAGCAAATCGCATGATCAAAGCTGTCGATAATATCCTTGATAGACGACTTTAATAGTCCAAAATCATAGACCATTTGCCCATGATCCAAGCGCTTAGCCTCAAGAATCAATTCAATCTGATAGCTATGACCATGGATAGAGTGTTTGCAGCGCTCAGAGCTGCAATTACGCACAATATGTGCATTTTCAAATTTAAAAAGTTTACGGATACGCATAACAATCAACCAAAACAGTAAGCATCTTTGTGCTAAATAGGAATATTATAAAAGTTTGCCGCGACGACTCATCGGCTTGTGGCTCATTATAGCAAATCGTGATGACTCCGTAAGTAAGCACTTACGAATACTAATATTGATACTGGTATTGATTAAAGGCATCGTTTGAACATATCTTTAGCCGACAATCTGACTGAGATATTCTGAATTTTAATATAAAAGAGGCGTTGAATAATAAAGGAGGCGTTGAATAATATTTAGCCAAATAGAATGACCGCATTGAAGCGTAGGGAAATTGTGCTATCGCTATCTATTGCGCAGTCTTAGAGCTATACTCAATCTAGTACGCAGCATCTGCGTCAATTGTAGCCATTCCGCCCGCTAGTCAGCCAATCTGGCTTATGGCTGTATAAGCTACCTAAAGAGGAAAAAATCATGAGTAAAGGTCAAGATAGTAAGAAAAATGTGAAAAAGAAACCACTATTGACGGCAAAAGAAAAGAAAGCCGCCAAGCAATCTAAGAAAGATGACAGTGGCAGTATCTTAGGTAAACATTAATATTGCATGCATCACTACGCTAATTAAAGCTATGCCAATTGAACCTCACGGTTTGATTGGCATTTTTTGTGTTAGGCGCTGCATTGATATTAGGGCGTGTCCTCATTTTAAAAATGAGGATAAAAGTGAGGTAAATGGCAGTCAAACAAGGAAAATAGCTCAGATAATATCGAGATATTACCTAGCTAATTGACGATGTTTGGCAAGATTTAACCACTTTTAGCCCATTTAGATCGCTATCGGTTGAATTGAGGACACGCCCTAGCCACTGCGCGGTGCAAACATAATAATTGCCATGCCTAACAATGCAACCGCAGACCCTACGATATCCCATGTGGTCGGCCTGATACCGTTCACCGTCCACAACCATAAAATCGCCATCGCAACATACACGCCACCGTAAGCTGCATAGACTCTGCCTACAGCCGTTGGATGTAATGTCAGCAACCAAACAAAGGCTGCCAGACTCAGCACGCTGGGAACAAGCAGCCAAATGGACTTACCTTCTCGCAGCCATAAATAAGGCAGGTAACAACCAATAATCTCTGCTAATGCAGTCAGTGCAAAAAGTCCAACTGTCTTTAATTCTGTCAAAACCTGCTACTCCTCGACCGTGATAAATCCTGTCAAATACTGCACGGCATTGCCGGAAACAAGCACCCTATCTTTTGCAACAACACAGTCTAGCACCCCGCCTCTATTTGATGCCTGATAAGCGACCAATTCATTTTTACCCAAACGCTCAGCCCATAATGGCGCAAGACCAGTATGCACTGAGCCAGTTACTGGGTCTTCATCACCACCATTGGCTGGCCAAAAATAACGTGACATAAAATCGTAGTCTTTAAACTCAGCAGACTTAGCTTGGCATGTCACCACCACATCTAAAGGTGCGAGCTGTTTTAGCTGCTCGTTATCACGCTCTACGTTTAATACATCGCTTTCAGAATTATAAATCACGAAATAGGCTTGGGTATTTTTATAGACTTCAACTGGCGCAATAGACAATCCTGCCAGCAAACTATCAGGGATATTTTCGACTTTTTCAGGTTTAGTATTGGGAAAGTCCATTTGTATCTTACCAGCGTCTGTTTGCACGATGGGCAATATCCCAACGGCGTCGGCTGAAAATTTAATAAAGGCTAAATTAGGATTTTTCTTAAATAACACAAAAGCAGATGCCAAGGTTGCATGACCGCAAAAGGCAATCTCAGTAAGCGGTGAAAACCAGCGGATATGATAGACATCTTTACCATCACTCTCATCTAAAACCAAAAATGCCGTCTCAGACAAATTATTTTCAAAAGCAATCGATTGCATTAGATCATCAGCGAGCCAGCTATCGGTGATAATAACGGCTGCTGAGTTACCTTTAAAAACAGTATCAGTAAAAGCATCGATAACATTGATTTCTAGTTGCATATCTGTCTCTTATTTTTGATTGGGCTATGTCCTCATTTTAAAATGGTGATAAAAATGAGGACATGCTTTATTAGGCTCTGTTGAATATTAAAAACCTTCCAATACTATTTTACCAATCGTTGTGCCAGACTCTAGCGCTTGATGAGCCGCTCGTAGATTAGTCGAATTGATGACACCCATGTTTTCGCCAACCGTGGTCTGGATATAACCCTGATCAATCAAGTCAGCGACACGGTTTAATAACTGACCTTGTGCTGCCATGTCCGAGGCTTTGAACAGTGAGCGGGCAAACATAAACTCCCAATGAAATGAGAGGCTTTTAAACTTAATTTTGGTGATGTCTAACTGCTCAGGATCATCGATTATCGCTATTTTCCCAAAAGGCGTCAAGATATCTATATAAGTATCGAAGTAGCTTTCAGTACTCTGAAGGCCTGCGATATGGGTCACAGGGCCAATGCCCAACGCTTCGATTTGTGCCGCTAATGGCTGGCTATGATCAATCACATAATCTGCCCCAAGTGTCTGCACCCACTGCTTTGAGCGCTCACGTGAGGCTGTCGCGATAATGGTAGCCCCCGTTAATGTCGCTGCCAGTTGTAGCAAAATAGAACCCACCCCACCTGCAGCGCCCACGACTAAGATAACCTCATTAGACTTGCTATTATCAGTGATTGGCTGCTGTTTAATGGTTAAATGCTCAAACAATATCTCCCATGCCGTGATAGTGGTCAACGGCAATGCTGCCGCTTCATTATTCGACAGACTTTTTGGTTTCATACCAACGATACGCTCATCCACCAATTGATACTCTGCATTACTGCCTTGGCGATCGAGCTCGCCTGCATAGTAAACTCTATCGCCAACTGCAAAGCGTGTCGCCTTCTCACCGATGGCGACCACTTCACCGACTGCGTCCCAACCAATGACTTTGTGGCTACCGTCCTCGGATGGCATGTTTTGGCGGACTTTATAATCGACAGGATTGACCGCGATAGAGCTGATTTTGACCAATAAATCAAAGCCTTCTGCGATAGGCTGTGGCAACTCGATATCTTGCAATGAGTCCGTGTGAGTAATGGGTAAAGACTGTATAAATCCAATGGCTTTCATCATGCTGCTCCAGTTCGTTAAGTGGCTGCCATCATAACGCTGGCTTATGACAAGATAAACAGGGTAATATTTGATACATTATCAAATAAGAATTGAGAATATGCTGTTATCTGATCTCGAAGTTATTCTAAAAATCGCTGAACATCGCAATATCACGGCAGCGGCAGCACATCTAGACATGCGTGTGGCAACTGCCAGTGCTGCGCTCAAACGGGTAGAAAAAACATTGGGCGCTGAAATATTCATTCGTACCACGCGTCAATTACGTCTATCGAGTGCCGGAGAGCGCTACATTCCAGAATGTGAAAAAGCACTCTTATTGCTTGAGCAAGCTAGGCAAAACATCAAAGAAGATCTCGATATTGTCGATGGTGAGCTGCGCATTGCACTGCCTTCTGATTTGGGGCGTAACATCGTTACACCATGGCTTGATGAGCTATTAGATCATCACCCAAACATGAGCTTGAGAACCGATCTAAGCGATAGTCATATAGACTTTTATCGTGACTCTGTAGACATGGCATTACGCTATGGTTCGCCAAAAGATGCCAGTCTTTACGGCTTTAAGATTTGTGATGTCCCAGGGTTGCTTTGTGCATCGCCAGCGTATATAACACGTCACGGTATACCTCAGCATCCGCATGAGCTACCGACGCACAATGGGTTGTTTTATCAGCTGTACGATATCACTCACGATGTGTGGGAATTCACCAAGAACAAGCAAGTTTATAAAATAAAAATGAGTGGCAATCGAGCCTCTAACGATGGTGATCTGGTCAGGCGCTGGTGTGTCGAAGGAAAAGGACTTGCTGTAAAATCCTGCTTGGATGTTTCGAGTGACATATCAAAAGGCAAGCTGATTCATATCATGACCGACTATCAAACAAAGCCAAGCGAGCTTTGGCTCATCTGCCCAAGTAGGCAATCGATAACCCCTGCGGTCAGACTGCTCAGAGACACCTTAAGAGAAAAATGCAAGGAGCTGTTAAGTCGTTTAGCCATATAGTTTGCACGCTATGTTTCACTTTTTTTGCACAGTGTCCGATGGGCAATCAAAAACAAAAATGCTCAAATTTTAATAACGCTATTGTATAATACACGGCTTCAATACTTAACAGCATACCCCATCGCTAGGAAGCTGACATGATTGTCCGCCAAACCCCCAATGCCCTCAAGATATTTTTTACCCTGCGCGGCTCCATCATTCCAAAAGTCTATCGGCAAATTCTGCTGATTACTATTCTTAGTACACTCATAACGATTATTCAGCACTGGCTTCCTGACTCTTTTCCTTATTATGGTATGGCGATGTTTACCTTGCTCGGAATCGCGTTATCGTTGTTTCTTGGGTTTCGGAACAATGCCAGCTATCAACGCTGGTGGGAAGCTCGGGGACTGTGGGGTCAGCTGGTATATGATTCCCGCAGCTTAACGCGTCAAGTGCTGTCTTTTATAGATGATGACACCGATGCTGGGCGTGATACTCAGCGAACGATGATTCACTTGACGATCGCTTTTGCTCATGCTGTGCGCCACAGGCTACGTGGTACGTCACCTTGGGAAGATATCGAGCCATTTGTCGCATTAACGCATCATAACAATATGCGCCAAGCGAAAAACGTACCTGATTATATAATGCGCCTCATGGGTAAGCAGCTCGGTGACATTCGGCGGCAAGGACTGGTATCTGAGCAAGTCATCCAAAACATGGACGAGCGCCTGACATCTATGACGATTGTATTGGCGGCTTGCGAGCGCATTCATAATACGCCGCTGCCATTTGCTTATATGCTGTTGGTACATCGCACGACCTATCTGTATTGCATCCTGTTGCCTTTTGGCTTGGTGGCCTCACTCGGTTGGGCCACTCCGTTGATTTCTGCTGTGATCGCTTACACCTTCTTTGGTTTGGATGCCCTTAGCGAAGAGCTAGAAGAGCCTTTTGGCTTGGCAGCTAACCAACTACCCTTGACTGCCTTATCACGCACAATCGAAATCAATCTGCGAGAAGCATTAGGAGACACGGATATCCCGCCTGATATCGCGCCTATCAATGGCTACTTACCGTAAGTCGCATCAGCAATTGAAAACTTAGCTGTCCAAATGTATGATGCCACTATACTTGGTGCATCCCTTGCTAATAATGCATGAGTTCGTCTACCATCTGCTTACTCGCATTGATAAAAGTAAGTGAACACTATGAATTACCAAACGCTACGTCACCATTGCCCAACTTGGGATGATTATATTAAGCACGACTTTGTCAAGCAGCTAGCAGCAGGTACGCTTGCCCCTGACAGCTTCCGCCATTACCTCGTCCAAGACTACTTGTATTTGATTCACTATACCCGCGTGATGGCGCTGAGCGTGTATAAAAGCGACACTCTGGCGCAAATGCGCGTCGGTCAAGCGGGTATCAATGTCATGCTCGATATGGAAATTGGCATGTATTTGGACTTCTGCCACCAATGGGGCATAGCGCTTGAAACCGTCGAGAATGCGCCTGAATCTACTGTAACTATTGCCTATAGCCGCTATATATTAGACGCTGCCCTGTCAGGCTCACTGGCTGAGCTTTATGCTGCTATTGCCCCTTGCTTGATGGGTTATGGTGAAATTGGCAAACGCATCAAAGCCGAAGGGTTTATCACGGGCAATCCCTATCAACCATGGATTGATGTATTTGCTAGTGATGCGTTTCAAGCGATTACCGCACAGAACGAAGCGCAGATCAATGAACTACTGGCACAGGCTAGCCCCGCTCAAGCAGACAAGTTCCAACAGTTATTTAATACTGCTTCACGGATGGAAGTGAATTTTTGGCAGCAAGCATTAGATCTGTCATAACTCGTGTTTTTATAGCAAGTTTAACTTCACGTACTATTCAATATAGTTGATTCAATTTAAAAGAGTGACAAGGCAACCGAGTGCAGATGTATGAGTAATACTTTAAGCGAGGTTAACGCTGTCACTCTTTTATAGTGGATTAGCGATACAATAAAAAATACTCAAGGAGAGATATCATGGCAGCATTTGATGAACACGCAAGCGCGTACGATAGCTGGTTTTTTGACAATCAAAACTTACTGACTAGTGAGCTAAAATTAGTTGCCCATTTCTTAGATAAAAACAGTGAGATATTGTCTATCGGTTGTGGTAGCGGATTATTTGAGTCACTACTAGCAAAAGATTATGATATTCATATCAAATATGGCATTGAGCCTTCTAAGGACATGGCAGCCGTCGCCGAAAAGCGCGGATTGCAAGTAGATATTAGCCCTGCTGAAACTTGCGAGATTGAGCCCAATAAGTTTGATATCATTATGTTTAACGGCAGTGTCAGCTATATCAGTGATTTGGATACCTGTATTAAAAGAGCCTTTAACGCTCTAAAAACTGGCGGCAAGCTTATCCTCATCGATGTACCAAAAGAGAGTGGCTTTGCCAGCTTATACAATTTGGCCAGCTCGTTAGGCACTTGGGAGCATCCGCTACTTGCGCACATCTCCCCTGCTGACCCTTATCCTATTGAACTGGTAAAGTCAGCCAATTGGCGCACCTCAGATGAAAAAATCGCGCTGATGCAAGCCAATGGTTTTGTCGATTTTGAGTATGCGCAGACCTTATTGACCCATCCAATGTATGCCAATGATAAGGCACAAGAGGTCATCGAAGGTTATGACCGTGGGGATTATGTGGCGGTTTGTGGTTATAAAAGATAAGCGGTCGCTGTCCGTAACGTAGCCGAAGGTTCGACATACCCTAATGTACTGTCGTCGCTATCACAGGACTTGAATAATAGGCTTAGTGCCACTATAAATGGGCAATAAAGCTCTTATCCAAATATAGTCAAATCCATATAAATTCGCTACATCGTCATCCGCGCTAAGCATACTAATGTATAACTTGCGCTCGGTTTCCTTGTATCGAAATTATTTGAATTCAACTATAGCTCATATTTAAAAAAACGAGGCAAACATCATGAGTGATGATTCAAAAGATACTGATAATCAAAACACTAATCAAAGCAGCAACCAAAACACCAAAGACGTCACCATGACGGATCTGACACCCAATGAAGGTGTCTTAAAAGGCAAAAAAACCGACATTCAAAACCCAGAGCTGTGGGATTTTCCAATGAACTACCCTTTGAGTATCATTGGTCATGAAGGCGAGCATGAAAGCTTGCTTAATGAAGTGAAGCTGATCCTCGGTAGCCAGTTCCCTGATTTTGATTTGGCCTCTATAGAAGTCAAACCGTCGAAAACGGGTCGCTTTCATTCAGCGCGTGTCAATTTATACCTCACAGCAGCCGATCAAGTGAATACGCTTTATGCGTCATTGGACAATGCCAAAACAGTTCGCATGGTTGTATAAACCGGTAATGGGTGTTTAGAAAAAAACAATCCCTTTTCCGTCCAAATCGTCACTCACTATTGATAACATACGGGTGGCGATTTTTTATGGTTTGGTGTACAATTTGCGCCCGCATTATTGCCGCTCTGATCACTATTATCAGTCGACAATAACCGATAAAATAAAAATCAAATCGTCACGATATTTTTACAAAAAATTTATGATGAGCGCATTTGCGTCTAACCCTTATCCCATCGTCCTTTGCCCAAATCTGGACCGTCTATAACCTCGCAGCAACATAGTTTTAGTCTAAAATCAATATAGTATTTTCAAAATTTTCCCGCTATATTGTGCCTACCAATTAACAAACACGCTATATGTAGTACTCAGTGATTTTAATCATCATTATGAGTAGCGGTAGTTTTTTGCCTAAAAAAACTGGCTATCGCAACCCAGCATCGTAGCGTTATAAAGAATGTCTGCCGCCGATTCAGCGCGCAGCATCACAATAAGCAATCAAAATAGAGGCCAGCATGACACATATTGACAAAATCCAAGTAACCAAACGTGATGGACGTTTAGAACTTATTGATTTGGATAAAATCCATAAGGTAATCGAATGGGCCGCTCACGGCTTGGACAATGTGTCTGTATCACAAGTTGAGCTAAAGTCGCACATCCAGTTTTATGAAGGTATCAAGACTCGTGACATTCACGAAACCATCATCAAGTCTGCCGCCGACCTTATCTCTGAAACGACGCCTGATTATCAATATCTAGCGGCGCGTTTGGCTATCTTCCATCTGCGTAAGATTGCTTACAATAGATTCACGCCGCCACATCTATTCGATCACGTTACAACGCTGACCAATGCTGGCAAATATGATGAGCATATCCTAGCTGACTATAGCCGTGCTGAATTTGATGAGCTAGAAGCGTATCTCGATCACTGGCGCGATATGAACCTTGCGTATGCTGCTGTTGAGCAAATGGCAGGTAAATACCTCGTTCAAGATCGCGTGAGCAAAACTGTTTTCGAGAGCCCGCAGTTCTTGTACATGCTGGTCGGTATGTGCTTGTTTAGCCGTTACGAAAAATCAGAGCGTATGAACTACGTGAAGCGTTTCTATGATGCGACTTCAGAATTCAAAATCTCACTACCAACGCCTATCATGTCTGGTGTGCGTACGCCATCGCGTCAGTTTAGCTCGTGCGTATTGATCGAATGTGGTGATAGCCTAGACTCTATCAACGCGACCACCAGCGCCATCGTACGCTATGTGTCACAGCGTGCTGGTATCGGCATCAACGCAGGTCGTATCCGCGCCCTTGGTAGCCCTATCCGTGGCGGCGAAGCACAGCACACTGGCTGTATCCCATTCTACAAACTGTTTCAGACAGCCGTTAAATGCTGCTCACAAGGTGGCGTCCGTGGCGGTGCTGCGACATTATTCTACCCATTATGGCATTTAGAAGTTGAGTCATTACTGGTACTCAAAAACAACCGCGGCGTCGAAGACAACCGTGTCCGTCATATGGATTATGGCGTCCAGTTAAACAAAACGATGTACACTCGCCTCATCAAAGGTCAAGACATCTCGCTATTCTCACCAGGTGACACGCCTGGCTTGTATGACGCATTCTTTGAAGATCAAGACAAATTCGAAGAGTTATACACCAAGTATGAAAATGATCCTGCTATTCGTAGCCGTCAAATCCCAGCAGCAGACTTGTTTAGCCTAATGATGCAAGAGCGTGCCAGTACGGGTCGTATCTATATCCAAAACGTCGATCATTGCAACACGCATAGCCCATTTGACGCGACGGTTGCCCCGATTCGCCAGTCAAACCTATGTATGGAAATCGCGCTACCGACTAAGCCACTTGATAACATCAATGACGAAGAAGGCGAAATCGCCCTTTGTACGCTATCAGCGGTCAACTTGGGTAAAGTCGAAAACGTCAGCGATATCGAAGAGCCAGCTGAGCTAATCGTCCGTGCGCTTGATGCCCTGCTCGACTATCAAGACTATCCAGTGAAAGCGGCTCAAAACGGCAGCATGCGTCGCCGTACGTTAGGTGTGGGCGTGATTAACTATGCTTATTACTTGGCTAAAAATGGCGTACGCTACTCAGACGACTCAGCATTGGGTCTAACGCATCAAACGTTTGAAGCATTGCAATTCTATCTCTTGAAAGCGTCAAACAAATTGGCAAAAGAGCAAGGCGCTTGCCCTGCGTTCAATGAGACCACGTACTCACAAGGTATCTTGCCAATTGATACGTACAAGGCCGACTTGGACAAAATCTGCCAAGAGCCGCTACATCTCGATTGGGAAACGCTACGTGGCGAGATCACTGAGCACGGTCTACGCAACTCTACCCTAACCGCCTTGATGCCGTCTGAGACCTCTAGTCAGATCGCCAACGCGACCAACGGTATCGAGCCACCACGCGGTCTGGTCTCTATCAAGGCGTCAAAAGACGGTATTCTAAAGCAAGTCGTGCCTGAGATTACGACGCTAAAAGATCAGTACGAGCTACTATGGCAAATGCCAAACAATGACGGTTACCTAAAGCTGGTCGCTGTCATGCAGAAGTTCGTCGATCAAAGTATCTCTGCCAATACCAACTACGATCCAGTTCGTTATGCTGGTGGCCGTGTACCGATGAAGATATTGCTAAAAGACTTGCTAAACGCTTATAAAATGGGTGTGAAGACGTTGTACTACCATAACACTCGTGATGGTGCGAATGATGCCCAAGCGGATATGGAAGATGATTGTGCTGGCGGTGCTTGTAAGATTTAGGTTTGATGAATGGCGGGTTTGGCTTTTGGTTAGGCTCGCTGTTTTGTAACGAACTATACAAGACTAAAGCGAATTACAGAGCGGCTATAGCATTGAAAGTTGAGCCAAAAAATGGAATTTTAATATAGGCGCTAACTATGTCATCTGATTTATTTGGATTAGACAGTGTATTAAAAATTAAAAAAAGTGGAGTCAGAAACGTTTTTACTCCTCATACCCCTATTAACAGATTTGATCATTTTTTCGGTAGAGAAAAAGATGTAAAGAGAATGATTAGTCTAATTGATAGTCCAGGTCAACACATATTGCTTTATGGTGATAGAGGAGTAGGAAAAACCTCTTTAGCGAAAACAACATGTTCCTTCATTCTTAATAAGATTAATAAAGGTCTATTTTTTACTAAAAGTTGTGACAGTGAAGATGTGTTTAGCTCTTTGTTTCTTGAACCTTTGCAACATATAGGTTGTGATACCTCTATTCAAAGTATAACCAAATCCTTGAAGCAAACAGGTGACGCATCATTAAATGTAGTAGCAGCTAAGGCTGGATTACAGAGTGAAAGGCAATCAAGTACAGTCTTTAAAAATCCTGCGAATTTGAACTCACCGTTTTGGATTGCAAACCAATTAAAAGGCCTAGACTGTATTTTCCTTTTGGATGAAGTGGATACTCTTGTCAATGTAGAAGATAAGCATAAATTAGCAGAGCTTATTAAAGCACTTAGCGACTTAGACTCATCGTTCAAGATTATACTAGTAGGAATTGCAAAAACTGCTAGTGACTTAACAGCAGGTCATCAATCAGTTCAAAGATGTTTGAAGGAAATTCGTCTTGAAAGAATGGACGATGAAGACATTAGAAAAATCATTCTAAATGGCATGAGACAAATTGAAAAACGCCCAATTGATGATGTTGTAGACAAGATTGTTAATATAAGTTCAGGCTTTCCTCACTTTGCACATTTAATATGTTTGAAATGTGCTGAAATAGCTATTGAGACCAATAAAACGCATATAGAAAGCGAAATTCTAGACAGAGCACTTGATTATGCAGCAACAGACTCAGAAGGCACATTAACTGAATCAGTAGATGCTATATTAAGAACTATAAATAAGCCTCAAGATTACAAATTGCTTCTATTAGCAGCAGCTAACTGTCAAAAAAGAGACTTTAGAAGTAGTGAAGTAACTTCGAAATTTAAAGAGCTATTTAATATTGATATCACATCTGCAAAACTTAGTAAAAGATTATCGAAGTTGACCAATGAAGATGTTAGTAATTCTATCCTTATAAAAACTGGTAGAGGTTGCTTTTCTTTTCAAGATCCAAGAATGCCTAGCTTTATTAAAATTTCTTTTAATAACTCTAGAATTATACCTGCTTAGTTGTAGGGTGAGCCCAGCGCATCGATGATATAAAAACTGTATTTAAAGGTGCGCGAGGCGCACCCTACAGAACATGTATAAATAGTAGAGTCTTTATAGAAGTATAAGCCCCGCCCTAACAAGGCTTTTTAGCCCCGACTATAGCGGTATCCTGCTGACGTCGATGGCGTGCAGGCTGTGGCTGGACGTAGTATCGAGAAAACAGGAATGCGACCAGACACGATAGACTGCACGCCAGCGGCAAGGCAGATACAAGCGGTAGGCGGGATTGGCTACTGAAAATATTTAAGTTTAGTACTATAACAAATAAGACCTAATTTTCATGCTAAAATTAGCCCTATATTTAGAGCGTAATATTAGCGGAGAAAGAGTCATGCAACCAATATTTGCCACACAGACAGCCAGTATCTCAGAGCTAAAAAACAATCCTTCTGCATTGATCAAACAGTCAGATGGTGAGTCCATTGCTATTTTAAACCACAATAAACCCGTGGCTTACTTAGTCTCAACAGACGTCTTTGAGCGCATGATGGAAGCGATGGACGACATGGCATTGAGCCAAACGGTTAGCGCACGGTTAAATGACGGGCAGATACCGATAAAGGTAACGTTGGATGACTTATAATCTTGAGTTTCATCCTTTGGCATTAAAAGAGTGGAAAAAGATAGCGCCAAATATTCAGCAGCAGTTTAAGAAAAAATTACAGCAGCGATTGTCAAACCCTCATGTGCCTGCGTCAAAACTATCGGGACATACCGATACTTATAAAATTAAGTTACGCACTGTAGGGTATCGTTTGGTATATACCGTAAAAGATGATTTGGTGGTGGTTTATGTATTGGCAGTTGGCAAAAGAGAAAACAACAAAGTATATGACAATCTTGCGACGCGCCAGCCATGATGAAGCTAAGAGATTGACACATTTATCATAAAAGGCGTCCAGCGCTATCATAGAAATATAGAAACACACAAACAATAAAAACGACGGAGGTCATGTGCAATATACCGCAATCATCAAAGACGGTGGTTTGTTTATCCCAAACGTATTTTCAGACCTAAACGATGGTGGCTCGCATATCGTACAAGTAGAAGTCGACATCGCAGACGTCCGTGAGCAATTAGGCGAAGGCACAGTAGCAAAACCAGAAGCATTAAAGAAAGTCGCCACAAAAGTACCGAAAAAACCAGTAAAGAGAGCGACCAAAAAAGACGTACAGAAAGAAATACAGCAACTATCAGATGATGATGGCTTGAGTGCGCTGCGTAAGAGTGCGATCGATGAATTGGAAGGTTTGGATGATGTGGAGCTGAGTGAGATGTTTAAAGCGTATATGAATGACGGACAGACGCCAGAACAGATATCTTTAGAGCACTTGTAATATAATCCAATCAAACCAAATCTAGTCAAAACCCTATAACTTAACAACCCTATCAATGATAAAGGCAGTCCCATGACTTATTCGATTTTTTCCCAAACGCCAAACAATGCGCTAAAAGAGCCGATGTTTTTTGGTAATCCGGTCAACGTGGCGCGTTACGATCAACAAAAGCACCCAATCTTTGAGCAATTGATTGAAAAGCAACTGTCGTTCTTTTGGCGTCCAGAAGAAGTTGATGTTTCAAAAGACCGTATGGACTTTGGCAACCTGTCATCGCATGAGCAGCATATCTTTTTAAGTAACCTCAAATACCAGACCCTACTCGACTCTATCCAAGGTCGTAGCCCAAACGTAGTGCTACTACCGTTAGTTTCAATTCCTGAGCTAGAGACGTGGATCGAGACATGGTCATTCTCTGAGACCATTCACTCACGCAGCTACACCCATATCATTCGTAATATCGTCAATGATCCAAACATCATATTTGATGACATTATGCAAAACGAGCACATCTTAGAGCGTGCTTCTGATATTGCCCAATACTATGATGAGCTGTACCGCAACTCGCAGCTATATAGCTTGTACGGTGCTGGTACGCACAACGTTAATGGCGAGGAAGTGACTGTCGACTTGAGATCACTGAAAAAGCAGATGTATCTGTGTATCGTCGCGGTCAACGTCTTAGAAGCCATTCGCTTTTATGTCTCATTTGCCTGCTCGTTTGCCTTTGCTGAGCGTAAGCTCATGGAAGGTAATGCCAAAATCATCAAGCTCATTGCTCGTGATGAAGCGCTGCATTTGACGGGTACGCAGCATATGCTTAACCTCATGCGCAATGGTCGTGACGATCCTGAGATGGTCGAGATTGCCGCAGAGTGTTATGAAGAAAGCATCGAGATCTTCCGCAAAGCTGCCGAGCAAGAAAAAGAATGGGCAGGCTATCTGTTCAAAGATGGCTCAATGATTGGTCTGAATAAAGACATTCTTTGCCAATATATCGAATTCATCACCAACTTGCGTATGGAAGCCGTTGGCTTACCATCAGTATTCCCGAACTCTAAATCAAACCCTATTCCATGGATCAATACATGGTTGTCGTCTGACAATGTGCAAGTTGCGCCGCAAGAGACAGAAATCAGCTCGTACTTGGTCGGTCAGATTGACTCTGACTTATCAGACAGTGATTTTGATGACTTTGAGTTGTAGAAGATAGTTTTTCAAGATTGAGCTTTTAATATAGTCGATTCATCATAGAATAAGTGTAGTGCTGCTGGGATAAGTTTTGCGCAGCCTCTGTCTGCGTAGGCACAGCAAGCAAGTAAAATTTATCCCAGTAGCACGTTATAATAATTGTACTTATTTTATTTAGGATTGACCATATTATAAAAAGATAGGATAAAACTATGACTTGGGTAATGACCAGTAAGAAGCAATTTTACTTGCATGATGATGAAAGTCTGCTCGATGGACTGCTGCGCACTGGACATGACGTCAATTATCAATGTAAGGAAGGCTACTGTGGCAGCTGCCGGATAAAACGTATCGCCAGCTCACACGTCATTGACTATCCATTCGAACCACTCGCCATGATTGACGAAGATGAAATCCTGCCCTGCTGCTGCCGTGTGCAAGGCGTCATCTATATCAATCATGACCCGATTGAGAAATAGAGCAAAACAAACATAAAAAAGCGCGCTATCTTATGTAGATAGCGCGCTTTTTTATGCTATAAATTAAATGAATGTGCTGTCTCATAAACACATTATGAATCAGCACATGGTTATGACAGATTACTGTGCTGCGGTGTCTTGTTCAAACAGTTTCATCAGCTCTTCACGCATACGATCACGCTCAGCCTTTGACATCATGGGCGCTTCTTCATCGTTCTGAATGCTTCGCTCGGGCATCTCGCCCTCTTCCATTCCGCCTATGCTTCCCTCTTGTAGGACGACAGGACGTTCGACAGGCTCTTGTGCTGGGCGCTCTTCTAGCATTATTTTTACTTGTGCATTTTTACCTTGGCGTAGTATCTGTGCATCAAGCTCAGTATCTGGCGCTTTGCGAGCAACGTACTGGATCAAAGTATTGGCATCGGTCATTTCCACACCATCGATTGTTAGGACGATATCGCCGACACGTAGACCACTCTTCGCCGCTGGACTTTGATCGATGACGTTTAGCACTTCTACGCCTGTTGAGGTCTCAAGCTGCGTTGGATCACGTAGCTGCGATTGGATCTCGATACCTAGCCAGCCGCGACTGACCTTGCCGTCTTTAATCAAGGCATTCATTACTTGCTCAACCAGCGCTGTTGGAATGGCAAAACCAATGCCCATCGAGCCACCAGAGCGTGAGAATATAACCGTATTGATACCGACCAACTCGCCGCGAGCATCGACCAGCGCACCACCTGAATTACCTGGGTTAATCGCGGCATCGGTTTGAATGAAATCTTCGAACTTATTGACACCCAACCCCGTACGTCCAGTCGCTGAGATAATGCCTTGGGTCACGGTCTGACCGACACCAAATGGGTTACCAATCGCCAGTGCCAAATCACCCACGCGAATAGGATCTTCGCGGAAGCCAAGTGGGGTCAATCCTGTCATATCGACCTTGATCACTGCCAAATCGCTATCAGGGTCGGTACCGATGACTCTGGCACGGCTCTTACGACCATCGTTAAATGCGACTGTAATCTCATCTGCCTTTTCGATCACATGAGCATTGGTCACGATATAACCATCTTCTGATACGATCACGCCTGAACCTAAGTTGGTTGACCCTTGATCTTGGGAAGGCCCACTATGATCTTCAAAGAACCGACGCAGTATAGGGTCATCCATATACGGATGCTCTGCCATCGTCTGGGTGGTATAGATATTGACCACGGATTGCGAGGCACGGGCAACCGCATTATGATAAGAAGAAATAGGCGCTGGCGTATCTGCAACTGGTTCTGACGCTTGCTGCTCCGCAGGCGGGGTTCTTGGTGGCTCCCACGTGGCCTCCGACGTCGACTTCATACTCGTGAACAACCAGATAAACGCTGCCAAAACTAGCAGCAATAAGACCCAAGGTAACCATTTTAATAAAGACGCCTTGTTATTGGTGTTCCGGGATGACGACATATAAAACCTCTATAAATTTAATGCACACAGACAGTGAAAAACGAAGTGAGCCAATGGTAACTACTGGGCTGCTATTGACCCATTAATCGTGTGATCAATTGCTCCATCAGCTAGGCAGACTCACATGTATAAATTATAACCGCAATACTATTAAATAGTAACGTATCGTGTACCATTTCAGTTATCCAGCTTATCTGTTTGCTTACACCAGCATGCTAAAATAACTCTGATAAAGGATTAAACTAAAAAACAGCCCTTACAAATAACTCATAATTTTTGCTCACTTGATCGACTGCACTTTACTGCACATATTTCATTGACGATAGGAAAACATAATGACTGCAAATCATACGACAGCTGAATCGAATAATCAAAACATCAGCGTCCAGACATTGACACAGTTCTGTGACGACTACTTATCCGCTAGTGTGTTTAAAGACTATGCGCCAAATGGCCTACAAGTCGATGGTGGACGTCCGATCCAGCGTATCGTAACCGGTGTAACAGCTTGTGAGGCCTTGATTGACGCTGCCATCGCTGACAATGCCGATGCCATCATGGTACATCATGGTTATTTTTGGAAAGATGAGCCTGCCCCACTGACTGGTATGAAAGGTCGACGCGTTCGCAAATTGATGCAGCACGGTATCTCTATGATTGGCTATCATTTGCCCCTTGATGCGCATCCTGTCACTGGCAACAACGCAAAACTCGCTGACATGTTGGATATGACGATCACTGGTGCGCTCTATCCTGCTGAGTCACATCCTGTTGGCAATATCGCTACTTGTACACCGCAAAGTGCCGATGACCTAATAGCAAAGATTAAGCAAGCATTATGGCGTACACCGCTACATATCGCCGCCGAGTATAATTCTAGTAAAGAGGCAGAGAATAAAAGGCTTATCAAACGTGTCGGTATTTGTACGGGCGGCGCGCAAGATATGATTGAGCAAGCTGCCACGATGGGCTGCGATGCGTTTATCTCTGGTGAGATATCAGAACGTACCACGCATATCGCGCGCGAGCTTGGTATTGATTACTTTGCCTGTGGTCATCACGCAACCGAACGTGGCGGCATTCAAGCGCTAGGTGAGATAGTTGCCCAGAAATTTGGTTTGCCCGTGACTTTTATCGACATCGATAACCCAGCCTAACCATTAAATTAGTTATTAAACTTAGTCATCATAAAGCCACCTCAGTAGTAACTGAAACATATAGTGTAAGAAAGCCCATAATATGAGTAGGTTAACCAAGTTTTGACCAATGTAGCAATAATGAGGGCATTTCTTACCGTCTATAGTCCAATTGTTAAGTTTTATCGCTCTTTTCTTAACTTAACTTGAATAATCCACTATATAACCGCATATTAGTACTTGAAGAAAGAACGTTTTGTCATGAAACTTCCCATTTATTACAGCTTCCGGTTATGGCACTAAAATAATGCTGGTAGTCATTTAAGACTTTATCATGCTACAAGTGATAAGCCTTTAAACTGCTATCTATTGAAATACTATGTTTGCACTATATATTTTAGCAACATGGTATTTTTTTACTTTTAGTGTCGCGATGATGGTATTGAATCACCTGTTTGATAAAAAGCGACACAAACTATCAAGCTTGATTATTTTACTTACCCTTATTGCTGGACAAAAAACTTTAACAGCCAGCTATCCTATTACTAGTGAGTCAAGGCATAACCAGCTATTAAAGTTAGCATCGTAAAAACAGATGAATGTATTTGCTTAATTAGCAAATGATTACATCAAGATTTTGCACGATGTCTTTGTCTCAATGACTTAATCATGACCTTACCTGTGTTTGACATATAGTTGTTTGGCCACTAGCCATATTTAGTTATCGATGAAGGAATCATCTGATTTATATCCTTCGCGTCGTTGTGCGTCCAGTTTTTAAAATTAATATAAAAACATTATTTTAGAACGCTTTGATAACGCACCGATAGCTGGCTGACGACAAACTACCCCACTAACTCTTAGAGAAAGAGTACGCTAGTGGCGCTATAGTCAAACAAGATAGAGTGGCATTTTTCCTATTAAAAGGTGCGACTTTATTTAAGATATGATATCGATATATGTAAATATTATGGTCATATATTTGTACGTGTTTTTGCGGTAAGAAGGATGGCTAAAACTAGGAGACATCCATGCAGCGTATTACTTATCGTGTAAAAGTATCTGCGCAAGGGGCCAAACGCCGTATTTCATATTTACTGCGTCCATCTAAACGCCTACTGAACACTAAAAGTAACCTCGTTACATCCGTTAACCCTGTTACTTCAAGTCGTTTTGCCAGAACCAAAAAACTGGCACAAGTTTCTAGTATTGCCCTGCTCTCTTTACCAGCTGAGAGTTTTACTACCATGGATTCACAAGTGCCAACTTATGATCATGTCATGCTGGAGAATACCTTAACCATCGCCGCTGTCCCTGGAGATAGCACTTATTTTGCGACGGACGGTTTTCAGCACGGCTTCGGTTACGATCTGGTACGTACCTATGCTGATGAGCTAGGCGTAGACGTCAATCTAAAAGCCTATGCCAGTGAAAAAGCTGCTCTCAGAGCGGTGAAATCAGGTAATGCTGACATGGCGTTGACGACAGCCAGCACCCAACTCAAAAGCCAGCTAAATTTGTCTTCTGTCAATGTCAGCTGCGGTTATGATGCCAGCTTGACCAAAAATGGTCTACATCCCAAGGTCAGCTGGACTTTCAATTCAGCCAATGATCCGCTATCGCAAAAAGCCAGTTACTTCTTGTGCGACAGTATCAAGCTTGAAAACACCCAGAAGCTAGCGGCCTTTTATAATCAGAACTTGCTAAAAGATGCTTATAGTCAGGATCACTTCCAAAGAACGCTTACGGAAAAATTGCCTGATTATCAATCTTCGTTTGAAGAGCAAGCGCGCAACTACAATCACGACTGGGAATTGCTGGTGGCCATGGGTTATCAAGAGTCACATTTGGACGCCAATGCGGTATCGCCAACAGGTGTACGCGGGCTAATGATGCTGACCAACAATACAGCAAAAGCCATGGGCGTCTCAGATCGCGTCGACCCTTATCAAAGCATTGGTGGTGGCGCACGTTACTTAGAGCAAATGAAGTCAGACTTTGCCGATGTACCCAAAACTGACCGTATTTGGTTTGCCCTTGCTGGCTATAATATGGGGCCGAATGCGGTAAAAAGCATTCAACGTAAACTGAGAGCTCAAGGTATTGATGACAAAAGCTGGGCAAATATCTATGCTTACCTTGCTGAAAACAGAGCGTCCAACAGCCGTTATGGGCAAGCGATGCACTACGTTAGCAACATCAGAAGCTATCTTGAGACTATTAAAACTCAGACTGTTTAAGTGATTGTTTTCTGAGTGATTTTTTAAGTGATTGTTTTTTAGTCTCGTTTTGTCAGCCTTATTGTGTGAGTCTCGTTCTAAGATAGAGTTAAAAAAACCTTTTTGGTGAATTTATTTTAGGATGGAATACACAATAAAAAAAGCGCCTAACGATATCGTTAGGCGCTTTTTTTATTGTTATTTCAATCTTTACAACCGTTTAAAATACGCGGTTAAGACCATTTAGCGCCGCGACGCGATAGGCTTCTGCCATCGTTGGATAATTAAAGGTCGTATTTACGAAGTACTCAAGCGTATTGTTACACTTCATGACCGCTTGTCCAATATGGATGATCTCTGAGGCATGGTTACCGTAGCAATGAATCCCCAATATCTCAAGGGTCTCACGGTGGAATAATATCTTTAATACGCCTGTACGCTCACCGATGATCTGGGCGCGAGCGAGATGCTTAAAGAAGGCTTGTCCCACTTCATAAGGTACTTGCTCATCCGTTAGCTCCTGCTCGGTCTTACCGATACTGGAGATTTCTGGAATGGTATAAATACCAGTAGGAACACTCGATACTGGCTCTGCGTCGCTATCACCAACCATAAAGGCTGCCGCACAGCGACCTTGGTCATAAGCAGCAGAAGCCAGAGATGGCCAGCCAATTACATCACCAGCTGCATAGATATTTTCGATATCAGTACGGTAGGTATCATCCACTTTCAGTTGACCACGACTATTGGCCTCTAAGCCGATAGCCTCCAAGTTTAAGCCTTCCGTATTACCTGAGCGACCATTAGACCAAAGAATCGCATCAGACTTGATTTTTTTACCACTCTTTAAGTGCAAAATCACACAGTCATCGTGAGTCTCAAGATGATCAATCTCTTCGTTATTGCGGATAAGGACGCCAAATTGTCTAAAATCATGCGCTAGCGCATCACTGATTTCACTATCTAAGTAGCTGAGCAGCTTACCCTGATTGTTGATCAAGTCGACTTTATAGCCCAGACCGGTAAAGATAGAGGCGTACTCGCAGCCAATCACCCCAGCACCATAAATGATGATTTTTTTGACCACATAATCCATTTGCAGGATTTTATCCGAATCAAAAACGCGCGGATGATTGAAATCTAAAATCTCAGGACGATAAGGGCGGCTACCAACAGTGATGATGGCTTTGTTAAAGGTAACGGTTTCAAAGACATTTTCATCAAGCTCAACACGAATGGTATGCGCATCGGTAAAGCTTGCCCAGCCATGAATCACTTCAATCTGATTGCGCTCATAAAAGCGAGTATGGGTGCTAACTTGATTGCGTATCACTTTACGAGCGTTCGCAAGCACCTTGTTTAGTGGTACTTGGTGATACTCCATCGCCTTGGTAAACATTGGATCACGGCGAAAGTTAATCAAGTTAAATACCGATTGGCGTAACGCTTTACTCGGAATCGTGCCGACATGAGTAGAGTTGCCCCCGACTTGCTCACGCGGATCGATAACCACGACTTTCTTGCCTGATTTAGCAAGCTTCATGGCGGCCGCTTCACCAGCGGGACCCGCGCCCAACACCACCGCATCATATTCAAACTGATGCTTGTCGCCCTTGATACGCTCAGAGTCTCTAGTAAATCCTGACTTTACATCAATACGGGTATCGTCTAGCGGATTGACCAAGTCAGGGTGGTGCATGATGTCATCGGTGACTTGCTCATGTGTTTGTTCGATTTTTTCTTTTTTATTTTTGTCTTCCGTATGTTCAGGATTTGGCGCGGCGCCGCTTTTTTTATTAGATACTTCGGTATGAATGTCTTCACCAGTGTCATTGGTAGCATCGCTAGTATTTTTGCTTCCCATTGTGTCCTCTTTATTTCTTTGTTTGTCTGTCTTTAGGCTATGAATGAATCAATGCAAAGATGCTTCAGGGTCATGCTGCTAAGGAGTGCCCACCATACGTTGTGATAGTATGTTTTGCAATGTCCAATGCCCTGTCAAGCTTTGTTTGCCTTCATCTATTTGTGGACGTGCACTAATTATATACTCGGTGCCAAGGCTCGGTTTAAAATCATCGATCCAATCATAAGGAATCTGAAACACGCTGCCATCTTTGCTCGATTTGGCCAACAAGCACTGCATCGGTAACGCTGAAGCGCACGCCACACGATTTGGCATGACAGTAAGCGTTTGCGCTTCACCCAACACAATCGTTGGAACATAACGGGGCTCAGGTACTGGCTCACGTGCAAATGGCGAGGTTTGACAAGCACTAAGCAAAGTCGCCGCGCTTAATAACAGGCTAGTAAGTAATAATGGTGTCTTTCTAGACTTATAAGATGAACTCATAATATTCTCTATATGGTAAAGGCATTGTTTTAAGTGAAATTATTTTAAATGAGACTGTTTTATACAAAATGGTACAAATTATTTTTGTCAACACTAGCGTCTTATTAGCCGCCAGCATTAACCAATACGGCGTTTAAGACCCGTCATCTGCAAGATACGTGTGGCAATTTCTTCAACCGACATCTCTGAGACGTCTAAGCTAGGAATACCATGAGTGATATAAATACCTTGTATCGCCCGCTGCTCTTGCTGACACTGCTGATAGCTTGAATAACGACTGCCTGCACGGCGTTCTTGACGAATTTTGACCAAGCGATCGGTATCAATGAGCAAGCCAAACAATTTGTCTTTGTGCTCACGCAACGCTTTTGGTAATTGATTGTCGTACAAATCATCTTCGGTCAAAGGATAGTTGGCCGCACGGATACCGAATTGTAAGGCTAGATATAATGACGTTGGGGTTTTGCCCGAGCGTGAGACTCCAACCAGAATAATATCGGCCGCGTCATAATGACGTGTGCGTGCGCCATCGTCATTGTCCAAGGCAAAATGAACCGCGTCGATACGTTCCTTGTAGGTTTCGGAATCGACATCATCGTGTGCATGACCTGAGTGTCCGTCTGGCTCCACCCCAGTCTCTTCGGCAACACGACCAATCAAACCCTCGTACATATCTAAGTTACAGCTGGTCGCTGAGTTGATTTTTTCGCGAATTTCAGAGTTAACAATGGTATCGAATACCAAAGGCAACACACCATCGCGTTGATAAGCCATGTTAATTTGCTCAACAGCGTCTTCGGCGCGCTCTAAACTATCGACATAAGGCAGTACGCGCGTCTCAAAAGGAACGGAAGCAAACTGACTTAAAATAGCACGTCCAAGAGTCTCAGCCGTAATAGCCGTACCATCAGAGATAAAAAATGCACTTCTTATGGTTTGCGAATTGTCTAAGTTCAACGCATCATGATTTTGTATCGTCGGCTTATTTTGTTCAGATAGATTGCTTGAGTACATAACTTTGATACCTCGGTTGAAACCCTAATATTGGCCTGTGACTGGCTTATTTTTTTGACTGTCTTTTGATCAGTCATCATATTTTAATGATTGATTCAATTATTCGCGCAGGGCGTTTCACTTTTCATTATACGCATAATAGAAGCTCAATAGAAATCAATGTTGTCGGCAAGCGACGACAAACACCTCACTCTTTCTTTCGATATTGTCCTGCACAATTTCCTTTTATTGACTATACAAGTACCCATAATAAGTCCCCAATATAAGTCCCAATATTATGTTCTATATATAGTAGTAAAATTCTAAGAGTACTTTTGGATATATTTTACTCATTTTTAGGGGTTTTGATGACAATTATGGCACCCTGTTATTTTGGTAGCGTTGACATTTTGGCTCGGCCTTAAAAGTAAAACCGTCAGGCAGCTGACGTAAATTATGTAGCAAACCCGACAATTTGTATCTTTTTGACGAATTTTTTGGTTCTAGGTCTCGAAATTATCCAAATATAGGGGTATAATTGACCGTTATAATCTTTACTAAATAACCTTATTTTCTGGAGTTATCATGGCAGCGCAATCTACAGCACTTGTAATCAATCTTGATCAGCTAGGAAAAGACGACATTGAGATGGTCGGCGGTAAGAACGCCTCATTAGGTGAAATGATCAGCCATTTGTCTGATTTGGGTGTTAGTGTTCCAGGCGGATTTGCCACCACTTCAAATGCATTTAACCGTTTTTTGAACGAAACTGGCTTGCTTGACAAAATCAACAGCGAGCTAAAAACATTAGATGTTAATGATGTAAAAAAACTTGCAGAAACGGGTAAAAAAATTCGTACGTGGATTATTGAGCAAGAGCTGCCAAGCGATCTAGAGCAAGAAGTGCGTCAGTCATTTGAAACCATGAGTGGCGGTGATGACATCGCGGTTGCTGTCCGTTCTTCTGCGACTGCCGAAGATTTGCCAGATGCCTCATTTGCCGGTCAGCAAGAGACTTTCCTAAACATTCGCGGTATTGATAACGTTCTGATTGCCATTAAAGAAGTATTTGCGTCTCTTTATAACGACCGCGCAATCTCTTATCGTGTACACAAAGGTTTTGAGCACGAAGGCGTTGCATTGTCTGCTGCTGTACAGCGCATGGTACGCTCAGAGACGGGTGCTGCTGGTGTGATGTTCACGCTAGATACAGAGAGTGGTTTTGATCAAGTGGTCTTTATCACCTCAAGCTATGGCCTAGGTGAAATGGTCGTACAGGGTGCGGTTAACCCAGATGAATTCTATATCTCTAAGCAGTTGCTAGCCAATGGCAAGCCTTCGGTTATTCGCCGTAACCTAGGCAGCAAGCATAAGAAAATGATCTACGGTGATGAAGGCAGCACGACTAAGTCTGTTAAAACCGTTGATGTTGAAAAACAAGATCGCATGCAGTTCTCGCTATCTACCGAAGAGCTGACCTCACTTGCCAAGCAAGCGATGACCATTGAAAAGCATTACGGTCAAGCGATGGATATCGAATGGGCAAAAGACGGCGATACCAATGAAATCTTTATCGTTCAAGCCCGTCCAGAAACCGTAAAAAGCCGCCAAGACAGCAATGTCATGGAACGTTATATCATCAATACAACTGATGCAAAAATCTTGTGCGAAGGCCGCTCAATTGGTCAACGCATTGGTGCGGGTAAAGTACGTATCGTTAGCAACCTAAACGAGATGGACAAAGTACAAGACGGCGACGTCCTCGTATCAGACATGACCGATCCAGATTGGGAACCAGTCATGAAGCGTGCCTCTGCCATCATCACTAACCGTGGTGGTCGTACCTGTCATGCAGCTATTATCGCCCGTGAGCTTGGCGTACCGGCTATCGTCGGTTGTGGTAATGCCACTGAGCTGTTGGTTGATGGTCAAGATGTCACTGTTTCTTGTGCCGAGGGTGATACTGGTTTCATTTATGAAAGCCAAATTGACTTTGAAATACAGACCAACTCTGTTGAATCTATGCCAGATCTTGCCTTCAAGATTATGATGAACGTTGGTAATCCAGATCGCGCCTTCTCTTTCACCCAAATGCCGAACGAAGGTATTGGTCTTGCGCGTCTTGAATTCATCATCAACCGTATGATCGGTGTGCATCCAAAAGCTTTGCTAAACATGAACAGCTTGCCACGTGAGATATCACAAGCAATCCAAGAGCGTATCGCTGGTTATGCTTCACCTGTTGACTTTTATGTTGATAAATTGGTCGAAGGCATCTCAACACTAGCGGTTGCCTTTATGGATCAGCCAGTTATCGTTCGTATGTCAGATTTTAAATCAAACGAATACGCTAACTTGCTTGGTGGTAAGTTATACGAGCCGTCAGAAGAAAACCCAATGTTGGGCTTCCGTGGTGCCAGTCGTTATGTCTCTGATAACTTCCGTGATTGCTTTGAGCTTGAGTGTAAAGCCCTAAAGCGCGTACGTGATGAGATGGGTCTGACCAACGTCGAAATTATGATTCCATTCGTCCGTACCGTTGACGAAGCCGCCCAAGTTATTGAGTTACTCGAGAAAAACGGTCTAAAACGTGGTGAGAACGGCCTACGCATCATTATGATGTGTGAGCTACCAACCAACGCGTTATTAGCAGAAGAGTTCTTAGAACACTTCGATGGCTTCTCTATCGGCTCTAACGATTTGACTCAGCTAACGCTTGGTCTTGACCGTGACTCAGGTATCGTCTCGCATCTATTTGATGAGCGTGACCCTGCTGTTAAGAAGTTACTGTCTATGGCGATTGATGCTTGCCGCAAAGCGGGTAAGTATGTCGGTATCTGTGGTCAAGGTCCATCAGACCATCCAGATCTTGCGTTCTGGCTCATGGAGCAAGGTATCAGCTCAGTGTCATTGAACCCTGATTCAGTACTAGATACTTGGTTCTTCTTAGCTGGTGAAGAAGCAAAGTAAGCCGTAATTTAAGTCACAGCGGTAATTCACACAGTCATTGAAGATACAACCATTAGGGTCTATTTGAAAAATCTTGAATAGACCCTAATACTATGTCTTACAGTAGCGACTTAATATATGACTAACTATGCAGGCAATTATGCAGATTTTCTTAGCTCGAAATAACGTACAAGCCGGTCCATATAATTTGGATCAGCTCAATATTATGCTGACGTCTGGTGAAGTTTTACTGGATGATTTGATCTGGCACGAAGGCTTAGACCAATGGCAGCGAGTTGGTAACTTGACAAACAATCAAGGGGTTTATCGACCTACTAGCATCAGCAGCCCTGAAGTTAATGACTCTATTGTCAATAATGTCACCGTGTTTCCCGAAGATACTGAAACCAGTGGCGCTAAAGACGGAAAAAGCGTGTCCTTAGACCGACTATATGGTAAGCCTGAACGTCCAAAAGACAATGCCAAAACAGATATGACCAGCAACCGTCATCACACACCGCATAATAATGTGTCATTAAATAAAACGGCTGCTAATAAGAATATCACAGCCAAAGATAAGGTCGTTGGCGATGTAGTACTAGCCCCGATCATGTCACGCATATTGGCAACTGCGCTCAATGGCTTATTGTACTTGCTAGCCATCTTTCCACTTGGATTAGCATTAACCAAAATGGATGTAGACTATAGCAAGTTTCAAAATATCCAAGACATGGATGCCGCTTATCAATATTCAATGACGCTGATGGAGAGCCTTCCTAGCAGCACATTGATGATATCGCAAGTCATGGTTTTTGGCTTGTTTGCGTTACAGTTAGTATTTATCACCATGCGTGGTCAATCACTGGGCAAGCTGATTACAGGTATTCGCGTCGTGGATCAAACCACGCATCGTCTGCCTTCTTTTATCAAGCTTATCGGCACACGTACTTTGCTATTGTTCATTATTTACAACTTACTGTTTTCATTCACCAGCTTTTTAGGTTTTGTGATTGTCGCCATTCATTATTATATGGCCTCAAAAAGCCCGCAAAATATCGGCTGGCATGACAAGCTTGCCAAAACGTTGGTGGTAAAAGCAGATAGCAGTCAATTGGTAAAACAGCCCAAAGTAAAATAGCAACGTTTTGAGCGTTTTATCAAAAATAAGTCTTAGATGATGTCAAAAAAGTAGCTTTTTATCGTGGCTTTTTATTGATACAGATCATTGATACAGAAAAATTTATTGTTTTCATGTTTTTATTGGCAGCTACGCAACGATTAACCTTTGTGTTAATCGTTGCGTACTGTTATAATACGGCGCTTTATAAACTAAGCTTTTTTCCTATTATATTTTGTTATATTTGATGGGAATACAGCTTACCTTATAAATCTCCTTGCTATTAACATAGGGTTAATAGCTACTAATCCGTAAGGAGTCATAATGCGACATTACGAACTGGTGTTAATTGTACACCCAGACCAAAGCGACCAAGTGGTCGGCATGGTTGAACGCTATATCAAGTTAGTTCAAGACAACAACGGTGTTATCCATCGTTTAGAAGATTGGGGCCGTCGTCAACTGGCTTACCCAATCAACAAGATTCACAAAGCTCATTACGTTCTTTTCAACATTGAAACTGACGGTGAGACTTTAGCTGAACTTGAAGAATTATTCCGTTATAACGACGCGATCATTCGTAGTCTAGTTATGCGCCGTGACGACGCTGTCACTGAAGAGTCGCAGTTAGCCAAGAATGCCGATGAAAAACGCGCACGCAAAGCAACTACTCGTCGTCCAGACAGTCGTGAAAACGATAATGACGACAACGACAACAGTGAAGACTAATTAAAGGAGAATACTCATGGCACGTTTCTATCGCCGTCGCAAATTCTGCCGTTTCACTGCTGAAGGCATCACTCACATCGATTATAAAGATGTTGAATTGCTAAAACAGTATATCAGTGATAATGGTAAAATCGTACCAAGCCGCATTACCGGTACATCTACTAAATATCAGCGTCAACTAGCTACTGCTATCAAGCAAGCTCGTTATTTATCGCTACTTCCATACACTGATAACCATCAGGGTTAACCGTTAACTAGGAATGACTCATGCAAATTATTTTGTTACAGCGTATCGTCAACCTTGGTAAACTCGGTGAAACTGTCGATGTAAAACCAGGTTACGGACGTAACTTTCTTATCCCATTGGGCAAAGCTCTACCTGCTAATAAAGCTAACATTGAAAAGTTCGAAACACGTCGTGCCGAACTCGAAGCTGAAGAAGCGAAAGAAGTAGCTGTTGCTCAAGAACGTGCTGATGCATTGACTGACGTTAATGTTATCATGCGTGCTAAATCAGGTGACGAAGGCAAGCTATTCGGCTCTATCGGTACTCGCGATATCGCTGAAGCATTGACTAACTCAGGTCTAGAAGTAGACCGTGCTGAAATCAAGCTACCTGAAGGTACACTACGTCAAGTGGGCGAATATAATGTTGATATTCAACTACATCATGACGTTACTGCTAGCATCTTAGTCACTATCCTATCTGAAGATGGCGATGACCAAGATACAGCTGAAGAAGAAGCTACAGACGAGAATGAAGACTATTCTGAAGAGTAATCTTTGAAATAGTTAGACTCAGTCTATAAAAAGCCAGCAACCTTGTGTTGCTGGCTTTTTTTATGTCAATTCATTCAGCGCACACATCGGCTCAATCTCTTAATCCAATGACTCAGCCAACACTTCATAGATCCTAGCGTCTGATGCTTGTGCGACATTGAAACGCATAAAATGCTCAGCGTTCTGAGCTTGACTAAAGACATTACCCGGAGCCAATAACACGCCCTTTGCTAAGCAAGCGTTTGCTAATTCAGCCGCGTTGTTGCCATCAGGTAGCTGACACCAAAGAAACATGCCAGCTTGTGGTAATAGACAGGGCGCTATACCCAATTTAGCCAAGCGTGGTAACGTTTGCGAGCGTGCTTTTGCCAAGCGTAGATGCATAGCATTCATATGTTTGCGGTAACCACTATCTGTCAATGCAGATAAAACCACTGCTGCCGCCAGCTGCCCACCACCAAAACCTGTGGCTATTTTTAAGTCTAATAGACTCTCTACCCAAGCAGTTGGTGCCGCAATATAACCGCAGCGCAATGATGCAGATAAGGTTTTAGAAAAGCTACCGATATAGAATACTTGCGATAAACCATCTAATGCTGCCAACCTAGTTGCTGGAGTAATCTCAAAGTCAGCAAAAATGTCATCTTCAATGATATATAACCCAGCGGATTGTGCCAGTTGCAACACTTTATAGGCTGTGGCTGGTGACAATGTAGCGCCCGTAGGGTTATGTATCGCGGCATTGGTTATATAAAGGCGCGGCTTATGCTCATCTAATACTGCAGCGAATACATCAACATCCGGCCCAGTAGAGGTGTAAGGTACTCCTACCACCTTTACCCGATGTGCTTTTAATAACGCATGAAAATTAAAGTAACAAGGATCATCTACGACTACGGTATCACCTGGTGTCAATAAAAAACGACAAATCAAATCTATGGCCTGTGTACCAGACTCAGTCAACATGACCTGCGACGGTTCCGCGTTTACCCCCAAACCTACCATACGCCTAGTAAGTAGTTGGCGCAATTCTAATAATCCCAATGGCGTGGCATACTCGCTCATCACACTCGCACTGCCCTTTGCCACACTACGCAATCCGCGACGCATACCTTCTTCATATAGCCAGTCAGGCGGTAACCAGCCACATCCTGGCTTTAAAGCATTATCAGAAGTTTCAAGCGATTGCCTCGACACCCATAACGGATCTACGGCTCGATCAAGCTTTGGAGCAATATCTGCCAAGGATAGTGGTGGTGTAGACTCGGCAACGTAAAATCCAGCACCCGGACGCGAGTATATAACCCCATCAGCTTGCAGCCGCTCATAAGCTTCTACGACTGTCGACGGTGAAAACCCGTGATCTTTAGCGGCGGCGCGTACTGAGGGCAAACGTGTACCGGGCATGTAGATGACAGTAGCAATCTTTGCTTTTACATCCGCTATTACCATCTCAATACGAGTCGATCCAATTTTCATAATTCTCTATTCTCTACCATGCCATTATTTATGCTTTACCAAGTCATGCTTCGCCGAAAAAGTTATTATGCTTGGCTACCATGAGTTGGCTCAAAGTCAGATAAATCTAAAATAGCATTTATCTGGTTTCAATGATCAAACATAGTAATACCAGCCTACCTTTAGTAAATACGCTTCATACTGTATGGGCCATTGACACCAAACAGTTCGGTATAATTGTACTGTATTGTACGTAGATAACCTACCAAACATTTGCTTTAATCAACGTATAAAAAATACAGTGGTAGGTTTATGAAAAACACAACTCAAGGTTGGATGAATGGGTTTATCGGCGTCGTTATCTTTGCAGGCTCTTTACCAGCTACCCGCTTAGCAGTAATGGGTTTTGACCCTCTATTTTTGACTGGAACGCGTGCGACGTTAGCCGCGTTGCTCGCTATCACCGTCTTAGCAATATTCAAACAGCACCCACCAACCAAGGCTGACCTACACGCTCTAAGTGTTGTCGCTCTAGGTGTGGTCATTGGCTTTCCTTTATTAAGCGCGTTGGCTTTACAGCATGTCACCTCGGCACACGCCATTGTATTTTTAGGAATATTACCGCTATTTACTGCTATATTTGCCGTTTGGCGCGGTGATGAACGCCCACCCGCTTTATTTTGGTTATTTGCCCTGTTAGGTAGCACCTTTGTCGCTGGTTACGCGGCTATGAACAGTAGTCATACGCCTTTGTTGGGAGGCTTACTAATGCTAGGCGCTGTCATCGCTTGTGCTCTAGGTTATGCAGAAGGCGCACGGTTATCACGCACCCTTGGCAGCTGGCAGGTGATTAGTTGGGCTTTGGTTTTGTCATTACCAATTTTACTTCCCGTCACGTGGCTAACGTGGCCAAAGACATTCACAGACATCAACATTGCCGCTTGGGCAGGATTACTCTACGTGTCTTTGTTCAGTATGTTCATCGGATTTTTGTTTTGGTATCGTGGATTGGCATTAGGGGGTATTGCTGCTGTTGGGCAATTACAGTTGCTACAGCCTTTTATGGGTCTTATGCTAGCGGCAGGATTACTACATGAGACCGTTAGTCTTGGCATGGTAATAAGTACATTGGGAGCATTAGCTTGTGTGCTCGGCGCGAAAAAATTTGCGGTGTAGACAACTTTTATTTATGAAAACCAATCGTTTACTATTAAAAATCAGACAACATAGAGACCCCTATATGCTTAAGTTTGTATGCTCAATCACTTACTATTGCACCCAATTTTATAATGATATGTTTCAGCAACAAATAAGCTAAAAAACATATACTTAACAATAAGATACTCCTTATCAAAGCCTCTTTATTATTACTAGTTAAGTTGCTATTATCATTTTATCTTTTCATGAATGAGATAGAACTATATGATAAGCACTGACGATAAATTAATCTGCACACAAGGTAATGACTTTTATTTAGAAGGCGAAGTCTATACTGTAGGTAGAATCGTTAACAATAAGTATTTTCAGTTGCTAACCGGTAGCAACGATGATCATTGGTATGCCACTTTAGGTGACCAAGGGATTTATGTGAGCTTCGATTCTATGACTGCTCAAAGCAGCAAGGCTTGGTTTGATAAAATAGCTTAGTAAAATCCTCATTCCCGTATTTATATATTTTGCCTAAGAAAATTTGTATACGCCTGTCATACTTTTATAGCCATTTTTTTACTTCCTCAATGACTGTATTCACTCTGTTAGAGAGCGCATGCTGCCGTCTTAGCGCAAGGTATAGCGTCTCGCTAACGGCAACTGGCAGATAATGACTGTTGATAAGCTCAGGCTTTGGATAAGCTGCCATTGCATGCGCTGGTAAAACAGTAAAGCCAATTCCCTTACTGACCGGCTCTAAAATTAGACCAATTTGATTAGAAAAGCCTTTTTTCTCAAAATCATTGATATGCTGGAATTGCTCATAATTGGCAGTCAGTAGCATGCCTGCATGATGGGCACCGTCTGGATGATCGATAAAGCCAAGCTCAGTGAGCTGCTCCCAGCTCGGCTTTACCGTGCTCGCTGGTGTCACCAGTATCAACGCTTCTTGCGCCATAGGCTGGCAACTGACTGTCTCATCATCTGAGATATCCGTCATAAAACCAATATCAATCTCGTGATTGGCAAGTGCTCGTTCGATATCAGAATTGGGTGCAAAGCGATAATCAATCACCAATTTTGGATGCTGCTGCTGTAGCGTCAACAGCTTTGGGTATAGCTTAAGTCCGACACTTCCCGGTGACATCAACCGTACCAATCCTTCATAAGGTGGATCTTCGCCAATTCGCTGCTCCAGATTGGATAAGCGCTGCAATATATCTCCTGCCTCCTTATAGAGCTGCTCACCTGCATTGGTCAATGAGAATTGCTTTCCTTGTCGAATCAGTAAATTCGTATCTAGTTGCTCCTCTAACTTACTTATATGTTGACTCACACCAGACTGCGTCATATATAGACGTTCAGCCGTACGCGTAAAGTGACCAACTTCCGCGAGCGTACAGAAAGTTCGTAGCCATGTGATATTCATCATTACGTTTCATACTTATTTATATAATATTTGATAATTTTACATAATGTATATGCATTTGTATACTGGCCTCACGTTAAACAAGAGTACAGCAAACAGGAGCACAAGCTATGAACAACGTTTATCCAAGAAGCTTTTCGCACATCGGTCTGTCAGTCCCTGATTTGGACGCTGCCGTAAAATTCTATACTGAAGTGATGGGTTGGTACACCATCATGGAACCAACTGAGATTGTTG
Source organism: Psychrobacter sp. W2-37-MNA-CIBAN-0211 (assembly GCF_040309405.1). Lineage (NCBI taxonomy): Bacteria > Pseudomonadati > Pseudomonadota > Gammaproteobacteria > Moraxellales > Moraxellaceae > Psychrobacter > Psychrobacter sp. W2-37-MNA-CIBAN-0211. Next base: position 633,788 of record NZ_JBEOOU010000001.1, read on the forward strand.
GAGATGACAGTCCGATTGGTGAAATGTGTACTGAAGTATTCCGTTCTGGTTGGGGTAGCTTCCGTATTGCGCACCTATCTACTGGTGACCGTATCGGTGTTGAGATTTTTGAATTTAAAAATCAAGAAGATCCTGAAAACAACTTTGAATACTGGAAAACAGGTATCTTTCACTTCTGTGTTCAAGATCCAAATGTTGAAGAGCTGGCTGAGCGTATGGTTGCAGCAGGTGGCAAAAAGCGTATGGAAAAACCACGCTACTATTACCCTGGTGAAAAGCCATATCGTATGATTTATATGGAAGACCCGTTCGGCAACATCGTTGAGATATACAGCCATAGCTACGAGCTTATCTATAGCGAAGGCGCATACTAAGTTCAGTATAAATTTGGCTCAGTATAGTTTTAGCTTATATCTGATTGAAAAACCAATAGCGTACTCATGACCTGAGTGCGCTATTTTTATTTGCGTGCGTTGTCTATCAGTAATCTACTTGTGCTCAGTTGCCTTGTACTCACTTTAAACTATAGTCAAAATACCTCAAAAACGCTACGATACTGCTGATGTATCGATATTACTTTTCACTGACTATACTTTAACTGTGTAGCACTGAAGCAATCGTTTACGCAAAAAATGAATGCAGATGATGGCTTTCCACTTATTGAAAATATAAAAATATATCGGCATAAAAAATCCCAGCACAAGGCTGGGATTTTTAGCAAATATCTAAAGCGTGTTAATCATTAGAGTCTATGATTTTTGGTGGACCTGTAAGTAGGTCTTCATCACGGAATTCATTAGCAGAATTGTGCTCTGCTGACTCCTCAGTGGTGAACCATTGCTGATTACGATACAGTATCAAACGATCTCGGCTCAATCCACGTAGCAATGAATACATCATCACGACGATCACAATAGCAAAAGGAAAGCCCGAAACAATAGAGGCCGCTTGCAGTGCGCTTAAACCACCTGCTGCCAATAATACAGCGGCGATAACGCCTTCAGCACCTGCCCAAAACAAACGCTGAATCTTTGGTGGATTGGTATCGCCACCTGAGGTCAGCATGTCGATGACAAAGCTGGCTGAATCTGATGAGGTCACAAACCACAGTACAATCATGACTACAATGAGTAGGTTGACCGCCTCTGTTAGTGGATAAGACTCCATCAATTTAAAGATGGCACTCCCGGTATCTGCTTTAACGGCTTCGATAAGACCCGGACTGACAAGGTTAGGATCTGCCGCTGCCATCAGCTCCATATTCACCGCAGAACCACCAAAGGCGGTAAACCACAAGAATAGAATAGTGATAGGAATTAATAAAACCCCTAATATGAACTCACGGATGGTGCGACCTCGAGAGATACGGGCAACAAACACTCCAACGAATGGTGACCAACTAATCCACCATGCCCAATAGAATATTGTCCATGAGGATTGCCAGTTTTCCTCTCCACTATAAGACTCTGTCCACAGACCTAATGGCACAATTTCATGCAAATAGTTGCCGATATTTTCTACAAAACTATTAAAGATAAACTGAGTAGGCCCAAAGATAATCACAAAACTGAGCAATATCACCGTGAAGAATATATTGGTATCACTAAGACGCTTAATGCCTTTATCTAGTCCCATGAACAAGGATAACCCTGCTAGCATAGTGATAAAGCCGATCAAAATAATCTGCACCGTAATATTATTGGGCACACCAAACAGTGTCTCAAGACCAGAGTTAATCTGTAAAACACCAAGACCTAACGTGGTCACTACCCCAAACATCGTACCAAATACGGCAAGCGTATCGACCGTATGACCCCAACCACCGTAGATTTTTTTACCCAATATTGGATACAAGGTGGAGCGGATAGCCAATGGCAACCCTACTCGATAATGAAAATAAGCCAAGGATAGCGCGACCATGCCATAGAGCGCCCATACATGTAGACCATAATGCAGGAACGAGATGTTCATCGCCTGCTTAGCAGCGGCGACTGTTTCCGCCTCTCCTAATGGTGGAGCCATGAAATGATACAGCGGCTCGGCTGTGCCCCAATAAAGCAGTCCAATACCGATACCTGCTGAAAACAGCATACCAATCCAAGAAACCAGATTGTACTCTGGTCTCTCATTCTGATGACCAAGCCTGATATCGCCATAGCGGCTAAATATCATATAAATACTCATGACTAACGTTAAATTGACCACCACAATAAAGAACCAGCCAAAGCGTAAAGAGACAAATGCTTTTGCTTGGTTAAATACCACTTCTGCTTGTTCGTTGAATAATGCCCCAAAGATAATGAAGGCAAGTATCAAAATCGCTGAAGTCAAAAATACAGGTTTACTTACCCGCGGAAAAGGGCCTAATCGGCCAACTTTTACATGATCCATAGGTATATCCCCAAAAAAAGTGCGTAACCATACCAAGGTATGAACGAATTATCAAATATAACGTTTTGTAAACACTGCCAAATGTATAGAAATGGTGGTAACACTTCGGTACTAATTTTCAACAATTCGAATTTAGACTGAATAAATTTAAATATCTTTATCCAATAAAGAAGCCCCAATTTACGAATAAATTAGGGCTCCTATTAAAACAGCTCAAATGACTATTTTACTTATTAGTCACCTTTCACTATCTTGGGTGGCCCTTTTAGCAAATGCTCATCAACGAATTCGTTCGCTGAATTATGGTCTGCTGATTCATCTGTGATGAATTGCTGCTGCGCTCGATATAGAATCAAGCGATCGCGACTAAGACCACGTAACAATGCATACATCATAACGAAAATCACTAAGGCAAATGGCAGTCCTGCTACGATAGCCGCCGCTTGTAAGGCAGACAGTCCACCAGCCGCCAGCAAGATAGCTGCGATAACGCCTTCTGTGGTTGCCCAAAACAAGCGCTGTATTTTTGGTGGATTGGTATCGCCACCAGCAGTCAACATGTCAATGACAAAACTGGCTGAGTCTGATGAGGTTACGAACCACAGCATAATCATCACTACAATCAGTAGCGTAATCGGTTTTGCCAATGGATAGTACTCAACCAATTTAAAGATCGCACTACCAGTATCCGCTTGTACCGCTTCAACCAATCCTGGGCTGATACCGGACACAGCAGAGGCAAGCTCCATGTGAACAGCAACGCCGCCAAAGGTCGTAAACCAGAAAAACAAAATCATCATAGGAATGAGTAGTACACCAAGTACAAACTCTCTAATCGTACGACCACGAGAGATACGGGCAATAAAGATACCAACAAATGGTGCCCAACTAACCCACCATGCCCAATAAAATATCGTCCAACCACTCTGCCAATCTGTTCCACTATAAGACTCGCCCCACGTACCTAAAGGAACAATCACTGTCAGATAGTTGCCGATGTTTTCAATAAAGCTATCAAAGATGAAAAGTGTCGGCCCTAAAATAACCATAAACGCCAATAAGACGATGGTGAAACCAATATTGATATCACTAAGTCGCTTAATACCTTTATCTAGACCCATCAAGACCGAAGCCGCTGCAAGCGCTGTAATGAAAGCGATCAAGCCAAACTGAACCGTAAGACTATTAGGCGTACCAAACAGCTTTTCGAGTCCAGAATTGATCTGCATCACCCCAAGCCCGAGCGAGGTGACCACACCAAACATCGTACCAAACACGGCCAAGATATCGACAGTATGTCCCCATCGGCCGTAAATTCTTTTGCCGAGCAAAGGATACAAGGTTGATCGAATCGATAATGGCAAGCCACGACGGAAATGGAAATAGGCTAAAGACAGCGCCACAATCGTATAAATGGCCCAAGCGTGTAATCCCCAATGCATAAATGAGATATTCATCGCTTGCTTTGCAGCTGCTACCGTTTCGGCCTCGCCCATTGGTGGTGCCATAAAGTGATACAACGGCTCCGCTGTACCCCAGTAGACTAGACCAATACCAATACCTGCAGAAAACAACATACCAATCCACGAAAACAGATTGTATTGTGGTCGCTCCGTTTGATTGCCTAGCCGAATATCACCATAGCGACTCATTGCTAAGTAAATACAGAGGGCAAGCGCTGTATTGACTAGGATAATAAATAGCCAACCGAACTTGTCAGTAATAAAATTTTGTAAAAAACTAAAGAGCGCCCCTGCCGTTTCCGTAAACAAAGCGCCAAAAATAATAAATCCGACAATTAACAACGTCGATGTTATAAACACAGGTTTACTCACCCGTGGAAAAGGTCCTAATCTGCCTACTTTTACTTCTTCCATGTGCAAGTCTCAAAATTCAAGGAACATTACCTTAACAAAATAGGCCTTAACTATCAATCAATTACAAAATAAAACTTGATAAAACCTTTAATTTACTCTAAAAGACTTAACAATTTTTTTTAGAATAACTACATAAATATAAAATCAAAATTGGTTTTATTACGATATTACTTAGGCAGTAGTCTAAGTAATTGCCCCCCATTACCATCTTGCAATGCCCACACTTGCCCATCTACTGCCAGCACACTGCGGATACGTTCGCCCATATCGTAGCGATAGCGATCAGCAGCGGTGTTGCCTTCATTGAAGCTGACTACGATAAGTGCTTTAGAAGATAAGCCACTAATAAGCGCATTGCCTTGCCAACTAGGAAAGTCATTATGACTACCCGCCGCGTATATGCTGATGGAAGATGGAGATATGACTGGCGTCCAAGTGATTTTGGGTGCAGCAAACTCAGGCTTTGTGTCATGATCAGGGATATCAATACCTGAGTAATTGCGTCCATTGGACACAACTGGCCAGCCATAATTATTACCTTTTTCGATGAGATTGAATTCATCGCCGCCTCTTGGCCCCATTTCATGTGCCCAAAGCTGTCCACTGTCATCAAATGTCATGCCAAGCACATTACGATGACCTATCGTCCAAAACTGCTTGGCGATGTCATTCGTATTGTCCAAAAATGGATTGTCTGCTGGGATAGAGCCGTCAGCATTTAGGCGTATAATTTTACCCAAGTTGACACTCATATCTTGGGCTGGGGTTTTTTCTTGGCGCTCGCCTGAGCTGATATATAGATAGCGTCCATCAGGTGAAAACAGCAATCGATGGCTATAGTGTCCTTGCCCTTTTACTTTTGGAGATTGCTCCCAGATTGGCGTAATGGCTTGTAACGTTGGCGTATCTGTCTCTAGTCCTGAGAGCGTTGCCTTGATGACTTTAGCACCAAATGTATTGCTGTCATCTCCGCTTCCTGCTTCCACATAGCTGAGATACACTGTATTAGACGTAGCAAAATTTGGTGCTACTATGATGTCTCCCAATCCACCTTGGCCACCATAAGCGACTTCGGGAACACCCTCGACCCTCGTTTTGGCACCCGTCGCGGTATCTACAATGAACAGCTCGCCTGTTTTTTGTGTCACCAGTAGCTTCGGTGGTTGGTTATCTGCACTGGGTAATGCAGCCATAGCCCAAGGCTCATCAAAGGTTGCAATCTCGGCCTTAGAAAAGTCAGGCTTGTCTACGCTGACTTGAGCATCACTAACTTTTACATCGGCTTCAGAGGTTTGCGTCTCTTTGGATTCTGCCGCATCGGGGCTGGTATTTACCGATGAAGGATTGGAACAAGCCGAGGTGCTGAACAATAAAGCTACGATGATTAATGGTGATGTCAAAGGTTTGCCTAGACGTTCAATATTGGTTGTCATCACTTTTCCTCTTTATCCAATTTGCACTTATATTATTAGGGTCTGTTGAACATTCAAACATGGAACTGGCAGTGGCTATTTTTTAGACAATACGCAGTGAAATTTTTGATGCCTAGTCGTTCTAGGTTAGACAATTTCGCCATGTATTGGCAAAAAATAGACCTGCCCTGAAAGGCTGATGCTAAAATCACCCCAAATGTTGTTGCAAACCTAGCTAAGGTCTCGACATTATCATCGGTTTACGCCTAGTTTGGGGCAATTTTAGCGATCAGCAGTCCTAATATTTGAATGTTCAACAGACCCTAGTCACTTATTTATAGCATAGTCCTGATATTTAAATAGTAAAAGAATAGTAGCGCAAAACGCGCCCCTAAACGTAAAAGCCCCCTATCTACGCTCGCAGATAAGGGGTGATTTTAAGAGTATAGCTAGCTCATAAAAACTTCAATGCTAGATTGATTAGCTCATTCTTAGCTTATCAAAGGTCAGCTTGTCATCAGAGCCAACATCGACTTTGATGATATCACCAGCGACAAAGTCACCCGATAATAATTTCAATGACAATGGATTTTCAATCTCTTGCTGAATGGCACGTTTGAGCGGACGCGCACCATACACAGGATCATAACCGACCGCGACCAATTTATTCATCGCATCCGCTGATAGCTCGATATCCATCTCACGCTCATGCAAACGCTGACGCAAACGATCCAGTTGGATAGTAGCAATACCTGCCATTTGTGACATACCAAGCGGATGGAAGACCACAATCTCATCGATACGGTTGACGAACTCTGGGCGGAAATGCTGACCAACTGAGTCCATCACCTCAGCTTTGATATCCTCGTAGCTTTCACCGACCATTTCTTGGATTTTATGCGAACCCAAGTTGCTGGTCATGATAATCACGGTATTTTTGAAATCCACCACACGACCTTGTGAATCCGTCAAACGCCCATCGTCCAATACTTGTAGCAAGATATTGAACACATCAGGATGCGCTTTTTCGACTTCATCGAACAATATGACACTATAAGGCTTACGGCGAACAGCTTCAGTCAACGCACCGCCTTCTTCGTAGCCAACGTAACCTGGAGGCGCACCAACCAATCGACTGACACTGTGTTTCTCCATGTATTCACTCATGTCGATACGCACTATCGAATCTTCACTGTCAAACAAGAAGTTTGCCAATGATTTGGTCAGCTCAGTCTTACCGACACCCGTAGGTCCAAGGAATAAGAACGAGCCTGAAGGACGATTGGGATCAGACAAGCCAGCTCGGCTACGGCGTACTGCATTTGCTACCGCTTCAACTGCTTCATCTTGACCAATCACGCGCTCATGGAGTTTTTCTTCCATTGCCAGCATTTTCTCACGCTCGCCCTGCATCATTTTGTTGACTGGAATACCAGTCGCAGCGGCAACCACTTCTGCAATCTCGTTGTCGGTCACCTTGTTACGTAGCAGTTTTACCCCACTACCTTCACCTGTCTGCTCTTTTTGTTCTGCCAAGTCAGACTCAGTGATACGGCGCTCTAGCTGCGGAATGGTTTCGTATTGCAGCTTGCTCATGGTCTCATAATCGCCTTCACGACTGGCTTTGTCATACGCAATTCGGGCTTTATCCAGCTCGTCTTTTAGCTGCTGACTGCCTTTGACCAATGCTTTTTCTGCTTGCCAAATTTCATTGAGATCAGCGTACTCTTTTTCTAGCTCTTCAATTTGCGCATTGAGTGCTTTACGCTCTGCTTGCGCACCTGCATCTTCTTCGTTTTTGAGCACTTCACGCTGCATTTTTAGCTGAATCAAACGGCTATCAAGCTTACCTAACGATTCAGGCTTGCTGTCCATCTCCATCCGCAAGCGACTCGCGGCTTCGTCGATTAAGTCAATCGCCTTATCTGGCAACTTGCGATCAGTAATATAACGGTGACTCATCCGCGCAGCAGCAATAATGGCGCTGTCTTGAATATCAACCCCGTGATGCAGCTCGTAACGCTCTTTAAGACCTCGCAAAATCGCAATGGTGTCTTCGACCGTTGGCTCATCGACCAACACTTTTTGGAACCGACGCTCAAGTGCCGCATCTTTTTCGATGTACTTGCGATACTCATCTAGTGTCGTCGCTCCGACACAATGTAGCTCACCGCGTGCCAATGCTGGTTTTAGCATGTTGCCTGCGTCCATCGCACCTTCAGATTTACCGGCACCGACCATGGTATGCAGCTCATCGATAAATAAGATGACGTTGCCTTCTTGCTTGGCCAAATCGCTCAATACGCTTTTGAGGCGCTCCTCAAATTCACCACGGAATTTTGCACCAGCGATTAGCGCGCCTAAGTCTAATGACAGTACTTCTTTGCGGCGTAAACCTTCTGGCACATCACCATTGATAATTTTTTGCGCCAAGCCTTCGACGATAGCCGTCTTACCTACACCTGGCTCACCAATGAGTACAGGGTTGTTTTTAGTACGGCGTGAGAGCACCTGAATAGTACGGCGAATTTCTTCGTCACGACCAATCACCGGATCCAGCTTGCCAAGCTCTGCTTGTTCAGTCAGATTGATTGTATATTTATTGAGTGCATCACGCTGATCTTCAGCGTTTTGATTATTGACGGTGTCATCACCGCGCAGCTGCTCGATCACCACTTTTAACTTGCTAGCCGTCACGCCAGCACTTTCAAATATCTTTTTGGTTTCACCTTGTTCAGCAAGTGCCAACATCACCCATTCAGTGGCGATAAAATCATCACCTTCTTTTTGGGCTTGGCGATCTGCTAAATTTAAAATCTTAACCGAGTTTGGATTCAGATTGACATCACCTGTCGGCTCCGAAATGGTCGCTTGATTGTCCAATGCCTTTGCGACACCGTTCTTTAACGCTGGAATAGACGCACCTGCTTGTTGGCAGATAGACAAATTAGATTCATCTTGTAGCAATATGGCAAGCAGATGCACAGGATCGATACCTGTATGATCGCGACCTAGGGCTAGGCTTTGTGCTTCTTGAATAGCAGATTGCAGTTTTTGGGTAAATTTCTCAAATCTCATATTCACATCCTTTTATAATTAGTATTTACAGCAGATGCTTTATAGTCTAGCGACTACTGTTATCTGTCATTTATATAAGGTATATATGTACTTATTTCAAGCCAATTATCAAATAAAACCTTACTATAAGCAATGATATTTAGCTTTGACTATTGATTAATATCATTTAAGTGTATTTTTAAGAGAAATTAAAAGGTATGAAGAGGAAAACAGTGCTATAAAAAAACGAGCAGAAGGCGAGTAAAAGTACAACAAAGAACAGAATAAGCGAGTCTGACACCCTATCTGATTGATATAGAATTAAGCCGTATCATTGGAAATTCAATCGCTCTACTCTACGATTTCAATCGTGGTGCCTACTTTGACTGCAGCCATGATTTCATCCATCTCATCATCGGTCACGGCGATACAACCATCTGTCCAGTCGCGTTTTTGATTGAGCCATGCTAAATGACCAAAGCCATTCATCTGACCATGAATCATAATATCACCGCCCGGATTGACACCAAGTGATTTGGCTTGCGCTTTATCAGCCGCATTTGGATAACTAATATGAATGGAGCGATGGGCAATAGAGTTTTCATTTTTATAATCTAAAGTATAGTTGCCTATAGGTGTACGTTCATCGCCTTGTTGCTGCTTGTGACCTATCGGACTGTCGCCCAATGCAATATGATAAGATTTGACGATGGTGCCTTCGCTTAATAGGTTTAAAATGCGTTCAGATTTATCGACAAAGACTTTATCGATAATAACGTTATTAGCAATGGGTTGCTTTTTTTCTACAATATGCTTAACCGCAGCAATGGCACTAGTGCTAATAATAGCAGCAAGGCTAATTCCTATTGCAATCAGTAACCAATTTGCACGCTCGCTAGCATGTGGTAGAAAAAATGACATAGGCTTCAATCCTTATAACCAACGCTCAATAACAGTGAGTCATAATATATCAAAGCACCATGCCAATTTTTGTGAAAACTTCGTGAATCACATCACGAAAATCTTATTTTTTATAAGAAACTAGGGTCTGTTGAACATTCACATATTAGGACTGCTGATCGCTAAAATCGCTCCAAACTAGGCGTAAACCGACGATAATGTCGAGACCTTAGCTAGGTTTACAACAACGTTTGGGGTGATTTTAGCATCAGCCTTTCAGGGCAGGGCTATTTTTTAGACAATACGCAGTGAAATTTTTGACGCCTAGTCATTCTAGGGTAGACAATTTCGCCATGTATTGGCAAAAAATAGCCCTGCCAGCTCCACATTTGAATGTTCAATAGACCCTAATATCATTACACCATACGAATCGCACCATCGAGACGAATGACTTCACCATTTAGGTAGGCATTATCAATAATATGGGTGACCAATTTGGCAAATTCATTAGGATCACCCAAACGTTTAGGATAAGGCACGCCAGACTCTAATTGCTCACGCGCCTTTTCGGGAATCGAATCCATCATTGGTGTGGCAAAAATACCGGGCGCAATAGTCATCACTCGAATGCCGTGACGTGCCAGCTCACGAGCCAGTGGCAACATCATACCGACGACGCCAGCTTTGGACGATGCATAACTCGCCTGCCCCATTTGCCCGTCAAAGGCCGCAATAGACGCAGTATTAATAATAATACCTTGATCTATATTCTTTTCTCTATTGCTTTTTTCTACGTCACTGGCATTAGCCACTCTCTTGGCGATACTAGACGCGACTAAGCGCGCTACGTTAAATGAACCGACCAGATTAATATTAACCCCGCGGCTAAAAGCCTCAAGATCTGCTGGATTGTTTTCGCGATCTAGTAGCTTTTGTACGACAGCGATACCTGCGCAATTGATCGAGCCGTGGAGACCGCCGAACGCTTCTTCAGCAACGGCAATAGCCGCTTGCACCTCCTCACCACTGGTGACATCACAACGCACAAAACGTGCGTTATCTCCCAGCTCGTTGACCAGTGCTTGCCCAGCTGATTCATTCAAGTCAGCAATGATAACGTTGCCACCTTGAGCGACTAACGCGCGAACCACTGCTTCACCCAATCCTGATGCACCACCTGTGACCAAAAAGCTGTTTTTTTGAATTTGCATGAATGTTCCTTAACTATTTATTATTTGATATTTTCATTGTCAGTCTATGTTAATCAGCTTATGTTAAATAGCTTCATCATAAAGAATCTCTATTTTAACGAAATACTATCTAGGGCGTGTCATCATTTAGATTGTGAGGCTTAAAATGAGGAAAATTGCAGCCAAACAAGGAAGAAATTGCCGTAAATATGAACATATTGACAAGATTTCTGACGATGTTTGGCTAAATTTAGCCATTTTAAGACCACTAAATGTGTTCATGTGCTAATTGATGACGCGCCCTAATACTATATATTGCAAAACGCCCTTATCCGGCAGATAGACTGCGCAGCAAGAAGCGTTGAATCTTACCACTTGGGGTTTTTGGTAGTTCGCTTACAAACTCGACCTCACGCGGATAAGCATGAGTCGATAGACGCTTGCGTACCAAATCTTTAATTTGCTGAGCGATTTCTTCAGAGCCTTCGACGCCATCTTTTAACACCACATAAGATTTGATTGTATGTCCACGCACTTCATCTGGCACGCCAACTGCTGCTGATTCTGCAACCGCTTCATGCTCTAATACGGTATTTTCGACATCGGTAGGCCCTACACGATAACCTGCGGTAATAATGATGTCATCATCACGTCCTGAGAACCAATAGCTACCGTCACTATGACGCTCAACCACATCGCCTGTTAAGTAATAATCATCTGCAAAGGCCTGCTTCTCATGCCAGCTGTACCCTTGGAAATAAAACGCGGGTGACTGACTGACCACAACGGCTAGCTGCCCTTGCTCGCCATCGGGCAGTACATTCATATCATCATCTAATACAACGAGCGTATGCCCTGGTAACGCCATACCCATAGAGCCAACTGGACACTCATGCGCCAGTGCATGATGAGCACAGCACGTCATGCCTGTCTCTGTTTGCCCATATTGGTCTTTCACTTGACACGTCAGATAGGTTTCTACCCAGCTTACGACTTCGGTATTGAGCGTTTCCCCTGCTGAGTTGGCACAGCGTAGAGATAACTTGGCATTGGTATCCTTATGAGCGTCTTCATCAACATTGTCGAAAATGCCACTAGATTTCATCATTCGGAAGGCGGTTGGTGAGGAGGCCAAATTGGTGATCTGATGGCGCACCATAAAATCACGTGTATTGGCAGCATCAAAGCCCGCTTCATTAAAATACGTGGTAACGCCAAGTAATAGAGGCCCTGTGATTGCGTAGTATAGACCGTACGCCCAGCCTGGATCCGCCATGTTCCAATAATGATCATCTTCACATAGATCAATGGCATAACGCATATACAAGTAAAAGGCAGGTAACGCTGCTAACGGGACGCTCACACCTTTTGATTTACCAACCGTACCTGAGGTGAACATCTGCAAAAATGGTGCATCCGTATCTAGCGTGACTGGCTCTATCGTTTGCGACTGTGCTTCCATAGACTGGCTATAGTGATCATCACCCCATGTCTGGGCGTCTTCTACGTTGCCGACCAGTACCATTTTGGTTTGCTCAGCCAAATCTTCAAACTTGCTGCGGTTATCTAGATTGGTAAATACAACCTTGGTGTCGGCCTTGTCCATCCGATATTTGATCGAATCATAGCCAAAAGCGGTAAATAGTGGCTGGTATACAGCCCCGATGCGCCATGTTGCTAATACAACGGTAAGCAGCTCAGGCGTACGCGGTAGCATAGTCGCTACCTTATCACCCGCTTTTACGCCATACGACTGTAGCAAGTTAGCGATTTGGGCACTTGCTTTATCAAGCTCACCAAAGCTCATGCGCGTTATATTGCCTGCAGTATCTTCGTGTACTAGCGCGGCATTGTCAGCGCGGCCATCACGTACATGACGACCACAGCAAGCCATATAGGCATTTAAACGATCATCTACATGCTCGCCAAAGATTTCTGACAGCAGTGTATTCATGTCGAAGTTATTATAATAATCGGTATAATTTTTTGGCGTAACTGAGGCGTCTGTATCAGCGATCGTAGCGGTTTGGGAGGCAGTGTTCATAAGCTAATCCTTTAGCAATAGCAGGTAACGGGTAAAATGGTGTTTATGATTGTAAAACGGCCACATCCTATAGACCGTTTAATATGTTCGTATTTATCAGACTCTATTAGTAACGCATTTTTACACTTATTTCAATACACAACGTATCATTTTTATTTTTATGTATAGATTATTAATTTAATTTAGTGTGCTTAAAAATCCAATCAAGGCCTTTTCTTCACAACTTTGATATTTTTTCGTCCTTCCACGGCGCGCTTGTTTGTAAGGCTCAAAAAACTGCCCTGCCAAAAAACATTCAATGACAATGGGATGAATATACGAGGCACGGCATACGGTCGGTGTATTACCCAGCTCTGCTGCCACGCTTTTTACCATATCAGTGACCAGCTGTTGACGCTCAGCGCTTTCTGGTGCACTGGCAAGTATGCTAGCGCCTGCTATCGTTTGTAGCTCGTCATGTAGATAGCTTGCTGCGAGCACACTTGCCATCCATGTGCGAAAATCCTTTGCACTATATAGCTTGCTTTCGCAGTCCATACCGCTAGTATGCATTCGCAAATAATCATTGATATCGGCACTGTCGACGATTTGCTTATGTCCATCGTCATCTAAGTATTTGAATATCTGATAGCCCGGTAGCTCAGAACATGCCTGCACAATATCTATCAAACGCTCGTCTTGCAGCTCAATATGATGCTCCTTTGCGCTTTTTCCGACAAAATCAAATGCCAATCCATTGTCCGTTTCGCTCACGTGTTTGCTACGTAATGTGCTCAGCCCATAACTTTTATTTTGCTTGGCATAGCGACTATTGCCAATACGAATCAAGGTGGTCTCAAGTAACTTAACCACTGCAGCGAGCACATTGGTACGAGACAATGATTCTGCCTCTAAGTCTTTTTCAACCTGCGCTCGTAGATTGGGTAACGCCTCTGCGAAGCCTATCATCGCATCGAATTTGGCTTGATCACGAATGTTATTCCATGACGGATGATACAAATACTGCTTACGGGATTTTTCATCTCGTCCTGTCGATTGTAGATGGCCTTTTTCATCTTGGCAGATCCAAACCTCTGACCACATTGGTGGTATCACCAGCGCATCAAAACGCTGGCGCAATGCTTTGTCTTTGACGGTTTTACCAGTGGTGTCTTTGTAAGTAAAACCACGACCCCAACGTCTGCGCGCATAACCGGGCTCATCGTCACTCACATAGCGCAGATTAGCGCGGCTGGCAAGATACTCATAATCATGGCGCACATCTCTTATCATTGTTTGCTCGCCTGCCTTAGTCATAGAGTCGTACACCTTTGAAAAGTAATTGTTTTAGAATAATTAATTGCTTTTATTTTTGCTGTTTGTTTGGCACAGATAAAGTGTAATGCTGTGTAAAAAATGCACCATAAAAAGCTTATCAATTATGATTTTCTAAGTTATAATTAAACATATGTCCATCAATAAAACTAAGTAAAAACCTATGGAAAATCCTTCTATAAAAATCACGCCATTATCTAATGCAGATTACGACCTTTGGTTAGTGTTGTGGCAATGCTATCTAACATTTTATGAAACCCATTTGCCAATGAGCACAACTGATACAACATGGCGCAATTTGCTAGATAGTAATGTACCTATTTATGGATTTGGGGCATGGCAGGATGATACGCTGGTAGGTATTACCCATGTGGTGCTGCATCCCAATACTTGGAATAGTACCGAATGTTGCTACTTGGAGGACTTGTACGTTAATGAATCTGTACGTGGGCAAGGCGTAGGACGCGCATTGATTGAACAGGTCTATGACTTTGCCAATAAGAAAGACTGCAACCGTGTCTATTGGACCACTCAAGAAGGTAACATTGCAGCGCGGAAACTCTATGATGCAATCGCCACCCAAACGGATATGGTGCAATACCGTAAAAACTTATAACCTTGATTAGGACGTGTCTTCAATTCACTCGATAGTCACCTAAATGGGCTAAAGATAACTAAATTTCTCTCAAAAAATACTCACAAAAAAACGCCAAGCATAAAATACTTGGCGTTGATTGTTCTGATAGAAAGACTTAGAGACTATTATTTACCATACACACATAAATAAGCGGTTTCGACTTCTACTTTAACATTGAACTTTTTATCGGCTTCAACGGTAAATTGCTCGCCAGCATTAAAGGTTTGCCACTCGTCACTCTCTGGTAGCTTGACGGTCAGTGCACCGCTGACCACACTCATGGTCTCAAATTCGCTGGTGCCAAACTCATACTCACCAATGGACATGACGCCGACAGTCGCAGGCTTAGTCGCTGTCTGAAAAGCAATAGAAGTTACTTTATCATCAAAATAATTATTAACGCTTGGCATAATTTTTCCTTAAGTAAATTTTGATTAATATTTTAAAACGCTCTTTATAGTCCCGCTTTTAGACTTGCTTCAATAAACTGATCAAGGTCGCCATCTAGTACCGCACCGGTGTTAAAGGTTTCGACGCCAGTACGCAAATCTTTAATACGCGAGTCATCGAGCACATAAGAGCGGATTTGACTGCCCCAACCGACGTCGGACTTGCCATCTTCAACCGCTTGCTGGGATTCCATACGCTTTTGCATCTCTAGCTCATAGAGCTTAGCACGCAACATTTTCATCGCGGTGGCTTTGTTACCATGTTGGCTACGCTCGTTCTGACAAGTGACCACCACGCCACTTGGCTCGTGGGTGATACGTACCGCAGAATCGGTGGTGTTTACGTGCTGACCACCCGCACCCGATGAGCGATAAGTATCGATACGCAAATCCGCTGGATTGATGTCAATTTCGATATTATCATCAATTTCAGGTGAGACAAAAACGGCAGCAAATGAGGTATGACGACCATTATTGCTATCAAATGGTGACTTACGTACCAAGCGATGCACGCCAATTTCGGTACGCAACCAACCAAACGCATAGTCGCCTTTGATCTCAATCGTTGCCGACTTAATACCAGCCACGCTACCAGACGACACTTCAATCACGTCTACTTTGAAGCCATGTGCTTCTGCCCAGCGTGTATACATGCGAAGTAGCATCTCTGCCCAATCTTGCGCTTCAGTACCACCACTACCCGACTGAATATCTAGGTAGCAGTTATTCGGATCCATCTCACCGCTGAACATCCGGCGGAACTCTAAATCAGCAACGCGTTTTTCAGCATTATCCAGCTCGCTTTGCACGTCAGCAAGCAACGACTCATCTTCTGCTTCTACCGCCAGCTCTAGCATAGCGGACGCATCTTCTAATGTGCTCTCAAGCGAAACGACGACATCGATGACCCCATCAAGATGACTTTTTTCTTTATTAATTTTGGTCGCACGCTCTGGATCGTTCCAAATATCGGGGTTTTCTAATTCTAAATTGACCTCTTCTAAGCGTTCTTGCTTACCATCGAAGTCAAAGATACCTCCGCAAATCCTGCCCACGCTCTGATAAATCTTTAATTTGTTCTTGATACGGATTGATTTCCATAAAGGTTCCTGTTTTTTTAAATAAGTGTCTAACGAATCTGCCGCTATTTTAAATGAGATTGATGCTAAACGCTTGGCTAATTACGACTGCCTCTACGTTAACGCGCTTTAAATTGCCTAAATTGACCAATCTTCCACTGCCCAGCGATGCGCTAACGCATGTGCATGTAGGGCATCATCAGGTGACACACAAATCGCCACATCTGCCCATTCGAGCAACGGAATGTCGTTTTTAGAGTCTGAGTAGGCATAGGTTTTATCAAAGCTCACGCCTACTGATTTTTGCTTATCAAGCCATTTATTAAGGTGATAAATCTTACCTTCTTTAAAGTTGGGCTGGTCTGTTAATTTACCCGTATAGCGTTCGTTTTTTATTTCGAGCGGGGTCGATAACACATTGGCAGCTTCAATACCGAAACGTTTGGCAATGGCAGAAACCACAAAGTCATTGGTCGCAGAAATAATCACCACATCATGCCCTTGCTCAACATGCTGACACAGTACTTCAATCGCTTTTGGGCGAATATGCGGCTCGATTTCGCTTTTGATATAGTCTTCACGCAGCTCATGCAACCGTGCTAATGGCAATGTGGTCAAAAACTGGGCGACAAATTCATTGTATTCTGTGGCATCTAGCGTACCTTCGATATACTGCTCATAAAATGCTTGGTTAGCCGTGCGATATTGCGCCTCATCTACCAGCCCATTATTGACGATATACTCACCCCATAGATAGTCGCTGTCGACATCGAGTAGTGTGTGATCTAAATCAAATAGTGCCAGTTGTTTTTGTGGCTTTGGTTGGTTTTGTGCTGGATTTGCCTGCATGGTGAGACCTTATCGTTGTTTGCTAAAAAATACCAAGAACTGAAGAAAAAATATAAATAGTTTAGGACACGCCCTAACAAGACCGTCAATTAAATCACGGCTCAAATCGAACCAGAACCATCTTATCCCGTTAATCCGGCATCGCTATTTCAGTCAGACCTTCCTTATAAGTCTCACAGAGTTGAGCATAGTGGTGTGCTGACATTTTTAGCATGGCGGCTTGTTCATCGGTCAGCGTCTTGACGACTTTTGCAGGCGCGCCCATCACCAGTGAATTGTCTGGAATAATCTGACCTTCAGTGATCAAGGCTTTGGCCCCAATGAGACAGTTTTTGCCGATTTTGGCATTATTAAGTATCACAGCACCAATGCCAATCAAACTGTTATCACCGATCTCGCAACCATGTAGCATAGCTAGGTGACCAACAGTGACATAATCACCAATGTTGGCTGCGATACCTAAATCAGTATGAATAACGCTGTTTTCTTGCACATTGCTATAATCACCAATATGAATGTGACCAACATCGCCGCGTATCACTGCACCAAACCAAACGCTGGCTTTATGCCCTAAATATACATCACCGATCACTTGTGCTGAGTCTGCCACCCAACCGTTGAATGGCACTGCAAACTTAGGGGTTTTGTCTAAATATTGATAAATCATAACGATTCCTTGTCATCTTCATTATAGTTATAAAAACTGGGTTTATCGCTGCGCTGTCCATTGTGGCAAAGCCCACTGCTAAAATCCAGCGCTATTAATGGACGCTTGATTTCGAATTTGATAAAAGAAGAAATAATTTATGGCTACTTAGGCTATTTTCTGATTTATTGTTATTGCCTATATAATGACTATTAATCCAAGGAATCGGCTAGCCATAGCACCCTATTTTGTATATAATACGCAAAATCTGTGCCTAAGCGAGCGGACATGATGCAAGTTACCTATTCACTATCTAGTGGGTTTTGTAGTTTTCATCAATAATGTCTTCTCGCTTTTTTGTGGAAAAATTTTGTATATCGCCCTTTTATTACCTTTATATGGCAATAGTCAGATACCGTAAATAAAGGGATACGGAGCAATATTTCGACCAGCAAAACATGATGGCACTCACCAATAATAGCGGAGGCAACCCTTGAATTCATCGGCAGAAATACAAGCAATTTTGGCATTAGCAGACGGTACGATTTTTCGTGGTATCAGTATCGGCAGTCTCGGTCATCGTGTCGGTGAGGTGGTTTTTAATACAGCCATGACAGGGTATCAAGAAATCCTAACTGACCCAAGTTATGCGCGTCAGCTAGTCACCCTCACCTATCCGCACATTGGCAATACTGGTACTAATAGCGAGGACACAGAGTCTGGCAATGGTCACAAAGTTTGGGCAGATGGTCTTATTATCCGTGATGCCACCATGGTTACTTCAAATTTTCGTAACTCAGAGTCATTAAGCGACTATTTGCAGAGTCATAATACCGTCGCTATCGCTGAAATTGATACGCGTCAATTGACTCGCCTACTACGTGATAAAGGCGCTCAAAACGGCTGTATCATGACCGCCTCTAACGGCGAGACTATCAGCACAGATGACGAGCAGCAAGCCATTAAACTGGCGCAAGCGTTTGCTGGTATCGAAGGCATGGACTTGGCAAAAGAATGCTGCACTAAAGAGAACTTCGAATGGACAGCGGGTTCATGGGACTTATCAGATACCCTACTCAACCGTGATGCTGTTGGCAGCCACGATAGTGGTACAGGTGGTTTCTTTAAGCAATTAAACACGCACGTTGAGCACAAATTCAATGTAGTCGCTTATGACTTTGGTACCAAAACCAATATCCTACGTATGCTGGTTGATCGCGGCTGCCATGTGACCGTTGTACCAGCACAAACGCCTATCGCAGACGTGCTAGCGATGAATCCAGACGGTATCTTCTTATCAAACGGTCCTGGTGACCCTGCTGCTTGTGATTATGCCATCGATGCGGTGCGTCACATCATTGAGCAAACTGACGTGCCAACCTTTGGTATCTGTTTAGGTCATCAGCTGGTCGGTCTTGCCAGCGGTGCAAACACCATCAAGATGAAAACAGGACATCATGGCGCTAACCATCCAGTACAAGACTTGGCAACTGGCACGGTTATGATTACCAGTCAAAACCATGGTTTCGCGGTTGATGAAGACACGCTACCAGACAACGTTAAATCTACCCATCGCTCATTATTCGATGGTACCAACCAAGGGATTGAGCTGACCAACAAGCCAGTATTTAGTTTCCAAGGTCACCCAGAAGCCAGCCCTGGCCCGCATGATTGCGCGCCATTGTTTGATAAGTTTGCAGAGATGATGGCAACTGCTAAATCATGAGAAACTTTATCAAAAATGGCTTTTTGATTGGAATATTAGCAATTAGTTTGTCGGCATGCACTACCACCAAACCAATTGTTGACCATCTTAACCTACAAGATCAGCAGAAATTGACTGTGCCTAATGCTGAGGCAACAAGCAAGCCAGAACTGAGCTTTGAAAACAAAAAAGAGTTATTAGCAGAAAAAATTAGGCTTGCTGATTTTTCTATTAGAGCAATAAGCGATCCTAAGTTTGTTAATGCTCTATTATCTGATGATATTAGCCTGAAAGAAGAAAAACAGTGCGTTTTCAATAATATCGATAGAGAAGCTTTCTATGATCTCTCTAGTAGTATGATTGAAGAGTTAGTAGCTAAGAACCCTGAACATATTGATTTATATTTAGGCAAACTAGATTTACTCATCTCTATCGCTGATACTTTCTATAGTTCTCCAAATGCTATTGAGTTTGATGAGAAGGATTTATCGGCTTCTCCTGCACTGAGTCTTCTCCCAGAGAAAGAGGCTTCAGTGTTCAAAGAAATGATTGTAGATGAACGCTATAAAGACTTATTAGTTTCAGTAGGTCAGCCAGTCAAAGAAGATGGTTCTATTTTTGATTCCGCCTCTATGAAATTTTTTCTTTTAGGAGTTTTTGTAGGAGACTCTGAAAATAAGTGCAAGCTTGCACGCTGAATATTTTTAGAGAAAGCATCTTTGAAGATATTATGATTTTGGGTTAAAAAACACAGCACCGTAAAAACTAGGCTTATTACTAAATACTTTGTAAATCTAAACCGCCAAAATAGGACTTAAAAATATTATGCCAAAACGTACCGACATAAAAAGCATTCTTATCATTGGCGCCGGCCCCATCGTCATCGGTCAAGCTTGTGAGTTTGACTATTCAGGCGCGCAGGCGTGTAAAGCACTAAAAGAAGAAGGTTACCGCGTCATCTTGGTCAATTCAAACCCTGCGACCATCATGACTGACCCTGCCATGGCGGATGCCACCTATATTGAGCCAATTACTTGGCAAACGGTTGAGCAAATCATCGCCAAAGAACGTCCTGATGCTATTTTGCCAACGATGGGTGGTCAGACCGCTCTAAACTGTGCACTAGAGTTGGACAAGCATGGCGTATTAACCAAGTACAACTGCGAGTTGATTGGCGCGACCAAAGACTCAATCGAGATGGCAGAAGATCGCAACTTATTTGATAAAGCCATGAAACGTATCGGCCTTGAGTGTCCACGCGCTGAAACTGCCGAAACCATGGAAGAAGCATTTGCGACCCAAGAAAAAATGGGCTATCCGTGTATCATTCGCCCTTCATTCACGATGGGTGGTTCAGGTGGTGGTATCGCGTATAACCGCGATGAGTTCATCGAGATTTGCGAGCGCGGCTTTGACTTATCACCAAACCATCAGCTACTTATCGATGAGTCACTAATCGGTTGGAAAGAGTACGAGATGGAAGTGGTTCGTGACAAAAACGACAACTGCATCATCATCTGTGCGATTGAGAACTTTGACCCAATGGGTGTGCACACAGGCGACTCTATCACAGTTGCACCAGCACAAACCTTGACGGACAAAGAATACCAAATCATGCGTAATGCGTCATTAGCCGTACTGCGTGAGATCGGTGTGGAAACAGGCGGCTCAAACGTCCAGTTCGGTATCAACCCTGATACGGGTCGCATGGTCGTCATCGAAATGAACCCACGTGTATCACGCTCATCTGCCCTAGCCTCAAAAGCCACTGGCTTCCCGATTGCGAAAATCGCGGCCAAATTAGCCGTTGGTTATACGCTAGATGAATTGCAAAACGACATTACTGGTGGCAAAACGCCAGCCAGCTTTGAGCCTGCGCTTGATTATGTTGTGACCAAAATCCCACGTTTTAACTTTGAGAAATTCCCACAAGCCGATAGTGTTTTATCAACGCAGATGAAATCAGTCGGTGAAGTCATGGCGATTGGTCGTAACTTCCAAGAATCGATGCAAAAAGCATTACGTGGTATGGAAACTGGCAATGATGGTTTTGATGAGCAAATCGACTTTGCCGCTATCAAAGACGGTAGCCTTAGTACTGATAAAGCTCGTAGCGAGATTCATAATCGCTTAACCATTCCAACCCCTGAACGCATTTATTACATTGCGGATGCTTTCCGTATCGGTATGAGCGTCGATGAGGTCTTTAACTTAACCAAAATCGACCCATGGTTCTTGGTACAAATCGAAGACATCGTGAAAACCGAAGCGCAAGTTAAAGCGTTAGGCTTTGGCGGCTTAAATGAGAAAAACCTACGTAGCTTTAAACGTAAAGGTTTGTCAGATTTACGTTTGGCTAAATTGCTGGGTGTCTCACAAAAGCAGCTACGCAAAAAGCGTTGGGATCTAAACGTCTATCCAGTCTATAAGCGCGTCGATACCTGCGCGGCAGAGTTTGCCACCAGCACCGCTTATATGTACTCAACGTACGATAGTGAATGTGAAGCCAATCCAACCAATAACAAGAAAATTATGGTCATCGGTGGTGGTCCAAACCGTATCGGTCAAGGCATCGAGTTTGACTATTGCTGTGTACACGCAGCCCTTGCCATGCGCGAAGACGGCTACGAGACCATCATGGTCAACTGTAACCCTGAAACCGTTTCAACCGATTATGACACCTCTGACCGTCTCTACTTTGAGCCAATCACGCTTGAAGACGTGCTTGAAATCGTCCGTATCGAAAATCCTGATGGTGTTATCGTACAGTTCGGCGGTCAAACACCTTTGAAACTGGCCCGTGCTCTTGAAGCTGCTGGCGTCAAAATCATTGGTACGAGTCCTGATGCGATTGACCGCGCAGAAGATCGCGAACGCTTCCAGCACATGATTCAGCAACTGAATCTTATTCAACCAACCAATGCCTTGGCGACT
The DNA here is from genome assembly GCF_040309405.1 of Psychrobacter sp. W2-37-MNA-CIBAN-0211. Lineage (NCBI taxonomy): Bacteria > Pseudomonadati > Pseudomonadota > Gammaproteobacteria > Moraxellales > Moraxellaceae > Psychrobacter > Psychrobacter sp. W2-37-MNA-CIBAN-0211. Next base: position 656,272 of record NZ_JBEOOU010000001.1, read on the forward strand.
AGCTTAGAAGATGGTTTGGTCAAAGCAAAAGACGTTGGCTATCCATTGGTTGTACGCCCATCATATGTACTTGGTGGTCGCGCGATGGAAATCGTCTACAACGAAGATGAGCTAAGACATTACCTACGTACTGCGGTACAAGCATCAAACGAAGCGCCAGTATTGCTCGATCGCTTTTTGGATGATGCCATCGAAGTTGATGTTGACTGTGTCAGCGACGGCACCGATGTGGTGATTGGCGGTATCATGCAGCATATCGAACAAGCGGGTGTTCACTCTGGTGACTCAGCCTGTTCATTGCCGCCTTACTCGTTATCTAAAGAGTTATGCGATGTCATGCGCGCGCAAACCGTTGCCATGGCAAAAGAGCTTGGTGTCATCGGTCTGATGAACGTACAGTTTGCGGTAAAAGGTGAAACGGTTTATATCTTAGAAGTAAACCCACGTGCTGCCCGTACCGTACCGTTTGTCTCTAAATGTATCGGTACGTCGTTAGCACAGATTGCTGCTCGCTGTATGGCTGGCACCTCGCTAAAAGACCAAGGATTTACCACTGAGATTGTTCCGGCATTCTTTGCGGTCAAAGAAGCGGTATTCCCGTTTGCTAAATTCCCTGGTGTTGATCCAATCTTGAGCCCTGAGATGAAATCAACCGGTGAAGTCATGGGTGTGGGCAAAACCTTTGGAGAAGCATTCTACAAAGCGGTCATCGGTAGTAATGAGCGTCTGCCAGGCTTGCCGACTGAAGGCGAAACCAAAACCGTCTTTATCTCGGTGCGTGATAGCGACAAAGCGCAAATCGCTCCAATCGCTCGTCAGCTCGCAGGCTTTGGTTTTAACATCGTCTCAACCACGGGTACGCAAAAGATATTGAGCGACGCCGGTATTGAGTGCAAGCAAATTAACAAAGTCACTGAAGGCCGCCCGCATATCGTTGACGCCTTGAAAAATGGCAAGATCGACCTTATCATCAACACGACTGAAGGTAAGCAGGCACAAGAGGATTCATTCTCTATTCGCCGTAGCGCGCTACAGGGCAAAGTATTCTATGTCACCACCTTGGGTGCGGCAGATGCGGTTTGTAAATCTTATACGATTGACTTGCCATTTGAAGTTTACAAACTGCAAGATTTGCATGAGCAAGCAAAGACTATTGACGTGGCTGAATAATTTCAGTAGATTAAGCATAACCGTTAGGCTTACTCAATCGCTTATTCGAGACTGATTAATCGTTTTAACATGACAACAGTGCTTAAAGACGATACCTTTGACATGGTAGAACCAAAAAGCAACATGATAGACCCAAAAGCATAGTGGCTAAACTGCGACTATGCTTTTTATTACGTAAGCTTAAGTGCGTATGGTATTGAAATTAATGACTTATAATTGACAGATAATGTATTTGTCAAACACGCTCAACATCACCCTTTTATATTTTATACCCATTGCAATGATCCCAACACCATCTCACTATTCACTAGGAGTAGGAGGTGGTGTGGTGTTATTGGTTTAAGGAAAAAACATGCAACGTTATCCCATGACTCCGCAAGGACACGCGGCTTTAGAAGCCGAATTGAAACAGTTAAAAAGCATCGACCGTCCACGCATTACCGCTTCTATTGCTGAAGCACGTGAACACGGCGATCTCAAAGAAAATGCTGAATATCACGCCGCTCGCGAGCAGCAAGGATTTTGTGAAGCCCGTATTCGTGATATCGAAGCCAAACTTGGCGGTGCTCAAGTCATCGACCCAGCGACTTTAACGCAAGAAGGTCGTGTGGTGTTCGGTGTGACCGTGGTGATTGAAAACATGGACACCGAAGAAGAAAAGCAATACAAAATCGTTGGTGATGATGAAGCCGACTTTAAAGCGGGCAAGATTTCGGTCAACTCACCGATTGCTCGTGGTCTGATCGGTAAGTTTGAAGGCGATGAAGTGCGTATCGAAACGCCTAAAGGTGTGGTCGAGTACGAATTGATGAAAGTTATCTACGACTAATAGCAGTCGTGATGATAAAAGTCTATTGCTACTTTTATTAACCGTCACTTTTAGACAGCAGCCCTTTTTATAACGACTGAGATAACCACTGAAATAATTATTAAAATAATCACCAACTGAATAGATCCATCGACTCGCCAAAAACGATACGACTCATACAATGCCGGTTACACAATGCCACTTTTCTAGTCTATTCGTTTTAGCGCATAATTGTTTAAGTTTGCAGTGTGGTGCATTTTTGCTGCACTTTTTCTAAAAATAATGATGGATTGATAGTTAATATTGACTATCGTCAGTACTGATACCCTCGTTATTTGGCATACTTTATGGTGTCATTTAACGGGGGTTTTTTATTTAGATGTGATTTATTGTTGTCTTGTAGTTGATTCAATTTAAAAGTAGTACAAGACAACCGAGTGTAGAGGTATATTTAATGCTTCAAGCGAGGTTAACGCAGTAATACTTTTATAGTGAAGTGACTATACTTACTGTTATTTTTGAGGAGTCTATTATGACCATGAAATCTTATACACCAATAGCAATAACCCCTACTGTATCGGCACTATTAGCAGGTATAGTACTTGCTGCATCTTCAGCCCATGCCGCACCTGAATTGACTATTAACGCATCTGCTGGCGGTAGCACCACTGTGGTCGAGCAATACTCTGATGGCAAAACAGCCACTATCACTGCGACACCGAACGGTATCACGATGCAGGATGGCATGCCTTATGCGGTGACTCAAGTAACGACTGTACCACGCTATGTGGTTCGCCAAGGTGTTAGTAATGGTATAAACAATACGGTCATTACTCAGGGCAGCACAACCGTCACTAGCGTACCTGTGACCAATCGAGCGACCAATACCGTCTCCAATGTCGACGTTATCACTACGCCCATCAGTACCGTGACCCAAGTATTACCTGTTGCAACTGCTACTCAATTGCCTGTTCTTAATGCACCAGCGACGACAGTTATCACCAATCAACCGGTAAGTAATCAAATAACAATGACTACTTTAGACACTTTACAGCTGACACCAACGTTTAGTACACCAGATGTCGTTAATGCACAAACCAAAGTCATGAAGATATTAAAAAATAAAGACGGTCGTGAAATGGCCGTGCCTGCCAATCATATCGCCCCCGGTGACGTCATCGAATACCACACTACTTATACCAACACCACCGCGCAACCAGTCAATGACATCAATGCGATGGTGTCATTACCAAATGGTGTGCAGCTGGTGTCATTAAACAGCCCACTACCAACGCTTGCGACAACGGGTGGCGACAGCTATCAAACCATTCAACAAGTGGGCAATACTGTCGTTATCAAAGAAAACTACTCTGGACTAAAATGGAACTTGGTCAACCTTGGTTCTAATGCAGCCCAAACTGTCGTTATACGTGCGAAGGTTCAGTAAAAGTATGCCATAAAAATCACCATCAATAACGCATTGATAATATTGTGGTACAGCATCATAAAAGTTAAGAATTAATAAAAGGTCTTACGCGCTATTTTTCTAGCCTGTGAGGCTTTTTTTATATCCGTACCTTATTCATTAACAACCGACCTTTTGCTATAGTGCTATTAATTCAAAACAAATATCTGGTAATTATTTGCATGTATAAACTTACTCCTCTCTATTCATTGGCTTTTATCATTTACGGCTGTATTTTGAGTTCTATATCTTGGGCTGAAGCTACCGAACCAAAATTTGACACTAGCTTTTATATGTCGAAAATTTGTACTGCATATATGAGTAAAGACGATCATGAATATTGCGATGATGGTTATATCGCTTAAAAGCGAAACCTTTGAAGACGGTCAAGTAAAAGAAACGATGCTTATGGATGGAATGGGTGGCTACGGTTGGAATCATACTTCACTTAAAAAAATCGATAAAGATACTTATCATGTTTATGTTGGCTGCGGCAATCCGTGCGGTGCTAATATGCTATTTGGTCGTGGCGGTGAGGAACAATACTTTGATTTGTATTTTGATATCGATGCAAAAAGCAGATGTACTGTTGAATATGATAATGACAAGAACCTATGGGTTGCCCGTCATTTTTTCTCCGATAAAGAAGTAGCTTTACCTTCAACTCATGGCAATAGTGAATCTGCGATTTATCCCAAGTACGATGTTGAGTTTGATAAAAAAGGACGTCTGATTGTTAAAAAAAACTTCTCAGAGGAAGTGGTTCAAACGTTGCCTAACCCCTGCTCCTCTAATTAAAAACCTCATGGATAGCACGACAACAGTTGTCGTATTAAATCTATATTTCTCTAATAATTACAGTGACTTACCTTTAGTTTTGATAAAATAGTCTTTCATTATTGCATTGGTAAATAGCGCTTATGGCAACCATCAATTACGAACGACTGCAAGGCAAGCTTAATATTTTAGCGGACGCTGCTAAGTATGACGTTTCTTGTTCCTCTTCCGCTGGTACGCGTAAAAACCAAGGCGGCGGTCTTGGTGATGCCTCAGCAACGGGTATTTGTCACAGCTACACCGAAGATGGGCGCTGCGTCAGCCTGCTAAAAATTCTGCTGACCAATCACTGTATTTATGACTGCGCTTATTGCACCTCGCGCAAAAGCAATGACACCCCACGCGCGGCCTTTAGTGTTGAGGAAGTCGTTGATTTAACCATGCAGTTTTATCGCCGTAATTATATCGAAGGGTTGTTTCTTAGCTCAGGCATCTTTAAAAGCGGCGATTATACGATGGAGCGCTTGGTCGAGGTCGCCAAGATATTACGTACTCGTGAGCGTTTTAACGGCTATATCCATCTAAAAACCATTCCGGGCGCGTCAAAAGAATTGCTGTTAGAAGCAGGGCTTTATGCTGATCGTTTAAGTGTTAATATCGAAATTCCGACTAAATCGGGCTTAGCTTTACTCGCACCAGAGAAGTCACATGATGAATTAAAAGCGCCAATGGAAACGGTCAAAGAAGAAATCATTACTATTCGTGAGAGCCGTAAAGCGCATAAAAAAGCACCGAAGTTTGTGCCAGCAGGTCAGACCAGTCAGATGATCGTCGGTGCGAGTAATGAGACTGACTTGCAGGTCATTCAGCTATCGAGTCATTTTTATAAGCAATATGATCTCAAGCGTGTTTATTATTCCGGCTATGTACCGATGCTGTCTGACAGCCGTTTGCCAGCGATTGGGACACCAGTGCCGATGGTGCGAGAGAATCGTCTCTATCAAGCCGATTGGCTGATGCGTTTCTATGGTTTTGGCGCGCATGAAATTGTTGAACCAGAATCGCCATTTTTGGACTTAGATTGCGATCCAAAATTGGCTTGGGCAATCCGCCATCGTGAGCATTTTCCGGTTAATATTCAAACCGCGACTTATGAGATGATTGTGCGCATCCCCGGTATCGGTACCAAGACGGCTAAAAAGATAGTGAAAGCACGCAAGTTTAATCAATTGACGCTATATCATTTAAAAAAGATGGGCGCGGCGGTCAACCGTGCCAAATACTTTATTGCCACCACCGGTAAAAATGAACATCTCGCCCACTTAACCCGCGATAACTTCCGTCAGTACGTACTGGCACAAACGCAGACTAAGTATAAAGATCAGCGCAGCGGCCAGTTGGCGCTGTTTTAATGAGTACGGTTTTGATTGCCACTATTTTAAATAGGAACATAAATGTCACAACTGATGCAAAGCCATGACTATATTGTCGGTCACTTAACGCCCGGTATTGTGCTTTATGAGCCAAGTTTTGAAGGTTGGCTCAGTGCCGTTTTTTATGTCTATGCCAATCGGTTACAAGAAGATCAATCTCTACAGTTAATTGCTCAGGATTCTTATGTGCCCTCATTGATTTCTGAAGCGAGCAGTGTTGCTACAGATGAAGACCATGCTGAACGCGTATTAACCAAGCTACATAAGCTATTGGGGCGTTCAGGTATGCGCAATATTCTGTGGGGATTTTTATCAGAAAAAGACAATATCGGTACGACATTGTTTCAGGTGATTAAATACGCTATTGACTACCCTAGCCGCCACATTATGGAAGACCTCGGTAACCTGAGTGTTTTGGAGTTAGTACAAACTGTCAAATCCGTCGGTCGTGAGAAGCATCGCATGGAAGCGTTTGTGCGTTTTGAGCATACGACCGATGATATTTATTTTGCCCGTGTTGAGCCTGACTTTAATGTGTTGCCTCTAATCGGAGAGCATTTTCGTCAGCGTTATCAAGACCAGCATTGGGCGATTTATGACCTGACTCGTAACTATGGCATCTATTATGATAAAAGTAATAGTACGCCCAAACGCCCCGCTGCCCTGCAAACGATCACTGACCTTGATGATGCGGTACTACGCAATCCTGCCAGCATCCATAGTCCTGACGAGCAGCGCTATCAAAGATTTTGGCAAGGTTACTTTACCAACGTCAATATCAAAGAGCGCAAAAACCCTAAGTTGCATAAACAGTATCTACCGCAGCGCTATTGGAAATACTTGAGTGAAAAGCAAGTACTGCCCAATGCTGAGCACCTGCAAAAACGACGCTAACGGCTCCTATAGGCTTTTAATCCCAGCATTTATACTTATATATTTTAAAAACCAGCTGTCTGTCATCATCTTTTTATCTTGATGGTTGAGTTTTTAGCGCTTTTAACTGACAATAGCAAATTGATATTACTAACCGGTGACCCACGCTATTATGAAAGTTATGCGCTTACTGTCGTCTTTGAAGCATGATGAATCCGAGCGCGGCATTTTTCATCTTGGGCGTGCATTGGTCAAAAATGAGCACACGTCTATCATTGTCTCAAGTGCTGATGAAGACAATGATTTGGTTAGGCGTCTCAAACGTGATGGCAATATATACCATCAGCTACACATGAATAAAAAATCTTGGCTGTCGTTGCTGCAAGTCTCATCGCTTCGACATCTGATTGAAAAGTACGAGCCTGATGTGATTCATGTACATTCGCGTACACCGGCATGGATATTACATTTGGCACTGCGCCGCGCACGAGTCAGGCGTTTGCCAAAGTTGGTCTCGACCATGTATGGTTTTTATCCTATTAATAAATACTCACAAGCGTTGCTCGATGTCGACACGATTATTACGGTGTCTGATAGTGTCACCAACTATCTAAAAAAGGGATTGCGCCGCGAAGATGTCGATCCTACGATCATTAAGCGCATCTACCGCGGTATCGACACCCGTCGCTATCCTTATCGGCACAATCCATCTGTCTATTGGCTACGGCACACTTTCGCTGAATATCCTGAGCTTGAGCATAAAAAGTGGCTGGTGTTTCCGACAGTGATTGGTAACGAATACGGTCAAGAATGGCTCATCGATATATTGGGCAATCTGCAAGAACAGTTTCCTAATATTCATGCCATCATTATGGACGATGATTTTAGAGATGGTGATGTCGCGCATGAAGATTTTCGCCAACGTAGCAATACATTGGAGCTGGCTGAGCGCATTACTTATGTGGGTAGTAAGCGTAATGATATGCGGGAATGGCTATCGGCGGCCAACATCGTTATGGCGCTTGCAAATGAGCCTGAATCTATTGGTATTAATGCCCTACAAGCCATCCATTTAGGCACGCCCGTTATTGGCTGGGATCAGGCAGCATTTAGTGAAATTCTACAGCCACTCTACCCGCAAGGCTTGGTAAAAAAATACAATGCCAATGCCCTATGCAAAGCCGTTAGGAACCAGCTAGAAAGTGTAACGCGTCCAGAGATGACCAACAAATTTACCATGCGCGAGATGATCGAAGAAACACTGGCGGTATATCAAGGTCTGTATGATGATGCACTTGCAGAAGAACAAGCGAAAGCCGATGCTATCGCAGTACGACGAATCAAAAAAAGTCTCAAAAAACCTGCTAAGCCTATTCTTAGTGTCGCCGTCAAAAACGTCGAACCCGTCAATAAAAATGCAACAGTAAAACTGAGCAAAGAAACGTCTAAAATAGTGGACACAGCAGAGATAGCCGAAGACCATCAAGAGCCATAGACGCCATGTATCATTCAATACGTGTAAAAGTGGACATGCACTTTTTGACAGTACATTTTAATTAAAAAAGGCCACTTCAAAAATAGAAGTAGCCTTATCAATACCAATCTGCTCTGAACCAACCTCAACATTATCGTCGGTTTACGCCTGACTTGATAAAATTTTTGGTGCGATTTTAGCAATCAGCAGCCCTAATAGTTGAATGTTCAACACGCCTTAGTCAAAGAAGTCTAAAACGGGTACAAGGCAGCCGACTGCAGATTGTACAATTAGTACATCTAAGGAGGGTAACGCCGTAGCCGTTTAGCAGTTCTCTGACTATAGCATGGGTTTAATACGTCGTTGGTGTATGTGCGCTGACAATGCGGGTCACGCTATCGGTGGGATTAATAAAGGTATGCGGCTGAGTGGTATCAATCACGTAGCTGTCGCCCTGATTTAACAAATAAGTGCTTTCTTCGATACGGATAATAATCTTACCTTCGATCACCGTACCAATCTCCTCCCCTTCGTGAGCAATTTTTTCTTCAGTTGAGCTATTGGGTTGATAGGTCTCAATCAAAAACCCTAGGTTTCTTGTCGTACTGCAGTTATATACTTGTTTTAACGACACTCTGCTATTGGGTTCATTGAGCTCTAACAAATCCTTTGGCGTCACAATGACTCTAGCCCTAGGCTCCTTCCACTCGTCGCTAAAAAACGTGGTCAGATCAGAACCTAGTACTGTCAAGATAGCCTTTAACGTATTGACCGCTGGACTGACCTTATTGCGTTCAATAGAGCTAATAGATGTGTTCGTCAATCCAGACATTTTGGCCAATTTACGTTGCGAGTAACCTTTCGCTAGACGCAGCTGGTTAATCTTTTTGCCAATGTCTTCCTTCAACGACTCATCTGCTTCAGAAGATGACGCCGTGTCAGAATCCATCAGTTCATCATCGATATCATCTATCTCGATATCAACTATATCTTTGTCATCGACACTATTAACATCGCTCTCAATACTATCAATATCAGTGACGGCAGTTTCTGCCTTACTTTTAGTCGTGCTATTCAGTTTGTGGTTCTCTGGCATGGTGAATAAATTCCGTGAATAGAAATTTGGACAAGTTATCTTGCACATAATTTAACTCAGGATGCCATTGTACACCAATCATAAATGGATGTTGCAATAAGCTGATCGCTTCGACCAAGCCATCAGGCGCTGACGCCTCAACCAATAAACGCGCGCCTACTTTATTGATTGCTTGTTTGTGTAATGAATTGACGTGCCATTTTTTACCAAATGCAGCCAGTCTCCCCTCAGGATGAATGATCACATCATGTACTGGCTGATATTGCACCTCAAGCGGTTGGGTGTTGTCTTCTAAATGTGGTTCATAAAACCCATCGACTTCACGCCAGTCAGGATGTAGCGTGCCATTAAAATGAACATTCATCTCTTGTAAACCTCGGCAAACTGCCAACAGAGGCATGTTTCTTTCATCTGCATAAGCCAACAATTTGAAACTCAGCTCATCACGGCCTAAGTCTTGTTTTGCCTCGACGTGCGTCGCGCCATAACGAGTTGGCGCGACATTGCTATAACTGCCCGTCAATAAAATTCCGTCTACCACTGCGAGCAACGCATCGAAGTTTTCGCTATCGGCAGCCGTATTTGGCAGCAGTATGGGATTGCCACCGTAGAAGTTTACTGCATCGATGTATTTTTGATATACCGCCTGTGCTGGCTGTCCATCAACCATCTTATGACAGGACACAATAGCAATAATAGGTCTGGAATTTTTCATATTATCTTCCCTAGTTATAATGAATAGACTTAATCCATCCATATTATTCATATCCTTTATTTATCTAAAATTTAACACAATGCCTCACAAAATGTAAACTATAAACTTCATTAATATCGATATTAGTATTAAAAAGGCCTTTTTGGGTTATTTTAAGATAATTTTAAATAAAAATTGACAACTATAGTTTTCATCCATATATTGGAAGTCATTACCGATATTACTAAACAGAGATTAACTTTTAGTTTTAATAATACTATTAAAAAAATTATCTCTAAGTGGCTAATACCATTGATAAAAAATGTCGGCTTTGGTGAAAACGTATCATATTCAGTTGACCATTTATCAAACGCTTATTTATTAAGTATTCGTTATAAATGTCACTAACAGCGCATTCAGACCTAATAGCAAAGATGTAGCAGCAACAAACCCAGCAATTCTAAAAATTCATAGGAAGAATAGACATGATGACAACCAATGGAATGGTCAAATCTGCACACAACACAGAATACGTCTATGTTGCAGCAGGTGATATCAATGGCTTGCTTCGTGGTAAGCGCATCCCTTTTGATCAAATGGAAAAAGCAGAAAACGGGGCAATCCGATTACCTCTGTCAATCTTGGGTGTCGATATATGGGGCGCGGATGTTATCGAGTCTTCCCAATGTAATGGCGATATCGATGCCATTGCCCGTCCAACTGGCCGTGCTGCCTATCCCCTTCTCAATACCAGTGCACCCTCATCGCTGCTACCTATTTGGTTATATACCGAAGACAATGAGCCTTACTACGGTGATGCCCGCCATGTTTTGGACTATATCAGCAAAAAATTCAAAGCATTGGGACTGACGCCAGTGATGGCAACCGAGCTAGAGTTTTATTTGGTTGACTATACCGAGGGAGAGACACCTAAGCCTCCCATTCGCCCCAAAAGTGGATTAAGACTGAATAAAACTTCTATTTTAAGTATCAATGACTTATTGCAATTTGATGAATTCTTAGATGAAGTCTATGAGCAATGTAATAAACTCGATATTCCTGCTGATGCAGCACTGGCCGAAAATGGTTGTGGTCAATTTGAAATCAATTTATTACATGTGGACGACCCATTAAAAGCTGCTGACGATGCGATTTTATTTAAACAAGTGGTCAAGGCCGTGGCAGCTCGTCACAAGCTCACCGCGACATTCATGGCGAAACCTTTTGGTCTACAATCTGGTAATGGCTTTCATGTGCATTGCAGCTTATTAGACAAAGACGGCAATAATGTCTTCGATGATGGATCAGAGGAAGGCTCAGATATGTTGCGTCACGCGGTCGCTGGTCTGCTAAAGACCATGTCAGATTGCACTTTATTATTTGCCCCACATGTGAATTCTTATCGCCGCTTTACACCCGGTACGCTAGCGCCAAACAATGTGTCATGGGGTTATGAAAACCGTACCGCAGCCGTGCGTATCCCTGGCGGTGACTCAAAAGCGCGCCGTATCGAGCACCGTGTCTCTGGGGCAGATGCCAATCCTTATTTGGTCTGTAGCGCGGTACTGGCAGGCATGTTGTATGGCATCGAAAACAAGCTGGAAGCGCCTGAGCCCATTAATAGCATTACTTACGACGCAGCAGAACTTAAGACCTTGCCACTAGACTGGCTCTCAGCCATCCGTCAGTTTGAAAGCAGTGATATCATTGATTCGCTGTTCCCAAGCGAGATGATTGAGCTATTGATCGCGGTCAAAAAGCAAGAAGCCAAACGCTTTGCTCAGCAAGTGACCAACCTTGAATACCTCACCTATTTACAGGATGTTTGATATGTCAAATAGCAGCTCGAATAGCAACCCAAATAGCAACATGGCAACGAACCAAAACCCACCTTCTAATAACACACGCAACATCCCGCATTATTCAGACAAAGGGCAATATCCTGATAGCTATTATGCGGCCAGTCGTAATCCAAAGCCCGATAGACCGACGCTAAAAAATGACATTCAAGTAGAAATATGTGTGGTGGGTGGCGGCTACAGTGGCCTATCAACTGCCCTGCATCTCATTGAAACCGACCACGAAGTCGTCGTGCTTGAAGGTGCGCAGATTGGTTGGGGCGCATCAGGTCGCAATGGTGGTCAAATCGTCAACGGTCTAAATGCTAGCCTGCAAAAGATCAAAAAATCTTACGGGCAAGAAAATGCAGATTTCGTCGGTCAGCTCGTGACTCGCGGAGGCAAAATCATTCGCCGTTTTGTCCGCGACTACGATATCAGCTGCGATCTCAAAGAAAAAAATATCTTTGCAGCATTGAATAACGGTCAGCTAAAAGATTTACAAGAAACGCATGCACTGTGGGAAAGCCACGGTATGCATGACCGAGAAATGCTAGACAAAAATGGCATTCAAGAGCATATAAAATCAGATGCTTATGTAGGCGGCGTCATCGATCACTCCGGTGGACACTTTCATCCACTAAACCTTGCATTGGGTGAAGCAGCAGCTATCGAACAAAATGGCGGCACGATTTATGAGAATACTTTAGTGGTGGATATTGAGTATGCTGACGATGCTATCAAAGTCATCACCGAGTTTGGCACCGTCACTTGTAAGCAAGCGGTGCTGTGCGGCAATGCCTATCTCAATAAAGTCATCCCTAAACTGACTGACCGTGTCATGCCCGTATCGACTCAGATTATCGCCACCGAGCCGCTGGGTGATTTAGCAGACCAGTTACTGCCAACCGATGTTTGTGTCGAAGATGTTCGCTATATTCTTGATTACTATCGTCTCTCAGCAGACAAGCGCATGTTATTTGGCGGTGGTACAGTCTACGGTGGTCAAGACCCCGCTGACATCACAGCTAAAATCAGACCAAATATGAATAAGATATTCCCAGAGCTACGTGATGTCAAAATCGACTATGCGTGGAGTGGGAACTTTGCTTTGTCTTTTTCTCGCGTACCACAAATGGGCAAACTACATGAGCGAGTATATTTCGCCCATGGTTATAGTGGTCATGGCGTGACAGGTTCGCACTTATTTGGGCAAATCTTGGCTGATGCCATCAATGGTAAAACCAAAGAGTTCGATGCTTTTGCACAAATTCCTTGGATTCCGTTCCCAGGTGGTCGAGCGCTGCGAGTCCCTTACTCGGTCATGGGCTCATGGTGGTATGCGCTAAAAGATACCACTGGCATGTAAATACATGACCAACCGTGCATAAAAGCGGTCGACATAGACAACGCTTTTATCATGAAAAATACTGTTGCCTTGACCTATCATAGTAATGGATTGCTGTGATGGGGCGCGATAGAAAGTTGATTCCCTACTGTCTATCGCGCGTCAACCATAGAATAGAGCTTGTTTAAAAAAACAATGAGGTTTTACAGGGAGCGTAAATATGAACATGAAGCTCAATGATGCTGTCGAAGGACAGTATCATAATAAGCGAGTATTTCTCACCGTCATAGTAGCCGTCGTTATCTATCTGGCTTTTGCTTGGCTATCTACCAGCCGTGCCCCAGACCAATCTTGGGGTGCCTTATCTTTACTACCAACCTTATTGGTATTAGTCACTGCTATTGTCTCTAGGCGACCATTTGAATCCATGATCGCAGGCTGTGTCGCTGGCCTCGTGATGCTCAATCCTTTTGATTTGGTCTCCCCTTTTGCAGACAACATGTCGATGGTGCTAGGTAATGAGACCATTATTTGGATTGTTCTCGTCTGCGGTCTAATGGGCGGTCTCATTCAGCTGCTTGAGATTAGTGGGTGTCTAGATGGCTTTAGTGAATGGCTACAAAAAATCATTAAGTCGCGCCGTCAGTCATTATTGGCCACCTTTGCTTTGGGTGTGGTGGTTTTTATTGATGATTATTTAAACTGTCTAGCCGTATCTACCTCCGTCAAAAAACTCACTGATGTCTATAACGTTTCTCGTGAGAAGCTTGCTTATATCGTCGATTCAACCGCCGCACCGATGTGTATTATCGTGCCTATTTCTACTTGGGCAGTCTACTTTGCAGGTCTTTTAGAAGAAAACGGCGTGGCTGGCGATGGTGAAGGTATTGGGCTTTATATCAGCGCGATTCCTTATATGGCGTATGCTTGGTTTGCACTTTTGATTGTATTCTTAGTGGCGTATGGCATTTTGGGTGACTGGGGTCCGATGAAAAAGGCCGAGGCACGCGCCAAAGCCGGTAATCCTGTTCCGGAAGCTTTTGTCGAGGAGCAACTGATCTCAAACGTCCAAGCCAAACGTAAGCTATCGTTCAAAGCCAATATCGCAAACTTTGCTTTCCCAATGATCTTACTGATTGTCTCTACGGTCTACTTCGAAGTCGATCTATTACGCGGTGCATTACTGACCTGTTTTGTGACCGTCGTTGTCTATTGGATGCAAGGAATTTTAAGTTTTGAGACGCAAGTTGAAGCCATTTTTAAAGGCTTTAAAGTCATGCTCTATCCACTCTCAACTGTTATTGGTGGTTTTTTCTTAAAAGCCATTAATGATGAGCTTGGTATGACCTCATATGTGATTGAGGCTATCACGCCTTATATGACCATTATTATTTTCCCTGCCGTCATCTTTGCCGTCATGGCTTTCTTAACTTTTGCCACATCATCAAGCTGGGGTCTGTATGTCCTTGCGATGCCCATCGTATTCCCGATATCGCTCGCCCTAGGCGTTAGCACTCCCCTTATGATTGGCGCATTGTTATCTGCTTCTTCATTTGGTAGTCATGCTTGTTTCTTTAGTGATTCATCGCTACTTGCCGCGCAAGGTGCTGGCTGCTCCCCCATGCAGCACGCTTTTACCCAGTTCCCCTATGCCATGCTCGGTGCGGGCTTATCCGTCGTCACCTTCTTAGGCTTGGGTTATATGATGGCTTAAGCCAACCTTAACGCTATTATTTTAATCATTGATTAGCGGGCAATGAGAGATGGTTCGTTAATCAGTCAAAACAAGCCTTTTATATGGTACTCACTAATAAATACGATAAGGATTTAGATCATGCGAAATGTTACCGTTGCCACGACTCAAATGGCATGTGGTTGGGATATACAACAAAATATTGCCACTGCAACTGATTTGGTCACCAAAGCCGCCAAAGCGGGTGCCAATATCATCTTGCTACAAGAGTTATTTGAGACGCCCTACTTCTGCCAAGTTCATGACTTTGATTACTTTAAGCTGGCGACTTCAGTTGAGGATAATGCGGCTATCAATCACTTCAAACAGTTGGCTAAAGAGCTGCAAGTGGTATTGCCGATTAGCTTCTATGAAAAATCAGGCAATACCTTTTTTAATAGCGTGACCGTGATTGATGCCGATGGCGAGATAATTGGCACTTATCGTAAAACGCATATACCAGATGGCATTCCTTATGCCGAAAAATTCTACTTTACCCCCGGCGATACTGGATTCAAGGTTTGGCAAACCAAGTATGCCAAAATCGGTGTCGGTATTTGCTGGGATCAATGGTTCCCTGAGTGTGCTCGTAGCATGGCATTAATGGGTGCAGAAATACTGTTTTATCCGACTGCGATTGGTGATGAGCCAACATTGGACATCGACTCAAAAGGCCATTGGCAACGCTGTATGCAAGGTCATGCTGCCGCTAATCTCATGCCAGTCGTAGCAGCCAATCGTATTGGCACTGAGACGATTACTCAAAACGGAAATGACAGTACCATGCAGTTTTATGGTAGCTCGTTTATCACGGATGGTCGCGGTGAGATCATCCAAGAAGCATCTAAAGATAAAGAACAGATACTTAGTACGACTTTTGACTTAGATCAACTGGCTATCGAACGTCAGCAATGGGGCATTTTCCGTGATCGTCGTCCATCGATGTATAGCACGTTGCTAACTCATGGATAAGGTTTGTTAACAAGCAAGCTCACTCGCGCTATCGTCAAATAAGGTGCTCTATATGTCATTATTACCGAACCAATCAATCACTGGCTCAACACCACAACAAAACGGCTTTTACATGCCAGCAGAATTTGAGCCTATACAAAAAATATGGATGGTATGGCCATACCGTGCTGATAACTGGCGACAACAAGCCACTCCTGCTCAGAAAGCTTATGCTGATGTCGCATTGGCAATCAACAGATTTTGTGAGGTTGGCGTACTGGTCAATCCTGATGATTATCAATCATGCCGCGATAGTCTACCTGCTGACATCGACGTCATATCCATGCCCAGCAACGATGCTTGGGCGCGTGATACTGTCCCGACATTTTTAATCAATGAAGCAGGTGAGCTACGCGCTTGTGATTGGACATTCAATGCATGGGGCGGCGACTATGACGGGCTATACTCGCCGTGGGATGACGATGATAAGCTGGCTGAACGCTTATGTGACCATTTAGATATCAAACGCTATCGAACGGATGACTTTGTGATGGAAGGCGGTGCATTTCATGTCGATGGTGAAGGCACGGTTCTGACTACACGCATGTGTCTGCTAAGCCCAGGGCGCAACCCGCACCTAACCGAAGCTCAAATTGAAGACAAGCTAAAAGCCTATCTCAATGTACAAAAAGTGCTGTGGATTGATGACGGTATTGATCCTGATGAGACTACAGGTCACATTGACGATATCGCTTGCTTTGCGCGCCCTGGTGAAGTGGTTTGCTTGTTTACTGACGACCCTAAGCATCCGTTTTATGAAGCCACGCAAAAAGCCTATGAGCAGCTCTCAAATATGACTGATGCAAAAGGCAGACGTTTAAAAGTCCATAAGCTTTGCTGTACCAAAAACTCTGTCACCTTGCCTGAACATTATGATATTGAACAATCTGATGATGCCAAGGCGCGCTTAACGGGTGACGTCTGTATTGCCTCATATGCCAATTTTTTAATTTGTAATGACGCTGTCATCGTACCGCAATATGATGATATAAATGATGCACTCGCTATCGAGCAGCTTGAAAAAGTCTTTCCTCAACATCAGGTAGTGGGAGTACGAACGAAAGAGATTGTGTTTGGTGGCGGCAATATTCATTGCATTACGCAGCAGCAACCAAAATCATCAATTAAAAGCAGCAACTAAAAGTATTAACTAAAAGCAGCCGCATAAAAATATAGACCCAAATGGATTTTGAACCCAATAATATTTTAAAAAAGGACATAACTATGAGCGATTATCAAGTTAATAACCCAGCCACTGGTGAAGTAGAAGCCACTTACCCTACCGCCACTGAACAAGATATCCAAAACGCTATTGAGCAAGCAAATAATGCTTATCAAGACTGGCAAAAGACCTCGCTTAGCGAACGTAGTGCATTATTAAATAAAATAGCTGACATCTATATTGAGCGCCAAGATGAGCTAGCACGTATCGTTGCCAACGAAATGGGCAAGCCTCTCGCACAAGCAAAGGGTGAGCTCCAACTGGTTGCTCAAATTTATCGCTATTATGCAGATAACGGTGAGCAACTATTAGCACCAAATACCATTGATGTGGATCAAGGTTCTGCCTCAGTAGAAAAGCTCCCAGTTGGCGTTTTACTTGGCATCATGCCATGGAACTACCCGCATTATCAGGTAGCTCGTTTTGTGGCACCAAACGTGATGGCAGGTAACACCATTATCTTAAAACATGCGCCGCAGTGCCCTAACACCGCAGAAGTTATCGTTGATATTCTAAAAGACGCCGGCTTACCTAATGGCGTGTATAACAATGTCTTCGCTACCAACGATCAAGCAGCGACTATTATTGAAGACACCAGAGTGCAAGGCGTCTCGTTGACAGGTTCTGAACGTGCAGGACAAGCGGTTGCAAAAGTAGCTGGTGGCGCTCTCAAAAAGGTCGTTTTAGAGCTTGGTGGCTCCGATGCCTATATCGTCGCAGCGGATGCTGACATCGAGCAGGCCGTACAAGGTGCAATCGTAGGTCGTTTTGGTAACACTGGGCAGGCTTGTAATGCTGCTAAACGCTTAATCATCGTCGAAAGCGTGTACGACCAGTTTGTTAAAGGCTTTACCGACGCCGTACGTGGCATGACCCTAGCTGATCCACAAAATGAAGATACTTTCATTGGCCCGATGTCTTCGAAGGCGGCAGCAAACAATTTGCAAGAGCAGTTAGACAGTGCTGTCAAAGCCGGTGCAACGGTATTAGTCGAGGGTGGCATCGTTAAAGACAAGCCAGGTGCTTGGTTTGCCCCTGCGGTATTGGCAGATGTTGATGACTCAATGGATGTCTATCGTCAGGAGCTATTTGGTCCTGTCGCCGTTATCTACAAAGCGAATGACATTGCGCATGCTATCAAAATTGCCAATGACGTACCATTTGGTCTAGGTGCCTCCATTCAAACTCAAGACGCAGCATTGGCAGCAGAGATTGCTGAGCAATTAGATGTCGGTATGGTGACTATCAACGCGCCTTCTGGTAGTGAGGCCAATACCCCATTCGGCGGCGTTAAACGCTCTGGATTTGGTCGCGAGCTTGGTACCCTTGGTATCACTGAATTTTTAAACTATAAGTTGATTCGTGATAAATCGTAATCGATAGCGTTTTCTTAGATAAACAAAAAGCCTAACATTTAATGTTAGGCTTTTTGTTGAGTGATCATTGATGAAAAAATATCTTATCGAAAATCTTAGCGCTTAGGTGGGTTATCTTTTAACCACAATTGATTGACGATTTTTAATTCACGCAGCTCTTCTGCCATAATCGACTCACTAATGCCTGGATATTTCACTCTTGCATAGCCATATAATGCAATACCTAAAACAGTCCAACCAAAGAAAATCCACCACTCAATGGCGGTTAGTGCCGATGGCATACCTGGCATATACAACATCAACATACCAATGCTAAGCGCAATCGTGACCATACCGACAAGCTTGCCTGCGGGTATTTTGAATGGACGTACCATATCAGGCTCGCGGTAGCGTAGAACTAAGAATGATATCGCCACACAAGTATAAGCAATCACGATACCAAAACCACCGGCATCTACGATCCACACCAGCATTTTACGACCAAACAATGGCGCTAGTGTCGCCAAACCACCGATTAATAAGATTGCATTTGATGGCGTATTATATTTTGGATGCAGCTTGCTTAAAAAGGCTGGCAACATACGTGCTTTTGACATGGCATAAAGCAGACGACTACCACCGATCAAGAAAGCATTCCAGCTTGACAAGATACCCAGTACACCGCCAATAACCAACAAGATACCTGCCCATTTTCCTTGCCACGCATTGGTCATCGCATCAGCAGTAGCGAGGGTTGAGTTTTCTGCTTGTACAAGTGGCAAAGTCGTGCCCACACTCCAAGCGATACCCACATACCACATCACCGCAACAACGATAGAGAGAATCAAAAACTTGCCAATATTAGGACGAGTCAAATCAATCTCTTCTGCTGCTTGTGGAATAACATCAAAGCCCACAAACATAAAGGGTACCATCACGATAACAGCCATGACGCCTGCGGCACCGCCAATAAAGGCTGGCGCTTGTATCGAATTTGAACTCTCAGGATTGAATAAGACAGCACCGATGAACAGTAACGTACCAACGAATAAAATGCCCAATACCGCCGTTTTTTGGAACCACGCACTGACTTCCATACCACGAATATTGAGCCAAGTCACAATGATTGAACCCAACATCCCGACGCCCACCCAAGTAGCATAGACGTCCCAACCTGCAATCGTCCAGAGATAGCCTTGGTTATAATTGGGAATAAAATACTCTACGACTGTCGGCAAGGCAACCGCCTCAAAGGCGACCACTGAGAAATACCCGAATAGAATACTCCATGAGCAAATAAAGGACACATTCACCCCCAGCGCTCGATGGGTATAAGTATGCTCACCGCCCGTAATCGGCATGGAGGCCGCCAGCTCAGCATAAGTCACACCAATCAGTATCACTGCCAAACCACCGATAAAGAACGCCAGCATTGCGCCCCACGTACCGGCAGATAAAATCCAGCCGCCAGCTAAAACCACCCAGCCCCAGCCAACCATAGCACCAAATGCTAAGGCGATAATATCTAGCGTCCCTAACGTTTTTTTTAATTCAGACATAACTTGCTCCTTGTCTGTGTGTCATCCGTGTTAACCCTTTACGGCCACACTATGTTTTGTTTAGTGGGATAGCACCCATCATAATTATCATATATACCTTTTGATCCAAGCTGTTACGTATAGTCAGAGCACTTTTAAACCGCTACTGTGTTACCCGCCCTAGATGTACTCAGTGTAATATCTGCGGTCGGTCGCCTTGTAGCGATTTAAAATTCCTTGACTACACTATTTGTTCGATATTCAAATAGCAGAGACAGCAACGGCGTCTTGACTTGCAAGGCGCCGTTGTAAAAAATGTACTCAAAGCGAGTGCCATAGGGGCAATCTTGCTGCTCTATCAACTATTGGCTCGATACTTATTAAGCCGTTAAGATGCCTTTAATGATATCAAGACCTTCTTGTAGCACTTCATCTTCGACCGTCAGTGGCACCATCACACGAATGGCATTGCCATACATACCACAAGACGCTAGTAGCAAACCTTGCTCGAATGATTTTGCTTTCAGATTGTTTGCGGCTGCGGCATCAGGCTTGCCTTCGCTATCGATCAATTCAAACGCTAGCATTGCACCTTTATGACGAATATGACCGATACTGCTTAAGTTTAAGTCCTTTAAGAAAGCTTCGATTTTGTCACCAATCTCAATGCTTCGCTCAAGCAAGTTTTCTTCTTCGATGACTTCCATGACCGCAAGCGCTGCCACACAAGCAAGTGGATTACCAGAATAAGTACCGCCCAAGCCGCCTACTTGCGGGGCATCCATGATGTCAGCACGACCGATGACCGCAGAGATAGGATATCCACCTGCCAAACTCTTGGCAGCAGTCATCAAATCAGGCTCAACGCCTAGTTGCTCAGTGGCAAACAACGTACCCGTACGCGCAAAACCACACTGTACTTCATCAAAAATCAAGACGATGCCATGCTCGTCACAGATATCACGCAAAGATTTGGCAAATGATGGTGTCACTTGATGGAAACCACCCTCACCTTGTACTGGCTCGATAATCATCGCTGCCACTTCACTAGGATCGATATCCGCTTGAAAAATCATCTCAAGACTATGCAATGCTTGTGCTTCGGTGACGTTCAACTCTTCTGCTGGAAATAACGCATGAAACACAGGACCTGGCATCGGGCCAAAGTTCTTTTTGTATGGCAAGACTTTACCAGTCAAGCTCATACACATCATGGTGCGGCCATGCCAACCACCAACGAAAGAGATGATGCCTGGACGACGGGTTTTAGCACGAGCAATCTTGATACAGTTTTCAACCGCTTCTGCGCCAGTGGTCAAAAAGAATGCTTTGGTATCACCGCTGATAGGGGCTTTTTCGCACAGCTTTTCAGCCAAATCAACATAGCACTCATAGTTAATCATTTGTGCAGCAGTATGGGTAAATTTGTCGAGCTGCTCATGGACACGCTGGGTGATTTTTGGATGGCTGTGACCGGTGTTCAATACTGAAATACCACCAACAAAATCGATATAACGATTGCCTTCCACGTCCCAAACTTCTGAGTTCTTTGCTCTTTCTGCAAAGATAGGAAAGGCAACACCCAACCCTGTTGGTAAAACAGCTTTGCGGCGCTCAAGTAATGATTGATTGGTAGTCGTCATAGAAATGTCCTTTTCTTTGTTCGTAACATAAGTGCCATCTAGTGATTGGCGGTTTATTTGATGTTTGTCTTTGTACTCAGTAGATATCGAATGGTGTTTATTTGACATAAAACACCACAGATATCTAAAAACTTTTGCTAGTTTTTGCTTTTCTGACTAGGTAGCCAACTAATTACGTTATGGGCTATTAGCTGATATCAGAACACCAGTATTTGGTCGTGACATAGTCTTCGATACCGTATTTTGAACCTTCGCGGCCAAATCCAGACTGCTTGACGCCGCCAAATGGGGCAACTTCGGTAGAAATCAAACCAGTATTGTGACCGATGATGCCGTACTCCAGACCTTCGGTAACGCGCCATGAGCGTGCATAGTCGCTACTGTAAAAGTAAGCGGCCAAGCCATAAATAGTATCGTTAGCAGCACGAATAACTTCTGCTTCATCCTTGAACGTAAAGATGGTCGCAATCGGTCCAAAGATTTCTTCAGAGGCGATATCCATATCACTGCTAATATCTGTAATAACCGTTGGGTTATAAGTCAGTTCTGAAGCAGCGTTGACACTACCGCCAGTGACCAGTTTTGCCCCTTTATCTAGCGCATCTTTGAGCAAGGCTTGTACTTTATCTAACGCTTTTTTGTTGATAAGAGGGCCTATATCGACGCCTTCTTCTAAACCGTTACCGACCTTCAACTCAGCGACTTTTTTGACAAAGACGTCTAAAAATTTATCTTTGATGCTGTCTTGCACGTATACGCGGTTGGCGCAGACACAGGTCTGACCAGCATTACGATATTTGGAAGCGATTAAGCCGGTAGCGGCTTTTTCGAGATCGGCATCATCAAAGACGATAAATGGTGCGTTGCCACCTAACTCTAACGATAGCTTTTTGATAGTCGGCGCACATTGTGCCATCAGCGTACGGCCTACTTCTGTAGAGCCTGTAAATGACAATTTATGAATGCGGGCATCACCCGTTAAGATCTCACCAATGACCGAAGATTTGCCAGTCACTACTTGAATGACGCCAGCTGGAATACCCGCTTGCTCAGCCAATACGCCTAGCGCCAATGCAGAATACGGTGTCTCAGTAGCAGGTTTGACGATAATCGTACAGCCTGCTGCTAGTGCAGGAGCAACTTTGCGCGTGATCATCGCAGCTGGGAAGTTCCAAGGCGTGATAGCGGCACAAACACCGACTGGCTGCTTAAGGACGACGTGGCGTAGCTGTGTGCTATTGGCAGGAATCACATCACCGTAAACGCGCTTGCCTTCTTCGGCAAACCAACGGATAAAGCTATTGGCGTAGCCTACTTCACCGCGTGACTCAGTCAGCGGCTTGCCTTGCTCAGCGGTCATGATGATGGCCAAATCTTCTTTATTGGCATCGATCAGATCAGCCCACTTTTGCAATAACTCTGCACGTTCTTTGGCTGTTTTTGCTGCCCAATCCGCTTGGACGTCATGAGCATAAGCAACGGCTTCGTTGACATCTTCTGTGGTGAGACTTGGTACGGTACCGATGAGGTCGCCATTAAAAGGATTGTTTACATCAAGCACAGCGTCATCACTAGCAGCATGCCAGCCGTCTTTAATGAAGCAAGATTGTTTGAGTAAATCTGGATTTGATAGGGTTAGCGTATTTTTTGGCATCGTAACACTCCATGTTGGTCGTGATTTGCGCATTTATTATGAGTAAGCTATTGAACAATGTGGCAATTCAAAATGGCAACTAAAAACGATGCCATTTAAAAAAAACGGCAACACCATCCATTGTTGAATAGCTCATTACAAGAGAATAAAATCAAAACGGTCAGTCAGTAATAATTATTGCTCATCTGTAATTTGTTCAATATACTGAACGTTAATTCTATATATGAGACATCATTATAAGAATGATGCACCACTCTTTGCAACCTTTATTAAGATTATTTTGAATATTATCTTCACTATTTTTATTTTTACTTTCTGATAGGCAACTTATGAGCACAACAGCCGTTCCAGCATTGGACAAAACTTTTCAAATCTTAGATTTAATTACGGCAAGTCAACAACCCTTGACTGCCGCTCATATCGCCAAGCAATTAAAACTGCCGCGTAGCTCAACCCATAATATATTGCAAAGCTTATTGGGCAAGCATGTCATCTATAAAGATAGTGACAGCCGCTTTCACTTAGGCTCCTACTTGATGTATTGGGCTGGCAAGTATGAGCAGCAGCAAGGGGTCATACAGTTATTTAAAGACCTCATCGTCCAACACCCTGTCTTGCTACAACATACTGTAACCTTGTCTAAATTGGACTTGGGCGAAGTTGTTTTTTTAGCCTGTCACGAAACGCCTGCCCCGCTTGGTTTTACTTTCCGTGCTGGTGTGCGCGTACCGGCAGTATTTTCAGCGACTGGTAAAGCGCTGTTGTCTACGCTCTCAATGCAAACCATCGAATCTTTGTACGAAGGTATCTTTCCTCAGCCGCTCACACCAAATGGTGTCGATAACTTTGTAAGCTTATCTGCTGAGCTAAGCGCCATTCATGACAGTCGTATTTCACTCGATGACGGGCAATTACGCGAAGGTATGTACTGTTTGGGTACTTATATCCGCAATGCTTCAGGCAATGCCGTTGCAGGTATGGCGGTTAGCTTTTTGCAGGCAGAATACGAGTCTAAGTATGCTGAGGTGAGTGCTGTGCTGATTGAATTGGCTGAACAAATTGAACAGCGTTTGGGTTTTAAGGCGGAGAATTTGGCTTAGCTTTTTGAGCAAAAAATCAAAAAGCTAACTTGGCATTTGATCGATGCCGTTTAAATTGAGGATATGCCCTAAACAATCCCATCCGCTTTTAGCTTAGCAATCATCTCACTGTCATAGCCCAAATCAGCAAGCGTACTATCGGTATGCTCGCTCAATTGTGGTGGTGGCGTACGATAAGTGACCGGCGATGCGGATAGTTTGATAGGATTGCCCAGTGCGCGCACAGGACTGCCTTGCGTGGTGAAATCAACTATCATTTCACGTGCCAGTGCTTGCGGCATGGCCAAAGCTTCAGCCACGTTATGAATCGCACCGCATGGAATGCCTGCTTGATCTAATACCTCTAGCCAATAGTTGCGTGGTTGCTCAGCAAACTTATTAACCAGCTCGCCACATAGCAGCGTACGATTGGCAACGCGTTGTGGATTGGTCGCAAAACGGCTGTCGGTATGCCAATTAACTTCTAATACCTCACACAATTTGGCAAACTGGCTGTCATTACCACACGCTAAAATGAAATGTGCTTCACCCTGACCAGCAAACACTTGATAAGGGACGATATTGGGATGCTGATTACCCAATCTCGGTGGTATCTTATCTGAGGCCAAATGATTCATACCGACATTAGCTAACATCGCCAGAGCACTGTCAAGCAGTGCTACATCAACGTGTTGACCAAGTCCAGTATTTTGACGCGCCAATAATGCTGCTTGAATGCCAATCGTCAGCTGTAAGCCTGCAAACAAATCGACGACTGCCACACCAACCTTATGCGGTTCGCCATCACTCGGACCTGTAATGCTCATTAGCCCTGATAATCCTTGGACAATATAGTCGTAACCTGGGCGTTTGGCATCTGGTCCTGTCTGCCCAAAACCCGTCAATGACGCATAAATCAGACGCGGATTGTCTTGCTTTAGGCTGTCGTAATCCAAGCCGTATTTTTTCAGACCGCCGACTTTAAAATTCTCGACCAAAATATCACTGTCAGCGATCAGCTGCTTGATAATGGTCTGCCCTGCTGGCATGGTAATATCTACCGTAAGAGATTTTTTATTGCGGTTAATAGTGGCGTAGTAAGCGGACGTATCATCGCTGAATGTTGGCGGTGCCCAATGGCGCGTTTCATCACCGATATGAGGACGCTCAACTTTAATGACTTCGGCACCAAGATCAGCAAGCACTTGGGTACAAGAAGGCCCCGCCAGCACTCTCGATAAATCGAGCACCTTAATACCATGCAATGCGCCCTCTGGCATATTAGCCATATCAATCATAATCATCCCTTATTGTGTCGTGTGTTCTTTGATTTTTTGATCATAAAATTGTTCTTCATCATTTAGCTGCTTAACGGTTGAATCATGAAGAACAACTGAAAAACGTACGCTACTGCCTATAAATGCTTCGTAAAAAGCAAAACAATAACGTACGTCACAGAATACGGTTGTACCAAACACTATTAGCTAAAAGCGCTTAAAAGAATGCTTGAATGCCCGTCTGTGCTCGGCCTAGGATAAGCGCATGGATGTCATGCGTGCCCTCATAAGTGTTGACAGCTTCCAAGTTCATCACGTGGCGGATGATATGGAACTCATCAGAGATACCGTTACCGCCATGCATATCACGCGCGATACGAGCGATATCAAGTGCCTTGCCGCAGTTATTACGCTTAATGAGTGAAATCATCTCAGGCGCTGCGTTGTCTTCATCCATCAAACGGCCAACACGTAATGCCGCTTGTAGACCTAAGGTGATCTCAGTCTGCATATTAGCCAGCTTTAGCTGTACCAACTGCGTTGCTGCCAATGGACGACCAAACTGCTTACGATCTAGCGTGTATTGACGAGCCGCTTTCCAGCAGAATTCAGCGGCACCCATTGAACCCCAAGCGATACCATAACGGGCTTTATTTAAGCAGCCAAATGGCCCTTTTAGGCCACGGATATCTGGAAAAGCATTGGCTTCAGGGACGAATACTTTGTCCATGACAATCTCACCCGTGACTGAGGCACGTAATGAGAATTTGCCTTCAATTTTCGGTGCTGATAACCCTTTCATACCTTTGTCTAAAACAAAACCGCGAATCTCGCCAGCATCATCTTTTGCCCACACGACAAACACGTCAGCGATAGGACTGTTGGTAATCCACATTTTATTACCCGTCAACTCATAACCGCCATCGACTGCGCGCGCACGAGTAGACATTGATGACGGATCAGAACCCGAATCTGGCTCAGTCAGACCGAAGCAACCGACATATTCGCCTGAAGCAAGCTTAGGCAAATAACGCTCTCTTTGTTCTTCGGTGCCATATGCCCAAATAGGATGCATAACCAAGCTTGACTGTACGCTCATTGCAGAGCGGTATCCAGAGTCAACTGCTTCCACTTCCTTGGCAATCAGACCATAGGCAACACTGGATAAACCAGCACAGCCGTAACCTTCGATAGTCACGCCAAGTAAGCCCATTTCACCCATTTGACGCATGATATTACGATCGAAATTTTCATTGCGATTGGCCTCAACGATGCCCGGCATCAGCTCTTTTTGAAAAAACTGACGGGCGCTGTCCGTGACCATGCGCTCTTCTTCAGTGAGCTGGTCGCGTAATAAAAAAGGATCTTCCCAATCAAAGCGTGGGCTGGTAGATGTTGCCATGTGGATCTCCTTGGTATCAGTCATCCTGACTGACGAGTAGTGATTGATACATCGTTTGGTCTAACTAGGGCATCTCTTCAATTCAAGCGATAGACATCTAAATAAATTAAAAATGGCTAAATATTGTCAAACCGCGTCAAATAGTTGGTCAATACCACAGTATTATCTGCACTATTTTCCTTGTTTGACGGCCATTTATCTCATTTTTATAATCATTTTTGAAATAAAGACACGCCCTAATCATTGACTTAGTAATTCCGCTGTGCGAAACTTAGTTTCATAATTTAAAACCATTTAAGCAAAATTTAGCCCCGCTGTAAACCTTTATAAAAAAAAGATGAGTATAAAATGACAACACCCTTATCGACAGCTACCCCGCTACTGAGACGAATGCATGGAATAATGAGCCAAAGCAAGGAGGATAATGACCGACAATTTGTGACGGCACTGGGTCGCGGATTGATATTGCTGGCCGCTTTTGAGCATCATGAGCGGCTCACCCATCAGCAATTGTGTCAGATGACAAATCTGCCAAAAGCGACCGTTACTCGCCTTATCCATACGTTGACCACGCTTGGGTTTTTACGTACGAATGAATACGGACAGTATCAATTGGGCAGTAGTGCTGTACGGCTAAGCGCCATCGCGTGGAGTCGCCATGATATGGTCTCGTATGCTGAGCCACTATTACGGCAATTCGCCAGCAGCAATGAAGTATCGGTGAATTTGGCAACCGAAGTCGAAGGAGAGATGCGCTATCACGCCTGCTGTCGTAGCCCTGCACGCTTATCGGTCAATTTACAAGTTGGCTCAGCCGTACCCGTCGCACGCACTGCCATTGGACGTGCTTTTTATGCGGCAAGCTCGCAAGCAAGACAGGCGGTTATCATTAGCAATCTAAAAGAGCATTTGTCTATAGAGGATTATAACCATGCGCAAACCGCCCTAGCCAGCGCAGCAGAGCATTATGAAAAATACGGCTATACCGTATCAGATGGGGAGTTTTCTACAGACATATTGGCAGTCGCTGTTGGGGTGTATGATGTCGCAACAGGACAATACGCTTATTCGCTCAATGCCAGTGTGCCAAGCGCCAACTGGGAAAGCGCCGACTATGCGGCGATGATTGTGCCAAAGTTGCAGGCATTGGCTGAGCGGATTGGGAGTGGTGTTTAAACATTTGAACTATAGTCAGTGAAAAATAATATCGATACATCATGCATTGCTGATATCAATTTTTTGTAGCCTCTGTCTGCGCAAGCAAGAAAAACTGAGATCAGCAGTGCCGTAGCGTTTTTAGGGTGTTTTGACTATGCGTATTAAAGCATATTCTGTCTAGCCATTAGACCCAACCCTCTTCCAAAAGCTGCTCAGTATTACTGACTTTGAACTCATCACATAAATTATAAAACGCTATTGGGTCTTCAATATTATCGAGCAACTCTCGTTTATTGAGCGCCACAAACAGAGCCAATGCATAGGCCGCGCAATGGATGGATTTTTTGGGATTAAAGGTGATATCAGTAAAGGCCTGATATTGCATCACTTCCTCGTTCAGCTGAGGATTTTGCTTTAGGGCATTTACATACAACCAATCATAAAACACGGTTAACGGCTCTACACCCCACTCCATACCAAAATAATTATAGCCAGTGAGTTCTCCTGAGGTAGTTAATCGCTCGTCCTTTCTGGCTTGTCTTGGCGGTACTGTCAGCAAGTCAAGGTAAGGCCCACCGTCCTCAAAAACCATGCTGGCTTGAAAGGCATTTTCGACACTGTATTGATTACCATCATGCTCATCAGTGATCTTTAAGCTGAACGGGCTTAGTGGAAAACTCAACTTATTGCCAGATTTGCTCGACAGCTCTAACACTTGCTTAAATCCATATTTTTTACGAATGACTTGTTGCAGGTCATTGATGGACTTTTTCTTCTGTCTAGTTGCAAATCCCACATGCCGCTC
This sequence comes from Psychrobacter sp. W2-37-MNA-CIBAN-0211, assembly GCF_040309405.1. Classification (NCBI taxonomy): domain Bacteria; kingdom Pseudomonadati; phylum Pseudomonadota; class Gammaproteobacteria; order Moraxellales; family Moraxellaceae; genus Psychrobacter; species Psychrobacter sp. W2-37-MNA-CIBAN-0211. Next base: position 685,124 of record NZ_JBEOOU010000001.1, read on the forward strand.
AAACCTAACCATATCCGTTTTTACCAAATTGTCACTGTTGACTTTGGGCATGAATACAGGTCTGTGTTCTACAGCGTTTTGTGCTTGTTCCATAGCGATGTGCCTTATTGATGATTTTGTATTAGGGCTTAATGGTTTTGTATTAGGGCGTGTTTGATCTTTTGATCATGGCGCTAACCGTGAGTATTTGTAATATGTTTAACACACCATAAATTTTTGAATTGCCTCAACTATAGCCTGAATAACACTGGTTTTATGTATCAAAAAGCGCCCCCTTTAGGAGCGCTTTTATCATTAATTATACCTTATTATTAGACAACGTTATCATCTATAGAGTTCTGAATATATAACTTTGCCAGATTACCACTGTCTTGGTACAAATCATAACCAACTTGATCGGAAGTACCAGACTTAGTCATACCTGATATATTGACAGTATCAACACTATCACCTTTGATAAACAGCTGATTATTAGCATCAGTCATACTGATAACATCACTCAATCCTAGATTTAGCGTTTGAGCAGTATTATTGGTCATATTAATGCTTTCAAAGTTAGTGACATTAGTCAAATCAAGATTAGCGACAATACTCGGATCGTTAATTATTAAAGTATCAATATCTTGACCGCCATCGATTAACACATCATCTCTATCAAATATCAAAATATCATTACCATCACCACCTAATAGGGTATCTGCACCGCTCAGACCAATTAAAGTATCATCTCCTAAACCGCCACTTAACGTTTCAGCTTGGTTAGTACCTACTAGATAGTCATTATCAACGTTACGAGTAATATTTAATACCTGTGTAGCAGACACGATATCGCCATCGTTATCTTGTACTGAAAAGGCAATATTCTCTTGGTAGCCGATATCTGTGGCCCTAGCTTGATACTCAAAAATACCCGTTTCAAAGTTCAGTAATACAACACCTCCAGTAAGCGTACTGATAGTTACTGTCGTTGTTGCTTGATCGTAAGTGGAACGATTATCACCTTGTACAGTTATGCTACCGTCAGTAGAACTATATACGTAGGTGGTGCCATCTATCGTAATATTTAAGACATTGCCGCCATCTGCTCCATACCCATATTCAGATACAGTGTCTGATGAGAGACTTCCTCTAATCAAGTCCCTACTAACTTTAGGTTGGCGATCACTAAGCGAATCAATTAAAACATTACCCAACTCACTTATATCATTTACTTTATCGGCAAGACCATCATTATCTACTCCTTGCTGTCCATCATAAGCAATGGGTAATACAGCATCAATCGGAAAGTCCGATCCAAACGTATAGGCATACGACTTAATGCTGTTAGCTGTTAAAAAATCTGTCCAAATAATCTCTTCATTCGGTTGAATACCAAAATCGTTAGGGTCAGCTACAGAAGCATTACCCGATAGTGAATCGACCCCACCTTGTGCTGCAGACGGCTCGCCATCTGTCAAGAAGTAAGAATAATTCTGAGCACCAACAATTTTACCAGGATTATTAAAGCCTTCCATACCGATATCGAGGGCTGCATCATAGTTGGTAACACCACCGGTACCCGGAATACTGTTAACGTATATTTTTGCATCATCGACAGTCATCCATAAATCTTGGGTTTCAGCCGTAGATGAAAATAGAGTTATCTGTACCATCGTATCACCAAACTCAGCATAACCATCAATCAACCTAATCATCGCGGCTTTAGCAACATCTAAGCGGGTACCACTATTTGGATCATTAGCATCTGCAAGTGCATTCATACTACCCGATACATCTAAGATAATAGATAAATTTGAACTGACAGTATTCAAGCTGACATCGATAGGTCCTTCAGCCAACAAAGAACGATCGTCTTCAACGGTAACCACCAGATCCGCAATTAGTGAGTCATCATTACCATCATTGACAACTACGCCGAATGTCACATCAAGCTCGTCTTCAGTATTATTGGTTGGATGATCAATAGCATGCAATAGCGTTACATCGTAAGATGCAACAAAATCAGAGCCGTTAGCTGTAATGTCATTGACTTGTATAGTCATCACATCAATTGCGGGTTCACCTGCAGCCAACACGGCCTGACCGGTTAGAGTGTCTGTAGCATCATTCCACGTCCATGTAACAGCATTACCCTGAACGGTGATACCACTTGGTCCTGTCAACTCAATGTTAAAGTCAGCAATAGACACGTTATCAACATCAGTGAATGTGATCTCACCTGTTGAAGTCGCATTGTCTGTAGTGTCGTTACTTCCTGCTGTATCGACAATACCTCCTTGAGAAATGAGACCTTCTTCCGAGACTCGGGTTGAAGCTGCCGAAACGACTGGGGCATCGTTCACAGGCGTGACGGTGATCGTCTCTGTTGCCGTGGCCGTGCCGCCGTTGCCATCGCTGATGGT